>NZ_AP018560.1:1285000-1885000 GCF_003967035.1 Aerosticca soli | reverse complement strand
TCAACTATCTCCTGGGCGCGAGGAAGCCGGCATGAGGTCGCCGCCCACCGCCATCGACGGCGTGCTGTTCGATCTCGACGGCACCCTGCTCGACAGCGCTCCGGACCTGCATGCCGCGCTGGTCGCCTATGCCGACGAGGCCGGGGTCGCCGCGCCGCCGCTGGAACGCGTGCGCCCAGTGGTCTCGAGCGGCGCCATGGCGGTCCTGCGTTGCGCGTTCGACGAGGACGAGGCCGCTCTCGCGCGCCGCCTGCCGCGCTTTCTCGAACTGTACGGCCAGCGCATCGCGCACGACACGCGCCCCTTCGCCGGCGTCCCGGAGCTCCTGCAGCAGCTCGAGACCCGCGCCCTGCCCTGGGGCATCGTCACCAACAAGGCCGGCGCCTTGACCTGCGCGCTGCTCGAGCGCATCGGCTGGCGCCCGCGCCTGGCCGCGCTGGTCTGCGGCGACACGCTGCCGGTCAAGAAGCCCGATCCGGCCCCGGTGCGGCTGGCCTGCAGCCAGGCCGGCATCGAGCCGTCGCGCGGCGTGTTCGTCGGTGATGACCGCCGCGACGTGCTGGCCGGCAAGGCCGCCGGGCTCTACACCGTGGCAGTGGGCTGGGGGTATCTCAACGGCGGCGATCCCATGGCGTGGGGCGCCGACTGCCTGGTCGAGCGCCCGCAGGATCTGGCCGCGCTGCTCGGTCTTCATCGCGCCGCATGAGCGCGCCGGCCGTCACCCGCGAGGCCTGGTGGAGCCATGTCGAACCCTGGCTGGCCGCGCAGCCGCAGCAGCGCGTGGCGCTGGCGTTCGTCGATCCGTCCGTGTATCCCGGGCACCTCGCCCTGGCAGCGCTGGAGCATGAATGGCTCGGCGCCGCCTACGGCATCCGCGAGCCGCACGTGGCGGCGGGCAAGCTGCACTGGTGGGCGCAGGAACTCGACGAGGCGGCCCACGGCCGGCCGCATCACCCCTTGAGCCGCGTGCTGTTTGCCGAAGCCCGCGCCAGCGCGCTGCCGATGGCGCTGTGGCTGGCGCCGGTGCAGGCCGCGCTGGCCGGGCTCGAAGCAGGCACCGCCTCCGACTTCGCGACCCAGCTCGACGCCAGCTTGAAGCTGCACGGCGCGCTCGCGGTCCTGGAGACGGCCTGGTGGTACGGGCCGTCCGTTCCGGCGGCGCGTGCGGCGCGGCTGGCCGCGCTCGGTCATCTGCTCTTTGCGCTGCGCCGCTTGGAGGACGATGCCGAGCGCGAACGCCTGGCCTTGCCGATGACGCGGCTGGCCCGCTTCGGCCTCGACCGTGGCCGCTTGCGCGAGGACTCCGCCGAGCGCACCGCGGCCGTGCGCGCGCAGCTCGACGATCTGGCGCAGGCCTGGCAAGACGCCCTGCGACTGCCGGGGCCACTCAGCGTTTTCCGCGCCCTGGCCGCGCGCGGGGATGCCCGCTTGCTGCGACGGGCGCGTCGCGCCGAGCGGCCGCTGGCGGTCCTGCAGCGGGGCGACGGGCGCACCGATCCCGGTCTGCCGTTTGCGGCCTGGCGCGCGGCGCGCGGCTGGCACGCCGCAGCGGGCTGATGGGGTTTTTCCCGCGGTCTGTCGCCGTGGCCCAGCGTGGGCCAAAATAACCGGTCCTGCACGGCATGCCGTGTGCGTGGAAGTCCTCGATGCACAGTCACGAAAACCCCGCCCGCTCCATGCCCGACATCGCCCTCCACGGGCAGCCGCATCATGCCGGTGTGCTCGATTGGGTTGGCATGGACGGCATCGCGGCGCCGGTCGCATTCGACGGCGGCGACGGCGTGCAGCGCGCGCCGGCTGAAGTCGGCGTGTTCGTCAACCTGTTGCGGCCGGACAGGCGCGGCATCCACATGTCGCGGCTTTATCTGCTGGTCGATGAGTGCCTGAGCACGCGCACGCTGGACGCGCCCATGCTCGAGGACTTGCTGCGCGCCTGCCTGGCCTCGCAGCAGGACTTGGCCGATCGCGCCCGCATCCGTCTCCGCTTCGATTACCTGCTCCGCCGTCCTGCTTTGCGCAGCGGCCACAGCGGCTGGCGCGCCTACCCGGTCTGGCTGGACGCGCACCTGGATGGCGAGGGCTTCCGTCTGGAACTCGGCACCGAAGTGCTCTATGCCTCCACCTGTCCCGCCTCGGCGGCGCTTGCGCGGCAGTTGATCCAGGAGCAGTTCGCGCGCGATTTTCCGCCGGGTCGGCCCTTGCAACGCGAGGCAGTGCTGGCCTGGCTCGGCGGCGAGAACGGCATCGTCGCCACGCCGCATGCGCAGCGCAGCGTGGCGCGCATCCAGGTGCGCTTTGCCGAGGGTGCCCGGCTAGCTCTCGTCGCGCTCATCGACCGCGCGGAGCAGGCACTCGGCACCCCGGTGCAGACCGCCGTCAAACGCGAGGACGAGCAGGCCTTCGCCCGAGCCAACGGTGCCAACCTGATGTTCTGTGAGGATGCCGCCCGGCGCCTGCAGCAGGCCCTGGAATCGGATGCCGCCATCGTCGACTTCCGCTTGCGTCTGGAACACCAGGAAAGCCTGCATGCGCACGATGCGGTGGCCTATGCCAGCAAGGGGATGTCGGCGCCGGACGAGGCGTGAGGTCAGGGCGGCGCCACATGGCGATGCGAGCATCGGCTGCGTGCGCCGCCGCGTTCGATGCTGTGATCGGCATCTACCCTGGCCAGCGCATCGATGGGGGCAGCTTCGTGCCTGGCGCCTTGCCGGGCCAGGGAAGCCACGGCATCGGCCGCCCCTGACTTCACCCGCGCAGCCCGGCCAGGCCGCTATTGACTTTAGCGCGCGAACGCGAGCCGCTCGCCGCGCACGGTGTCGTCGATGCGGGCGCCGTCCCATACCCGCCGGCCGTTGACGAAGGTGGCGACGATGGAATGGCTGAAGGTCTCGCCTTCGAACGGCGACCAGCCGCACTTGGACAGCACTTCGTCGCGCGTCACCGTGTGCGGCTTGCGCGGGTCCACCAGCACCAGGTCGGCGGCATAGCCTTCGCGCAGGAAGCCGCGATCGCGCACGTCGAACAGCGTCGCCGGGGCGTGGCACACCGCCTCCACCACGCGCTCGAGCGTGAGCCGGCCCTCGGTGACGCGCTGCAAGGCCGCCTGCAGAGCGAACTGCACCAGCGGCAGGCCGGAGGGCGCCTGATCGTATTGCTGCGCCTTTTCTTCCAGCAGGTGCGGCGCATGGTCGGTGGCGAGCACGTCGATGCGGCCTTCGGCCAGCGCGCGGGTGATCGCCGCACGGTCGGCGGCGGTCTTGATCGCCGGGTTGCACTTGATCAGGAAACCCAGCCGCTCGTAATCGGCGTCGCAGAAATGCAGGAAGTGCACGCAGGTCTCGGCGGTGATCCGCTTGCCCTTGACCGGGCCGGGATCGAACAGCGCCAGCTCGTCGGCGGTGGAAATGTGCAGCACGTGCAGGCGGCTGCCGTGCTTTTTCGCCAGTGCGATCGCCAGCCGCGTCGACTTCAGGCAGGCCTCGCGCGAGCGGATCAGCGGATGTTCGCGCGCCGGGATGTTCTCGCCGTACTTGGCATGTGCCGCGGCGAGGTTGGCCTCGATCATCGGCGTGTCCTCGCAGTGGGTGATGATCGGCACCGGCGCCTCGCGGAAGATGCCGTCCAGCACGGCAGGATCGTCCACCAGCATGTTGCCGGTGGAAGCGCCCATGAACACCTTGATGCCCGGCGCGGCCTTCGGGTCGAGCGCGCGGATCGCCGCGAGGTTGTCGTTGCTGGCGCCGAGATAGAAGGCGTAGTTCACCGCGGAGACTTCCGCGGCGCGCGCGTACTTGGCCTCCAGCGCCGTGCTGTCGAGCGCGGGCGGACGCGTGTTGGGCATCTCCATGAAGCTGGTGATGCCGCCCGCCGCGCAGGCGCGCGACTCATGCCAGATGTCGGCCTTGTGCGTGAGGCCGGGCTCGCGGAAGTGCACCTGGTCGTCGATCATGCCGGGCAGCAGCAGCAGGCCGCTCGCGTCGAGCACCGTTTCCCCCGGACGCGCGGCGAGGCCGTCACCGATCGCGTCGATGCGTCCCTTGCGCACGCGCAGGTCGGCGTGGAAACGGCGCCCCTCGTTGACCAGTTCGGCGTGCCTGATCAGCCAGTCAGTGGACATGCGTTTCTCCGTCGGGACGGCAGCGTGGAAAGTGGAAGCGTTCGGGCACCGGATCGACACCGCCCGTGCACAGCGGCTGGCAGCGCACCAGGCGCCACAGGCCGAGCAGCACGCCACGCCAGGTGCCGAAGCGGGCGATGGCCGTGCGCATGTAGTCCGAGCAACTGGGATGAAAACGGCAGCGCGCGCCGAGCAGGGGGCTCAGCCAGCGTTTGTAGAGGTCGAGCAAACCGATGAGCCAGCGTGTCACGGCGTCGTCGAGAGCTGAAGAGGCAGGAAGTCCAGTATCCCAGAAAAGTTTTTTTAAGTTGCCGCCCCGAGGGGCATGGGCTATAACAGCCGGCCGCCACGGCCAACGTAAATGGTGAGGGAAATGGCGAAATCCACGCCCAGCTCGGCTGCCAGCAAGACGCGCAAGGCCAAGACCACTGCCTCTAAGGTCACGAAGACCACAGCCGGGCGCGCCAAGGCTGCACCCGCCGGTGCCCGTCGCGCCGCGGCGACGCCGGCACGCAAGCCGGCCGCCAAAAAGCTGGCCGCCAAGACGGCCCAGCGTCCGGCCGGGCGCAAGGCCGTCAAGCCGGCCGCGAAGTCAGTGACCAAGCGGTCGTCGCCCGTGGCGGACAAGGCCAAGGTCACGGCCAAGGTCGCCAAGCCGGCCAAGCCCGTGACCAAACAGTCCGCGCCGACGCGGAGCAAGCCCGCGTCGGCACCGAGTCGGCAGGCGCCGCCCGCCGCGCCTGTGGCCAAAGCCGCGACAGGCAAGACGCCGGCCAAGCCCCGGCCCTCGGCCGGCCCCGTGCCGGCACCCGGCTCTGCCACCGAACCTGCAAACCGTGCGGTGACGTCTTCCGCCGCCATCGCACACGCCGCCCCTCCCAAACAGCCTGCCCCGCAGTCCCCGATGAAGAAGCAGTCAAACCATACCCAGCTCGACAACGGCGTCACCCGCGAGGATGGGCGCTATGCGCTGCCTGCGCATGTCAACATCGAACTGCCGCCCGGTTACCGTCCCTCGCCGGACGAGGAATACATGAACCCGCGGCAGCTGGCCTATTTCCGCAACAAGCTGCGCGAATGGCGCGAGCAGTTGGTCGAGGAGTCGCGCCAGACCATGGAAAACCTGCGCGACGAAGTCCGCGACGTCGGCGACGAGGCCGAGCGCGCCACCCGCGAAACCGAAAACTCCCTTGAACTGCGCACGCGCGACCGCTACCGCAAATTGATTTCCAAGATCGACAAGGCGCTGCGCCGGATCGAGGAAGGCCGCTACGGCTACTGCGAGGAAACCGACGAGGAAATCGGCATCGAGCGGCTGGAGGCCCGGCCGATCGCCACGCTGTCGCTGGATGCGCAGGAACGCCGCGAGCACCTGCAGAAACAGATGGGCGAATGAACCACCGCGCGCGGCCGCGCTCGCGGTGGCGCGTGCGGCTTGGCGGGGCTAGTCGAGCCGCTGCGGTTCCTGCAGGAAATTGCCCTGCACGAAATCGACGCCGCAGGCGAACAGCAGCGAGGTGCTGGCGGCGTCTTCCACCCATTCGGCGATGGTGAGTTTGCCGAGTTCGCGCGCCTGCTGGCAGATCTCGGTGATCTTCTGCTGATGCTCCGGGTGGCGCGGCAGCTGGGCCATGTAGCTGCGGTCGATCTTGAGATAGTCCGCGTCCACGTGGCGCAGCAGCTGAAACGAATTCAGCCCCGAACCGAACTGCTCCAGCGCGAAGCCTCCGCCCATACCCTTCCAGGCCGCGATGAACGCCTGCGCGGGGCGCAGCAGGGTCATCACCTTGCTCTCGGTGGTTTCCAGGACCAGCCGTCCATGGCGCAGGCGTGCGCGCGCCATGCGCTCGGCCAGCCACGGCAGGGTGGCTTCGTCCTGCAGGGTGGCGGCGGCCAGCTTGACGAAGAAGGTGGTCTTGACGCCCTGCATCTCGCGCGCCTTGAGTGCGTCGAGGGCACGGTCGATCACCCAGCGGTCGATGGCCACGGTCAGCCCGTGTTTCTCGGCGATCGGCAGGAAGAAGCCGGGCAACACCTCGCCTTGTGGCCCCTGCATGCGCAACAGGATCTCGGCGAACTCGCCCTCGGCATCCTGCAGGCTGATCACCGGCTGCTGGTAGAGGATGAAGCCGTTCCTGGCCAGTGCCTCGCGGATCAGCTCCAGCCAGGCGCGCTCGCGTTCCTCCTCGGCCTTTTCGCGGGCGGCCGGATCGTGCAGCTCGACGCGTCCCAGACCCTGGGTCTGCGCGCTGCGCAGGGCCTGGCTGGCCTGGCCCAGCAGGAGTTCCGCATTGGCATTGCGCTCGCCGAGCAGACTGCCGCCGATGCTGGCGGTGACAGTGATCGAGTGCGTGCCGAGATCGAAAATGCCGCTGGCCACGGTCTGCTGCAGGGTGTCGATCCAGGCATGCACGGCCTCGTCGCTGCGCGGGGCGAGCACTACGCCCAGGGTGTGTTCGGCGAGCATGCCGGCGGCGTCGTCCGGTTCGAGATGCCGGCGGACCCGCTCGGCGAACGCGGCCAGGAGTTCATCGGCCTGGCCGAGGCCGATGTTGGCGACGATGTCCTGCCAATGGTCGGGTTCGATGAGCAGCAACGCCTGGCCGCGCGTGCCCTTGGCGGCATGGGTGACCGCTTCGTCGATGCATTCCAGGAGGCGGCCGCGGTTGTAGAGGCCGGTCACCGGGTCGCGCTGCAGCTGTTCCAGCAGCGCGGGGTCCACCTGCTGACGCCGGAACACGATCTGCAGGCAGGGCTCGCCTTCGAAGGTCGCATGGGAAAACTCGGCGGTGGCCTGGAAGGTGCTGGCATCGGCGCGCCGCGCGCTGAGGGTGAGAGTGGTGTCGGCTTTTTCGCCGCGCGCGTGCGCGCGCAGCAGCTGCTTGAAGGCATCGGTGTCGGCGGTGCCGATCAGGTCCAGCACCGGCAGGCCGAGCAGGTCGTCCAGGGTCTCGAAGCCGAAGGTTTCCAGGTAGGCGCGGTTGGCGCGCACGTGCATGCCGTCGTGCACGTAGGCGATCGGGTCGGTCGAGGAATCCAGCAGCGCGTCGCAGCGGCGCTCGCTCTCGCGCAAGGCGGCCTCCAGCAGGCGTACCTGGCGCCGCGTGCGCAGGGATTCGAACTCGCGCAGCAGGACCGCGATCAATTGTTGCGGGTGGGTGCGCAGTGCCATGCCGCGCACGCCGCCGCCGGAAAGCTCGGCGACGATCTGATTGTCCAGCCGGTCGACCAGCGCCACCAGGGCGAGATCGCGTCCGTGGGCGTCGAGCTCGCCCATCAGCTCACGCAGGGCGATGCCCGATTGCGGGTCGAAGAGCACCAGATCCGGATCGTGTGCCTCCAGTTCCGGCCGCACTTGCGCGAGTTCGCCGGCCCTGGACGGCCGTACGGCGATGCCCGCATTGCGCAGCAGACTGATGACCTGCTCGGCCTCTTCGAGCGATTTGTCCAGGAAGAGGATCTTGATGACCGCGTCATTGTTCATGGGCCGCCGGGGCTGGGCGCTCGAGGTCAAGGGTTTTAGCCGATTCCGCGGCCTCCCGCCAGCGCCCAAGGCCGGCGAAAGACGCCGGCATCAAAAGTCATAGCGGCCGTTTAGCGGGATCTCCCGCCACTTCGCGTACCAGGCGCGGTACCAGATAGCCCGGCAGCCGCGCGCGCAGGGATTCGACCAGGCCGCGGGCGCGGGCATCGTCGACGGCGAAGTGGGCCGCGCCCTGCACCGGATCGAGCTGGTGCAGGTAATAGGGCAGCACGCCGGCGGCGATGAGCCGCTCGGACAGGGCGGCGAGTGCATCCGCGTCGTCGTTGATGCCGCGCAGCAGCACCGACTGGTTGAGCAGCAGCACGCCGGCCTCGCGCAGCCGCGCGCAGGCACGGTCCACCGCGGCATCGAACTCGTTGGCGTGGTTGGCGTGCAGCACCAGCACCTTTTCGAGCGGCAAGGAGGCCAGCCAGGCGAGCAGGGCCTGGTCGATGCGTTCGGGCAGGACCACCGGCAGCCGGGTGTGGATGCGCAGCCGCTTCACGTGCGCGATGTCGGCCAGGCCGCGGGTGAGTTCCTCGAGCTTGGGCGTGGCCAGCGCGAGCGGATCGCCACCGGAGAGAATGAGCTCGCGGATCGATGCGTCGGCGGCGACATGCGCGAGCGCCTGCCGCCATTGCCCGGCCGCGGCGGTTTCCTCGCCATAGGGGAAATGCCGGCGGAAACAATAGCGGCAATGGACGGCGCAACTGCCGCTGGCGATCAGCAGTGCGCGACCCTGGTACTTGTGCAGCAGGCCCGGCGCTTCGCGCGCGGCGAGGTCGCCCACCGGGTCGGTGACGAAACCCGGCACGGCCTCAAGCTCGGCCAGCTGCGGCAAGACCTGCAGAAGCAGCGGATCGCGCGCATCGCCCGGCCGCATCCGCGCGGCGAAACCGCGCGGCACGCGCAGCCTGAAACCGGCCCCGTCTGCAGGGATGCGTGCGGCCAGTTCGGTGAGGCCCAGGTGCGCGAGCAGTTCGCCTGGGTCGGTGATCGCGCGGCGCCAGTGTTCTCGCCAGTCTTCGGCTTGCGATAGGCGCCCGGAAGGGCTTGCGGTTATCATGAGCGACTTGAAACGCCGCGGGCGGGCCCCGCGTCATCTACCCATTCTAGCCGTCCCGCACGGTTTCTTTCTCGGAGCACACGCATGGCCACTGTCGGTCTCAACGACGTCAAGAAGGGCATGAAGATCCTGCACAACGGCGACCCGTGGGTCATCACCGACGCCGACTTCATCAAGCCGGGCAAGGGCCAGGCGTTCACCCGCATCTTCATCCGCAACCTGAAGACCGGCCGCACCACCGAGCAGACGATGAAGTCCAGCGACAGTTTCGAAGTCGCCGACGTCACCGACACCGACATGCAGTTCCTGTATTCCGATGGCGAGTTCTGGCATTTCATGCAGCCGCAGACCTTCGAACAGCATCAGGCCACCAAGGCCGGCGTGGGTGACGCGGCCAAGTGGCTCAAGGGCGAGGAGGAATGCGTGGTCACGCTGTTCAACGGCGAGATCATCGCGGTGCAGCCGCCGAACTTCGTGGAATTGAAGATCGTCGAGACCGACCCTGGCGTGCGCGGCGACACCTCCGGCGGCGGCGGCAAGCCGGCCGTCCTGGAAACCGGCGCCGTGGTGCGCGTGCCGCTGTTCGTCGGCCAGGACGAGGTCATCAAGGTCGACACCCGCTCCGGCGAATACGTCGGCCGCGTCGGCAAGTGACGCGGCGGCACCGGCCGGTGCGGCGCACGCACCGAGGGCCGCCGCACATCGCCACCGCAACCGGATGGCGCGACAAGTCGAACGAGGGGCGGTAGCCAAGGCACCGCCCCTCGTCACATCACCCACTTCGCAAGCGAGCGCATGATGACCTTGAGCATTCCGCAACCGATCGACCTGTTGATCGAGGCGCGCTGGGTCGTGCCGGTCGAGCCGCACGGCGTCGTGCTGGAAGACCACGCGGTGGTGGTGCAGGGCGAGCACATCGTGGCGCTGCTGCCGATCGCCGAGGCGCGTGCCGCCTACGCGCCGCGCGAGTGTGTGACACTGGCCGAGCACGCGTTGATCCCCGGCCTGGTCAATGCCCACACGCACAACCCGATGACCCTGCTGCGCGGGCTGGCCGACGACCTGCCGCTGATGGTGTGGCTCGAGCAGCACATCTGGCCGGTGGAAGCCAAGGTGCTCGGGCCCGAATTCGTGCGCGACGGCGTGGAGCTCGCCGTGGCGGAGATGATCCGCGGCGGCACCACCTGCGCCAACGAAAACTACTTCTTCCCCGATGCCATCGGCGCCACCTACCGCAAGCTCGGCTTCCGCGCCGTGGTTGGACTGCCGGTGATCGAGTTCCCGACGCCCTGGGCCAAGAGCCGCGATGAGTATTTCGAGCGCGCCGGCGAGGTGCACGATGCCTTCCTCGGCGATCCACTGGTGTCCACCGCCTTCGCGCCGCATGCGCCCTACACCGTCGCGGACGAGAGCTTCGAGCGCATCCGCCTGCTGGCCGACCAGCTCGATATTCCGGTGCACCTGCACTTGCACGAGACCGCGCACGAGGTCGGGCAAGAGAAACGGCAGTCCGGCCTGCGTCCGTTCCAGCGCCTGCAGAAGCTCGGGCTCATCAATGACCGCCTGATCGCGGTGCACATGACCCAGCTCACCGACGGCGAGATCGCCGCCTGCGCCGAGGCTGGCGTGTCGGTGGTGCATTGCCCGGAATCCAACCTCAAGCTCGCCTCCGGCTTTTGTCCGGCGGAAAAGCTGCGCCGCGCCGGCGTCAACCTCGCCATCGGCACCGACGGCTGTGCCTCCAACAACGATCTGGACATGTTCGGCGAGCTGCGCACCGCGGCGCTGCTGGCCAAGGCGGTGGCGCAGGACGCGGCGGCGTTCGACGCGGCTTGCGCGCTGCGTGCGGCCACGCTCGGCGGCGCGCGCGCGCTGGGGCTGGAAGAGCGCATCGGCTCGATCGCGCCCGGCAAAGAGGCCGATCTCGCCGCCGTGCGGCTGTCCGATCTGGAAACCCAGCCGCTCTATCACCTCGCCTCGCAGCTGGCTTATGCGACCGGGCGTCAGCAGGTCAGCGACGTGTGGATCGCCGGCAGGCGTCGGCTCGCCGGGCGAGAGCTCGTGGACTTCGATCTCGCCGGCCTGCAGGCGCGCACGCGCGCCTGGCGCGAGCGCATCGCGGCCATCCGGCCGTAAAGCCATCCAAAAAGGCCCCGGCGCCGAGTCGCCGGCGCAGAAGTCGTTTGTTTGGATGGAGGCCATAGCCCACGGCTATGCGTCGCCCCCACCAGCCCCACGCAGGGCTTTCAGCCGGTAAAGCGCGGCGAGCGCCTCGCGCGGGGCCAGCGCATCCGGATCGAGCGCGTCCAGCGCCCGTTCCAGTGCCGTGGCTTCGGTGGTGAACAGGTTGAGTTGCGGGGTTTCGTCCACCGGTCGCGTCGGGCGTGTGCGGCGCGTGGAGCTGCGCTCGAGCTCGGCCAGCGTGCGCTTGGCCTCGGCCAGCACGCTCCTGGGCAGGCCGGCCAGTGCCGCCACCTGCAGGCCGAAACTGCGATTGGCCGGTCCTTCCTTCACCGCATGCAGGAACACGAGCTGTTCGCCGTACTCGGCGGCGTCCAGGTGCACGTTGGCGATGCCGGGGTATTCGTCGGCCAGCGCGGTGAGTTCGAAATAGTGCGTGGCGAACAGCGTATAGGCGCGGTTGACGGTGGCCAGGTGCACCGCCGTCGCGCGGGCCAGGGCAAGCCCGTCGTAGGTCGACGTGCCGCGGCCGACCTCGTCCATCAGCACCAGGCTGTGGGCCGTGGCGTTGTGCAGGATGCTGGCGGTCTCGCTCATTTCCACCATGAAGGTGGACTGGCCGCGGGCGAGGTCGTCGCCGGCGCCGATGCGGGTGAAGATGCGGTCGATCGGGCCGATCACGGCGCGCGCCGCCGGCACGTAGCTGCCGATGTGGGCCAGCAGCACGATCAGCGCGTTCTGGCGCATGTAGGTGCTCTTGCCGCCCATGTTCGGGCCGGTGATGACGAGCATGCGACGGCGTTCGTCGAGCACGAGATCGTTGGGCTCGAAAGGTTCCTCGCGCACCTGTTCGACCACCGGGTGCCGCCCGCGCTCGATGACGATGCCGGGTTCGTCGGTGAGTTCCGGCGCCCGCCAGTCGAGCGTGTCGGCGCGTTCGGCCAATGCGGCCAATACGTCGAGCTCGGCCAGCGCGGCGGCGGTCGCCTTGAGGGCCTGGAGGTTTTCCGCGATCGCGTCGAGCAGGCCCTCGTACAGCATCCGCTCGCGCATCAGCGCGCGTTCCCGCGCCGAGAGCACCTTGTCCTCGAAGGCCTTGAGCTCGGCGGTGACGTAGCGCTCGGTGTTCTTGGTGGTCTGCCGTCGCGTGTAATGCGCCGGCGCCTTGTCGGCCTGCGCGCGGCCCAGTTCGATGTAGTAGCCGTGGATGCGGTTGTAGCCGACCTTGAGCGTGGCGATGCCGGTGGCGGCTTTCTCGCGTTCCTCCAGCGCCAGCAGGAATGTATCGGCATGCTCGGCGAGCTGGCGCAGCTCGTCGAGCTCGGCGTCGAAACCGGGCGTGATCACGCCGCCATCGCGCAGCAGCGCCGGCGGCTGCGGCACCACCGCGCGGGTCAGCAGCTCGACGGTTGGCTGGTGTCCGGACAGCTGCGCCATCAGCGCCGCGAGTCGTGGACTCTGCTGGGGCGAGAGGAGGGCATGATCCGTCTCCCCGGCCTGCGCAGGGAAGATCGCCTCGACCAGACCCGGCGCGGCGCACAGGCCATCGCGCAGCGTCGAAAGATCGCGCGGTCGCGCCGAGCGCAACGCCACGCGGGCCAGGATGCGTTCCAGGTCGCCGATGCCGCGCAGGCATTCGCGCAGCGTGCGATGCCGGCCCGCTTCGAGCAGCATGCCGATCGCCTGCTGCCGGGCACGCAGCGTCGCGCGATCGCGCAAGGGCCGGTTGAGCCAGCGCCGCAAGGCGCGCGCGCCCATCGGCGTCACCGTCGTGTCCAGCACCCCGAGCAGGGTGTGGGCGCCGCGTCCGCCCGGGTGGTGGTCCAGTTCCAGATGGCGGCGCGTGGCGGCATCCAGCAGCACGGTTTCGCCGATCGGCTCGGCGGCCATGCCGGTCAGGTGCGGCAGCGCGCTCTTCTGGGTTTCTTCCACGTAGCCGAGCAGGCAGCCGGCGGCGGCGATGGCGAGCGGCATGCCGTCGACGCCGAAGCCCTGCAGCGTGCCGGTACCGAAGAAACGCATCAGCTCGCGTCGCGCGCTGGCTTCGTCGAAATGCCACGGCGGGCGCTTGCGCAGGCCGGGCAGGGCGGCGATGAGTTTCGGCCAGGCCACGCTTTCATCGACCAGGGTCTCGGCCGGCTGCAGACGCGCCAGCTCGGCGGCCAGCGCCTCGGCGTCACCCACCTCGTTGAGCAGGAAACGCCCACCGGCAAGATCGATCCACGCCAGCCCGTAACCGCCGCGCGCGCCGGCGGCGATCGCCAGCAGCAGGTTGTCGCGGCGCTCTTCCAGAAGCGCCTCGTCGGTCACCGTGCCCGGGGTGACGATGCGCACCACCTTGCGTTCCATCGGGCCCTTGCCGCCGGGATCGCCGATCTGCTCGCAGATCGCCACCGATTCGCCGAGCCGCACCAGCCGGGCGAGGTAATTCTCCGCTGCGTGATAGGGCACGCCGGCCATCGGGATCGGTGCGCCGGCCGATTGTCCGCGCTGGGTCAGGGTGATGTCGAGCAGCCGCGCCGCCTTGCGCGCATCGTCGTAGAAGAGCTCGTAGAAATCGCCCATGCGAAAGAACAGCAGCATGTCCGGATGCTGCGCCTTGGCGGCCAGGTATTGCCGCATCAAGGGCGTGTGGGCGTCGAGCGGTGCGGCGGGGCTGGGATCGTTCAAGGCAGGGACCTCGCGGCGGACCGGCGAGTTTAACCGCGGGCGGCGGCTCGATCACCGCTCCCGCGCGTGCGAACGCCTTGCGGTGCCGACGAGGGGCGGTGACCGAAGCGCGGCGCGGTCCTTGGCGAAGGGCAAAGGCGCGCGCCGCGCCGCTGCGCCCATCATCTCCATGTTTTTCGCTTGGTGTGGATGATCGAAAGGGCGCCGCGTGCCGACCGCCTCACACCTTGGCCAGCGCCTGCTCCAGGTCCGCCAGCAGGTCGTCGATGTGCTCGATGCCCACGCACAGGCGCACGGTTTCTTCCCTGACGCCGGTCTTGGCCAGCTCCTCGGGCGATAGCTGGCGGTGCGTGGTGCTGGCCGGATGGGTGGCCAGCGACTTGGCATCGCCGATGTTGACCAGTCGCGTGAACAGTTGCAGCGCATCCAGGAAACGCGCGCCGGCGGCACGCGCGTCCTCGCCGGCGGCCGATTTGACGCCGAACGTCAGCAGACCGGAGGCCCGCCCGCCCATGTAGCGCTGCGCCAGCGCGTGATCCTCGTGGTCGGGCAGGCCGGCATAGCTGACCCAGGCGACCTTGGCGTGGCGCTGCAGGAATTCGGCCACTTTCCGGGTGTTGTCGCAGATGCGGTCCATGCGCAGCGCCAGGGTTTCGATGCCCTGCAGGATCTGCCACGCGTTGAACGGCGAGAGCGCGCCGCCGGTGTTGCGCAAGGGCACCACCCGGGCGCGGGCGATGTAGGCGGCCGCACCCATGGCCTCGGTGTAGCACACGCCGTGGTAGCTGACGTCGGGTTCGTTGAGACGCCGGAAGCGGTCCTTGTGTTCGGCCCAGGGGAAGCGTCCGCCATCGACGATGGCGCCGCCCAGCGTGGTGCCGTGTCCGCCCATGTACTTGGTGAGCGAATGCACCACGATGTCGGCGCCGTGCTCGAACGGGCGCACCAGGTACGGGGTGGCTACGGTGTTGTCGACGATCAGCGGCACGCCGTGCGCGTGTGCGATGGCCGCGATGCGGGCGATGTCGGTGACGTTGCCGGCCGGGTTGCCGATGGTTTCCACGTATACGGCCTTGGTGCGCGCGTCGATCAGCCGGTCGAACGATTGCGGATCGCGATGGTCGGCAAAACGCGTGGTGATGCCCTGCTGCGGCAGCGTGTGCGCGAACAGGTTGTAGGTGCCGCCGTAGAGCGCCGTGCTGCTGACGATGTTGTCGCCCACCTCGGCGATGGTCTGGATGGCGTAGAGGATCGCCGTCTGGCCGGAGGCCACCGCCAACGCGCCGATGCCGCCTTCCAGCGCCGCCACGCGCTTTTCCAGCACGTCGTTGGTCGGGTTGGTGATGCGCGTGTAGATGTTGCCCGGCACCTTGAGATCGAACAGGTCGGCGCCGTGCTGTGCGCTGTCGAAGGCATAGGCCACGGTCTGATAAATCGGCACCGCCACCGACTTGGTGGTCGGATCCGGGCTGTAGCCGGCATGCACCGAACGGGTCTCGAATTTCCACTGGGACGACATGGGTGTTCCTTTCAGGCGGGATGAACCCGGCCATCTTAGGACGCCCTGAGGCCGCCGCGTCCCACCGGCGGTGCCTCAGGGGCTTGCAGCCTCCTGGGCAGTGGAGGGCGCGGCCGGTGCGGGAGCCTCCAGCAGCTTGCGCAGTTCCTCGCCGCTCAGAGTCTCCTGCGCGAGCAGGCGTTGCGCGCCGGCCAGCAGGCGATCGCGGCGCTCGGCGAGGATGCCCACCGCGCGGTCGAAGGCCGACTGGACCAGGTCGTGCACGGCCCGGTCGATGTGGGCGGCGGTGTTCTCGCTGTAATCGCGCGGCCGCACCGCCCCCGGGGTATCCAGGAACAGCGGGCGCTGCTCCTCGAACACCACGTGGCCGAGCTGCGGGTCCATGCCGTAGCGGGTGACCATGCTACGAGCCAGGTCGGTGGCGCGGGCCAGGTCGTCGGCGGCGCCGGTGGACAGCTCGCCGTAGACCAGATGCTCGGCGGCGCGCCCGCCCAGCATCACCGCCATGCGGTTTTCGAGCTCGTGGCGGGTGAGCAGGAAACGGTCCTCGGTCGGCCGCTGCATGGTGTAGCCGAGCGCGCCGATGCCGCGCGGGATGATCGAAACCTTGTGCACCGGGTCGACGTCGGGCAGCACCATCGCCACCAGCGCATGACCCATCTCGTGGTGGGCGACCACCTCGCGCTCGCGGGCATTGAGCACGCGGCTCTTCTTCTCCAGTCCGGCGACCAGACGCTCCACCGCGGCGGTGAAATCGGCCATGGCGACCGCATCGGCATTGCGGCGGGTGGCCAGGAGCGCCGCCTCGTTGACCAGGTTGGCCAGATCCGCGCCGGTGAAGCCGGGCGTGAGCGCCGCGATCGCCTCCGGATCGACGTCCGGCGCGGTGCGCACCTTCTTGAGATGCACCTTGAGGATGTCCACCCGGCCGCGCTTGTCCGGGCGGTCGACCAGCACCCGGCGGTCGAAGCGGCCGGCGCGCAGCAGGGCCGGATCGAGGATCTCCGGGCGGTTGGTCGCGCCGAGCAGCACCAGGCCCTCGCTCGGGTCGAAGCCGTCCATTTCCACCAGCAGCTGGTTGAGGGTCTGCTCCTTCTCGTCGTGGCCGGCGCCGGGAATGGCGCCGCGTGCCTTGCCGAGCGCATCGAGCTCGTCGATGAAGATGATCGCCGGGGCCTTGGCCCGCGCCTGCTGGAACAGGTCGCGCACACGCGCGGCGCCCACGCCCACGAAGAGCTCGACGAACTCCGAACCGGAAATGGAGAAGAACGGCACCCCGGCCTCACCGGCCACGGCGCGGGCGAGCAGGGTCTTGCCGGTGCCCGGCGGCCCGACCAGCAGCACGCCCTTGGGCACGTGTGCGCCGAGCCGGCCGTAGCGCTTGGGATCCTTGAGGAACTCGACCACCTCCTGCAGTTCCTGCTTGGCCTCGTCGGCGCCGGCGACGTCGGCGAAGGTGACCTTGGTGTCGGTCTCGACGTAGATGCGCGCCTTGCTCTTGCCGATGGCCATCATGCCGCCGCCGGCGCCCATGCGCTTGATCACGTAGCTCCAGATGGCGAAGAACACGAGCGCGGGCAACAGCCAGGACAGAATCAGCGGCAGCCAGCGGTTCTGGTAACGCCCGGCAAAGCGCACGCCGGCCTTTTCCAGCCGCGGCACCAGGTCGGGGTCGTTGACCCGCACCACCGAGAAAGGCACCTCGGCGTTGCCGAGCCGGCGCAGAGCCTCGGCGCGGTCGCCGGGCAACACCTTGGCCAGGGCATCGGCACGGGCGCTGCCAGTCAAGGCCTGGTCATCCAGCACCACCTCGGTGATCGCGCCGCCGCGGACCGCGTTGAGGAACTGGTCGTAGCTCAGCGTGAGCATGTGTGGTCGCAGCAGCAGATCCTGCGCGAACAGGAGCAACATCAGGGCGAGCGGTACGTACCAGACCGAGAACTGTTGCTGCTGCTTGTTCATGGGATCCCTCGCGATGTCGGTCACCGGCCGGGAGCACGTCCCGCATGCCGGGTGGCTCCCATGCTTGGGCCCGCCGGCGTTTTTTTAAAGGCCACGCCCTTAGGCTCTGCCATAATGAAACCATGACCGAGGCGCGCATCATCACCCCGCAGGCCCAGCTCGAGGACGAGGCGCTGGAGGCGAGCATCCGCCCGCGGCGCCTGGCCGAGTACTTGGGTCAGGCCGCGGTGCGCGAACAGCTGGCGATCTACATCGAGGCGGCGAAGCGACGCGGCGGCGCACTCGATCACGTGCTGATCTTCGGCCCGCCGGGGCTGGGCAAGACCACGCTGAGCCAGGTGATCGCCAACGAGCTCGGCGTGAACCTGCGCGCCACCTCGGGCCCGGTGCTCGAGCGCGCCGGTGACCTGGCCGCGCTGCTCACCAATCTCGAGCCGCACGACGTGCTGTTCGTCGACGAGATCCACCGCCTGTCGCCGCTGGTCGAGGAGGTGCTCTATCCGGCGATGGAGGATTTCCAGATCGACATCATGATCGGCGAAGGGCCGGCCGCGCGCTCGATCAAGCTGGACCTGCCACCGTTCACGCTGATCGGTGCGACCACCCGCGCCGGCCTGCTCACCGCGCCGCTACGCGATCGCTTCGGCATCGTGCAGCGGCTGGAGTTCTACAGCGTCGAGGAACTGGCCGCGATCGTGCGCCGCTCGGCGCGCATTCTCGGCATCGCCTGCGCGGCCGAGGGCGCCGAGGAGATCGCGCGGCGCTCGCGCGGCACCCCGCGCATCGCCAATCGTCTGCTGCGTCGCGTGCGCGACTACGCCGAGGTGCGCGCCGATGGGCGCATCGACCTCGCCGCCGCCCGCGCGGCGATGGACATGCTCAAGGTCGACGCCGAGGGTTTCGACGAACTCGATCGGCGCCTGCTCGCCACCATCGTCGAGACCTTCGACGGCGGCCCGGTCGGCGTGGAGTCGCTCGCCGCCGCGCTCAGCGAGGACCGCGGCACGCTGGAAGACGTGGTCGAGCCGTACCTGATCCAGCAGGGCTTCCTGATCCGCACCGCGCGCGGCCGCATGGCGGCGCCCCGCGCCTGGCGGCACCTGGGTCGCGTGCCGCCGCCAAGGCAGGCATTGCCGGACCTGTTCGAGGGTGGCGGCTAGCGGCGCCGCGAGTGCCTGAGGTCTTGGCCGGCTTTCAGCGCCGGCGAGCGTCCCGTGCCATTTGCCAAGGAGTCAACGCGTGTCGACAACCCCACCCGTTCCGTTCTCCTGGCCGGTGCGCGTGTACTGGGAGGACACCGATGCCGGCGGCGTGGTCTATCACGCCAGCTACGTGCGCTTCCTGGAGCGCGCCCGCAGCGAATGGCTGCGCGCCGGCGGCGTCGTCCAGTCGAAGCTGCGCGAGCGCCTGGGTATCGGCTTCGTGGTCCGCGCGATGACGCTGGATTTCCGCAAGCCCGCCCTGCTGGATGATGAACTCCAGGTGACGGTGGCGCTCAAGGAACGGCGCGCAGCCAGTATCCTTCTCGCCCAATCGATCCGGCGCGACGACGGTGCGGAACTCCTCCGCGCCGAGGTTCGTGCGGCCTGCGTGGACCTTGCGCGCATGCAGCCGGTGAAGATTCCAGACGAGGCCCTTCCCGGTGGTCTCGATGTCATCATGTCAAGCTGATAAGCGGTGGAGCATTCCCCGGCCATGAACGCTGGACTCAACATCTTCAAACTGATCGCCGATGCCAGCCTGCCGGTGCAGCTGGTCATGCTGTTGCTGCTGGTGTTCTCGTTCCTGTCCTGGGTCATCATCATCCGCAAGCATGCGCAGATGAAGGCGGCGATGGAAAACGCCGAGGCCTTCGAGGAGCGTTTCTGGTCCGGCGGCGATCTGGCCGGACTGTTCCGCGAGGTGAGCCACGCCGGCGCCGGCGCCAGCACGGGCATGGAGACCATCTTCGAGGCGGGTTTCCGCGAATTCGCCCGCCAGCGCCAGCGCCGTTCCAACGACACCCGGCTGGTGATGGAGAGCACCGAGCGCGCCATGCGCGTGGCCGGTACCCGCGAGATCGGACTGCTCGAGCGCAATCTCGAATTTCTCGCCAACGTGGGTTCGATCAGTCCCTACGTCGGCCTGTTCGGCACCGTGTGGGGCATCATGGGCGCCTTCCAGGGGCTGGGCGAGCTCAAGAACGTCACCATCGGCGTGGTCGCCCCGCACATCTCCGAGGCGCTGATCGCCACGGCGATGGGCCTGTTCGCGGCGATCCCGGCCGTGTGGGCGTACAACCGCTATGCCACCAAGGTCGAGCGCATCGCCTCGCGCTACGAGGTGTTCCAGGAGGAGTTCTCCTCGGTGCTGCAGCGGCAGATCCAGGCCGACGACGGGCGCTGAAGCGGAAAACCACGCCATGCGCAACGCCGCGCGCCACAAGCGCCTCAAACTCAAGTCGGAAATCAACGTCGTTCCCTACATCGACGTCATGCTGGTGCTGCTCATCATCTTCATGGTCACCGCGCCGATGATGAACGCCAACGTCGACGTCAACCTGCCGCAGGCGCAGGCCAAGGCGCTCAAGGACCAGAAGAATCCGGTCATCGTCTCGGTCGCCGCGGACGGCAGCCTGGGGCTCACCGTCGACGGCGGCCGCAAGGAAACGGTCGACATCGACACGCTGAAGGCGAAGGTCGGCGCCTTCGTCAAGGCCAATCCGGAAGTGAACGTGCTGGTCGCCGGCGATCGCGACGTCAAGTACGACGGTGTCTACCGCGTGCTGGCCGAGCTGCAGCAGGCGGGCGTGGCCAAGGTCGGCCTGATGAGCCAGCCGCAGGGCACGAGCCCGGACCATGTATCGCGAAAGTAGGGCCACGGCGTGGGCGGTCTTCCTGGCGGCCCTTTTGCACCTCGGCATCATCGGCTTCCTCGCGCTGGCGACGGTCCCGTGCTCGTTCTACGAGCAGCTCTTTGCGGCGCTGCATCTGCCCGCCGGGCTCAATCCGATCACCTGCAGCAAGCCGCTGGAACTGCCCGGCGCCGTCATCGAGGCCACTCTGGTGGGCCCGACCGGGGCGCCGCCGCCCAAGGCGGTGAAGACTCGTCCGCAGCCCGATACCGTCCCGCCGCCGCCCAGCGTGCCGCCGCCCAAGCCAGCCCTCGAAGTGCCCAAGGTGAAGACGCTGCCGCCGCCGCCCGAGCATCCGGACGTCAAGGACCAGGAAAAGGTGGTCGCCCAGGGCCTGGAAAAGGCCGCCGATGCCGTGCGCGAGCAGGAAGAACGTCAGCGCCAGCGCCAGGCCGAACTGGACGCCCAGGCGGCCAAACGCAAGGAGGAGGAACAGCGCAAGGTCGAGGAGCTCTTCGCGCAGATGGACCGGCTTTCCCACCAGGTCAAGCATCTGGACAGCAAGGCCAAGCAGGCCGAGCAGCAGTTGCGCGACCTTGAAAACGCCAAGGACGACGGTCTGCCCGACCTGCCGCCCGCCGCGCAGCGCCAGACCGGCACCAACGGGGCCGACAGCGGTCTGCTCGGCCAGTACATGGCCGCCATTCAGAACGCGGTCACGCAGAATTGGTTACGTCCCGATAACATGCCGAATGTTCCGTGCGTGGTGCACATCACCCAGCTTCCCGGCGGCGACGTGCTGAACGTCGAGGTCGATCCGGCCTGTCCGTATGACGAAATCGGGCGACGTTCGGTGGAGAATGCGGTGCTGCGTGCGCAACCCTTGCCCTACAAGGGTTTCGAGAGCGTGTTCCGGCGCAAGATCGATTTCATTTTCATTCCGCGATGAGCCTGCCGATGCGACGATTCGGATTCCTTAGTGCCCTCCTGCTGCTGTACGGTCTGCTCTCGTTCGAGAGAGCACCGGCCCAGGCGCTCAATGTCGAGATCACCGGCGGCCTCAAGACCGCCACGCCGATCGTGGTGGTGCCGTTCGCGCAGAGCGGCGCGCCGCTGCCCACCGACGTGGCCGACGTCATGCGCAACGACTTCAACCGCTGCGGCAAGTTCCGTGCGCTGGCCCGGAGCGAGATCGTCGAGACGCCCTCGCGCGGCGCGGACATCAAGTTCCCCACCTGGCGGCTGCTCAAGCAGGACTACATCGTCGTCGGGCACATCGATGATGCCGGCAGCGGCATGGTCCAGGTCGAATACGAGCTGTGGGACGTCAACCGCCAGCAGAGCCTGCTGCACCAGGCCATGCCGCCGGTGCCCGTGGGCGACCTGCGTGGCGTGGCGCACCAGATCGCCGATGCGGTCTATCAGAAGATCACCGGCGTGCGCGGCGCCTTCTGGACCCGCATCGCCTACATCACGGCGGTGGGGCTGGGCAATCGCGCCACCTATTCGTTGATCGTGGCCGATTCGGACGGCTACAACCCGCAAGTGGTGGCCAGGTCGCGCGAATCGCTGCTGACGCCGCGCTGGTCGCCCGACGGCAGCAAGATCGCCTACGTCTCGTTCGAAAGCGGCAACTCGCAGATCTACATCCAGGACATCACCACCGGTGCCCGCCAGTTGGTCGCCTCGCACCCGCGCGGCATCAATGGCGCTCCGGCCTGGTCGCCCGACGGCAGCAAGCTTGCCATCGCGTTGTCCTACGTCGGCAATCCGGAGATCTTCGTGCTGGATCTGGCCAGCCGCCGCGAGACCCGCCTGACCAACAACCTCGCCATCGATACCGAGCCGGTGTGGGCACCGGACGGGCAAAGCATCTATTTCACTTCCGACCGTTCCGGTCGTCCGCAGATCTATCAGATGCCGGCCACCGGCGGCACGCCCACGCGTATCACCTTTCAGGGCCAAAGCAACTACGATGCCGACGTGAGCTTCGACGGCAAGCAGCTGGCGATGGTGCAGGGCAACGGGAACGTGTATCGTATTGCGGTCATGGACCTTGGTCTCGATGGGCAGGTGCGCTTTCTTTCGCCGGGTCCCATCGACGAGTCGCCCAAGTTCGCGCCGAACGCCAGCATGCTGCTTTATGCCGCCACCGAAGGGCCGCGAGGAGTGCTGTATGCCGTCTCGGCCGACGGCATGGTACGCCAGCGTCTGATGCTCGCCGATGGCGATGTGCGTGAACCGGCCTGGGGGCCCTATCGACAGCGATGAGATTTCCGGGCCGGCATGTTTCTCCGGCCGGCCCGGGGAACGATCGGACGGGCGTGCCGGGCTGCCGGCGCGCCCGTCCGGGCATCGGAATGCCCATTCCGGCATGCCGATGGAGCAGGTGTTGGATGAAAAACAAGCCGGACCACCGGCATTTCTACTGTCCCAAAGCCGTAAAATCAGAACAACTTCGGAACAACCGTCGAAAGGAACGTCACCATGAACAAGACTACCCGTATTGCCTTGGTCGCCCTGCTCTGCGTGGGTGCCGCCGCCTGCTCCAAGAAGCAGGAAGTCAAGCCGGCGCCGCCGGCGCCTCAGCCGGCCGCTCCGGTGACCGAGGCGGCGCCCGAGAGCGGTCGCTACACGCCCGAAGATCTGGACCGCGATGCCTGCCTGCGTCAGCGCGCCGTCTATTTCGACTTCGACAAGGACGAGGTCAAGCCCGAGTTCCAGCAGATCATGGCGTGCCACGCCAAGTATCTGCGTGATCGGCCGATGGCCCAGGTCCGCCTGGAAGGCAACGCCGACGAGCGCGGCACCCGCGAGTACAACCTCGGCCTCGGCGAGCGCCGTGCCAACTCGGTCTCCAGCGCCCTGCAGGCCAACGGCGCTTCCGCCAGCCAGATCAGCGTGATCAGCTACGGCAAGGAGAAGCCGGTGTGCCGTGAGCACAACGAGGATTGCTGGAGCAAGAACCGTCGCGTCGACATCGTCTACACCGCCAAGTGATGCGGCGGCCGGCCTTCCGTCGCAGGGCCGTTGGTGGCATGGCGAGCGCAGTCGCGCTCGCCATGCTTTGTTTCGTCGCCAGCCCGGCACGGGCGCAGGAGACCACCCGGCTCAGCCTGGCCGAGCGGGTCAGCCGGCTCGAGCAACAGGCGCAGAACCAGAATCAGGGCACCGCGCTGGTCAACCAGTTGGTGGCACTGCAGAGTCAGCTGCAGCAGGCCCAGGGACAGATCGAGGAGCTCCAGCATCAATTGCAGGAGCTGAAGGACAAGAACAAGGCGCAGTACGTGGATCTGGATGCACGGCTGACGCGCCTCGAGGGTGGCGCCGGTGCCACGGCAGCCAACGCCTCGTCGACCCCGGCCGCGTTGCATGACGCGGCGCCCGGCACCGCAGCAGCGGCCTCGACGGCGAGCGCGCCGGCTTCCGCAGCCACTGTACCGCAGCCGGCCAAGGCCGCAGCGGCGGGTACGAATGCCGCCAGTGCGGCGCCTGCGCCGACGATCAGCGCCGACGAGCAGGCCGCCTACGACGCGGCTTTCAAGGCTCTGCGCGCGGGTGACTACGTGACCGCATCCCGCGGCTTCCGTGACTTCATCCAGCAGCATCCGAGCAGTGCGCTGGCGCCCAATGCCTGGTATTGGCTCGGTGAATCCTATTACGTCACCATGAATTATCCGGTGGCGCGCGAGGCCTTCCAGCGGCTGCTGACGCAGTTTCCGCAGAGCGAGAAGGCCCCGGACGCGCTGCTCAAGCTCGGCTACTGCCAGCTCGAACTCAAGCAGACGGATGCCGGCAAGGCGACCCTGCAGTCGGTCATCAGCAAATATCCCGGCTCCAAGGCCGCGGGCCTGGCGCAGGAGCGTCTGCGCAGGCTCAACGCGCCGGCCGGTTGATTGCCATGCAGGTCGAAGCGGCATCTCCGGCCCGCCCAGCGGCGTCGGACCGGGCGCGTCGAGGTCTCCTGCGCATCAGCGAGATCTTCCACTCGATCCAGGGCGAGGCCGATGCGATCGGCTGGCCGACCGTGTTCGTGCGCCTGACCGGCTGCCCGCTGCGCTGCACCTGGTGCGACACCGAATACGCCTTCCACGGCGGGCAATGGCTCGCCATCGACGATGTGCTCGCGCAAGTGGCCGGTTACGGCGCGCGCCATGTCTGCGTCACCGGCGGTGAGCCCCTGGCGCAGAAGCGTTGCCTGGCCTTGCTCGCGCGGCTGTGCGATGCCGGCCATGAGGTGTCGCTGGAAACCTCCGGCGCGCTCGACGTGTCGCGGGTCGACCCGCGCGTGCGCAAGGTGCTCGACCTCAAGGCGCCCGGATCCAGCGAATCGGATCGCAACCTGTGGAGCAATCTCGCACACCTGCGTCCGCACGATCAGGTCAAGATCGTCATCGCCAGCCGCGACGATTACGAGTGGGCGCGCGATGCCGTTGCCGCGCATGCGCTCGACCGCCGCTGCATGGTGCTGTTCTCGCCGGTGCATGGCGCGGTGGAGCCGCGCGCGCTGGCCGAATGGATTCTCGCCGACCGGTTGCCGGTGCGCTTCCAGCTGCAATTGCACAAGCTGCTGTGGAACGACGCACGCGGCAAGTGACGCATGCGATCGCGCGCCGACGCGCATCGGCGGTGACGGTCATCGCGCTCGCCGAATGCAAAAAAACACACCGTCGGCGTGCCGCGCCGGCGCCTTTCCCGATCGTTGACCAACCCGCATGGAACCTGGCATGACCGACAACCTCCAACGCAAGGCCGTGGTGCTCGTCTCCGGCGGCATGGACTCGGCCGTCGTCCTCGCCATCGCGCGCGAACAGGGCTATGCCGCGCATGCGCTCAGCGTCGATTACGGCCAGCGCCACGACGCGGAACTCGCCGCCGCCGAGCGGGTGGCCAGTCTGCTCGGCGCGGTCGAGCACAAGACCGTGCGCGTGGACCTGCGCAGCATCGGCGGCTCGGCGCTCACCGCCGACATCGAGGTGCCGCTGGACGGCGCCGCGCAGGGCATTCCCGTCACCTATGTGCCGGCGCGCAACACCATCATGCTGTCCATTGCGCTCGGCTGGGCCGAGGTCCTCGGCGCCGCGGACATCTTCTGCGGGGTCAACGCGGTGGATTACTCCGGCTATCCCGACTGCCGGCCGGCCTTCATCGAGGCCTTCGAGCGGCTCGCCAACCTCGCCACCAAGGCCGGTGTGGAAGGCACGCACATCCGCATCCATGCGCCGTTGATGCGCATGAGCAAGGCCGACATCGCGCGCGAAGGCACGCGCCTGGGCGTGGATTTCGCCGCCACCGTCAGTTGCTATCAGGCCGACGCGCAAGGCCGCGCCTGCGGCCACTGCGATGCCTGCCGGCTGCGCGCCCAGGGCTTCCGCGAGGCGGGACTGGCCGATCCCACGCGCTATCGCTGACGCGTTTTGGCTTGTCGCCCCTGCGCGGCAGCCCTACAATTGCCGGCTTCCCCATGGGTCGTTAGCTCAGCCGGTAGAGCAGCGGACTTTTAATCCGTTGGTCGAGAGTTCGAATCTCTCACGACCCACCAGGTTCGCGTTCCAGGGATAGGCCAGGACCCGAACGCACCCCATACGCCCGGGCTTCAATGCAGCCGTTTGTCGCCAAACGCGGCGCCTTGCACCTGGTGCGCGCTCACGCGGTCTGGTCGTAGGCCTTGATGAAATCCCGCACCTGCGGATAGACCGATTCGCGCCAGCGGCGGCCGCTGAAGATGCCGTAGTGGCCGGCGCCTTCCACTACCTGGTTGCGCCGGCGTTCGGCGGGGATGCCGCTGCACAGATCGTGCGCGGCTTCGGTCTGGCCCGGTCCCGAGATATCGTCGAGCTCACCTTCGACGGTGAGCAGCGCGCTGTCCTTGATCGCGGCCGGGTTGACCCGTTCGCCGGCGACGTCCCACAGGCCGCGGGGCAGCAGGAACTGCTGGAACACGATGCGGATGGTGTCCAGGTAATACTCGGCCGGCATGTCGAGCACGGCGTTGTATTCGTCGTAGAACTTGCGGTGCGCCTCGGCGTCGTCCTCGTCGCCGCGCAGCAGGTTGAGGTAGAAATCCCAGTGCGAGCTTAAGTGGCGGCCGGGGTTCATCGCCACGAAGCCGGCATGCTGCAGAAAGCCGGGATAGACCTGCCGCCCGCGCCCCGGATAGTTGGCCGGGACGGTGTCGATCACCGTATGACGGAACCAGTCCAGCGGCTGGGTGGTGGCCAGGTTGTTGACGCTGGTCGGGCTGCGGCGTGGATCGATCGGGCCGCCCATCATGGTGAGTGTGCGCGGCGTGGTTTCGCCGCGCGCGGCCATCAGCGAGACCGCGGCCAGCACCGGCACGGTGGGCTGACACACCGAAACCACGTGCAGGCGTTCGGCGCCGAGATGGCGGATGAAGCGCTGGATGTAGTCGACGTAGTCGTCGAGGTGGAACGGCCCGGCTTCCACCGGCACCATGCGCGCGTCGACCCAGTCGGTGATGTAGACCTTGTGGTCGCGCAGCAGCGTGCGCACGGTGTCGCGCAGCAGGGTGGCGTGGTGGCCGGACAGCGGCGCGACGACCAGCACCACCGGCTCGTTCTTCATCTGCTCGATGGTGGCCGGGTCGTCGCTGAAGCGCTTGAAGCGCTTCAGCTGGCAGAACGGCAACGCCATCGCCACCCGCTCGACGATGGCCACGGTCTGGCCCTGCTTGTCGATCTGATGGATGCCGAATTCGGGCTTTTCGTAGGCCTTGCCGAGCCGGTAGAGCAGCTCATAGCCGGCGGCCAGGCGTTGCGACCCGGGCCATTGCGCGAACACGCTGCCGGGTTCGCCGAGCATGCGCGCACTGGCCTGGGCAAAGTGGCTGAGCGGACCCATGAAGGAACGCTGCCATTCGTGGATCTGATAGAGCATGAAGGTCACGACGTCGGTGAAACGGTGGATGCCATCATAGACCCTCCCCGGGTGATGTGCTGCATTGCCGCAAAATGTGCGTTCAGTGCAGGCGGATCAGCACGGTTCCGGCGAGGCGATCATGCAGCGCACGGCGCTCGGGGTCCAAGCGTGCCGGCATCAGCTCGAGCGCCCAGGCGGCGAGCATGGCGCCGAAACCGATGCGCATGCCCAGGTACGGGACGAGCGCCAGCAAGGCCAGCGGCAGCGCGGCAAGGGCCAGTCGCACGAGGGCCTGGCGCAGGCTTGGCGGGGCGCCCGCGGCGCTGACCAGGCGCAGGCGCCACGCGCGCATGCCTAGGGTCTGTCCGCCCCGGCACCAGGAGGCGAGGAAATAGCCGCCGACCACCACGGCCTGCAGCGGTCGGTACCACCCGGCCACGCGCACGGCACCGTGGGTGGTATCGATCAAGCGGCCAGCGGTGGCCAGCTGGCAGACCAGGCCGACCACCATCACGATCGCCACCACCACGAGCAGGTCGTAGACGAGGGCGAGCAGGCGGCGCCACAGCGGACAGGGGGCGGCGACGATCATCGACGGCTTGCGCACGGGCGTGGCTTGTCGCCAGCATCGCCGGCATGCGGAAAAAAGACAGACCTCATGCCGACAGTATCGCCCAGGCCGACGCGGACAGCATCGACGCCTTCCTCGATGCGGTATGGGCCGAGGACGGCCTGTCCTCCGCCACGCTGGAGGCCTACCGGCGCGATCTTGAGCTCCTGGCACGCTGGCTCGCCGCGCGCGGCGGCAGCCTGCGCGATGCCGAACGCGAGCAGCTCTCGGCCTTTCACGCCGCATGCGGCGGCGCGATACGCACGCTGGCGCGGCGGCAGTCGGCGTTCCGCCGCTATTACGGGTGGCGTACCCGCCGCCAGCCGGGACAGGCGGACCCCACCCGGCTGATCGAGCGGCCGCGGTTGCCGCGTACGCTGCCCAAGGCGCTGGCCGAGAGAGAGGTCGAGCGGCTGCTCGCCGCGCCGGACACGGCCACCCCGCTGGGCCTGCGCGATCGCGCGATGCTGGAGCTGATGTACGCCTGCGGCCTGCGCGTATCCGAGCTGGTCGAACTGCCGCTGGCGGCCTGCAACATGCGCCAGGGCGTGCTGCGGATCACCGGCAAGGGCGGCAAGGACCGGCTGGTGCCGGTCGGCGAGGTCGCGCTGGAATGGCTGGGCGCCTATCTCGATCGCGCCCGGCCGGTGCTGGCCGGCGGGCGTCAGCCGGCCGCGCTGTTCCTGAGCCGGCGCGGCGAGGGCATGAGCCGGCAGATGTTCTGGACCCTGGTCAAGCGCTATGCGCTGGTCGCCGGCATCGCGCCTGCGCGGCTGTCCCCGCACGTGCTTCGGCATTCCTTCGCCACGCATCTGCTCAACCACGGGGCCGACCTGCGCGCGTTGCAGCTCCTGCTCGGGCACAGCTCGCTGAGCACCACGCAGATCTATACCCTGGTGGCCAGGGAAGGCTTGAAACGGCTGCATGCCAGGCACCATCCGCGCGGTTGAGGCAGGGCGTGGCAAATGCCTGTGCTGAAAGCGGCGTCTTGCGGGAAAAGACGCGCCGCGCCCGGGCACCCGGGTGCGCTGCCTGAAGCTGGCGGGCTTCGAAAGCGCCGCCGCGCCTGTGCGAGAATCGATCCGACGCCGCGGTCCCGTTCCGCGGCGGCCGACGCAGGATATGAAATGCTGAAGAGACTATGGCCGGCCCTGATCGCCGGCGGATGGGCGTTGTCGGGCATGGCCGCGGCGGCGGGCACCGATGGCGAGGCCACGGCGGCGGTACGCAAGGCGGTGGCTTCGCTGGGGCCGGACGTGCACATCGACGTGATCGCCCCCGCGCCGCTGGCCGGCTTCTACCAGGTAATCGCCGCCGGCCATCTGCTCTACGTGAGCAGCGACGGCAAGTACATGATGAACGGCAACCTGATCGACCTCACCGCGCGGCGCAACGTGAGCGAGGACGCCTGGGCGACGTTCCGCAAGGCGGAGCTCGCCAAACTGCCGGCCGGGCAGGGCATCCTCTTCGCGCCCGAGCATCCCCGGTACACCGTCACCGTGTTCACCGACGTGAACTGTGAATACTGCCGGGTCTTCCACGCGCACATCGACGAATACAACCGCCGTGGCATCGCGGTGAATTATCTGGCCTGGCCGCGCGAAGGCATCACCACCACCGCCGGCCGCGAGACGCCGACCTATGCCGAAATGGTCGCGGTGTGGTGTGCGGCCGACCGCAAGGCGGCCTTCACCGCGGCCACGCAGGGTCATCCCTCCAAGCCGGCGCATTGCGACAACCCGGTCAAAGCACAGTACGAGCTCGGCGAGCGGCTGGGCGTGGACGGCACACCGGCGGTGATCGGTCCGGACGGGCGCATGCTCGGCGGCTTCCTGCCACCCGATGCGCTGTTGCAGGCGCTCAAGGAAAGCGGTCAGGGCGGCTGAGCCCGGCGCGGCGGCAAGCATCGGTTAAAATGGCGCCTTTCCCCGCCGACCAGCCAGCCCCCGCATGATCGTCCTCGACGGGCAGAGCGCCCTTTCCTCGTTTCGCCTGGACCGCCTCAACGCCGAGCTCGAGGCCGTGCAGCGCGGCGTCCGGGTGCAGGCGGCCTGGTACGTGTATTTCCTCGACGCGCCGACGCCGCCGGAAGGCGCGCTGCGCGAGCGCCTGCTCGCCGTGCTGGAGGCGCGGGACGGCGCGGCCGCCGAGGCCTCGCTGTGGGTGGTGCCGCGGCTGGGCACGCTCTCGCCGTGGTCGAGCAAGGCCACCGACATCCTGCAGCGGGTCGGTTTCGATGTGCACCGGGTGGAGCGCGGCATAGCCTATCGCATCGCCAACCTGCCTGCGCCGGAGACGCCGGCCTATCCGCGGGTGCTGGCGATCCTCCACGATGCGATGACGCAATCGGTGCTGACCGCGCTGGCGCAGGCGCAGAGCCTGTTCCAGGCCGGCAGGCCGGGCCCGCTGCGGCGCATCGAGCTCGGCAGCGACGCCCGCGGCGCGCTCGAGCGTGCCAATCGCGCGCTGGGTCTCGCGCTGGCGGACGACGAGATCGACTACCTCATCGCGCGTTATGCGGAGCTCGGCCGCGATCCGACCGACGCCGAGCTCTTCATGTTCGCCCAGGCCAACTCCGAGCATTGCCGGCACAAGGTGTTCAACGCCACCTGGACGATCGACGACGAGGCGCAGGCGCAGACCTTGTTCGGCATGATCCGGCACACCCACGCATGCGCGCCGGAACACACGTTGTCAGCCTACCGCGACAACGCGGCGGTGATCGAGGGCGTGGTCGGGCGGCGCTTCTTCGCCGATGCCGACGGCGTCTGGCGCGCGCATCCGGAAACCATCGATTACGCGATCAAGGTCGAGACCCACAACCACCCGACCGCGATCGCGCCCTGGCCCGGTGCCGCCACCGGCGCGGGCGGGGAGATCCGCGACGAGGGCGCGACCGGCCGCGGCGCCAAGCCCAAGGCCGGGCTGACCGGTTTTTCGGTGTCCGACCTGCGCATTCCCGGCCATCCGCAGCCGTGGGAGACTGCCCGGCCGCTGCCACCGCACATGGCCAGTGCGTTCCAGATCATGCGCGACGGACCGCTCGGTGCCGCCGCCTACAACAACGAGTTCGGCCGGCCGTGCCTGGGCGGCTATTTCCGCAGCTACGAGCACGAGACCGGCGAGGCCGGCGTGCGGCGCGGCTACGACAAGCCGATCATGCTCGCCGGCGGACTGGCCGACATCCGCCGCGAACACGTGATGAAGCACGAGCTCAAGCCCGGCCACGCGGTGGTGGTCGTCGGCGGGCCGGCGATGCTGATCGGCTTGGGCGGCGGCGCGGCCTCGTCGATGGCCGCCGGCGATTCCAGCGCGGAGCTCGACTTCGCCTCGGTGCAGCGCGACAACGCCGAGATGGAACGGCGCTGCCAGCAGGTGATCGACGCCTGCTGGGCGCTGGGCGGCGGCAATCCCATCGTCAGCATCCACGACGTCGGCGCGGGCGGGCTGTCCAACGCCATCCCCGAGCTGCTCAACGATGCCGGCATGGGCGGGGTGATCGACCTTTCGAAGATTCCTTGCGCCGACCCGTCGCTGTCGCCGATGCAGGTGTGGAGCAACGAGTCGCAGGAACGCTATGTGCTCGGCATCGCCCCGGACGACCTGCCGCTGTTCGAGGCGTTCTGCCGGCGCGAACGCTGTCCGTATGCGGTGGTCGGCCATGCCACCGCCGAGCGCGTGCTGCGCGTGGTCGATCCGCGCCGCGATCTCGTCGTCATCGACCTGCCGATGGACGTGCTGTTCGGCAAGCCGCCGCGCATGCACCGCCAGACGCGGCGCGTGAAGCCGCGCGTGGACGTGGTGCCGGACCTGGCCGGCATCGCCCTGGACGAGGCGGTGCTGCGCGTGCTGCGGCTGCCGACGGTGGGCAGCAAGAGTTTCCTCATCACCATCGGCGATCGCACCGTCGGCGGCTTGTGCCATCGCGACCCGATGGTCGGTCCCTGGCAGGTTCCGGTGGCCGACTGCGCGGTGACCCTGGCCGATTTCGACGGCTACGCCGGCGAGGCGATGGCGATCGCCGAGCGTGCCCCGGTGGCGCTGCTCAACAGTGCCGCGGCGGCGCGGCTGGCGGTCGGCGAGGCGCTGACCAACCTCGCCGCGGCGCCGGTCGACGCGCTGGGCGAGGTCCGCCTGTCGGCCAACTGGATGGCGGCGGTCAACCACTCAGGCGAGGACGCCGCGCTGTTCGACGCCGTCAAGGCGGTCGGCCTGGAGCTCTGCCCCGCGCTCGGCATCTCCATTCCGGTCGGCAAGGATTCGCTGTCCATGCAGACCGTGTGGACCGAGGGCGAGACCACCCAGCGCACCGTCGCGCCGGTGTCGCTGGTGGTCAGCGCCTTCGCCCGGCTCACCGACGTGCGCCGCACGCTGACGCCGCAACTCAGGCTGGACCGTGGGGAGAGCGAGCTGTGGCTGATCGACCTCGGCGCCGGTCGTGACCGGCTGGCCGGCTCCGCGCTCACCCAGGTGTTCAACCGCGGCGGCGGCGTGCCGCCGGATCTGGACGACCCCGGCCGGTTGCGGCGGTTCTTCGCGCTGGTGCAGGAAGCCAGCCGCGCCGGTCTGCTGCTGGCCTACCACGACCGCGCCGACGGCGGGCTGGTGGTGACCCTGCTGGAAATGGCCTTCGCGGGCCATTGCGGGCTCGAGATCCATCTGGACGGCTGGGGCGAGAGCACGCTGCGCGCACTCTTCAACGAAGAACTCGGCGCCGTGCTGCAGGTGCCCTGCGCCGCCCGTCCGGCCTTCGAGGCCCTGCTGACCCGGCACGATCTGGCCGGCATGAGCCAGGTGATCGGCCGGCCGCGGGAGAAGCTCGGCATCAAGCTGCTGCTCGGCGGCGAATCGCTCGCCAAGTGGAACTGGAGCGAACTCTACCGCGCCTGGCACGAGACCAGCCATGCCATGCAGCGCCTGCGCGACAACCCCGCCAGTGCGGACGCGGAACTCCACTGGCGGCTGGACGATGCCGACCCGGGCTTAAGCCCCAGGCTTGGCTTCGATCCGGCCGAGGACATCGCCGCGCCGTTCATCGCCACCGGCGCGCGGCCGCGGGTGGCGATCCTGCGCGAGCAGGGCGTCAACGGTCACGCCGAGATGGCGGCGGCGTTCACCCGCGCCGGTTTCGAGGCGGTGGACGTGCACATGAGCGATCTCGCCGCCGGTCGGCATACGCTCGCCGACTTCCGCGGCCTGGCCGCCTGCGGCGGGTTTTCCTTCGGCGACGTGCTCGGTGCGGGGCGCGGCTGGGCGGTCTCCATCCTCTACGACGAACGGCTGCGGCTGGCCTTCGAGGCCTTCTTCGCCGATCCGGCCAAGTTCGCGCTCGGCGTGTGCAACGGCTGCCAGATGCTCGCCCAGCTCAAGACGCTGATTCCCGGTGCCGAGCATTGGCCGAAGTTCCTGCGCAACGCCTCCGAACAGTACGAGGCGCGCGTGGCCACGCTGGAAGTGCTCGATTCGCCCAGCCTGTTCTTCAAGGGCATGGCCGGCTCGCGGATCCCGGTCGCAGTCGCCCACGGCGAGGGCCGGGTGAGCTTCCCGGACGACTGCAGCCCGGCGCGGGCCGGGGTCGTGGTGCGCTACGTCGACAACCGCGGCCGGCCGACCGAGAGCTATCCGCTCAATCCGAACGGTTCGCCCGGCGGCCTGGCCGGCTTCACCGCCGCGGACGGCCGGGTGACCATCCTCATGCCGCATCCCGAACGGGTGTTCCGCAGCGTGCAGCTGAGCTGGCGTCCGGCCTCATGGGGCGAGGATTCGCCATGGATGCGCATGTTCCGCAATGCGCGCGTATGGTGCGGCTGAGCGCGCGCCATCGACGCGGTCATGGCTGAAGCGGGTCGGCCCGAGGCACTGGACTGGCGCCAACGGGTGCTGGCCGTCGCCTTGGCGATGGTGCTGGCGTTGCTGCCGTGGTGGAGTGGAGTCGTCCTGCTGGTCGTCCTGGCAGTGGCGCTGGTGATTGCCGACGATCGGGCTCTGCCAGTGACCACGCGTCTGCGGTTGGCCTTGCGCTGGGGCGTGCCCGGCATGGCGTTCGCCCTGCAGCGCGCGCTCGGCGGCGATGCGCTGGCCTGGGGCGTGGCGCTGCTCGTGATGCTGACCGGCTATGGCCTGCTTGCATTGCTCGAACACGCACTCGTGCGCGCGCGGCCGCGCACCGACGCTGCGCCCGCGCCAACCTGGGCGGAACTGGCCCGACGGCCGGTCGGTCCGCCGGCGCGCATCGTCGAACTCGTGCCGCCGCAGTGGCACGAGGAGAGCTCCTTTGCCGACCCGCGCGGCGGTGTCGTCGAACGCCACGGCCAGGCGTTTCGCCTTGCCGACGGCACGCGCCTGGCCGGTGGCGAGCGTGGCTGTTTTTCGCCCGACGGCCGCTGGTTCTGTGTCGCGTTGGTGCCGCGCGGGGTGCTGCTGTACGACCGCGAGCACGGCCGCCAGCATCGTCTGCGCGACTGGCAACTGCTCGGCTGGCATGCCGGCGAGCCCTGGCTGACCCGCGGCGAGGACTCACCGCCATTCGCGCTCCGTGACGCCCTGGGCGAACACGACGGCACGAAGCCCCCGCAGGCGCCGCGATGAGCGCGGCCGACGGGAACGTACCGACGTTGAGCGTGATCGTGGTCACCGCCGACAGCGGCGCCTCGACGCACGCCTGTGTCGAGGCCATCCTGGCCTGCACGCTGCCGCTGGAACTCATCCTGATCGACAACGGCTCGCGCGACGGCATACCGCAGGCTATCGCCCGCGAGCATGCCGGCGATCCGCGTCTGCGCGTGCTGTTCAACCACGCCAACCTGGGCTTCGGTCCGGCGGTCAACCGCGCGGCGGCGACGGCGCGCGGGCGTTATCTGCTGGTGCTCAATCCCGACTGCCTAGTGGACGAGGCCGCGCTGCGCCGGCTCATCGCCGTGGCCGAACACGAGCCGCGTGCCGGGCTGGTCGGCGCGGTGGTGCTCGATGCCGACGGCCGTCCCGACCCGGCCTCGCGCCGGCGCGATCCCGTGCTCGCGCGCGTGCTGGCCACGCTGCGCGGTCGCGGCGAGGGCGTCAACATCGATGGCGAGATTCCCCATGCGCTCATCGAGGCCGAGGCCGTCTCCGGCGCATTGATGCTGCTGCCGCGATCGCTGTTCGCGCGGCTCGGCGGCTTCGACGAAGGCTATTTCCTGCATTTCGAGGATCTGGACCTCTGCCGCCGCGTGCGCGAAGCCGGCTGGCGCGTGCTGCTCGCCGGCGACGTGCGCGTGCCGCATGGCAAGGGCGGCTCCAGCCGGCATCGGCCGGTATTCGTGGACCGGCACAAGCATCGCGGCCTGTGGCGCTGGCTGCGCAAGTTCGACCCGGCCATGCGCCGGCCCTGGGTGGCCGCCCCGGTGTGGCTCGCGCTATGGGCGCACTTTCTGCTGCGCGCGCCGCGCCTCGCCTATCGGAGGACAAAACAAGGCGGGAGATAGCCATCCAAACGCTTGGGTGGAAGGCGCCCGGGGCGCCACCTTCAATGGAAACGTACGTGTATAAAACGGCCATGACGTCCAACTTCCAGAAAATTCGCCGCGGCGCGGAATGTTCTGGCACGACTTGCGCGACGACCTGGGCGTCGAATGGGTCTGGCCGGCGCGGTGAACCGGATATCCAGCTCATCTGCTGAGAGGCTGCCATGCCCAAACACACCAGCGAAGAGGCGTTCGAAACCGGCATCGAGGCCGATCAGCTGTTCTTCGATCAGGTCATCGAGGCTGCGAGCCAGGGCGAAGCCCTCAGCAGGCCAGCCGGATGGCGCGAAAACGCGGCATCACGTTTCGTCATTCACCCATGTGGAGCATTGAGGAATGGCCGTTTCGGCGGGCGTCGTGGATAAAAGGCGCTCATTGAGTGTGCTGGCCACGCTCGGTCTCCTTGCGATGACCGCGGTGTGGGGCTCGACCTTCGTGCTGATCAAGGACGTGGTCGGGCGCATGGCGGTGGCGGATTTCCTTGCCGTGCGTTTTACCGTCGCCGCACTGGCGATGCTGGCGCTGTTCGCGCGGCCGGTGGCCCGCATGTCGCGCATCGAGCTCGGACGCGCGCTGCTGCTCGGGCTGCTCTATGGCGTCGCGCAGCTGCTGCAGACCTGGGGCCTCAAACTGATTGCGCCGAGCGTCAGCGGTTTTGCCACCGGCATGTATGTGGTGTTCACGCCGCTGCTCGGCACGCTGCTGTTCGGTCAGCGCCTGCGCGGGGTGGTATGGCTGGCGGTGCTGCTGGCCACGGCGGGCCTGGCGTTGTTGTCGCTCAGGGGTTTCGCCGTGGACGTCGGGGTGTGGCTCACCTTGGCCGCGGCCGCGCTGTATGCGCTGCACATCGTCGCGCTGGGCCAATGGTCGCGGCCCGAGCAGGCGATCGGCATGGCGGCGGTGCAGATGGTGGCGATCGCCGCGGTGTGCCTGCTCGCCACCGCGCCGCACGGGCCGCAGCTGCCGCCGGATCGGGGCGCATGGTTCGCCGTGCTGTACATGGCGCTCGTCGCCGGTGCCGGCGCCATGCTGGTGCAGACCTGGGCGCAGGCGCACCTGCCGGCCACGCGCGCGGCGATCGTGATGACCACCGAACCGGTGTTCGCCGCGGTTTTCGCGGTGGCGCTGGGTTACGAACCGCTCGGCTGGCGCATGCTCGCTGGCGGCGCGCTGGTGCTGGCGGCGATGTATCTGGCCGAGCTCGGCCCGCGTCGCGAGGCGCCGCCGCCGGAGCTGTGGCATCACGAGGTGTGAGCCTGCGCGATCGGCCGCATTGGCCGGTCGCCAGAAAAAGGACGGCCCCGAAGTCGGGGCCGTGGTGGGTCTCACTGGAACTTGTACGAGATGCCGACGTCGTAGCGGCGCCCGTAGCGCTCCCACATCTGCACTTGGCGTGGGTCGCCGTTCTGGTAGGTGATGAAACGGTGGTTGGAAAGGTTGGACCCCTGGGCGATCAGGGTGAGGCCGCTCAATGGGCCATGTTCGAAGCTGTAGCTCACCTGCGCATCGTAGGTGCTGCCGCCCTTGAGGGTCTGCTCGATACGGGTGGCGCTGATGCCGGACACCTCGCCCAGGAAGTCGGAGCGATAGCTGTTGCTGATGCGCGCCTCGAAGCCGTTGTGCTGGTAGTAGATGGTGCCGTTGGCCGTCCATTTGGACAGGCCGGGTACCGAGATCGGCGTCGAATTGCCGGCATACACCAAGGAGCTCTTGATGCGATTGCCGGTCAGGATCACGCCGAAACCATCCAGCGCCGGCGTGAGCAGGCTCATCGGCAGATTCAGGGTGAGCTGCGCGCCCTTGACGTAGCCGTGGCCGTCGTTGGTGGGCCCGGAGACGATGCCGAGCGGCGTGCCGAGCTGCTTCTGCTGCTCGGGCGTCAGATACGAATCGACGAATGCGCTGAAGTCGTACAGGTAGGCGGCGTTCGGATTGATGTAATCCTTGAGCTGAAGGAAGTAGCCCGACACCGCCACGTAGCCGCCGGCGCCGCCGCTGCGGCACAGCTCCGAGGCCTTCGACTCGGTCGAGGTGCACTGGTAGCCGGAGGTGTCGCCGGAGAAGTAGTGCTCGTAGCTCACGTTATAGCTGTCGGCCATGGTCGGCTTCAGCTTGGCGTTGCCACCGGAAGCGCTGAAATAGGACTGGTTGGGATCGGTGTTGGGCAGGTAGGTGGGATTGCCGGAGACGCCCAGGCTCGCACTCATCTGGTCCATGCGCGGCCGGGCCATCACGCGGGCGGCGCTGACGCGCAGGTCGTCCGCCTCGGTGAAGCTGAAGATCAGGTTGCCGCTGGGCAGATAGCGGGTGAACTTGGTGCCGCCCGAGACCGGCACCAGCGTCGCATTGCTGCCGTTGGTGCCGCCGGCGCTGGCTTCCACGCGGGCGCCCTGCGAATTCTGCGCGGTATGCGCGACCTGGATGCCGACGTTGCCGCGCAGGCCGACGTTGCCCAGGCTGGTGTCGATGTTGAACTGCAGGTAGGAGGTGAAGTCGCGCTCGCGCACCTTCCAGTCGGGCGGCACCGCGATCGAGGACAGCGCGGTCGGGAACTCGCTGTAGGTGCCGTCGGCGATCAGCGCGAGCGGGTTGTAGCAAAGCTGGGAGCCGATGCCCATCCACGACAGGGGATCGCAGCTCGAACCGGTGATCGGCGCGGTCTCGGCACCGTTGGGCAGCGTGAGGAAGGTCTGGTCGATGGTGTAGGTCTTGTTGCGGGTCTGCCGGGCCACGCCCATTTCCACCGACGAGAACGGCCCCGAGGTGAAATCGCGCTTGGCCGACAGCGCCAGCGTGGCGAGGTAGTCGTCCGTGCGCGGGGCATTGATGAAGCCGGCCTGCACGACCTTGGGCGTGGCGCCCGAACCCCAGCCCATCGGGTCGGTCAGGACCAGTTGCCCCGGGCCATAGTCCAGCGTCGGGTCCAGATACAGCATGCCGTTGTCGCGCTCGTAGAACGCGATGCTGTCGGTGGCGCCGTGGCCGACGTTGTAGCCGGTGCCGGCATAGCTTTCCAGCAGGAAGTCGTGGCGCTGCGCGCGCGAATAGGCGCCGGTGAGGTTGGCCGACCAATCCTCATTGATGCGCAGGGCGTTGTCCCAGTGCAGGTTGTAGACCCGTGCGTTGGTCTTGTTGTAGTCGTTGCGCACCACCGCCTTGACGTTGTCGTACACGCCCGACTGCACGAAGCCGTTGCTGACGTTGCCTTCGGTCAGGCCCACGTTGGTGCCCCAGAACAGCGGGAATTCGATGCCCTTGGCCTGCTGCTTCTCGATGAACTTGTCGTAGGTGAGATCGAGCGTGCTGGTGAAGCGGTCGTTCGGCTGCCACTGGAAGGTGGTCAGGAAACCGTTGCGGTTCATCTGGTCGGAGATGCCGTAATTCTTCGAGCCGCCCACCACCAGGTTGCCGTTGGCATCGGTGGGATAGCCCCACGGCGCCTGATGCTTGATCTGCGACGGGTTGGACTGGAAGTCGATGCCCACGGTGACGCCGAAGGTGTGGTCCAGGAACTGGTTCACCCATATGCCGTTGAGCTCATAGCCCTTGTCGCCCACGCCCGAACCCGGAGCGATCTGCGACTGGCTGTCCCAGATGTAGTGCGCATTGATCGCGCTCTCCGGCTTGTCCTTTTCCAGCGGCCGGATGGTGCGCATGTCCACCGTGCCGGCCAGGCCCTGGCCGATCAGGTTGGCCTCGGGGCTCAAGTGCACCACCACGTTGTCGAACCAGCTCGACGGATACTGATCGAACTGCACGTCGCGGTTGTTGGAGGTGCTGACCTGCTGGCTGCCGTTGACCAGCGCGGTGGAGAAATCCGGTCCGAGGCCGTGGATGCTGACCACCTGCGGACGGCCGTTCAGGGTCTGCACCGCGAGGCCGGGCAGGCGGCCCAGGGTGTCGGCGATCGACACGCCAGGCAGCTTGCCGATCTGCTCGGCCGACACCGCCTCGACGATGTTGTCGGCATTGCGCTTGAGCGCGGTCGAGTTCTCGATGCTGCTGACGAAGCCGTTGACTTCGACGGCGGCCATTTTCTTTTCTTCGCGCTTGGCCTGCCGCGACTGCTCGGTATCGGTCTTGTCCTGCTTGGCCTCGGACGAGGTGTCCTGGCGTGCGTCGGCGGGCGTGGTCTGCTGGGCCGTGGCCGTTGCGGCGATGGCGGTGCCCGGCCCCACCAGGCCGAGACAGGCCGCCACGGCAAAGGCCAGGACGTTGCGTTCGAACGTGTTCATGGGTTCCCCTCGCTGATTTGGATCGCCGGCAGACGGCACGGGGCCGTGCGAGCTTGTGGCGGCGGATCATAGTCAGCAAACCCCGGACGCCGGATGCGGCTGCATACGTATTCATGCCAGGGACCGGCCCGGCTTCATTGCCATGCAACATGTCGTCTTTAGGTGGCCGCGCATCGGTGCCATGTGATGCGGTAATTGATCCGTGCCAGGCTTTTGCCGCGATGCAGTGCGAATGAATACGTATGCACAAGGCCCTGGGGCGCCGGCGAGGGCGGCTAAGCTGCGCGCCTTCACAGCACTCTCGACGATGCCCAGGAAGCCAAATACGTGACCAAGAGCGGTCTTCCCTGGTGGCGCGGCGGCGTCATCTATCAGATCTATCCGCGCAGTTTTCTGGACAGCGACGGGGATGGCGTGGGCGACCTGCCCGGCATCTGCGCGCGGCTCGATTACGTCGCCTCGCTGGGCGTGGAGGCGATCTGGATCGCGCCGTTCTTCACTTCGCCCATGGCCGATTTCGGCTACGACATCGCCGATTACCGCGACGTCGATCCGCTGTTCGGCACGCTGGCCGACTTCGACCGTCTGCTGGCCAGGGCGCACCGGCTCGGACTCAAGGTGATGATCGATCAGGTCTTGAGCCACACCTCGGTCGAACATCCGTGGTTTCGCGAAAGCCGGCAGAGCCGCGACAACCCCAAGGCCGACTGGTACGTCTGGGCCGATCCCAAGGCCGACGGTACGCCGCCCAACAACTGGCTGTCGCTATTCGGCGGTAGCGCCTGGCAGTGGGAGCCGCGGCGCGGGCAGTACTACCTGCACAACTTCCTCGCCCAGCAGCCCGACCTCAACTTCCACCAGCCCGCGGTACGCGCGGCGATGCTGGAGAACGTCAAGTTCTGGCTCGATCGCGGCGTCGACGGCCTGCGGCTGGACGCGATCAACTTCTGCTTCCATGACGCGCAGCTGCGCGACAACCCGCCCAAGCCGCCACACGAGCGCACTGGGCGCGGCTTCAGCGCGGACAACCCGTACGCCTTCCAGTACCACTGGTACAACAACACGCAGCCCGAAAACCTGGGTTTTCTGGAAGCGCTGCGCGCCTTGCTCGACCGCTATCCGGACGTGGTCGCGCTCGGCGAGATTTCCTCGGAGGATTCCCTCGCCACGATGGCCGAATACACCCAGGGCAGGCGCCTGCACATGGGTTACAGCTTCGAACTCCTCACCGAGGATTTCAGCGCGGCGCACATCCGCGGCACGGTGGAGCGGCTGGAGGCGCAGATGAGCGACGGCTGGCCATGCTGGGCGATCTCCAACCACGATGTCGCCCGCGTGCTCACGCGCTGGGGCGGCGCGCGGCCGTCGGCCCGGCTGGCCAATCAGCTCACCGCGCTGGTGTGTTCGATGCGCGGCTCGGTGTGCGTGTATCAGGGCGAGGAACTCGGACTGACCGAGGCCGAGGTGCCGTTCGAATCGCTGCGCGACCCCTATGGCATCGCCTTCTGGCCAAATTTCAAGGGCCGCGACGGCTGCCGCACGCCGATGCCCTGGGACAGCCGCGCCACGCATGCGGGTTTCAGCGGCACCCACGCCTGGCTGCCGGTGCCGGACGAGCACCGCGCGCTGGCGGTGGACCTGCAGGAAGCCGACCCGCAATCCGCCTTGCATGGCTTTCGCGCCTTCCTGCGCTGGCGGCGCACACAACCGGCGCTGCGCGAGGGCGCGATCCAGTTTCTCGATGTGCCCGAGCCGGTACTGGCCTTCGAACGCGAACATGCCGGCGAGCGGATCCTCGCCGTCTTCAATCTCTCCGGCGATGCGGTGGACGTCGAGCTGCCCGTTGCCGCGACGCTGGTTCCGCTGACCGGCCATGGCCTGTTGCAGGGCGAGCTGCAAGGCCGCCGGTTGCGGCTTCCCGGTGCCGGCAGCCTGTTCGCCCGCATCGGTTGAATCCGGCCAGTCCCCTTACCGGCGCAGGCGGTGCCGTAGGCAGCCGTCTTGCGATCGATATCGCAGGTCGCGGCTGATGCGCGACCATCTCCCACCGCGGGGACGGTTGTCGGCGAATGACCGTTCCGGTGCGGCCAGCGACTCGCCCTATACTCGCCGCTTCGACATCCGACAGGGGGAACGGCCATGGGAGAAATGGCGCTGGCGCTGGTGATCCTGATCCTGGTGGTGGTGGGTTTGGCCAAGATGGTGCGGGTGGTGCCGCAAGGCTACGAATGGACGGTGGAGACCTTCGGCCGTTACACCCGCACGCTCACTCCGGGGCTGCATTTGCTGATCCCGGTCTATCAGGCGGTCGGGCGCAAGATCAACATGATGGAACAGGTGCTGGCGGTGCCGAGCCAGGACGTCATCACCAAGGACAACGCCGTGGTGCGCGTGGACGGCGTGGTGTTCTACCAGGTACTGGACGCGGCCAAGGCAGCTTATGAGGTCGCCAACTTGGAGCAGGCCACGCTGGCGCTGGTGATGACCAATATCCGCACCGTGCTGGGCTCGATGGATCTGGACGAATCCTTGAGCAAGCGCGACACCATCAACGCCCAGCTGCTGCGCGTGGTCGACGAGGCCACCCATCCGTGGGGCGTCAAGGTCAACCGCATCGAGATCAAGGACATCCAGCCGCCGCGCGACCTGGTCGATGCGATGGCGCGGCAGATGAAGGCCGAGCGCGAGAAACGCGCCAACGTGCTGGAGGCCGAGGGACTCAAGCAGAGCGCCATCTTGAAGGCCGATGGCGAGAAGCAGGGCGCGATCCTGGCCGCGGAGGGACGCAAGGAGGCGGCCTTCCGCGAGGCCGAGGCGCGCATCCGGCTGGCCGAAGCCGAGGCGCAGGCGACGCGCCTGGTTTCCGAGGCGATCGCTGGCGGCAACGTCAACGCGCTCAATTATTTCGTCGCCAACAAATATGTCGAGGCGCTGAAGGAGCTGGCGCGCTCGCCCAATCAGAAGCTGCTGTTGCTGCCGATGGAAACCACCGGCGTGCTGGGCTCGCTGGCCGGCATCGCCGCGCTGGCCAAGGACGCGCTGGCCGAATCCCCGTCGTCCGCGCCATCGGCGCCGCGGCGCGGACCACCGCCGATGGGCGGCTGAGCGGCATGGCCGTCATGCGGGGCGGGCGTCGTGGCCTGCGGAGACTTCGATGAGTGCATTCGTGCTGCCGTATCTGTGGTGGATCCTCGCGCTGCTGTTGCTGCTCGCAGAGATGTTGCTGCCTGGCTATTTTTTGCTCTGGATCGGCATCGCCAGCGCGGCCACCGGTTTGCTCACCGCGCTCGTGCCGGGACTGTCGCTGCTGCTGCAGGCGCTGGCCTTCGCCGGTTTCGCGGCGGTTTCGTGCGCACTCTATGGTTATCTGGTGCGGCCACGGCTGGTGCGCCAGCGCGGCCATGACGAGCGGCTCAACCGGCGCGCCGAACAGCTGCTCGGCCGGCGCTGCGTGCTGGTCGAGGACATCGTCAACGGCCAGGGTCGGGCGCAGCTCGGCGACAGCGTCTGGCCGGTGACCGGGCCGGATCTGCCGGCCGGCACGCCGGTGCAGGTGATCGGCATCGACGACGGCATCGTCCTGCGCGTGCGCGCGGTGGCCGCATGCACGCCGTCCTGACCGCCGCGGCGGCGGCTCCGCTGGATACCCGCATCGCCTTCCTGGTCGAGCTCGCGCGCCGGCTGCATCAATACGGCACCTCGGCGCCGCGCCTGGAAACCGCGATCGGCGCGTGCGCTGCGCGGCTCGGACTCGGCGCCGAGGTATGGTCCAGCCCAACCGCGATCATCATCTCCTTCGCCGAGGCGGCGACGGGCGAGCCGGCGCTGGCCAAGGTCACCCAGGTGATGCGGCTGGCGCCCGGCGACGTCAACCTGGCGCGTCTTTGTCAGGCCGACGCGATCGTCGATCGCGTCATCAACGGTACGCTGGACCTTGGCCAGGGCTTTCGCCAGTTGCGCGAGCTCGGCCGGCCCGAATCGCTGCGCGCGCAGGCCACGGTGGTGGCGAGCTACGGCCTGTCCGCGGCGAGCGTGGTCGCCCTGCTGCTGCACAGCGCCTGGGTCGATCTCCTCGCTGCCGGCGGCATTGGCCTCGTCATCGGTCTGATCAGTGTTGCCGCGGTCGGCCGGCCACGGCTGAATGCCGCCAGCGAGGCGATCAGCGCGATGGTCGCCACCTTCGCCGCCACCCTGATCGGCGCCTACGTGGTGCCGCTCGCGGTCAAGTCGGTGGTGTTGGCCGCCCTGATCGTGCTGCTGCCGGGCATGTCGCTGACCACCGCGGTGCGCGAGATTTCCAGCCAGCACCTGGTGTCCGGGGTGGCGCGCATGGGCGGCTCGATCGCCACCCTGCTCAAGCTCACCTTCGGCGCGGTGGCGGCGGGCCAGGTGTGCATGGCGCTCGGCATCGATGCCGGCGACTACGCCCTGCCGCCGCTGCCGGACTGGACCGAATATCCGGCCCTGCTGCTCGGCGCGGCGGCTTTCGCGCTGTTGTTCCGGGCCGCCTGGCGCGACTGGCCGGTGGTGATGGGCGCGGTGATCGTGGGTTATGCGGCCACCCGCTGGGGCGGGCTCCTGTCCGGCGCGATTCCCGGTGCGCCGTTCGGCGTCTTCCTGGGCGGCCTGTTGCTTGGCGGCCTGGCCAATCTCTATGCGCGTCTGGCGCGGCGGCCGGGGGCGGTGATCCGCGAGCCGGGCATCATCCTGCTGGTGCCAGGCAGCGTCGGCTTTCGCAGCGTGTCCTATCTTTTCGAGCGCGATACCACCTTGGGCGTCGACACCGGTATCCTGCTGGTGGTGCTTTGCGTTTCGCTGGTGGCCGGATTGCTGTTCGGCGACCTGCTGATTTCCCCGCGCCGCTCGTTGTAGCCATGAAAAAACGCCGGCTCGAGGCCGGCGTTTTTCATGTAGAACAGGCGATGTGCGGGCGCAGCGGGATCAGATTTCCAGATCCTTTTCCTTCTTGCCCGACTGCAAGGCCTCGGTGAACCAGCGCGGACGCTTGCCGCGGCCGGTCCAGGTCTGCTCGGGATTGGCCGGATTGCGGTATTTGGGCGCCACCGTGCCGCCGGTGCGACGGGTGGCCTTGGCCTTGCTGCCGAAGATGTCTTCGAAGGAAAAACCCTCGGACTTGATCATCTCGAGAATCTTCTCGCGCAGCGTGACGACCTTTTCCTTGCGCAATTCCTGTTGCCGCTCCTGGGCCTTGGTGATGAGTTCGTTGAGTTGGTTGTGATTGAGCGCCTTGAGGTCGATCGCCATTGGAAATTCTCCGGGGTGCATGGGTCAGGAAGATAATCGACGTCCCGCGTCGGATAATGTCAGCCATCCTGGTTCGCGGCGGATTCTCGCCGATTGCCGGAATAATTGCAAAACATTCCGGCAAGCGTATCACCCGCCTTGGGAATGCCCAGGGACCCGTGCCGCCCTTTCAGCCGGGAACATTTCCCGCCAGCCGTGCCAAAAGCGTTTCCCGGTCCAATGCCTGCGATTGGCTTTCATCACGCCGGCGATATTCGAGCGTGCCGGCGGCAAGGCCGCGTTCGCTCACCACCACCCGGTGCGGAATGCCGATCAATTCGAGATCGGCGAACATCGCCCCGGGCCTAAGACCGCGATCGTCGAGCACGGTTTCGATGCCGCGCGCGCAAAGTTCCTGATAGAGCGACTCGGCGGCGGCGCTGACTTCGCCCAGGCCCTTGGGGTTGATCGGGCACACCGCCACTTGCCAGGGCGCCATCGGTTCGGGCCAGACGATGCCGGCCTCGTCGTGGCGTTGCTCGATCGCGGCGGCGACGATGCGGCTCACGCCGATGCCGTAACAGCCCATCAGCAGGGTGCGTTGTTGCCCGGTCTCGTCCTGCACGCTCGCGCCCATGGCCTCGGCATAGCGGCTGCCGAGCTGGAAGATATGGCCGACCTCGATGCCGCGGGCCAGGTGCAAGGTGCCGCGGCCGTCCGGCGCGCGATCGCCTTCGACCACGCTGCGGATGTCTGCGATGCGCCTGATCGTGGCGTCGCGGTCCCAATTGGCGCCGACGTAATGGGTGCCGTCGGCATTGCCGCCGCAGACGAAGTCGGCCAGCACCGCGGCGTCGCGATCGACGATCACGGGGATTTCCGCCGGCAGGCCCACCGGGCCGATGAAGCCGGGTCCGGCACCGGTCACGGCGCGGATTTCCTCCTCGCTCGCCAAGGTCACTTCGCCGGCCAATTCGGGCAATTTCCCGGCCTTGACTTCATTGAGCGCGTGATCGCCGCGCAGACACAGCGCGACCAGGCCGTCACGGCCGCGCACCAGCAGGGTTTTCACGCAGCGCGTGGCTGGCACTTTGAGAAAGGCGGCGATGTCCTCGATGGTTTTCTGCGCCGGCGTGGCCACGCGCTCGAGGGTGGCGGCGGGTGCCGGACGGGGCGTTGCGGGCGGCGCGGCCTCGGCCATTTCCAGGTTGGCCGCGTAATCGGAGGCATCGGAGAAGGCGATCACGTCCTCACCGGCCTCGGCCAATACCTGGAATTCGTGGCTGGCGTGACCGCCGATCGCGCCGGTATCGGCCTGCACGGCGCGAAATTCCAATCCCAGGCGGGTGAAGATGCGCGCGTAAGTCTCGTACATGACCCGATAGGTTTCCTGCAGCGACGTTTCGGTGAGATGGAACGAATAGGCGTCCTTCATCAGGAATTCGCGCGCGCGCATGATGCCGAAGCGCGGGCGGATCTCGTCGCGGAACTTGGTCTGGATCTGATAGAAGTTGACCGGCAGCTGCTTGTAGCTCTTGATTTCGTGGCGGGCGAAATCGGTAATGACTTCCTCGTGGGTCGGCCCGAAGCAGAACTCCTGTTCCTTGCGGTCCTTGATCTTGAGGAGCTGGCCGCCGAATTTTTGCCAGCGGCCGGTTTCTTCCCACAGTTCGCGCGGCTGGATCGAGGGCATCAGCATTTCCAGCGCGCCGGCGCGGTTCATTTCCTCGCGCACGATCGCCTCGACCTTGCGCAGGACGCGAAGCCCCAGCGGCGACCACGTATAGATGCCGGCGGCGAGCTTGCGGATCATGCCCGCGCGCAGCATCAGCCGGTGGCTGGCGATCTCGGCGTCGGCAGGCACTTCCTTGACGGTGGCCAGATGGAATCGGCTAAGGCGCATGGCGGATCGTCCCTTGCGAAGGTGGCGTCAAAAAGCGCTCGAGTATAGCCAGCCCGGCCGGTCGGACGGTGCCGGTGCTGGTAAAACGCGCGATCATCCCGCCCCGACCGCGGGGTTGAATCGCCTGCCCGCTGAGGACCTGCCATGCCCCACAGTCTCGACGACCTGCTCGCCATCATGGCGCGCCTGCGCGATCCCGAACGCGGCTGTCCGTGGGATGTGCGTCAGGACTTTGCGAGCCTGGCGCCCTATGCGGTGGAGGAGGCTTACGAGGTGGTCGATGCGATCGAGCGGCAGGACTGGCCCGGGCTGCGCGAGGAGCTGGGCGATCTCCTGCTGCAGGTCGTGTTCCATGCGCAGCTCGCCGGCGAGGCGGGTTGGTTCGATTTCGCCGAGGTCGTCGACGGGCTCGCGGCCAAGCTCCTGCGCCGGCACCCGCACGTCTTTGCCGGCGTGCGCTATGCGGACGCGGACGAACAGGCCCGGGCCTGGGCGGCGATCAAGGCCGCCGAGCGGGCCCTGCACGGCATCCCCGAGGATGCGAGCGCGCTCGGCGGCATCGGCACGGGACTCTCGCCCTGGCGGCGGGCGCAGGCCCTGCAGCGAAAGGCCGCGGCGGTCGGCTTCGAGTGGAAAACGCTGGAGCCGCTGTGGGCCAAGCTCGAGGAGGAAGGGGACGAGCTGCGCGAGGCCATCGAGACCGACGCCGGCGCACCGCGGATCGAGGAAGAGCTCGGCGATCTCCTGTTCGTCGTCGCCAATCTCGCCCGCCTGACCGGCGTGGACATGGAGCGCGCCTTGCGCGGCGCCAACGCCAAGTTCGAGCGGCGATTCCGCCACATGGAAACGCAGGCCGGACGCGCGCTCAGTGAACTTGCCCCGGCCGAGCTGGCGGCGTTGTGGAACGCCGCCAAACAGGCCGACCACCCCGCATAGAAAAAACCGATCGGGCCTGGATCAAGCCCGATCGGTGGGCGGGAGCAAAAAACCCTCAGGGCGCGGCCTCGCTCGCCTTGCCTGCGCGACGGTCGAGCCAGGTCTGGCGCATCTGCTCACGTTCGGCCCGCAGCTTGGCTTCGTTGGCCAGGTTTTCCTCCAGGCTCTTGCGCAAGGTGGCGATCGCGGCATCCACGTTGGCGGGCTGCGCCTGCAGCCGCGCCAGATGGTGATAGACGTACTCGCGCACGTGGGGGTCCTGCGACTTGGACAGCACTTCGTTGTAGAGCGCCTGCAGATCGCGGCTGCGGCCGGCCTGGATGTAAAGCCGCTCGAGCGCATGCAGGTCGGCCAGGGTGCCGGCGGCGGGGCCGAAATCGTGCCCCTCCATCATGCCCCGGCGATGGTGGAGGCCGTGACCCGCGTGCTCGCCATCACCGGCACGCGGCGGCATGGGCGGCATGGGCTTGGCGGCGGCCGGCGGCGGGGTCGACGGCGTGGATGTCTGCGCCCAGGCGCAAGCGCCGGTGCCGGCCAGCAGCAGGGCGGTGAGGGCGGACGTCAGCAAGGCATGACGCATGCTCGGATCTCCGGGTGAAAGGTCTCCCTGAAAACGCCGCAGCGCGGACAGGGTTGACGGGCAGGCGTCCGCCGGGCGTGGATTCAGGCCAGATAGCGCGCGATGAGATACACCAGCGGCGCGCAGACCAGCAGGAACGGGATCGACGCCCGGTGCAGCAGGCCAAGCCCGCCGGGCTGGCGGGCAAGGCGCAGCGCGATCAGGTTGGCCAGCGAGCCGATCGCCACGCCGAAGCCGCCGACGTTCACCGCCACGGCCAGCAGCACGGTGTCGGGCACGCGGTCCATCAGCAGCACGGTGGCCGGCACGTTGCTGATCAACTGCGAGGCGGCGATGCCGGTGACGTAGACGATCCACGGCTGGCGCAGGTCCAGCCCGTCGAGCAGGTGCTGCACCGCCGGCAGCGCGGCGAGATGGCCCAGGCCAAGGAAGATCGCCGCGAAGGTGACCAGTAGCGCCCAGTCCAGCCGCGCCGTCGTGCGGCGGGAAAACAGCGCATACAGCACCAGCAGAGTGAGCGCGCCGGCGAGCGCATGCCCGTGTTCCATCGCCAGCACCATGCCGGCGAGCGCGAGCAACGACAGCACGGCTGACCGCCAGGCCACGCGATGGCCGTCGAAGGCACCCGCATCGAGGGTCACGCGTCCGCGCGGCAGCCAGCACCAGGCAAGCACGGCGACCAGCGCGAACATCGTCACTGCGGCGGGCAGCAGGGCGAGCGTGAAGTCGAAGAAGGACATGCCGCCGTGTTGCCACAGGAGCAGGTTCTGCGGATTGCCGATCGGGCTCAGACTGGAGCCGGCGTTCACCGCCAGCGCCTCGAGCACGACCATGCGCTTGACCGGCAGGTTGGACATCTCACCGATCGCCAGCGTCAGCGGCACCAGCAGGAACAGGCTGACGTCGTTGGTCAGCACGGTGGCCGCCAGTGCGGTGGCCGTGACAAGCGTCAGGCCGAGCACGCGCAGCGAATGCGTGCGCGCGACCACGCCGACGGCCAGGCGCTGCACCGCGCCGCTGTCGCGGATGCCCTGGATGGCCAGCATCAGTCCGAGCAGCCCGGCCAGCGTGGGCGTGCGCAGCCAGTACGCGTAATGCGCCGCCGGCTGCGGATCGAGCAACGCCAGCAGCACGGCGAGCAGCGCGAACACGAGGAGCATCCATTCGCGCGCCAGCCAGGTCAGCCAGCGGGAGGGTGGCTCGACGGGTTTCATGCGCGGCTCATCCCTCACGCAGGAGCCGCATCGGCGGTGTGCGCACGATGCGGCGGGTGCCGGCCAGGCCGAGCAAGGTCACCGCCAGCATGGCGATGCATGCGTCGAGAAAGAGCGGCGCGAGCGGCGGCATGAAATGCTCGAGGCGAAACACCGCGCGACCGAGCCAGAAGCCGGTCGCGGCGGCGCCGAGCACGGCGGTGAGCCCGGCGGTCGCGCCGAGCAGGGCGAACTCGCAGGCCGCGGCGGCGCGCAGCTGGCCGCGGCGGGCGCCGAGCGTGCGCAGCAACGCGGCTTCGTGACGGCGTTCGGCCGCGCTCGCGGTGAGCGCGGCGGCCAGCACCAGCGCCCCGGCGAGCAGGCTGAAGGCGAGCACCGCGCGCACCGCGGCGCCGACCCGGTCGACGATCTCGCGTACGCGATCGAGCAGCGCATCGACGTCGATCAGGCTGAGGTTGCCGTAGTCGCGGGCCAGCGCGGCCAGCGCCGGCGCACGGTTGCGCGGCAGGTAGAAGCTCGCGATCCAGGTGTGCGGCAGCGCGGCCGCGTGGGCCGGGTCGAGCAGCAGGAAGAAATTCACCCGGAACGAGGTCCAGTCGACCTGGCGCACGCTGGTCACGCGTGCGTCCAGCCGGCTTTCGCCGACCTCGAAACTCAGCGTGTCACCGAGATGCAGGCCGAAGATGTCGCGCCACATCGTGTCGATCGACACTTCCGCCTGCGTGGGCGATGCGCCGTGCCAGCGCCCTTCCACCAAGGTGTTGGACGGCGGCAGGGTGGCGGTCCAGGACAGCCGCAACTGGCGGTCGGCCCAGTCCTTGGCGCGCGGATCGGCAAAGCGCCGCTGGTCCACCGGCGTGCCGTCGATGGCGACGAGCTTGCCGACCGCGAGCGGCAGACTGTTCAAGTGCGTGCCACCGAGCCGGGCGACGTCGACGGCGAAGCGCTCGCGCTGGTCGTCCTGCAGATTGAGCACGAACCAGTTCGGTGTGTCGGCGGGCAGCTCGCGGCGCCAGCCTTCCAGCAGCGCGGGCGCCACCACCGCCAGCAGCAGCAGCGCGAGCAGGCCGAGCGTGAGCGCGCCGGTCTGCACGATGGCGAGCAGGCGCCGTCGCGCCAGCGCCGCCAGGCCGAGCCGCAGCGCCGGGTGCGCACCCGGCGCCACGCGCCGCGCCAGCCACAGCAGGGCGAGCGTCAGCAACGCAGCCAGCGCCGCCGCGCCGCCGAGTCCGGCGGCGAGGATGCCGGCGAGTCGCAGCGAACCGCTCTGGCTCCAGATCAGCGCCAGGGCCACCGCGAGCGGCAACAGATAAAGCGCATCGAAGCGACGCACGCGGCGCGCCATGCTGGCGCGGAAGACGGCCATTGGCGGCACCTCGGCGAGGCGCAGCAAAGGCGGCAAGGCGAAGGCGGCGAGCACGGCCAGGCCGAGCGCTGCCGCGACCAGCGCCGGGGCGATCGGCAGCGTCGTCGGCACGTCGGCGAAGTAGCGCCCCGCGACCTGCCATGCCGCCTGCGCGAAGAGCAGCGCCAGTGCGGCGCTCGAGCCAGCGACGGGCAATGCGAGCCACGCCAGTGTAGCGACGATCAGCCCGAGTACCCGGCGGCGCGGCGTGCCGAGCGCGCGCAGCAGGGCCACCTCCGCCGTCTTGCGCGCGGCATAGCGCTGCGCGGCGAGTGCGATGGCGATGCCGGCGAGCAGGGCGGCGAGCAGCGCGGTCAGGTGCATGAATGCGCCGGCGCGATCGAAGGCGCTGCGCATGCGCTCCTGCGTCTGTGCGGGCGTGATCGGTTGCGCGCCCTGCGGCAGCGGCTGTGTGGCGAGCCCACGCAGCCACGCCTGCACCGCGCCGGGAGCGCCGGCCACCAGCAGACGATGATGTGCGCGGCTGCCGCTGCCGAGCAGGCCGAGCCGGCGCGCGTCGTCGAGGTTCATCAAGGCGCGCGGCGCCAGCGCGACCAGCTCGCCGCCGTCCGGTTCGCGCACGAGTTCGGCGAGGATGCGCAAGTCGCGGCCGCCGACCTGCACCGTGTCGCCGACGTGCAGGCTCAACGCGACGAGCGCCTGGTGTTCCAGATAGACCGCACCCGGCGGCGGTGCTGTCGCCGCATGTTCGCCGCGGCCATCGCGCACGGTGAGCGTGCCGCGCAACGGCCAAGCGGCATCGGCGGCGCGCACGTCGAGCAACTGGCTGCGCGCGCCGGCGAAGGCGACGCTGGGAAAGCCCGCATCGCGACTCACCGCCAGGCCGAGCGCGCGGGCCTGTTCGGCGAATGCGGGCGGGATGTCCTGCGGCGCATCGAGTCCGGCATCGCCGCCGATGAGCTCGGCCGCACCGGCGAGCACGCCGCGCTCCACCCGCGCGGTGAGCGTGGCGACCACGCCGAGCGCCAGCACCGCGAGCATCAGCGCCAGCGCCAGCATGCGCAGTTCCGGCAGTCGCCATTCGCGACGCAGCTGTCGCCACGCCAGTCGCCACAGCCTCATGCGCCGTGCTCCGCGACGCCCACGATGCGGCCTTCGTCCAGTTCGATGCGGCGCGTGCAGCGTGCGGCCAGCTGCGCGTCGTGGGTCACCAGCACCAGCGTGGTGTGACGTTCGCGGTTGAGCGCGAACAGGAGGTCGGCGATGTGGTGGCCGGTGCGCTGGTCGAGGTTACCGGTTGGCTCGTCGGCGAACAGCAGCCGCGGGCCATGCACGAAGGCACGCGCGATCGCCACGCGCTGCTGCTCGCCGCCGGAGAGCTGCGCCGGGTAATGCCGCCGCCGGGCTTCCAGACCGACCGCGGCGAGCGCCGCGCGGGCGCGTTCGCGCGCATCGGCGCGGCCGTCCAGTTCCAGCGGCAGCATCACGTTTTCCTCGGCATCGAGCGCGCTCAGCAGGTGGAAGGACTGGAACACGAAGCCGACCAGTCGCCGCCGCAGGTCGGCACGCGCCTCCTCGTCCAGCGTTTCCAGGGCATGGCCGTCGAGCCGGATCGAGCCGCTGCTCGGCAGATCCAGCCCGGCCAAGAGTCCGAGCAGCGTGGTCTTGCCCGAGCCGGAGGCGCCGACGATGGCAAAGCTCTCCCCTTCGCGCACGGCGAGGTCGACGTGGCGCAGGATGTCCAGCCGGCCCTCGGGGCCGCGTACATGCTTGCTAACATCGCGGGCTTCGAGGACGACTCGGGGTGTTTGGCTCATGCGCCGGTTCCTTGCGTGGCTGTTGGGTACATGGATCGCCGTCGGTGCCGTGCAGGCGGCGCCGTCACGGACGGTGCTGGTGCTGGGTGACTCGCTTTCCGCCGCGCACAACCTGCCGGTGGAGCAGGGCTGGGTGCATCTGCTGGAGATGCGTCTGGCCAAGATGGCGCCGCCCTGGCAGGTCGTCAATGCCAGTATCAGCGGCGAGACCTCGCTGAGCGGTCGCGGCCGTCTGCCGGCACTGCTGGCCACTTACCGGCCCGGGGTCGTGGTGCTGGAACTCGGTGCCAACGATGGCCTGCGCGGTCTGCCGCTGACGCAGCTGGAGGACAACCTGGCGGCGATGATCGACGCCGCGCAGGCAACCGGCGCCAGGGTATTGCTGCTCGGCATCGAGCTGCCGGTGAACTACGGTCCGCAATACCGCGACGGCTTGCGCGCGGTCTATGCCCGGCTCGCCGAGCGCAAACGCATCGCGCTGGTGCCGTTCCTGCTCGCGGGCGTGGCCGAGGATCCGGCGCTGATGCAGGACGATGGCCTGCATCCCAATGCCGCCGGCCAGCCGCGCGTGCTGGCCAACGTGTGGCCGGCGCTCGTGCCGCTGCTGCGCTGAACGGATTGCGTGGGCCCTTCACGTCGCGCACACCGGTCGGGACGCTAGCTTTCACGAATGTGAAATCTGCCAAGGAGGTTCGTCCATGACGCAGCGCGAAGACCAGTCCGGCCTGATCCTGTTGGTCGAAGACAATCGCCAGATCGCCGAGATGGTTGGGGAGTTTCTCGAAAGTCGTGGTTATTCGGTCGACTATGCCGCCGACGGCGTCAGCGGCCTGCACTTGGCAGTGACCAACAGCTACGACGTCATCGTGCTCGATCTCATGCTGCCGGGCATGGATGGGCTGGATCTCTGCCGCAAGCTGCGCCGCGACGGCAAGAAGTCCACCCCGGTGCTGATGCTGACCGCGCGCGACACGCTGGAGGACAAGCTGGTCGGTCTCGAGGCCGGCGCGGACGATTACCTGGTCAAGCCCTTCGAGGTGCGCGAATTGGAGGCGCGCCTGCGTGCGCTGATCCGCCGCGATCGCCGCCAGGTCTCCGCCGAGGTGCTCACCGTCGGCGACATGACGCTGGACACCGCCACCTTGCGCCTGACCCGCGCCGGGCAGGAGCTCACCGTCTCGCCGATCGGGCTCAAGCTGCTGGCCATCCTGATGCGCGAGTCGCCGCGCGTGGTCAGCCGGCGCGACATCGAGCGCGAGATCTGGGGCGACGCCTTGCCCGACTCGGACACCTTGCGTTCGCATCTGTATAACCTGCGCCGGGTGATCGACAAACCCTTCGACCGGCCGTTGTTGCACACCATCCATTCGGCCGGCTACCGGCTGGCCGATCTCTCGGCGGAAACGGCGGCGCCGGTGACCTGACCTGCGATGAATGTCTTGCAGGCCGTCCACCCCCGCTCGGGGGCAGCGCACCGCCCGCGCGTCACACCGGCGGGCCGGGGCCGCGCCCAGCGTCGCCTGGCGCTGGTATTCGCACTGCAGCTCATCGGCACGGTGATCGCCGTCCTGCTCGGCAGCACCGGCAGGGCGCCGGTGGCGGCGGTGCTTGCATTGATCGCGGTGATCGCGGCGCTCAGCTGGCTCGCCGTGCGCCGCGAATGGCGGGGCATCCATTCCCTGGCCGGCCTGCTCGAAGGTTGGAACGAGCAGAAGCCCGATCCACAGGTGTTCAATCCGGCCCGGCTGCCCAAACGCAGCGATGCCGACCTGGTCGCACTCGCGCATGCCTTGCACGGTTTTGCCGAGCGCATCGCCGGCTACACCGAGCGGGAGCGCAACTTCACCCGCGACGCCAGCCACGAGCTGCGCAGTCCGCTCACCGTGATCAAGATGTCGGCCGACCTGCTGGACAACGAGACTGCGCTCACTTCCTCGGGGCTGCGTTCGGTGCGGCGGATCAGGCGCGCCGCGCGCGAGATGGAGGCGCTGGTCGAATCCTTCCTGGTGCTGGCGCGCGAGGCCGACATCGGCAGGAACGACGAGGAATACGTCGTCAACGACGTGCTGCAGCGCGAGCTCGCCGAACTCAGGCAACTGCTCGAAGGCCGGCCGGTGGAACTTGCGCTGGAGGAACCCGCGCGCTTTGCCCTGCAGGGGTCCTCGCGGGTCTTCGCGGTGCTGTGCTGGCAGCTCATCCGCAATGCCGCGCAGCATGCAGGGGAAGGGCGCATCGTGCTGAGCGTGCTGTCCGATGCGGTCACGGTGACGAGCACGGCGCAGGAGGGCGGCCTGGCCCCGGCCCACTCCGGCTTCGAGCTGGCGATTGCCCAGCGCATCAGCGAGCGTTTTGGCTGGACGCTCGAGATCGAAAACCAGTCCGGCGCCCAGCGCGTGGCACGGATCCGGTTCCCGCATCCCTTGCCGGCATAGTTGCCAGAGGGTATCCGGACCCTCGAAGAGCACGGGTTTTGCGAGCGAGCGCAGGGCAGGCGGTTCGTCCTATTACGGGCGTTCGGCCGAACCGGGTTCGGCATGTACCCCATCGCCGCCGTCGGCATGCCGACGCTTTTCCTGGGCCAGTTCGAGGTAGCGGCGGTGCAATTGAGCCACCTGGGCGTCGAGGGCGCGCTCTTCGCCGTGATTCTCGATCACGTCGTGGGCAAGCTTGAGGCGATGCAGGCGGTGGGCCTGCTGCTCGATCATGCGCCGGGCCAGGGCCTCGTCGATGCCGTCGCGACGGATCAGCCGTTCCAGCTGCAGGGCTTCGGGCGCATCCACCACCAGAATGCGATCCACCCAGCGGTAATGGTCGATGTTTTCGGCAAGCAGCGGAATCGCCAGCACGCAGTACGGGCCCCGGTCGGCCCGCGCGTGCTCGCGCAGCCATGCGCGCACGCGCGGGTGGATGATGGCCTCCAGCTGCCGGCGCGCGGCTTGGTCGGCAAAGATGCGTGCGCGCATGGCTGCGCGGTCGAGATGACCCGAGGCGTCCAGGACGCCCGGACCAAAGGCCTTGATGACGGCGGCCAGGCCTTCGGTGCCCGGCGCGACCACGGCGCGCGCGGCCTGATCGGCATCGTACACATGGATGCCGAGCTGCTCGAAACGCCGCGCGACGGCACTCTTGCCCGCCGCGATGCCGCCGGTCATGGCCACCACGAACGGCGTGCTCATCGCCAGCCCGCAAGCTGCGCGTAGAGGCCCCAGAGCGCATCGCCGGCCAGCAGCCAGAGCCAGCCGGCACCGGCCAGGAACGGCCCGAAGGGGATCGGCACCTCGCGGCGATGGCGTCCGAACACGATCAGTGCCCCGCCCAGCAGCGCGCCGATGAGCGAGGACAGCAGGATCACCGGCAGCAATGCCCCAGGCCCCATCCAGGCGCCGAGGGCGGCCAGCAGCTTGAAATCGCCATAGCCCATGCCTTCCTTGCCGGTGGCGAGCTTGAACAGCCAGTACACGCTCCACAGGCTGAGATAGCCGAGCGCGGCGCCCAGGATCGCCATCGGCGCCGGCACGAACAGCCCCGTGAGCGAGAGCAGCAGCCCCAGCCAGAGCAGCGGATAGGTGAGCTGATCGGGCAGCAAGCGGGTACGCAGGTCGATCCCCGTCAGCGCCACCAGCATCCAGGTGAAGACCAGCCCCGCCAGAGCCTTCCCGCCGGGACCTAAGCGGGCCACGACGAGCACGCTCAACACGGCGACCGCAGCCTCCACCAACGGATACTGGAGCGAAATGCGTGCACCGCAATGGCGGCAACGGCCCTTGAGCTTCAGCCAGCCCAAGAGCGGAATGTTGTCGAAGGCGCGCAACCGATGCCCGCAGTGCGGGCAGTGCGAGGGTTCGCGGACGATGCCGGGCGGCAGGGGTTCCTCGCCGGCGTCGAGGCCGAGCGCTTCGTGCGCCTCGCGTCGCCACAGCGCTTCCATGCGCGCGGGCAGGCGCAGGATCACCACATTGAGGAAACTGCCCACCAGCAGGCCGAGCACGCCGGCGCAGACGAGCCACGCCCACAAAGGGAGGTCGAGCATGCGTTATCCGTGAGCGTCCAGGTAAGAAACGGCCCGGGTTCGCCGCTGCCGGCGCCTGGCTGGTAAACCCGCTCCGCGGTGTGCGCGGCATCGAGTCATGCGGCGAGCAGGGACGAATCGCGCCTCTTAGACCGTGCCGGCCAGCTTGAAGATCGGCAGATAAAGCGAGACCACCATGCCGCCCACCAGCACGCCCAGGATCACCATGATCAAGGGCTCGAGCAGAGTGGAGAGGGTGTCGACCGCGTTGTTGACCTCTTCCTCATAGAACTCGGCCACCTTGAACAACATGCTGTCCAGCGCGCCGGATTCCTCGCCGATCGCGGTCATCTGCACCACCATGTTCGGAAACAGGCCGGTCTGACGCATCGCCAGCTGCAACTGGTGACCGACGGCGATGTCGTCGCGCATCTGCCTGACCGCATCCCCGTAGACCACGCTGCCGGTGGCGCCGGCCACCGCGTCCATGGCCTCCACCAGCGGCACGCCGGCGCGGAAGGTGACACCGAGAGTGCGCGCGAAGCGGGCGATCGCCGACTGGCGCAGGATGTTGCCGATCACCGGCAGGCGCAGGGACAGCCGGTCCAGCGCATGGGCGAAGGCCGGCGAGCGCTTTTTGGCCATCACCGCCGCGACGATGCTGCCGACGATGCCGCCGATCACCACCCACCAGTAGCTTTTCATGAACTCCGAGGCCGAGATGACGACCTGCGTGGGCGCCGGCAGCTCCGCGCCGGCGTCGCGGAAGGTCTGCGCGAACACCGGCACCACGAACAAGAGCATGATCATGCTGACCAGCAGCGCCACCGCCAGCACCATGGTCGGATAGAACAGGGCTTTTTTGATCTTGCTCTTGATCGCCTCCATTTTTTCTTTGTAGGTGGCGACGGTGTCGAGCACGGTATCCAGCACGCCCGCCGATTCGCCGGCGCGCACCAGGTTGCGATAGAGCTCGTCGAACTGCACCGGGTAGCGTGCGAGCGCTTCGTGCAGCGAGGAGCCGCCCTCGATCGCCTGCTTCACGTCGGTGAGCATGTTCTTGAAGCGGACGTTCCTCTGCCCGCCGGCGATGATGTCGAAGGCCTGCACCATCGGGATGCCGGAGGCCATCATGGTGGCGATCTGGCGGCTGAAGATGGCCACGTCGCGCGGCTTGACCGAACTGCCGGCGGCGCCGAAGAGCGGCTTGCCGCGTTCGCGCACGCTTTGCGGGTTCATGCCCTGTCGGCGCAGCTCGGCCTTGACCAGCGAGGCATTCTTCGCCGCCATTTCGCCCTTCATGCGCTTGCCGCGCTTGTCAAGCGCCACCCAGTCGTACAGCGTCAGCTGGCTGACTTCGGCGCGTTGGGCGCCCAGCGTGCGGGCGTTTTTTGCGGCTGCGGTAGCGGTGGCCATGCGCGTTCCCCCGGCAAAATCCCGCCCCTGTCGGCGGTGTTGGCCGGCCAAGCTTACGACAGTTTCAGCGGCCAAATCGTGGACTTGCGCGCAACGGGCGCATCGCCTCGGGTGACCGCTCTGGCGATGGCGGCGCTTCAAAAAACAACGCCCCGGCGTGACAGCCGGGGCGTGGATCGAAGGGGGGTGCGCGCAGACTCAGGCGAGTTTGGAGGCGGCAAATTCCCAGTTGACCAGATTCCAGAACGACTCGACGTACTTGGCCCGCGCGTTGCGGTAGTCGATGTAATAGGCGTGCTCCCACACGTCGCAGGTCAGCAGGGGCTTGTCGCTGCCGGTGATCGGCGTGGCCGCGTTGGAGGTGTTGACGATGGCGAGCGTGCCATCGGGCCGCTGCACCAGCCAGGTCCAGCCGGAGCCAAAGTTCGCCACGGCCGACTTGGAGAACTCCTCCTTGAACTTGTCGAAGGAACCGAACGCCTGGTTGATGCCGTCGGCGAGCTTGCCGCTCGGCGCGCCGCCGCCCTTGGGGCTCAGGCAATGCCAGTAGAAGGTGTGGTTCCACACCTGGGCGGCGTTGTTGAACAGCGGCCCTGAGGATTTCTTGATGATCTCCTCGAGCGGCATGGAGGAAAACTCGGTGCCCTCGATCAGCTTGTTGAGCGTGGTGACGTAGGTCTGGTGGTGCTTGCCGTAGTGGTATTCCAGCGTCTCGGCGGAGATGTGCGGCTCGAGCGCATTCTTCTCGTAAGGCAGCGGGGGAAGTTCGAACGCCATGATTCGCTCCTGTTCGGTGGAAAGAGATGATTCCTGCCACGGCCGGTCGGCCGGGGCACCGCTGATACACTAGCGCCTGGTACGCATTCTAGTGGTCAATTCCAGGTTTATGGACGTCAACGACAGGATCAAGGCGCTGCTCGCCGATCATCCGGTGGTGCTCTTCATGAAAGGCACGCCCCGGTTTCCGATGTGCGGGTTTTCGGCGCGTGCGGTGAAGGCGCTCGAGGCTGCCGGCATGCAGTTCCATGCCGTGAACGTGCTGGCCGATCCCGAAGTGCGCGCGGCGCTGCCGCGCTTTGCCAACTGGCCTACCTTTCCCCAGCTCTTCATCCACGGCGAGCTGATCGGCGGCTGCGACATCATCGAGGATCTGGCCGCCGCCGGGGAACTGGCGCGCATGGCTGCGGACGTCGCCGGGACCGCCTCGGCATGAGTCTGCCGCGCGTTCCCTGGTCGGGGCAGTGGCAGGCCGACGCCGATACCCTCGCCGGTCGTGTGGTGCTGGTCACCGGAGCCTATGGCGGACTCGGCGCCGCGGTGTCGCGGGCGGCGGCCGCGGCCGGTGCCACGGTGGTCATCAGCGGTCGGCGCCGGCGTGCGCTGGAGCAGCTCTACGATGCCATGATCGGCGAAGGGCTGGCCGAACCGGTCATCCACCCGCTCGATCTGGAAACGGCCACGCCGCGCGACTATGAGGCGCTCGCCGAAGGTCTCGAGCGCGACTTCGGTCGCCTGGACGGCATCGTCCACGCCGCGGCGAGCTTCGCCGGACTCACGCCGCTTGCGGTCCATCAGCCCGATGCGTGGCTGCGCACCCTGCACGTCAACGTCTCGGCGCCGTTCGCGCTGACCCAGGCCTGCCTGCCCTTGCTCGGCCGGGCGGACGACAGCGCGGTGGTGGTCATCCTGGATGATCCCTCGCTGGTCAACCGTGCGCACTGGGGCGCCTATGGCGTGGCCAAGGCGGCGCTGGAGCGCTACGTCGAGATCCTGCACCAGGAAACCGAGCGCGGTCCGGTACGCGCGCATGCGTTGCTGCCGCCGCCGATGCGCACAGCGCTGCGGCGCGAGGCCTATTTCGGCGAGAACAGCGCGCGTCTGCCGTTGCCGGCGGTGGCCGCGCCGGCGGTCGTCCATCTGCTCGCGCCAGCGGGTGCCGCCGCCCGCGGCGCCTTGCTGGATCTGCGCCAATCGGCCTGACCGGGCCTTGTAGGGGAAGCGATGGAAACCCAGATGACCACGCTCTCGGCGGGCATCCTGTTGTTCCTGATCATGGATCCGCTCGGCAACGTGCCGCTGTTTCTCAGCCTGCTCAAGGACGTGCCGCCCAAGCGCCGGCGCGTGGTGCTGATCCGCGAACTGCTGATCGCGCTGGCGGTGTTGATGGGGTTCCTGATCGGCGGGCGGCATCTGCTCGAACTGCTGCAGTTGCGGCAGGAATCGATCAGCATCGCCGGCGGCATCGTGTTGTTCCTGATCGGCATCCGCATGGTCTTCCCGACGCCCGACGGCGGCATTTTCGGCAAGCCCGGGCAGGGCGAGCCCTTCATCGTGCCGATGGCGATCCCGGGCGTGGCCGGGCCCTCGGCGATGTCGGCCCTGCTGCTGCTCACCAATACCGCCCCCGGGCGGACCGCCGACTGGGCGACCGCCCTGCTGCTGGCCTGGCTGGCGACCGCCGCCATCCTGCTCAGTGCCACCTACCTTTTCCGCTGGCTGGGCGAGAGCGTGCTCACGGCACTGGAGCGGGTGATGGGCATGCTGCTGATCGCGCTCTCGGTGCAGATGTTCATGGGCGGCGTCACCGCCTACCTGCGCGCCAGCTGACCCGCCGCGCGTCCCCGCGCTGTCATCTTTCCCGTCCAGCATGGGCGGCACCCCACTTGCGGAGTGCGCGCCATGCTGAGTGTCGAGCAAACCCTCGCCGAACGTCTGCCATGGCTGGCCAGCCGGCCGGTGATCCGCCGCCCGCTGGCCAGCGTGTTGAGCCGCCTGGCCGATGAGCGGGGATTCAATGCCGCCCTGACCCGCGCGGGCCCCTGCGCGGGGCTGGCCTTCGTCGATCATGCACTGGAGGGACTTGGCGTCGGCTACCGGGTCGACCTGCGCGAACGCGAGCACATCCCCGCCGAAGGCCCCTTGCTGGTGGTGGCCAACCATCCGCTGGGCATGGTCGATGCCTTGGCCGTGCTGCAACTGGTGGGTTCGGTACGCGAGGACGTGCGCATCCTCGCCAACGACTGGCTCGGTGCCATGAAGCCCTTGCAGCCGCTGCTGCTGCCGGTGAACGTCTTCGGCGGCGCGGCTTCTTCGTTGCGTGGCGTCTACCGTGCCTTCGCGCGCGGGGAGGCGGTGGTGATCTTCCCCGCCGGCGAGGTCTCGCGCGTGCGCGGCACGGGCGTGCGCGACGGGCGTTGGGCCGAAGGCTTTGCCCGTCTTGCCTTGCGCAAGCGGATTCCGGTCCTGCCGGTGCATGTCGTGGCGCGCAATTCCCTGGCCTTCTACGGACTTTCGCTGCTGGCGCGTCCGCTCGGTACGGCGATGCTGCCGCGCGAGGCGGCCTCGCCATCCTGCCGTTGCTTGACCTTGCGGGTCGGCGCGCTCGTCGCCGCCGAGGAGTTGGAGCGGCGCAGTGGCGGCTCGCCGCGCCGTGCCGCCAACCTGATGCGCCGGCACGTCTACCGCATCGGCGGGCATCGCCGACCGCTCTTCGAGGGTCAGACCGCGCTGGCGCATCCGGAGTCTGCCGCGCGGGTGGCTGGCGATTTGTTGGCCCATGGCGAGAAGCTGGCCGACCTTGCCGACGGCAAGCAGATCTTCCTGCTGCCGGGCGCCGCGGATGGCGCGCTGATACGCGAGCTCGGTCGCCTGCGCGAGCTGACCTTCCGCCAGGTGGGCGAGGGTACCGGCCGGCGGCGGGATATCGATGCCTGCGATGCCTATTACGAGCATCTCGTGTTGTGGGATCCCGCCGCGGTGCGCATCGTCGGCGCCTACCGTCTTGGGGATGCGCGCCGGATCCTTTTAGGACACGGCGTGACCGGGCTCTATACGGCCAGTCTGTTCAACTACGCGCCGGCGTTCGTGCCCACGCTCGCGCAGGGCGTCGAGCTCGGACGCAGCTTCATCGCGCAAGCCTATTGGCGCTCGCGGGCGCTCGACCAGCTGTGGCAGGGCATCGGGCTGTATCTCGCGCGCAGGCCCCATGTGCGTTATCTGTTCGGTCCGGTGAGTTTGTCGGCTAGCCTGCCGCGCGAGGCGCGCGAGTGGATCGTGGCCGCGCACCGGCATTACTTCGGCAAGCCCGGGCTGGCCGCGGCGCGACGGCCCTTCGTGGTGCCGGCGGTGACACTGAGCCAGGTCGAGGCCCATCTGGGTGGGCTCGATTGCAAGCGTGGCTTGAACCGCCTGCGCCATCATCTCGATGCGCTGGGCGCCAGCCTTCCGGTGCTCTATCGACGCTACGTGGACCTGGTCGAACCCCAGGGCGTGCGCTTTCTCGACTTCGGCGAAGATCCCGCATTCTCAGGCTGTGTGGACGGCCTGGTGATGATCGACCTTGCCCATGTCCGGCCGGCCATGCGCCAGCGCTATCTGCAGGGCAGTGAACCCAAGTCGGCCTGAAAGCAGGTCGGGCACCCATGCCGGCTCGTGCACGAAAAGTTATGAAATTGTCATACAATGACATTAAGCTTTTTTAACAAGCGATGCGGCGGTCACGCGGTGGCTGCCAGCCTCACACCGGGGATGCAGAGCTGCAGACGACACCCGCCAGGCGGGTGGGTTCGTCTTTTCGTGGGCTGATGCCTTACAGGCTTCTTCAAGGGGACATTTGAGATGAACAACCGACTTCGGGCCAAACTCCTGCCATTTGCCGTCAGCGCATTGCTCGCGGCTGCAGCGCCGGTCGGCGCCCAGGAAACCTCCGCCGCGATCAGCGGTCGTGTGCTCGATGCCAACGGCCAGCCGGTGGCCGGCGCCGTGGTGCAGATCGTGCATGAGCCTTCGGGCACCACCAAGGTCACCACCACGGATGCCAGCGGTCGCTATGCGGCACAGGGCCTGCGCGTGGGCGGCCCCTACGACGTCACCGTGTCCAAGGCCGGGCTGAGCCAGGCCGAGCAGCACGAGGTGTACCTGAAGCTGGCCCAGGACACGGCGATCAATCTGGTCATGGGGACGGGGCAGGCGGCCACCAGTCTCGCCGGTGTCACGGTCACGGGGACCGCCGGTGCCCAGGTGTTCAATCCGGACAACAAGGGTTTGTCGACCGTGATCACGGGGCGTGACCTGCGCATGCTGCCGATGCCCGGGCGCTCCATCCAGGACGTGGTGCGTTTGGATCCGCGCATTGCCATCACCGACCGGGGCGATGGCTCCATTTCGGCCGTGGGCCAGAACACCCGCTACAACCGCATCAGCGTCGACGGCGTCGGTGTCGGTGATCCATTCGGCCTCAATTCCAACGGCATGCCCTATATCGGTTCGCCGGTGTCGATGGATACGATTGCCGAATACAATATTTCCACCGCCAATTACGACACGACCTCCGATACGGTCGGTGCGGACGTCAATGCGGTGACCAAGAGCGGTACCAATGAGTTCCATGGTTCTGCCTATTATGCCTATCGCAATGCTGACGACATGGTGGGTAAAGCCGGTTGGCTGGATAAGAACCGCAGTTACCAGGGCTACGACCGCGACTGGACCGGCGGTGTCACCCTGGGCGGGCCCATCGTCAAGGACAAGCTGTTTTTCTTCGCCAGCTACGAAAAGCAGAAAACCATCGGCCTGGGCAACGATTCGGCCAATGGTCTGGATCCGAATCTCGGCAATGGCCCGTCGACATCGAACAAGATCTCCCCGGGGGATCTGCAGCGCATCATCGATACGGCCAACAAGCTCGGTTTGAAACCCGGCGATTTCAGTGGCGGTGGCGTCGATCTCGAAAGCAAGCGTTCCCTGGCCAAGCTGGACTGGAACATCACGGACAATCACCGCGCATCCTTGAGCTTCCAGCGCACCAAGGAAACCCAGCCCGTGGTGCAGGGCAACAGTAACAATGCCATCGGTCTCACCAGCTACTGGTACACCAAGAATAGTGATACCAAGAATTACTCGCTGCAGTTATTCGACGATTGGAACGATGTGCTTTCCACTGAAACCAAGATCGGCTACAAGGATTTCTCGCAGGTCCGTACCGTTCCCTGGCAACAACCGCAGGTTTACGTCAACCTGGGCAAGGATGTGACTGGTAAGCCGAATGGTTCGCCACCCTACGTCGATCTGGGTGAGGATCAGTACAGCGACTACAATTCGATTGCCACCAAGACCTGGACTTTGTTCAGTGCAGCCACGCTTTATCTTGGCGACCATACCGTTCGTGGCGGCATCGATTTCGAGCAGGACAAAATCTACAACCTGTTCGGCCGGACAGAATTCGGTGCCTACACGTTCTGGGGTATCGACAATTTCGCTCGGGGCATCTATTACCAATACGATCTCTACCAGCCGGCACAAGGTTATACGCTGGACGACGTGGCAGCCAAATGGCGCATGCGTCGCTACAGCGGCTTCCTGCAGGACACCTGGCAGGTCACCGATCAGTTCTCGTTGATGTACGGCTTCCGCGTTAATCGCTACGCCACCGGTGACAAGCCGATCTACAATCCGACCTTCGAAAAGGCTTTTGGCTATCGCAACGACAATACCATCAATGGTCGTGTGCAGGTCGAGCCGCGGTTGTCTTTCAATTACTCGTTCAACACCGAGAGGCCGACGCAGCTGCGCGGTGGCGTTGGTCTGTTCCAGTCGAATCCACCCACGGTGTGGATGACCAACCCCTACCAGAATAACGGTATGACGGTGGCGACTTATTCGGTTCGCAATAGCAGCAACGCCCCCGTGGGGCCCGGGACGCCGTATCCGGCCTTCAGTCCGGATCCTTTTGGGCAGAACATTCCGGGCGCTGCCGGTAAGCAGATGAACGTCGATACCATTGCGCCTGATTTCAAACTGCCTTCGGTTTGGAAATCCAGTATCGCGCTCGATCATGAATTGCCGTGGTTGGGCATTGTCGGTTCGCTGGAGTACGAACACATCCAGGTACGGAATGCCATCTTTTATAAAAACATCAACATAGGAGCTCCCACGGGTCGCTTGCCCGATGGTCGCTACACTTTCTACAAGAACCCTCTAGGTGGGCCGACCGGGAATACCAATCGAGCCAATGCCAACCCTGCATTCTCCGGCACCAGCACCCTGCTGGACAATACTAGCAAGGGTGGTTCCGATGCCTTGACCTTATCATTCAAGAAGCCTTTTGCCGACGATTGGGCGGCCAGCCTCGGCGTCACCCTTGCCCATGCCAAGGAAGTCAATCCGGGGACGTCGAGCCAGGCTTCGTCCAATTTTAGTAACAATGTCTGGGTCAATCCCAATGAGGAGGTCGATGGTGTCGCCAACTATGCGGTCACCCGTCGTGTCGTGGGCACGTTGACGTGGTCGCATGCGTTCTTTGGTGATTATGCGACGACGATCAGTGCCTTTTACAATGGCCAGACTGGTCAGCCCTACAGCTGGACGTTCGGCAACGATGCCAATGGCGACAGCTATAGCCGTGACCTGGTTTATATTCCTCGCCCCGGTGACGTCGAGTTCCAGGCGGGCACGTCGGCCCAGGCCATCCAGCAGTTCTATGATTATATCCAGCATGATGATTACCTGAAGCATCATCAAGGTGAGATCGCCAAGCGCAACAAGGCTCGTGCCGCCTGGACCAATGAGCTGGACATGAGTTTCAGCCAGGAGATTCCCGGCTTGTTCAAGGGCAATAAAGGCGAAATCAGGCTCGATATCTATAATTTCCTCAATCTGCTGGACAAGGACTGGGGGCAGCAGTCCTATATTCCTTTCCCATATACCCGTACCCTGGCCAACTACCAGGGCGTCGACAAGGCTACCGGCAAATACATCTACGGTCTGCCGGTCGACGCATCCGGCAATTATCAGCCTGGGCCGAAGGTCATTTACGATGCCGGTCGCGACATCAAGACCAACGTCGTTTCGCGCTGGTCGGCGTTGTTGACCCTGCGCTATACCTTCTAATCGCCTCTTCAAAAGCAGTGCCATGCAAAGGCCGGCGCCCTCGTGCGCCGGCCTTTGCATGGGTGCCGTCTCTAGAAGCGGTATCCATAAACCGCTAGAGTGCGGATCTTTTCCACACGAACTGTGCTGAGATGGGCTACGAACACGCGGAAAGCTTTACCACCCACACGCCCCTGCCGAAGCGGGCGGATACCGTCAGCGCACGCATCTCGCCCGCCGGCGGGCTGGACGTGCTTTCCCGCAACGAAGTGGCGCGGTTGCGCGATGCCAGCGGCTCGGGGCTGCATGCACTGCTTCGGCGCTGCGCGCTGGCGGTGCTGACCTCGGGCAACATCAGCGACGATCCCCGCTCGATGTTCGAGCAATATCCGGACTTCGACATCCAGGTGCTGCAGCAGGACCGCGGCATCAAGATCGAGCTCACCAACGCGCCCGGGCAAGCCTTCGTCGACGGGCAGATCATCCGTGGCATCAACGAGCTGATCGTCGCGGTGATACGCGACATCGTCTACGTCTCCGCGCAGATGGAACAAGGCGCCTTCGATCTCGAGGACTCGGTGGGCATCACGCATGCCGTGTTCGAGATCCTGCGCAATGCGCGCATCCTCAAGCCGCAGATCGATCCCAACCTCGTGGTGTGCTGGGGCGGTCATTCGATCTCACGCGACGAATACGAATACACCAAGCAGGTGGGCTACCAGCTCGGCCTGCGGGCCATGGACATCTGCACCGGCTGCGGGCCCGGCGCCATGAAAGGGCCGATGAAGGGCGCCACCATCGCCCATGCCAAGCAGCGGCGCCGCAACAACCGTTACATCGGCATCACCGAGCCCGGCATCATCGCGGCGGAGTCGCCCAACCCGATCGTCAACCAGCTCGTCATCATGCCGGACATCGAAAAGCGGCTGGAGGCCTTCGTCCGTACCGCGCACGGCATCATCGTCTTCCCCGGTGGCGTGGGTACGGCTGAGGAAATCCTGTACCTGCTCGGCATCCTGCTGCACCCGGACAACGCCGGCATTCCGTTCCCGTTGGTTTTCACCGGGCCTGCCGAGGCCTCGCCCTATTTCGAGCAGATCGATCGTTTCCTGCGGCTGGCGCTCGGGGATGACGTGGCCTCGCGCTACGAGATCCTCATGGGCGATCCGATCACCGTCGCGCGCTCCATGGTCAAGGGCATCGACCGCGTACGCAACTACCGTTTGGAGACCAAGGACGCATTCTTTTTCAACTGGGCGCTCAGCGTACCCTTCGAGTTCCAGCAGCCCTTCCGCCCCACCCATGAGGCGATGCGTTCGCTCGCGATCCATCGCGACCGCCCTCGCCACGAGCTCGCGGCCGACCTGCGGCGAGTCTTTTCCGGCATTGTCGCGGGTAACGTGAAGGACGAGGGCATCCGCGCGATCGAAGAGCGCGGCCCGTTCGAAATCGACGGTGACCCGGTGATCATGCAGGCGCTCGATGCGTTGCTGCAGGCGTTCGTGCAGCAGCAGCGCATGAAGCTGCCGGGAGGCAATGCCTACGTGCCCTGCTACCGTATCCCCGGTGGCCGCCGGAGCCCTGCTGTCAAGGCATGATCTGCCGGTGTCGGCAAGCTTGACAGCGCCAGGCTTTGCGACAAAACTATCGAGCTCACGCCCGATTAGCTCAGCTGGTTAGAGCACTTGACTGTTAATCAGGGGGTCGTTGGTTCGAGTCCAACATCGGGCGCCACATGATGCTCTTTCGGGGTCTTTGGGCCTCGTCAGAGACCAGCAAAACCCCGCCACTGTGCGGGGTTTTTGTTTTTGGGCATCGCCTGGTGTCGCCGGGCATCGTCTCAAGATGTGAGTAAGAATGTGAGTAAAGTCGGCTCATCGCACGCCCGATGCTAGATGGCTCGGCATCCGCCTGCGCCACCTTGGCGCCTCATCCGCAGGTGTTGCCCTCTTGATCCGCCATGCGGACGCGTCCTGCATTCGAGACGATGACTTTGAGTGCCTTGTGGCCATCGTGCGTGCAGAGCGACAAGGTGAGGTTGCTGCCGGCGGCGCTGCCATCGGGCAGGAATCGGACCAGGCGCCGTCCGCTGCTGCCGTGGATGAAAAGTCCGGGATGTCCGGACGAGCTTCGCAGCGGCGCATCGTCGATCTGTCCGTCACGGTCGTGATCGGCGCCGACCAGCCAGCCGGTAGTCCACTCGACGCCATTGCTGCATTGTCGAGCGTCCACAGTGGGGCAAACGATCACCGCCCGACGCTGCGTGATCGCGGTGGCACGGGCATATTGCAGGGTGGCGAACAAGTCGAGTCCGCTGGTCTGCAGCCGGTGCCGGCTGAGCAGGCCGACGAACGAGGGCAGTCCGAGCCCGGCCAGCACGGCGAGAACCGCTACCGTCATCAACTGCTCGATCAGGGTGAGTCCGCGCTGCCGACGCGGTTTCGTCCGTCTGGTCTTCATGGCCATTCTCCCTTGCGCAAGGGAGAGGCTAGGCAAGCCGCCGCCGGCGGGCTGCCGGCCGGGTGCGGTATGGGTGTCATCCCGGACCGACACGGGACGTGGGCCGCCGGCATTGCAAATGCGGGGTCAGGCCCGCATCTTGCGCGGAATGACCGACCGTTTCGTACTCAAGGCGCCCTATCGACCAGCAGGCGACCAGCCCCAGGCGATCGAGCGCCTGACCGCCGGCTTCGAGGCCGGCCTGGCCGCGCAGACCCTGCTCGGTGTCACCGGCTCGGGCAAGACCTTCACCATCGCCAACGTGATCGAGCGCATCCAGCGCCCGACCATCGTGCTGGCGCCGAACAAGACGCTGGCCGCGCAGCTCTACGGCGAATTCCGCGAGTTCTTCCCGGACAACGCCGTGGAGTACTTCGTCAGTTACTACGACTACTACCAGCCCGAGGCCTACGTGGTGGCCTCGGACACCTACATCGAGAAGGATGCCTCGATCAACGATCACATCGAGCAGATGCGCCTGGCCGCGACCAAGGCGCTGCTCTCGCGCCGCGATGCGCTGATCGTGGCCACCGTCTCGGCGATCTACGGCCTCGGCGACCCGGAGGATTACCTCAGCCTGCGGCTGATCCTGTCGGCCGGCGAGCGCATCGACCAGCGCAAGTTGATCCGCCAGCTCACCGAGCTGCAATACACGCGCAACGAGATGGAGCTGCATCGCGGCACTTACCGCGTGCGCGGCGAGGTGATCGACGTATTTCCGGCCGAGAACGAAACCGAGGCGCTGCGCATCGAGCTGTTCGACGGCGAAGTGGAAAGTCTGGCGCTGTTTGATCCGCTCACCGGCGAGACCCTGCGCAAGGTGCCGCGCTACACGGTCTATCCGCGCACGCACTACGCCAGCACGCGCGAGAGCGTGCTGAACGCCATCGAGACCATCAAGCTCGAGTTGACCGAGCGGCTGGAACAGCTTTATCGCGAGAACAAGCTGGTCGAGGCGCAGCGGCTGGAGCAGCGCACCCGCTTCGACATCGAAATGATGGCCGAGGTCGGCTATTGCCAGGGCATCGAAAACTATTCACGCCACTTGACGCGCCGCGCGCCGGGCGAGCCGCCGCCGACCCTGTTCGACTACCTGCCGCCGGATGCGCTGCTGGTGGTGGATGAGTCGCACGTCACCGTGCCGCAGCTCGGTGCCATGTACAAGGGCGACCGCTCGCGCAAGGAGACGCTGGTCGAGTTCGGCTTCCGTCTGCCCTCGGCGATGGACAACCGGCCGCTCAGGTTCGAGGAATGGGAACGCCGCGCGCCGCGCACGATCTTCGTCTCGGCCACGCCGGCCCGGTATGAACTCGAAAAATCCGGCGATGCCGTGGTCGAGCTGGTGGTGCGCCCCACCGGTCTGGTCGATCCGGAAGTGGAAGTGCGGCCGGTGCGCACCCAGGTCGACGACCTGCTGGGCGAGGCCAAGAAGCGCATCGCGATGGGCGATCGCGTGCTGGTCACCACGCTGACCAAGCGCATGGCCGAAAACCTCACCGACTACCTCGCCGAGCACGACGTCAAGGTGCGTTACCTGCATTCGGACATCGAGACCATCGAGCGCAGCGAGATCATCCGCGATCTTCGCCTGGGCGAGTTCGACGTGCTGGTCGGCATCAACCTGTTGCGCGAGGGGCTGGACATGCCCGAGGTGTCGCTGGTGGCGATTCTGGACGCCGACAAGGAAGGCTTCCTGCGCTCCACCGGCTCGTTGATCCAGACCATCGGCCGCGCGGCGCGCAACGTGCGCGGCAAGGCCATCCTGTATGCCGACGAGATCACCCGCTCGATGCAGGCGGCGATCGACGAGACCCGCCGCCGCCGCGAGAAGCAGATCGCCTGGAACGCGGCGCACGGCATCACGCCACAGACGGTGGTGCGGCGCATCGCCGACATCATGGAGGGCGCGCGCAGCGAAGCCGCTGCCGGCCGTCGGCGATCAGGCAAGACCCAGCGCACCGCCGTCGTGGCCGAGGAGGCTGCGTCCTACCAGGACCTCGATCCAGCGCAGGCGGCGAGTCTCCTCAAGAAACTCGAGGCACAGATGTACCGTCATGCGCAAAACCTCGAGTTCGAGGAAGCCGCGCGCATCCGCGATCGCATCCATCAATTGCGCGAGCGCGCCTTGCGCTGACGCGCCGTGTGGGTTGCCGCCGCACGGGCGCTTCCGTATACTGCGCCGCTTGCGCACATCATCGATGGGCGCGTGGGGCGGTTAGCTCAGCGGTAGAGCACTTCCTTGACATGGAAGGGGTCACAAGTTCGATCCTTGTACCGCCCACCATCGCTTTCCAAAGCCAAAGCCAAAGCCAAAGCCAAAGCCGAGCCATCCGCTCGGCTTTTTTTAATGCGCCATTGCGATTTCTTTAGCGTGCCATCAAGGCGATATTCAGGTTCAGAAGCCTTCCTTCACGGAAGAATGACCTTCCGATGGTGATAGTACGCCCCGTCCACGACAACACGACGAGGTTTTCTTCCATGCTTAACAATTTTCCCCGCCGTCTGTCTGCGCTGGCCGTGGGTTTGGCCTTGAGCGGCTTGGCCAGTGCCAATGTGCATGCCGAAAAATCGCCTGCGCTGGATCGGATCAGTCTCTGGGTGGGTGGGTATTATTCCAACAACGACACCGATTTGTCCGTGCGTGGCCGCGGCGATTACGCCGGCGCGAGCGGCAAGGTCAATTTAGAAGATGATCTCGGCCTCGATAAACACAGCACCAATCCCCGCGTCAGGGCGGATTTTCTGCTGGGCGACAGCCAAGGGTTTTCGTTCGACTTTTATCAGATCAACCGCGACAATACCCGCAGCGTGAATCAATACATCCCGCTGGTCGACGCCGATGTCGGCGCCAAGGTCAAGGGCAAGGTGAAATACAATTTCGGCAGTGCCGCTTATAAGTGGTGGTTTGGCCACGACTCCGATGTGTTCGGGGTCGGTCTGGGTGCAGCCTATTACAAGGTCGATCTCAGGCTTCGGGCCAGCGCCTCTGCCGGCGGTGAAAGCGTTTCCGGCTCGGAGGGCTACAGCGATCATGAGTGGGCGCCCATGTTGACGCTCGGTTGGCGTCATGCCTTCAATGACCAATGGCGCATGTATTTCGACGCTTCCGGGGTCAAAAAGAACGGTGGCGATCTGAATGGCCACATCTGGAACGCATCCCTGGGTGTCGAATGGTTCCCCTGGACCAATGTCGGCTTTGCGCTCGAGTACGCGGCCTCGCAGGTGAATCTCAACAAGGATTACGACAACGCCAAGACCCGGCTGGCCATCCATTCCGATGGTCCGGCGTTCTACCTGCGGGCGCGTTTCTAAGGCCGAACGGACTGGCTGCGACGGCTGGTTTGCTGCCAGAATCGCCGGCACCCTCCATGCAAGGTGCCGGCGATGTTGTATTTGTGGCTCAAGAGCTTCCATCTCGTGTTCGTCATCGCCTGGATGGCGGCGGTGTTCTATCTGCCCAGGATCCTGGTCAATCTTGCCGAGGCGGCCGGCGAACCTGCAGCGGTCCGTGAACGCCTGGTGCTGATGGGGCGGCGTCTCTACCGCTTCGGGCACATCATGTTCGGGATCGCCTTCCTGTTCGGCCTGGTCTTGTGGCTGGGGCCGCGTGCCCTGTCGTCTGGACCATTGCCCGACGTCGTTGCCGGTCGGCACTGGATCGATGCCAAGTTGACGCTGGTCGTGCTGATGCTAATCCATTTCATCTGGACGGGGCGCATGCTCAAGCGGCATGCGCGCGGCGACGCGCTGCCCTCGGCGCGCGCCTTGCGTGGCTTCAACGAACTACCGGTGCTGCTGCTGCTTGGCGTGGTCTATCTGGTGCTGGCCAAGCCTTTCTGATTTTCGCGAGGCGACTTCACCGCCCGGTGTAGTCGCGATACCAGGCGATGAAGCGTGCCACACCCTCTTCGATCGAGGTGTTCGGTGCGTAACCGACCTCGCGTCGCAGGGCCGACACGTCGGCCCAGGTGTCCGGCACGTCGCCCGGCTGCATCGGCAGCAGGCGTTTTTCCACCGTGCGACCGAGCCCGCGCTCCAGCAGTTCGATGAAATAGAGCAGTTCGACCGGCCGGTCGTTGCCGATGTTGTAGACCCGATACGGCGCGCTCGAGCTGCCGGGATTCGGCCGTTCGGCGTCGTAGGCCGGATCGGGCCGGGCGATGTGATCGAGCGTGCGGATCACGCCTTCGACGATGTCGTCGATATAGGTGAAGTCGCGCCGGTGATGGCCATAGTTGTAGACCTCGATCGGCTCGCCGCGACGGATGCGGTCGGCGAACAGCATCGGCGACATGTCCGGTCGTCCCCAGGGGCCGTACACGGTGAAGAAGCGCAGGCCCGTGGTCGGCAGGCCGTATAGATGGCTATAGCTGTGGGCCATCAGCTCGTTGGCTTTCTTGGTCGCCGCGTACAGGCTCACCGGATGATCAACCGGATCCTCCACGGCAAAAGGCAGCTTGCGGTTGGCGCCGTACACCGAACTCGACGAGGCATACACCAGATGTTCGACCGCGCCGTGCCGGCAGGTTTCCAGCACGTTGCCGAAGCCGACCAGATTGCTCTGCACATAGGCCTGCGGGTGTTTCAGCGAATAACGCACGCCGGCCTGCGCGGCCAGGTGCACCACGCGTTGTGGACGGAACGCGGCGAAGGCACGCTCGAGCGCGGCCGCATCGGCGACGTCCGAGCGCACGTGGGTGTAGCGCGGATGCGCGGCAAAGCCGGCGAGCCGGGCTTCCTTCAGTGCCGGGTCGTAGTAGTCGTTGTGGTTGTCGATGCCGAGCACTTCATCGCCACGGTCGAGCAGACGCCTGGCAAGTGCGGCGCCGATGAAGCCGGCGGTGCCGGTGACGAGGATGCGCATCGGACACTCTCCAAAAGCTTGGATTTTATCCGCCGCCGGTCACGTGGGCGGCTCCGGCCTGGGCTAAACTGAGCGCTTCCCGGCAGGCTTCCCCTTGAGGGGAGACCGCCCGAAACCGCATCGGGCTCGTCGAAGGCCGTCCTGCCGTTTCTTTCAAGCTTCGAGGAGCGGGGCCGGTTGCCCCGCCGCATGGGTCCATGATCGAAATCACATTGCCCGACGGCAGCAAGAAGAGCTTTGCATCTCCGGTGACGGTGCAGGAAGTGGCCGCCTCCATCGGCGCGGGTCTTGCCAAGGCGGCCCTGGCCGGCAAGGTGGATGGCCGACTGGTCGACACCAGTTATGTCATCGACCGCGATGCCCGCGTCGAGATCATCACCGACAAAAGTCCCGAGGCGCTGGACATCCTGCGCCACTCCACCGCGCATCTCCTTGCCCAGGCGGTCAAGAGGCTGTTCCCCACGGCGCAGGTCACCATCGGGCCGGTGATCGAGAACGGCTTCTACTACGACTTCGCCTATGAACGCCCCTTCACGCAGGAGGATCTGCCGCGCATCGAGGAGGAAATGCACCGCCTCGTCGAGGAGGCGCTGCCGGTCACCCGGCGGGTGCTGTCGCGCGAACAGGCGATCGATTTCTTCCGCGGGATCGGCGAGCACTACAAGGCCGAGATCATCGCCTCCATCCCGCCAGGCGAGGAGCTCTCGCTCTATACCCAGGGCGAGTTCACCGATCTCTGCCGCGGCACGCACGTGCCCAACACCGGGCTGCTGCGTGCCTTCAAGCTGATGAAGGTGGCCGGCGCCTATTGGCGCGGCGATGCCAACAACGCGATGCTTTCGCGCATCTACGGCACGGCCTGGCGCAACGAGAAAGAGCTCAAGGCCTACCTGCATCAGCTGGAGGAGGCCGAGAAGCGCGACCATCGCAAGCTCGGCAAGCAGCTCGATCTCTTCCACCAGCAGGAAGAAGGCCCGGGCATGGTGTTCTGGCACCCGAAGGGCTGGGCGATCTGGCAGCAGGTCGAGCAGTACATGCGCGGCGTATACAAAAAGAGCGGCTACCAGGAAGTGCGCTGCCCGCAGGTGCTCGACGTCTCGCTGTGGAAGCGGTCCGGGCATTGGGACAACTACGCCGAGAACATGTTCTTCACCGAGTCGGAAAAGCGCACTTACGCGCTCAAGCCGATGAACTGTCCGGGACACGTGCAGGTCTACAATGCCGGGTTGCACAGCTATCGCGACCTGCCGATCCGCTACGGCGAATTCGGTGCATGTCATCGCAACGAGCCCTCCGGCGCGCTGCACGGCCTGATGCGCGTACGCGCCTTCACCCAGGACGATGGCCACGTGTTCTGCATGCCCGAGCAGATCGAGGGCGAGGTCACCGCCTTCCATCGCCAGGCCATGCAGGTCTACGCCGACTTCGGCTTCGACGACATCGCGCTCAAGATCGCCCTGCGGCCGGACAAGCGCATCGGTTCGGACGAAGTGTGGGACCGCGCCGAGGCCGCGCTGCGCGGCGCCTTGGCCAGTGCCGGCGTGCAGTGGCAGGAGCTGCCGGGCGAGGGCGCCTTCTACGGGCCCAAGATCGAATACCACATGAAGGATTCGATCGGCCGCGCCTGGCAGGTCGGCACCATGCAGGTGGACTTCATGATGCCCGAGCGGCTCGGCGCCGAGTATGTGGACGAGCATTCCCAGCGTCGTCACCCGGTCATGCTGCACCGGGCCATCGTCGGTTCGATGGAGCGCTTCATCGGCATCCTCATCGAGCATTACGCCGGCAGCCTGCCGGTCTGGCTCGCGCCCGTGCAGGCGATGGTGTTCTCGATCACCGACGCGCAGACCGATTACGTGCGGCACGTGGCGCAAACCCTTGTGGACCAAGGCTTCCGCGTCCAGGCTGATTTGCGCAACGAAAAGGTCGGCTATAAAATCCGCGAACATACGCTGCAGAAAATCCCTTACCTGCTGATCGTCGGTGATCGCGAGAAGGAGGCGGGGGCGGTTTCCGTGCGTACGCGTGCCGGCGAGGACTTGGGCAGCCTGCCCTTGAAGGTGTTCGTCGACCGCCTGGCGGCCGAGGCGCGACGTTAGAAACGGCGCTTTCGGCTCAAAACGCAGCATTTTTGGAGGATAGGGGTATCGCCACCACCGACACCAAGGGCAATCGCCGCAACCATGAAATCCGCGTGCCGCGGGTACGCGTGATCGGGCCGGAATCGGAACAGCTCGGCATCATGTCCCGCGACGACGCATTGCGCGCCGCCGCCGATCTCGGTCTCGACCTGGTCGAGATCCAGCCCAACGGCGACCCGCCGGTCTGCCGGATCATGGATTACGGCAAGTTCAAGTTCGAGGCCCAGAAGAAGGCCCAGGCCGCCAAGAAGAAGCAGAAGCAGATCGAGATCAAGGAAGTCAAATTCCGCCCGGTCACCGACATCGGCGACTACCAGATCAAGCTGCGCAACATGCTTCGCTTCCTCGAGGAAGGCGACAAGGTCAAGGTCACCATCCGCTTCCGCGGTCGCGAGATGTCGCATCAGGAACTCGGCCAGAATCTCGCCGCCAAGATCCAGGGCGACATCGCCGAGCATGGCGTGATCGAGTCCTATCCGCGCCTGGAAGGTCGCCAGATGGTGATGATGGTCGCGCCGAAGAAGAAATGACCCGCCGCGGCGGGTCATTCGCTTGGCGCTCGCGGCGGCAGGCGGGCGCCGGTGGGGATGCACACCTAAAAGATGGGCCGGGACTGGTGCAGTGTCCGCTTTGCCCCTTATAATTGTCAGTTCGACCCGCGAGGATGGGTCGCTATCGATGCCGGCAGGATGGAAAGCGCAGCTTGCGATAAGGCTGTCGCCGGCTTGAGTTTTCGCCTGGATACGGAGCATTCCCATGCCCAAGATCAAGACCAACCGCGCGGCGGCCAAGCGCTTCCGCAAGACCGCCTCCGGCAAGTTCAAGGCCGGTCACGCCTTCAAGTCGCACATCCTGACCAAGAAGTCGACCAAGCGTAAGCGCAACCTGCGCGCCACCAATTACGTCAAGGCCTGCGACACCAAGGCCGTGGCGCGCATGCTGCCGTACCTGTAAGGCGAGGAGGATCACACCATGGCTCGTGTCAAGCGTGGCGTCACCGCCCGTCGTCGTCACAAGAAGATCATCGGTCGCGCGAAGGGCTACTACAACGCCCGCCGCAAGGTTTTCCGCGTCGCCAACCAGGCCGTCATCAAGGCCGGCCAGTACGCCTACATCGGCCGCAAGCAGAAGAAACGCCAGTTCCGCGCCCTGTGGATCGTGCGCATCAACGCGGCCGCGCGTCAGTTCGGGCTGTCCTACAGCCGACTGATCAATGGTCTGGCCAAGGCCGGCATCGCGGTCGATCGCAAGGTGCTGGCGGATCTTGCCGTGCACGACATCCAGGCATTCGGCGCGATCGCCGAAAAGGCCAAGGCCAGCCTGGCGGCGTGATTTGTGTGCAAGCCCAGGGGGCGCTCGCGCCTACCTGGGTTGAAGACACAGATTGAGTGCGGGGAGAAGGCCGGTGCCTTCTCCCCGTTTTCTTTGGGTGGACGAAAAACGGGACCTGCGAATGGAAGATCTCGATGGCCGCGTCGCGCAGGCTTTGGCCGACATCGGCCAAGCCGACACCCTCGAGGCGCTCGAGGCCTTGCGCGTTGGCCTGCTTGGCAAGAACGGCATCGTCACCACGGCGCTCAAGGCCCTGGGCAGTCTGTCGCCGGAAGAGCGCAAGCGCCGTGGCGCGGAAGTCAACCGCATCAAGGCTTCGCTGACGGAGGCGCTCGCTGCGCGCAAGGCGACGCTGGAACAGGCCGAACTCGAGCGCCGACTCGCCGCCGAGCGGATCGACGTCACCCTGCCTGGGCGTAATGGCACTCGCGGCGGTCTCCATCCGATCACCCGCACGCTCGAGCGCATCGCGGCCATCTTTGCGCGATTGGGCTACCAGCGCGTCGAGGGGCCGGAGATCGAAGACGACTGGCACAACTTCGAGGCGCTCAATTTCCCGCCGCATCATCCGGCACGGGCGATGCACGACACCTTCTATCTGGGCGATGGACGGCTCTTGCGCACGCACACCTCACCGGTGCAGATCCGCGCGATGGCGCATCTGGCGCCGCCGATTCGCATCATCGCGCCGGGCAAGGTCTATCGCAGCGACTCGGATCAGACCCATTCGCCGATGTTCCATCAGATCGAAGGGCTGCTGGTGGACGAGACGTCCACCTTCGCCGATCTCAAGGGCACGCTGGCCGAATTCTTGCGCGCGTTCTTCGAGCGCGACATCGAGATGATGTTCAAGCCGACCTATTTCCCGTTCGTCGAGCCGGGCGCGGACGTAATCATCCGCTGGCAGCAGGGCAGCGGTTCCAGCCGTTGGCTGGAAGTACTGGGCTGCGGCATGGTGCATCCGAACGTGCTGCAAAACTGCGGCATCGATCCGGAGCGCTACACCGGTTTCGCCTTCGGCATGGGCGTCGAGCGCCTGGCGATGCTGCGTTACGGCGTAGCCGACCTGCGCGCGTTCTTCGAAAACGATCTGCGTTTCCTGCGGCAGTTTGCCTAAAAAAGCGCAAGCCGGGCGCGCAAGGCGTGCCTTGGCTTGCCGTTTTCCGGGTTTTCCCCGGCCGATTTCCCCATTCCGATTTTCTGGACTTCAAAGCCATGAAATTTTCCGAGAACTGGCTGCGCACGCTGGTCGATGTTCCGGTCGATCGCGACAGCCTGGCCCGTGCACTCACCATGGCAGGGCTGGAGGTGGAGGAAGTGACGCCGATCGGTGCGTCGCTGGAAGGCGTGGTGGTGGGCCTGATTCTTTCCGCCGAACCGCATCCCGAAGCCGATCGCCTGCGCATTTGCACGGTGGATGCGGGGCTCGAGGCACCGCTGACCATCGTCTGCGGAGCGCCGAACGCGCGATCCGGGCTGAAGGCGCCCCTGGCCAAGGTCGGTGCCGTGTTGCCCGGTGGCATCGTCATCAAGACGGCCAAACTGCGCGGCGTGGCGTCGGCCGGCATGCTGTGTTCGGCCAAGGAACTCGGGCTGGACGAGGATGCTTCCGGATTGATGGAGCTGCCGCCCGATGCGCCGGTCGGCCAGCCGCTCACGAGTTATCTGGACCTGCCCGACGCGGTGTTCGAGGTCAGCCTCACACCCAACCGCGCCGACTGCCTGAGCCTGTATGGCATCGCCTTCGACGTGGCCGCGCTCTTTGGCTGCCGGGTGAAAGAGCCGGCGCAGACTCAGGTGACGGTGAGCGGCCAGGCTGGCCGCCGCATCCGTCTGGAGGCTGGCGCCGATGCGCCACGCTATCTCGGCCGCCTCGTCGAGGGTATCGACGCCGCCGCCCCCACGCCGGTCTGGATGGCCGAACGGCTGCGCCGCTCGGGACTGCGGCCGATCAGCGCGGTGGTCGACGTCACCAACTACGTGATGCTGGAGCTCGGCCAGCCGCTGCATGCCTTCGACAACGACACGCTGCACGGCGACATCGTGGTGCGTCATGCCCGCGCGGGCGAGATGCTGACATTGCTCGACGGCAGCGAGGTCAGGCTGGAGTCGGACTTCCTGTTGATCGCGGATGAGACCCGCCCGCTGGCGGTCGCCGGGGTGATGGGCGGGCTGGACTCGCGCGTCACCGCGGCGACACGCGACGTGTTTCTGGAAGCAGCCCATTTCGCGCCCGCGGCGATCATGGGGCGGGCGCGGCGGCTCGGCTTGCATACCGAGGCTTCGCATCGCTTCGAGCGCGGGGTCGATCCGGTGCTGCCGGAGCGTGCGCTGGAACGCGCCACCGAACTGCTGCTCGCCATTGCCGGTGGCCGCGCCGGACCGGTGAGCCGGGCGGAGCGTCCCGGTGATCTGCCGTCGCCTCGGCCGATCCGCTTGCGCCGGGATCGCCTCGTGCGCCTGCTCGGCATCCATCTGGACGATGCCGAGGTCGTGCGCATCCTGACGGCGCTGGGCATGCGTATCGAGCCGGACACCGCGGGATGGCAGGTCACTGCCCCGAGCCGGCGCTTCGACATCGAACGCGAGGAAGACCTGATCGAGGAAGTGGCGCGCATCCATGGCTACGACCGGATTCCGGTGCGCACGCCGGCCGGTGCGTTGCGCCTGGCCATCGAGCCCGAAACGCGCATCAGCGAACTGGCGCTGCGCGAGCAACTGGCGGCACGCGATTATCACGAGGCGATCAATCTCGCCTTCGTCTCCGCCGAGCTGCTCGCGCACTGGGGCTTCAGGCATGACCTGGTGACTCTCGCCAACCCCTTGTCGGCGGATCTTGCGGTCATGCGCCCGTCACTGCTGCCCGGGCTGGTCGAGGCCTTGCGACACAATCGCGCGCGCCAGCAGGACCGCGTCCGCCTGTTCGAGCTGGCGCGCGTGTTCGCTCAAGGCAAGTCCGGCGAGCCGCCGATCGAGACGCCCGCCCTGGCGCTGGCTGTCTTCGGCCCGGCGCATGCCGAGCAATGGGGCGAGCCCAAGCGGGCATGCGATTTTTATGATCTCAAAGGCGAGCTCGACGCCCTCGTCGCCTGGACCGGCGAGCCGGCCCGCTGGACGGTCGATGCCGAGGCGCTGCCGCCCTGGCTGCATCCCGGCCGCAGTGCGCGCATCCTGCATGAGGGCGTGGTCGTGGGGCATCTGGGCGCCTTGCATCCGCAGCTTCTGCGCGTGCTCGATCTCGGCGCCGAGGTGTACGTGCTGGAAGTGGCGGTGGCGCCGCTGCTGGCGCATCGTCTGCCGCAGGCACGCCCGGTGCCACGCTTCCCGCAGATTCGTCGCGACATCGCCGTGGAATTGCCCGAAGCGGTGCCCTGGGCCAAGGTCGAACAGGCCCTGCGCGAACGGCTGGGACCGGTCCTCGTCGAGCTGCGCCTGTTCGATCGCTACAGCGGCCAGGGCATCGAGGCAGGCGCCAAGAGCCTCGCTATGGGCTTGATTTTGCAGGATGCATCGCGCACGCTAACCGACGAGGAGGCCGACCGCTGGGTGCGCGAGGCGGTGTCGGCGCTGGAGGCGGCATGCGGGGCGAAATGGCGAGGTTGAGATGGCGCTGACCAAAGCGGAACTGGCCGAGCGGCTCTTCCTCGACGTCGGGCTCAACAAGCGCGAGGCGAAGGAATTCGTGGATGCCTATTTCGAGGTGGTCCGCGAGACGCTCGAGCGCGGCGAGCCGGTCAAGCTTTCCGGCTTCGGCAACTTCGATCTCAGGGTCAAGAACCAGCGGCCGGGACGCAATCCCAAGACCGGCGAGGAGATCCCGATCTCCGCCCGGCGCGTGGTCACCTTCAGGCCTGGACAGAAACTCAAGGTACGGGTAGAAGGCTATGTTGGACCCAAGCCATAACGACGAGCTGCCGCCCATCCCGGCCAAGCGCTACTTCACCATCGGCGAGGTGAGTGAGCTGTGCGCCGTCAAGCCGCACGTGCTGCGCTATTGGGAACAGGAATTCCCCGCGCTCAATCCGGTCAAGCGGCGCGGCAACCGGCGTTATTACCAGCGCCACGACGTGCTGATGATCCGGCAGATCCGCAGCCTGCTCTACGAGGAAGGCTTCACCATCACTGGCGCCCGCGCACGTCTCGAGGGGCCGCAGGCGCGGGTGGAAGCCACGCTCTCACACCAGATCGTGCGCCAGGTGCGCCTGGAGCTGGAGGAAGTGCTGGCCCTGCTGCGTCGTTGAAGCGGCCGGTCATCTGCTATAATCGGCGGTCTGCAAGAAAGGGCGGCTTGGATGGCCGCCCTCTGATGTTTGCGGTGGGGATGACCGCTTCAATCCAAGTCGGGGTGTAGCGCAGCCTGGTAGCGCATCTGCCTGGGGGGCAGGGGGTCGTGGGTTCGAATCCCGCCACCCCGACCATCGATTGAAATGCAACGGCGCCGCTGGCGCCGTTTTCGTTGCTGCGGTACCGACATCGATCCGCTCGCCGCGCGTATGCTCATGCCTTTCGGCACACGAGAGCAGCCCCATGCGTAGCCTGTCATGCACGATCCTGCTGTCGCTGGCCTTGGTGCCCGCCTGCGGCGCCCGGCCCGGTGGCGATACGCTCGATGATGCGACGCTCAAAGCCCTGGCCGCTCAGCCATGGGACAAGGCACGGCTGATGAATACGCGCGAGCGCATTGGCATTCACCATGGCGTGCCAGTGATCGCCGAATACCCGTGTTCGGATGTGTGCCCGCAATACACCGTGCGGATCATCCATTACGAGCTGCCACCGGGCGCGGATTGTGCGCGTGTCGGTGGCGTCGAGCAGTCGGTGGGCGTGCCGGTGGCCATCGCGGTGATGCCCCGCAGTTTCTGTTTCCCGAAGGTGCTCGTCGAGGCGAAGCTGCATTACGTGCGCTGACCGGCGCCGCGCCGGGCAACTTTGCGGCTTTCAGCCTGCGCAGCGCCAGACGCCGCATCGAGCCCACGGACGAAAGGGCGTCACGCAGGCGGCCGCCGGCTTCGGAAAGGGGGCATCCGGACACCATGCGATCCTGCCGAGGCGCGGCCGTCCGGAGCCAGCTTTTCGGGTCGCGATGTGTGCCGGACCCGAGGGGGATTCACTCCCGCGCGCCGTCGCCCGTGAACGCACCCGGCGCCGAGCCGAAATCGCCGTCGGCCTGCGCGGCGAGGTAGGCGAAGGTCGCATACACCGCCACGTTCTGCGCCAGTTCCTTGGGCACGATCTTGTCCAGGGTGTCGTTGGCGGTGTGGTGCCAGTCGAAGTAATGCGTGCCGTCCTGGGTCAGCGACAGCGCGGCCATGCCTCGGACGTGCATCTGCGAGAGATCGGAGCCGCCGCCGCCGGGCTGGCCGGGTTCGTACTGGACGCCGATCGGGGCGAGCAGTGCAGCGATCTGCGCAATCGCGCCGCGCGCCTCGGGTTTGACGCTGGCGCTCATGCGCCAGATCGGGCCGGCGCCGAAGTCTGATTCGCTGCCGAGCTGGAACTTGCCCACCTCGCCGGCGTGCTTGTCCGCATAGGCGCGCGCGCCCCACAAGCCCATTTCCTCGTTGGCGAAGGCGATTACGCGAATGGTGCGATCGGGGCGCTTGGGCAGGTCGTGGATCAGCTTGGCCGCGCCCATGGCGATGGCGACGCCGGCGGCATCATCGATCGCGCCGGTACCGGGATCCCACGAGTCGAGATGACCGCCGATGGCCACCACTTGGTCGGGATGCTTGCGGCCGGTGATTTCACCGATCACGTTGGCGCCGGTGTATTCACCGACGATGCCGCAGTCGAGGTCGAGCCGCACCGTCACCGGCTTGCCGTAGGCCAGCACGCGCTCGAGCTGGTCGGCGTCGGGGTTGGACAGCGCCGCGGCGGGAATCGCCGGCTGCCTGGGGTCGCGAAAGCCGGTGACGCCGGCATGCGGCGTGCGGCTGTCCGCATCGGTACCGGCCGAGCGCAGCAGGAAACCGGCGGCGCCCTTGGCGGCGGCAAGCGGCGGGCCCATGGTGCGGATCGCCGAACCGAAGCGGTAGTCGGCGCCGTCCTTGTGCCGCTGCATGCGGAAGCCGATATAGACGAGCTTGCCTTTGACCTGTGCCGGATCGGCGGCCTTGAGCGCGTCCAGGCTGTCGAACTTCACCACCTCGGCGGTGAGGCCGCCGGCCGGCGTGCCCGGCGAATAGCCCAGCGCGGTGAGCACCAACGGTTGGGCGAACGGCGCGACGATGGCGCCATGTTCGCTACGCCGCTGCCACAGCGGATAGCTGACCGGCTCGGTATAGACCTTGTCGAAGCCCAGTTCCTTTAACTTGGCCACCGCCCAGTCGCGGGCGCGCTGGTCCGCCGGGCTGCCGGCAAGGCGCGGTCCCACTTCGGTGGTGAGCGAGTCCAGTACCCGATAGGCGGTATCGTCGGTGAGCGCGCGATCGCGCAGTTGTTCGGCCGTCTTTACGGCCGCGGCGGGAAGCGTGGTCTCGGCGGCATGGGCGGTGCCGACCACGAACAGGGCGGCGGCGAGGGGCAGCAGGCGGCGCATCGGCAGACTCCGGCGGAAGGGCGGACCGATTATCGGCCGGCGCGTCGGGGTCGCGCCAGTGGAACGTCAAGGCGACGCCATCAGCTACGTTGCTTGAGCAGGTCGCGGATCTCGGTGAGCAGCGCGACGTCGGCCGGGACCGGTGCGGCCTTTTCCTGCCGATGCGTGAGCCGATTGACGGCCTTGACCAGCAGGAAGACCGCCGCCGCGATGATCAGGAACTGGATCAGCGTGTTGATGAAGGCGCCATACTGGATGGCCACCTCGGCGGTCTTGTGCGCGGGATCGGTGTCGTCCGCGGGCTTGAGCACCCATTTGAGCTGCGAGAAATCGATGCCGCCGGTGAGCCAGCCGATCGGCGGCATGATCACCTGGTCGACCAGCGAGCTCACGATCTTGCCGAACGCGCCGCCGATGACCACGCCGACGGCGAGGTCGATGACGTTGCCGCGCATCGCGAAGGTTTTGAATTCCTGCCAGAGGCTCATGGGGCATTTCCTCGTTTTAAGTGAAAAACAAGATGCCTTGACCACGCGTCCAGAAAATGTCGAAGGCCTTGGGCAGGCCGAGCATCAAGCCTGGACGATGCGTCCGTCGAGGGTCGCCACGCCATCGAGTGCCGCATGGAAGCGATCGCCGCACCGCAACGGACCCACACCCGCCGGCGTGCCGGTGAACACCAGATCGCCGGGCCTGAGCTCGAACAGCCGCGAAAGCGCGGCGAGGATGGCCGGCACGTTCAGCAGCATGTCGGCCAGCCGCGCCGATTGGCGAAGCTCGCCGTTGACGGTGAGGCTGAGCAAGGTATCCGCATGCGGCCGGGCACGTTCCAGCGGACAGAGCGCCGAGAGCGGTGCCGAATGATCGAACGCCTTGGCGGCATCCCACGGCTCGCCGCGTGCTTTCGCCCGGGCCTGCAAGTCGCGGCGGGTGAGGTCCAGGCCGACACCGTGGCCGAAGATCAGGCCTTCCGCCGCCGCGGGCTCGATCTCGCGTCCGCCGCGGGCGAGCGCCACCACCATCTCGACTTCGTGATGCAGCTCGGCGGTGGCGGCGGGGTAGGGCACGTCGGCGCCATCGGTGACCAGCGCATCGGCCGGCTTGCAGAAGAAGATCGGTGCGGCCGTATCCACCGTCGCGCCCATCTCGCGGGCGTGGTCGGCGTAGTTGCGTCCGATGCAGAACACGCGGCGGACGGGAAAACGCGCCGCGCTGCCCAGTACCGGCACGCTGACCTGCGGCGGCGGATCGATGACGTAGGACATGGATTTACAGCTCCCGGGCCAACATTCGACGCGCAAGTCTAGTGCCAGGCGCCCTGGTCCTGCGATGCGCGCCTCGCGCCGAGATGACATTCGTCACCGGCGATGTTTGACAGTTCGCGCTGGGTGGCCCGTGGCCGCGTGGCTACCTTGGCGGGCATGAGTCACGCCGACCTGCTCCAGCAATTGCGCATTGAACGCCACCAGCGCGGGGACCACGGCCGCCGTCCGTCGCGCTGGCCGTGGTTCGTCGCCGTCGCGATCGTCGTGCTCGTGCTGCTGGCCGGTGGCTGGTGGTTGTTCGCCGCGCGTCCGCCGGTGGTGCGCACGGCGAGTGCGCTGGCGCCCGCGCAGGATGCCGGCGCGGTGCTGCAGGCCACCGGCTATGTCACCGCGCGCCGACAGGCGACGGTGTCGGCGCAGATCACCGGCACGCTGATCGCGGTGCTGATCGAGGAAGGCGAGCGCGTGCGCAAGGGCCAGGTGGTGGCGCGCCTGGACGATGCGCAATACCGCGCGGCGCTGACCGCGGCGCAGACGCAGGCCGCGGCGGCCCGTGCGCTGGTCGCGCAATATCGCGCGCAGCTCGCGCAGAACCGGCGCGATGCCGAACGCCAGCAGACGCTGGCCGTGCGCGGGCTCAGCGCGAGACAGTCGGCCGAGCAGGCGCAGACCCAGGTCGAGTCCATGCGCGCGCAACTGGCCGCGCAGCTCAAGCAGGCCGCCGCCGCCGATGCGCAGGTGGAAGAAGCCCGGGTGAACTTCGACTATTGCGTGGTGCGCGCGCCGTTCGACGGCGTCATCACCACCAAGGATGCGCAGGTCGGCGAGATCGTCTCGCCGTTTTCCGCCGGCGGCGGGTTCACCCGCACCGGCATCGGCACCGTGGTCGACATGGATTCGCTGGAAGTGGACGTCGACGTCAACGAGGCCTACATCGGCCGCGTGAAATCGAACATGCCCGCCGAGGCCGTGCTCGATGCGTATCCGGACTGGCGCATTCCCGCGCACGTGATCGCCATCGTGCCCGCCGCCGACCGCGGCAAGGCGACGGTGAAGGTGCGCGTGGCGCTGGAGCACAAGGACGCGCGCATCGTGCCCGACATGGGCGTGCGGGTGTCGTTCCTCGAACAGCAGCCGGAGGCCGCTGCGCAGACCACCACCGGCGTGTTGCTGCCGCCTGCGGCGATCGCGCGACGCGAGGGCCGGGCCGTGGTGTTCGTGCTCGACGGCGGGCGCGTGCATCAGCGTGCCGTGCAACCGCTCGACTTCGGCGCGATGAAGCGCGTGGCCGACGGCGTGAACGCCGGCGAGGCCGTGGTGCTCGATCCGCCCGCGACCTTGCGCGACGGCATGGCGGTGCGCCCGGCGCAGGCCGCGCCGCCATGAACGCGCGCAAGCCACCGGACCACCGTGGCCGCCCAAAGTGGCGGCGCCCAGACGAGGACCTGAGATGAGTACGTTGATCGGCATCCGCGACCTTTCCAAGGTCTACACGCGCGGCAAGCAGAAAGTGGAAGTGCTGCACCACATCGACCTCGACATCGCCGAAGGTGACTTCCTCGCGCTGATGGGCCCGTCGGGCTCGGGCAAGACCACGCTGCTCAATCTGATCGGCGGGCTGGATACGCCGAGCGCCGGCAGCATCGAGGTCGGCGGCGAGCGCATCGACCGGCTCGGCGGTGGCGCGCTGGCGAAGTGGCGTGCCGCGCACGTCGGCTTCGTGTTCCAGTTCTACAACCTGATGCCGATGCTTTCGGCGCAGAAGAACGTGGAGTTGCCGCTGCTGCTGACCCGGCTGTCCGCCGCGCAGCGCAGGAAGAACGCGGCCATCGCGCTGCAACTGGTGGGCCTGGCCGATCGTGCCGCGCACAAGCCGAGCGAGCTTTCCGGCGGCCAGCAACAGCGCGTGGCGATCGCCCGCGCGATCGTCTCCGACCCGACACTGCTGGTGTGCGACGAGCCGACCGGCGATCTCGACCGCCAATCCGCCGAGGACGTGCTCGGCCTGCTGCGCACGCTCAACCGTGAGCACGGCAAGACCATCGTCATGGTCACGCATGATCCCAAGGCCGCCGGATACGCCGACCACGTGCTGCATCTGGACAAGGGCACACTGGTCGAACGGGCCGCGGCCTGAAGGAGGGCGCGATGAAATATCTTCCGCTGATCTGGGCGGCGCTGTTCCGGCGCAAGTCGCGCACCTTGCTCACGCTGGTGTCGATCATCGCCGCCTTCGTGCTGTTCGGCCTGCTCGACAGCGTGCGTCTGGCTTTCGCCGGCACGCAGAACGTGGCCGGCGCCGGCCGCCTGGTGGTGACCTCGCGCATGTCGATGCAGCAGCCCCTGCCGGAAAGCCTCGGCGCGCGCATCGCCGGCGTGCCCGGCGTGGCCGCGGTGGCGTCGGCCAACTGGTTCGGCGGCGTCTATCAGGATGCGAGAAAGCAGGTGGTCAGCTTCGCGGTGAGTCCCGGTTATCTCGATCTCTATCCGGAAACGACGCTGTCCGCGCCGGAACGCGAGGCATGGCAGCGTACCCGCACCGGCGCCGTGGTCGGCGCGGCGCTGGCGAAGAAATACGGCTGGAAAGTCGGCGACAAAATACCGCTGCGTTCGACCATCTTTCCCGCCAGGTCCGGCGGCGGCACCTGGACCTTCGACATCGTCGGCCTGATGCACGCGACGAACCCGGCGCGCGAGCAGATCATGCTGTTCCACTGGAAGTACTTCGACGAGAACAACGCCTTCGGCAGCGGTACCGTGCACTGGTACGTGGTGAAGGTGGCCGATCCCGGCCAGGCCGATGCGGTGGCTCATGCCATCGATGTGCTTACGGCCAACTCCGACCACGAGACGCGCACGCAGACCGAGCAGGCGTTCCAGGCCTCGTTTCTCAAGCAGCTGGTGAACGTGGGCTTCATCGTCAGCGCGATCATGGGCGCGGTGTTCTTCACCTTGCTGCTGCTCACCGGAAACACGATGATGCAGGCGGTGCGCGAGCGCACGTTCGAGCTGGCCGTGCTCAAGACCCTGGGATTTCCCGACGCCGGCGTGCTGGCGATGGTGCTGGCCGAGAGCGTGCTGCTGCTGGTGCTCGGCGGCGTGCTCGGCCTTGCGCTGGTGGCGCTGATCGTGCCGGCGCTCGCGGCCGGCAGCGGCGGCCTGATGCCGATCCAGGCGCTGGGCTGGCCGACCTGGCTCGCTGGCGTGCTGCTGATGCTGACGATCGGCGCGCTGGTCGGCCTGCCGCCGGCATGGCGCGCGATGCGCCTGAACATCGTCGATGCGTTGAGCGGACGCTGAAAGGAGAGCGCTCATGAAAAGCTTCCTGTTCCATCTCGGCCTGCTGGTGCTGATGGCGTTGGTGCTGGCGATCTGGATGGCGCTGCCGTGGGCCGGCACGCTGGCCCTCGTCGCGTTGCTCGCGCTGTGGATGGCCGCTACCCGCAGCGGCCGCCAGGCCGGCGCGGTGACCGCGGTCGGCCTCGGCACGCTGCGCGGCCGACTCGGTTCCTCGTCGGTGATCGTGATCGGCATCGCCGGCGTGGTCGGCGTGCTGGTCGCGCTGCTGGCGATGGGCGAAGGTTTCCGCGCCACCTTGCAGAGCGGCGGCCGCGACGACACCGCCATCGTGCTGCGCGGCGGCTCGGTGGCCGAGACGCAGTCGGTGCTGCTGCACGACGACATCGTCGCCATCGCGCAGGCGCCTGGCGTCGCGCGCGATGCGTCCGGCAAGCCGCTGGTTTCCGGCGAGCTGGTGGTCGATGCCAGCGTGCACGAAAAAGCGGGCGGCGATGCCAACGCGCAATTGCGCGGCGTCGACGATACCGCCTGGACATTGCGGCCGGACCTGAAGCTCATCGCCGGTCGCCGCTTCAAGCCCGGCCTGCACGAGCTGGTGGTGGGCCAGGGCGCGCATCGGCAATTCGCCGGGCTCGACGTCGGCGATGTGGTCCGGCTCGGTCGCGAGGACTGGCGCGTGGTCGGCGTGTTCGCCAGCGGCGATGCCTACGATTCGGAACTGTGGGCCGACCGCCAGACCGTCGCCGCGATCTACCGGCGCGGCGACAGCGCCGAATCGGTGCTGGTGAAACTGGCCACGCCGGATGCATACACGGGCTTCAAGACCGCGCTGGCCGGCGATCCCAGGCTCAAGGTCGAGGTGGCGACCACGCGCGAGTTCTTCGCCCGACAATCGGAAAGCCTGGCCAGGGTGATCCGTGCGGTCGGCATTGTGGTCGGCACGATCATGGGTCTGGGCGCGGTCTTCGGCGCGCTCAACTGCATGTTCGCCGCGGTCGCGGGACGCGCGCGGGAAATCGCCACGTTGCGTGCGCTCGGCTTTCGCGGCGGTCCCGTGGTCGCCTCGGTGATGCTGGAGACGATGGCGCTCGCACTCCTCGGCGGCCTCATCGGCGCGGCCTTCGTGTGGTTGCTGTTCGACGGCTACCGCGCCTCGACCCTGCAGGGATTCACCGACGTCATGTTCCGCTTCGCGGTCACGCCGGCGCTGATGTGGACGGGGCTCAAATGGGCGTTGGCGATCGGTTTCATCGGCGGCCTGTTCCCCGCCGTGCGCGCCGCGCGTCTGTCGGTGACCGCCGCCCTGCGCGAGCTGTAAAAACGCGGACCGGCTTGCGCTTGCCGGCCCGTTCCAGACGCGAGCGGTCGACGAGCGCGCCGCAGAAAATGCTGAGCGAGCTCGACCGCCGATTCAAGCCACGAGACGTTCGTCGACGCCGATCGGTATCTACGGTCGAGCCGAGCCGCAAGCGATCGTCTTGTTGACCGTCCGTATGGCCTTGCAGATCATGGGATCGATCCTGCGGCGACGATCGAAGGCTCATGAACCATTGCCATCAAGGCAGCGTTTCGGCGGAAAGCACCCGTGATCCGGTCTGCGGCATGCGTGTCGATCCGCAGACGACGCCGCATCACGCCAACCACGCCGGGCAGACTTATTTCTTCTGTTGCGCAGGCTGCCGCGCGAAGTTTCTGGCCGCGCCCGAGCGCTATCTCGGCGGCACCGCGCCGGCCCACTCGGCAAGTGCGCCGGCCGGCACGCTCTATACCTGCCCGATGCATCCGGAAGTGCGGCAGGTCGGCCCGGGTGATTGTCCCAAGTGCGGCATGGCGCTGGAACCGCTCCTGCCGGCCGCCGATACCGACGACGAGACCGCCACGCGCGCCTTGGCGCGGCGGCTGGCCTGGCTCGTCGCGCTGACCGTGCCGGTGGTGGTGATCGCGATGGGGCCGCATCTGCTCGGCCGGCCGTGGCCGATGTCGTGGGCGGTCGTGGTCGGCTGGATCGAGGCGCTGCTCGCGAGCGTGGTGGTGTTGTGGGGCGGGGCGCCATTCTTCGTCCGTGGCTGGCGCTCGCTCAAGCCCTGGTCGCCCAACATGTATACCCTGATTGCGCTGGGCACCGGCGTGGCCTGGGCCTACAGCACGCTCGCCTTCCTTGCGCCGGGCCTGTTTTCCGCCGCTTTCCGCGATGCGCACGGACGCGTGCCGGTGTACTTCGAGTCGGCCGCCGTGATCGTCACCCTGGTCACCCTGGGCGATTTTCTCGAACAGCGTGCACGGCGGCGCACCGGCGCCGCACTGCGTGCACTGCTCGATCTGGCTCCCAAGACCGCGCGTCGCATCGAATCCGATGGCAGTGAGCATGACGTGCCGGTGGCCTCGCTCCACGTGGGTGACGTGCTGCGCGTGCGTCCGGGCGAGAAAATCCCGGCCGACGGCGTGGTGCTTGAAGGCGAGAGTCACGTCGACGAAGCGATGCTCACCGGCGAGGCGATGCCGGTCGCCAAGCGTGCCGGCGACCGGCTCACCGGCGGCACCGTCAATCGCGATGGCGCGCTGCTCATGCGCGTGGAAAAGATCGGCGCAGACACGCTGCTCGCCCAGATCGTCGCGCTGGTCGCCCAGGCGCAGCGCTCCAAGGCGCCGCTGCAACGCATCGCCGATCGCGTCGCCGCATGGTTCGTGCCGACCGTTGCCGTGATCGCGGTGCTGGCCTTCATCGCCTGGGCCGGATTCGGGCCGCCACCACGGCTGGCGCACGCACTGCTTGCCGCGGTCTCGGTGCTGATCGTCGCCTGTCCCTGTGCGTTGGGACTGGCCACGCCGATCTCGATCGTGGTGGCGAGCGGTCGCGGCGCGCGGCTCGGTGTGCTGTTTCGCGATGCCGCCGCGATCGAACGGCTGGCCGCGGTGGATACCCTGGCACTGGACAAGACCGGCACCCTGACCGAGGGCCGGCCGACCCTGCGCGAGATCCGTGCGCTCGATGGCTTTGACGAGTCGCGTGCGCTCACCATCGCCGCCGCGCTGGAACGGTCGAGCGAGCATCCGCTGGCGCAGGCGATCCTCGCTGCCGCCGCGGCCCGCGGTCTCGATGGCGCGCGCGCCGAGGATTTCCGCGCATTGTCCGGCCGTGGCGTACGCGGGCGTGTGGACCATCAAGACGCGGCACTTGGCAGCGGCACGTTCATGGACGCGCTTGGCGTGCATCCCGATGCGAGCGCCCGCGCCTGCGCCGAGGACTGGCGTGGCCAGGGCGCCACGGTGGTTTTTCTCGCCGTCGACGGCCGTCTTGCCGCATTGTTCGCGGTGGCCGACCGCGTGCGGCCGGGTGTGGCCGAGGCCATCGAAAGGCTGCATGCCGCCGGGCTCCGCCTGGTCATGCTGACCGGCGACCATGCCACCACCGCACAGGCGGTGGCACGCGAGCTCGGTATCGATGAGGTGCATGCTGGCCTCGCGCCCGCCGACAAGGCGGCATTGATCATCAAGCTGCAGGGCGAGGGACGCCACGTGGCGATGGCTGGCGATGGCATCAACGATGCGCCGGCGCTCGCCGCCGCCGAGGTCGGCATCGCCATGGGTGGCGGCACCGACGTCGCCATCGAAAGCGCCGGCGTCACCCTGATCCGCAACGAGCTCGGCGCCGTCGTGCACGCGCGCTCGCTCGCCCAGGCGACCGTGCGCAACATCCGCCAGAACCTCTTTTTTGCTTTCGTCTACAACGCGCTCGGCATCCCGATCGCTGCCGGTGTGTTGTATCCCTTCATGGGCATCACCCTCTCGCCGATGTTCGCCGCACTGGCGATGAGCCTTTCCTCGGTATCCGTGGCCGGCAATGCCCTGCGCTTGCGGCATGTGGCGGTGTGATGGGGAAGAAGGCATGTGCAGGTCAACCGGTCTACACCGGCTTTGCGAATGCAGTACCGGTATGCGCATGATCTGCCCGGTGCGCGGCTTATACTCGGCCACCATCTCGCCATCTGGCGAGGATCAGGGGTGGATGTGCTTGAGCACGCCTGCCTGCGGGTGATGGGCTATCCTCATCATTCCGCCGCCGATCCGCGGCATGGTATGTGTTTGGTATGACCGAGCTATTCCGGCGTCCGCCCGAGGCGGCGCCCGCGCCGCGGCGCCCGAGCGTGGGCGTGATGGTCGGCAAGGTGAAGGTCGGTGGTGGCGCGCCGGTCGTCGTGCAGTCGATGACCAACACCGACACCGAGGATCCGATCAGCACCGCCAGGCAGATCGCCGAGCTGGCCCGGGCCGGTTCCGAGCTGGTGCGCATCACCGTCAACACGCCGGCCGCCGCCGCCGCGGTGCCGCGCATCGCCGAGCGGCTGGCGATGATGGGCGTGGAAGTGCCGATCGTCGGTGACTTCCACTACAACGGTCACCAGCTGCTGGAAGCCGAGCCGGCCTGCGCCGAGGTGCTCGCCAAGTACCGCATCAACCCCGGCAACGTCGGCTTCGGCAAGAAGAAGGACACGCAGTTCGCCGCGATCATCGAGAAGGCCATTCGCTACGGCAAGCCGGTGCGCATCGGCGCCAACTGGGGCTCGCTCGACCAGTCGCTGGTCGCCGCGCTGATGGATGAAAACGCAAAACGCGCCGAACCCTGGGATGCCGGCCACGTGGCCCGCGAGGCGCTGATCCGCTCGGCGCTGGATTCGGCCGCGCGCGCCGAGACACTGGGCCTGCCGCGCGATCGCATCATTCTCTCGTGCAAGGTTTCCGGCGTGCAGGAACTGATCGCCGTATACCGCGACCTTGCCGCGCGCTGCGACTACGCGCTGCATCTGGGCCTCACCGAAGCGGGCATGGGCTCGAAAGGCATCGTCGCCTCGACCGCGGCGCTCGCGGTGCTGCTGCAGGAGGGCATCGGCGACACCATCCGCATCTCGCTCACGCCCGAGCCGGGACAGTCGCGCACCACCGAGGTGATCGTCGCGCAGGAACTGCTGCAGACCATGGGACTGCGCGCCTTCACGCCGCTGGTCACCGCGTGTCCGGGTTGCGGGCGCACCACCAGCACTTTCTTCCAGGAACTGGCGCGCACCGTGCAGGACCACGTGCGGGCGAAGATGCCCGAATGGCGCGTGAAGTACGACGGCGTGGAAAACCTCACCCTCGCGGTGATGGGCTGCGTGGTCAACGGGCCGGGCGAGTCGCGCCATGCCGACATCGGCATCTCGTTGCCCGGCAATGGCGAGGCGCCGGTGGCGCCGGTGTTCATCGACGGCGAGAAGGCGATGACGCTGCGCGGCGAAGGCATCGCGACCGAATTCGTCGGCCTGATCGACGCCTACGTCGCGCGCAAGTACGCCAGCCGCGCCGGCTGACCATCACCGGGCGGTATGATCGGCGCTCGCGGAAGCGTTGGCGCAAGCCGATCGCCAGCACCGGGCCAGGCGTACTTGCTCCCTCCGCGCAAAGTGAGGGAGCACGTTCGGGGGAAGCCGGGCGGTTCAATCCACGATGGTGGGCTCGATCTCCAGGCGCACGCCGAACCTGGCCGCCACGGCTTCGATCACGGTCTGCGCGAGCGCCCACAGCTCGGCGCCACTGGCCTGGCCGTGGTTGACCAAGACCAGCGCATGGCGGCTCGAGATGCCGGCGTCGCCGACGCGATGGCCCTTGAAGCCAGCCGCCTCGATCAGCCAAGCGGCCGAGAGCTTGCAGCGCCCGTCGGCGGTCGGCCAGCGCGGCAGTGCCGGATGCTCGCGTGCGAGCGCCTCGCCTTGCGCGGCCGACACCAGCGGGTTCTTGAAAAAGCTGCCGGCATTGCCGATCACCGCCGGGTCCGGCAGCTTGCGCATGCGCAGCCGCTCCACCGCGGCGGCGACGTGGAAGGGCGCCGGCCGCTCCACGCCCATGCGTGCCAGCTCCTCGCGAAGCCCGGCGTAGTCGAGCTTGAGCGCCTGCCGGTGCGGCAGCGTGAAGCGCACCGCGGTGACGATGTAGCGATCGGGCTGGCGCTTGAACAGGGAGTCGCGGTAGGCAAACGCGCACTCGGCGCGGGAGAGCGAGACCACCGAGGCCTCGCGGCGGTCCCAGGCTTCCACGCTTTCGATGAATTCGGCCACTTCGACGCCGTAGGCGCCGATGTTCTGGATCGGCGCGGCGCCGACGGTGCCGGGAATCAGGATCAGGTTCTCCAGGCCGGCGTAGCCCTGGCCGAGCGTCCAGCGCACGAAGTCGTCCCAGCGCTCGCCGGCGGCCACGGCCAGCCGGACGCCATCGGCATCGCTACGGACCGCGACGCCGCGGGTGGCCAGGACCAGCACGCTGCCGTCGAAATCGCCGGTAAAAAGCACGTTGCTGCCTTCGCCCAGCACCAGCAGCGGATCCGCGCGCACGTCTGCGCGCGCGAGCACCTGCGGGAGGACGGTGGCATCCTGGATCTCGATCAGCCGGCGTGCCTTGGCCGCCACGCGCAGCGTGTTGCGCGCCCGCAGATCGGCGGGCGCGAGCAGGCGGTAGCCGTCGCCGGCGAGGGTTTCAGCAGGCATGGGTTTGGCTCCGCTGCCGGCGCAGGGCTTCCACGCAAGCGCCGATGAGTCGCGGGCCGCGGTAGACGAGCCCGGTATAGAGCTGAACCAGCGTCGCGCCGGCGGCGGTCTTCCGTGCGGCGTCCTCGCCCTCGAGGATGCCGCCCACGCCGACCAGCGCGACGGCGTCGCCCAGACGCGCATGCAGTCCGCGCAACACCTCGGTGGACCGTGCCAACAGCGGTCGTCCGGAAAGCCCGCCGGCCTCCGCGGCCCGGGGGTCGCCGGCCACCGCGCTGCGATCCAGCGTAGTATTGGTGCAGATCACGCCATCGATGCCGCAGCTCCGCAGCACCTCGGCTATGCCATCGAGATCGGCCTCGGTGAGGTCGGGCGCGATCTTGAGCAGCAACGGCCGCCGCGCGCCGCTTTGCGAGCCCAGCCGTTCCTGGGCTTCGCGCAGGCTGCCGAGCAGGCGGCGCAGCGCCTCCTCGTGCTGCAGGTCGCGCAAGCCCTGGGTATTGGGCGAGGAGATGTTCACCGCGACGTAGCTTGCGTACCGGTAAACGCGTTCCAGGCAAAAGCCATAGTCATCGACCGCACGCTCGTTGGGCGTGTCCTTTTGCTTGCCGATGTTGATGCCGAGCACGCCATGATAGGCACTGGCCTCGACGTTGCGCACGAGCGCATCCACGCCGGCGTTGTTGAAGCCCATGCGGTTGATGATGGCCTCGTGACGCGGCAGGCGGAACAGCCGCGGCCGCGGGTTGCCCGGCTGCGGGCGCGGCGTCACCGTGCCGACCTCGATGAAGCCGAAGCCGAGCGCGCCGAGCGCATCCAGGTGTTCGGCGTTCTTGTCCAGTCCGGCGGCGAGCCCCACCGGGTTGGGGAAACGGATGCCGAAGGCATCCACCGGCAGGTCCGGAACGGCAGGCGCGAGGCGGGCGGCAAGCCCGCAGCGCCAGGCCGCGTCCAGTCCGCGCAGGGTCAGGCCATGGGCGGTTTCGGCATCCAGGGCGAAAAGCAGCGGGCGCAGGAACTGATAGAGGCTCAAGGGCGGTTGTCTTTACGGCATGAGGCACGGCATGAGGCAGGCGCGGCGAGCGGATGAGGCGCCACGATGGCTGGTCGCTCCACGCGAGACGCGGACACGGCCAGACCCGCGACCGTCCAGGGCGGACGCGGGTCGGATGCGTTGTTCTTGTTACTGGATGCGGGTGATGTTGCCGTTGGCGTCGACCTGCACCAGATCGCCTGGGCGCAAAGAACTCGCATCGGGCACGATCACGTTGGTATAGGTGCCGTTGCCGAGTTTGATGCGCACGGTCCAGCTGTCCGAACCGCCGCCGGTGCCGATCGCATGACCGGCCAGACCGCCGCCGACGGCGCCGCCGATCGTGGCCAGCGTGCGTCCCTTGCCCTTGCCGATCTGGTTGCCGAGCACGCCGCCGGCTACTGCGCCGATGATGCTGCCGGCGGTGCCGTGGTCGCGTGCCTGGCCGACGGTGTGCTCGATGCTCTGCACGGTGCCGCACTGGTCGCAGCGCACATAGATGCCGTCTGAACGCACCAGCACGCCGGACGGCGTCTGCGCCTGCGCCAGCCACGGGGCGCTGGACAGCGCGGCGGCGAGCAGGGCGATGGTGAGGCGGGCGCTTTTCATGGGACAGGACTCCTCAAGGCAAAGGGGCCATCACGATACCGGACATTTTCCCAACGCACCGTCAACGAACGGCCATCTGGCGTGGTCAAGCTGTTTTTTGAGCGTGCCGCCTGCCGGCTGCCCGCGGAACATTTACCGCGGCCTCATTGTTTCGTGACGCGCCCTTGAGCCCGTCCGGACCACAATCGATCCATAGCGCCCATCAGGTGAGCCATGAACACCTCCGACCGCAGCTTGCATACGATCAACGACAAGGACCCCTTCGCGATCCGCTACTGGTCCAAACAGCTTGGCGTCAGCGAGCGCGAGCTGCGGGCGGCGATCGCGGTGGTCGGTACCCAGGCCCGCGAGGTGCGGCGTCATTTCGGGCTGCCACAATCCGGGCGCAAGCATCGCCGTGACGATGGCACCCGGGCAGGCTGAGCCGCCATCGGCATGTGCCGTCCGGTGCCGGATACGCTTACCTTCTCCCCGAAACCTTTAACTTCCATGGAGTCCCCATGCCGGCACCCGCTGCCGCGGTTCCCTGCATCCTGAGTTTGCCCGCCGGCCCCCTGGGCGAAGGCGGCGCACGCATCCCATGGCTGGAACGCGCGCACGCGCTCGGCTTCACGCACGTGCTGGCCCCGGCGGCGCTGGCCGAGCAGCCGGCCGAGGACCTGGCCGCCCTGGCCCGGATCTGCCATGAGCGCGGCCTCGGCTTGATCGTCGACATCGACATCGCCCGTCCTCTGCCGGCCGCCGCCGCGCTGGGCCGCGAGCATCCGGCCTGGTTTCATCCCTTGCCCGACCCGGAAGCGTTGCCTGATCCGCGTCACCCGCCCAAACCGGCCAGCCTGCGCTGGCGGCTGCACGATCCGGCGGTGGCGACCCACGCCCTGCCATGGTGGCAGGCGCATCTGCGCGGCTTGCTGCAGACGGGTATCGCCGGCCTGCGGCTGCTGTCGATCGAGGCCGCGCCGGCCCATTGGTGGCAGCAGCTCGTCGCGGCTTTGCGCGAGGACGTCCCGGAGGCGCTCCTGCTGGCCTGGACGCAGGGGCTGACGCCGGAGCAGGTTGCGGCACTGCGCGGGACACGGTTCGATCACACCTTCGGCTCGGCCGAATGGTGGGATTTCCGCGCCGCTTGGCTTGGTCGCGAATTGCAGCGGCTCGTCGCCGTGGCGCCGCCGTTGGCCTGTGCCGGCGCGCCGTTCGGTGGTGGGCCGATGCCGCATGGCGACACGCCGGCCAAGACCCGCATGCAGCGTCTGCGCGCGGCCTGGCTCGCCGCCGCCTGCGCCTATGGCTGGTTGATGCCGGCCGGGCTGCTGCACGATGAGGCGGCGGATCTCGCACTCGACGACGACGTGCGTGCCATCAATGCGTGGCTGCGCGCGGTGGGTGCGCCGCCCGCGCTGCGGGCGTTGCACGCGGACGACGGCTGGGTGGGCGTGCTGCGCGAGCAGGCCGGTCGTGCCTGGCTGGTGCTGATCAACGTCCGCATGGATCGCGAGGTCGTTATCGACCCGGCCGTCATCGCCGGCGGCGCGGCCTGTCACTATGGCGGCTGGACGGCTGCCGACGGCGTTGCGCCGGCCGAACCCTGGCGTCTGGCACCGGGCGAGGTGCGGGTGCTCGAGGGCGATCCTGGCCGGCCGATCGTGCTGCCCGTCCGCACCGCCGCCGCGCGGCAGGCGCTGGAGGCGGCCACGCGCGCACCGCGTATCGCCATCGAGGCGGTGACGCCCTGCCTCGACGGCGGCCGTTTCGCCATCAAGCGCGTCGTCGGCGATCGCGTGGACGTCGAGGCGGACGTGTTCATGGACGGCCACGACCGCATCGCCGTCGCGCTGCGCTGGCGCGCGCTGGATGAAAAACACTGGCACGAACAGCGCATGACCTCGCTCGGCAACGACCGCTACGCCGGCCATTTCCGCGTCGAGCGGGTGGGGCGCTACGAATACACCGTGCAGGCCTGGCGCGACGCCTATGCAAGCTACCGGCACGAGCTCACCGCCAAACACGACGCCGGTGTGCCGATCGCGCTGGAGCTCCAGGAAGGCCGTCTGCTGGTCGAGGCGACCGCCGCCGCGGCCCTGCCAGCGGCGCGCAAGCCTTTGCGGGCGCTGTTGACTGCCCTGGACAAGGCCGCCGACGAGGAGGCGCGTTATCGCCTGTTGATCGACGAGGACACCGCCGCCGCCATGCGCGAGGCCGATCCGCGTCCTTTCCTGGCCGAGCATCCGCCCTTGCGGGTGGAGGTCGACCGCCGGCGCGCGCAGTTCGCCAGCTGGTACGAGCTTTTCCCGCGTTCGATCACCGACAGCCCGCAACGCCACGGCACCTTCCGCGACGTCATCGGCCGCCTGCCGGCCTTGCGCGACATGGGCTTCGACGTGCTCTATTTCCCGCCGATCCATCCGATCGGCCGGGTCTTCCGCAAGGGGCGCAACAACACCCTGGAGGCCGGCGAGAACGATCCGGGCAGCCCTTATGCCATCGGTTCGGCCGAAGGCGGCCATACCGCCATCCATCCGCAGCTGGGCACGCTGGAGGATTTCCGCGCCCTGCGCGATGCGGCCGAGGCGCACGGCCTGGAGCTGGCACTGGATTTCGCCGTGCAGTGTGCGCCCGACCACCCCTGGCTGCGCGAGCATCCGGAATGGTTCGACTGGCGGCCCGACGGCAGCCTGCGCTATGCGGAAAACCCGCCCAAGAAATACCAGGACATCGTCAACGTCGACTTCTACAAGGAAGGCTCGATCCCCGCACTGTGGCAGGCGCTCGCCGACGTCGTGCTGTACTGGGTGGGCGAGGGCATCCGCACCTTCCGCGTCGACAACCCGCACACCAAGCCGTTCCCGTTCTGGGAGTGGCTGATCGAGCACGTGCGCACGCGCCACCCGGACGTGGTCTTCCTCTCCGAGGCCTTCACCCGGCCCAAGCCGATGTACCGGCTGGCCAAGCTCGGTTTCAGCCAGTCGTACACCTATTTCATCTGGCGGCACACCAAGCAGGAGTTCACCGACTACTTGACCGAACTCACGAGCGCGCCGGTGCGGGAGTTCTTCCGTCCCCATTTCTTCGTCAACACGCCGGACATCAACCCATACTTCCTGCAGCACTCGGGACGCAGCGGTTTCCTGATCCGGGCGGCGCTGGCGACCACGCTCTCGGGCCTGTGGGGCATGTATTCGGGCTTCGAGCTGTGCGAGGCGACGCCCATTCCCGGGCGCGAGGAATACCTCGATTCGGAGAAATACGAGATCAAGCCGCGCGACTGGAACGCCCCCGGCAACATCATCGCCGAGATCAGCCAGTTGAACGCCATCCGCCGCGAGCAACCGGCGCTGCAGAGCCATCTCGGCGTGCGTTTCCTGCGCGCGGACAACGACCAGGTGCTGTTCTTCGAGAAGTCCACACCGGGCGGCCACAACCGCGTGCTGGTGGCGATCAATCTGGATCCGCATCATGCGCAAGCGGCTGACCTGCATCTGCCGCTGGCCGACTGGGGCGTGCCCGAGGATGCCCCGATCCAGGTCGAGGATCTGCTGCACGGTCTCGTGCATACCTGGCGCGGCGGTCGCCAGTCCGTGTGGTTGGGTCAGGATTTGCCGTACGCCATCTGGCGCGTGGAGGGCTGAAGGTCATGCCGGGAAAGACACGTACGCGAAACCATGCGCAGGGCGCACGCCCGTTCACCAGCGATCCGCTCTGGTACAAGGACGCGGTCATCTACCAGGCGCACGTCAAGTCGTTCTTCGACTCCAACGACGATGGCGTCGGCGATTTCCAGGGTCTGATCGACAAGCTCGACTACATCGCCGAGCTCGGCGCCAACACCATCTGGCTGCTGCCCTTCTATCCGAGTCCGCGCCGCGACGACGGCTACGACATCGCCGAGTACAAGGACGTGCATCCGGACTACGGCCGCCTGGCCGATGCGCGCCGCTTCATCAATGCCGCCCACGCACGCGGGCTGCGCGTGATCACCGAGCTGGTGATCAACCACACCTCCGACCAGCACCCGTGGTTCCAGCGCGCGCGGCGCGCCAAGCGCGGCTCGGTGGCTCGCAATTTCTACGTCTGGTCGGATACCGACCAGGCCTATGCCGGCACCCGCATCATCTTCCTGGATACCGAGAAGTCCAACTGGACCTGGGATCCGGTCGCCGGCCAGTACTACTGGCACCGTTTCTTCTCGCATCAGCCGGATCTCAATTTCGACAATCCGGCCGTGGTGCGCGCGGTGCTCGGGGTGATGCGCTTCTGGCTCGACATGGGCGTGGACGGGCTGCGGCTGGACGCCGTGCCGTACCTGATCGAGCGCGAAGGCACCAACAACGAGAACCTGCCCGAGACGCACGCCATCCTCAAGCTGATCCGCGCCGAGATCGACCAGCACTATCCCGACCGCATGCTGCTGGCCGAGGCCAACCAGTGGCCGGAGGACACCCAGGACTACTTCGGCAACGGCGATGAATGCCACATGGCGTTCCACTTCCCGCTGATGCCGCGCATGTATATGGCGATCGCCCGCGAGGACCGTTTTCCGATCACCGACATCCTGCGCCAGACCCCGGCCATCCCCGACAACTGCCAGTGGGCGATCTTCCTGCGCAACCACGACGAGCTGACCCTGGAGATGGTCACCGACGCCGAGCGCGACTACCTCTGGCAGGTCTATGCCAGCGACAAGCGGGCGCGCATCAACCTCGGCATCCGCCGGCGTCTGGCGCCGCTGATGGAACGCGATCGCCGCCGCATCGAGCTCATGAACGCGCTGCTGCTGACCATGCCGGGCACGCCGGTGCTCTATTACGGCGACGAGATCGGCATGGGCGACAACATCCACCTGGGCGACCGCGACGGCGTACGCACCCCGATGCAGTGGACGATGGACCGCAACGGCGGCTTCTCGCGCGCCGATCCGGCCAGCCTGGTGCTGCCGCCGATCATGGACCCGCTCTACGGTTTCCAGGCGGTCAACGTCGAGGCGCAGGCGCGCGATCCGCATTCGCTGCTCAACTGGACCCGGCGCATGCTCGCCGTGCGCAAGCGCTACAAGGCGTTCGGCCGCGGCAGCATGCGGCTGCTTTATCCCGGCAACCGCAAGGTGCTGGCCTATCTGCGCGAGTTCGGCGACGAGCAGATGCTGTGCGTGGCCAATCTCTCGCGCACCGCGCAGGCCGTCGAGCTCGATCTTTCCGCCTTCGACGGCCGCGTGCCGGTGGAGATCGTCGGCGGTTCGTCGTTCCCGCCGATCGGCCAGCTCTCCTATCTGCTCACCTTGCCGCCCTTCGGTTTCTACGTGTTCCAGCTCTGTGCGAGCGCGCAGATGCCCGCCTGGCACCAGCAGCCGGTGGAACCCATGCCCGAATACGAGACCCTGGTCCTGCGCGGACCGCTGATCGAAGGCCCGGTGATGGCCCATCACCGGCAGGTGCTGGAGAACGACATCCTGCCGGCCTACCTGCAGCGCCGGCGCTGGTTCGGCGCCAAGGAACGCGGTATCCGCGCGGTCGATTTCCTCTACGCCCAGCCCTGGCCCGACCGGGGCGAGGACCTGGTCATCACCGAGCTGGTGACCACGCTCGCCGATGGCGGCAGCGAGCGTTACTGCCTGCCGCTGGGCATCGTGTGGGAGGACGAAAACCCCTCCTTGCTGGCCCAGCAGCTTGCGCTCGCCCGCGTGCGCCGCGGGCGCCGCGTCGGCTTCCTGACCGACGGTTTCGCGCTCGACGCCTTCGTCTCCGGCCTGCTGCACGGCCTGCGCCAGCGGCTGGTGATGCCGCTCAACCGCGGCGGGGTGCTGCGTTTCTCGGCCACGCCTGCCTTCGATGCGGTGGAGTTTCCCGAGCCTACCGAGAACCGCTGGCTTTCCGGCGAGCAGTCCAACAGTTCGGTCATCGTGCACGAGCGCGGCATGCTGAAGCTGTTCCGTCATTTGAATCCCGGCATCAACCCGGAACTGGAGATGGGCCGGCATCTCACCCGGGTGGGTTATGCCAACACCCCGCCGCTGCTCGGCGAGGTGGTGCACGTGGGCGCCGACGACGTCCCCACCGCGCTCGCGGTGCTGCAGGGCTTCGTGCGCAACCAGGGCGACGCCTGGCGCTGGACGCTGGATTTCCTGCGCCGCAGCTACGACGACTTCAGCCACGCCGCCGACGACGAGGCGCGCGCCGAGATCGTCGCCGGCTACGACGGCTTTGCCGCCGCGCTCGGCCGGCGCTTGGCCGAACTGCATGCCGTGCTGGCGCGTCCCTGCGACGACGAGGCCTTCAGTCCCGAGCCGGCCACCGCGGCCGATACCCGGCGCTGGGCCGAGGACGTCAAGGCCCAACTCGAACATGCGCTGGAACGGATCGCCGCGCTGGACCTGACCGATGCCGCGCTCGCCGAGCAGCGCGAGCGCCTGCTCGCCCTGCGCGCGCCCCTGCCGCAGCGCATCGATGCCCTGGCCGCACGCGGCGAGGGTTCGCTGCGCACCCGGATCCATGGCGATTTCCACCTGGGCCAGGTGCTGGTGGTGCAGGGCGATGCCTGGATCATCGACTTCGAAGGCGAACCGGCGCGTCCACTGGAGGAACGCCGGCGCAAGACCTCGCCGCTGCGCGACGTCGCCGGCCTGTTGCGCTCGTTCGATTATGCCGCGGCGGTGGCCCTGCGTGGCGAGGAGGGCGTCGCGCCGATCGAGGATCCCCTGTTCGCGCCGTTCCTGGAGCGGCTGCGGCGGCGCGCCTCGGCGGTCTTCCTCTCCAGTTACCGCGACGTGCTCGAGCAGGCGCAGGTGCGTTGGGTGACGAACGAAGCCTTCGCGCCGCTGCTTGCGCTGTTCCTGCTCGAAAAGGCGGCCTACGAGGTCGGCTACGAGGCGGCCAACCGGCCCGGCTGGATCGGCGTGCCGATGACCGGCCTGCTGCAGCTCATGGCATCGACGGCGGTCGACGGCACGAAGGAGGGTGACGCATGAGTGATTCGACGGATATCGGCCTGCTCGATCCGGGTGCCATCGAGGCGCTGCTCACGGCGCGCCACGGCGATCCCTTCGCGGTGCTCGGCCCGCACGAGGTCGACGGCCACCGCATCGTGCGCACCCTGCAGCCGGGTGCGCAGGCGGTGGAGGCCATCGATGCGCAGGGACGGGTGCTCGCCTCGCTTGCCCGCATCCATCCCGACGGCCTGTTCGCCGGCGAGGTGCCGGGTCAGGGCCGCTACCGGCTGCGCGTGCACTGGCACGGAGCGATCCAGGAGCTGGACGACCCCTATGCCTTCGGCCTGCTGCTGGACGAGGCCGACCTGGCCGCCTTCGCCCGCGGCGAACACCCGCGCCCCGATACCGTGCTCGGTGCCCATCCGGCGCGCATCGATGGCATCGACGGCGTGCGGTTCGCGGTCTGGGCACCCAACGCGCGGCGGGTCAGCGTGATCGGCGATTTCAACGTCTGGGACGGTCGCCGCCATCCGATGCGCCTGCGTCTTCCCTACGGCGTCTGGGAGATCTTCGTGCCCGGCATCGGCGCCGGCGAGCGTTACAAATACGAGGTGCGTGGCATCGATGAGGTGGTGCGCCAGAAGGCCGATCCCTTCGCCCGCGCCGCCGAGCCGCCGCCGGCGACCGCCTCCGTGGTCGCCGACGATACGCCATTCCCATGGACCGACCAGGCCTGGATGGGCGAGCGCGCCGGCCGGCAGCGGCTGGATTCGTCCCTGCTCATCTACGAACTGCACGCCGGCTCCTGGTGGCGCGACGAGGACGGCCAGGCGCCGGACTGGGACGGTCTGGCGGCGCGGCTCATCCCGTACGTCACCGGCATGGGCTTCACCCATGTCGAGCTGTTGCCGATCGCCGAGCATCCCTTCGGCGGCTCCTGGGGGTATCAGCCGCTCGGCCAGTACGCGCCGAGCGCGCGCTTCGGTCCGCCGGAGGCCTTCGCGCGCTTCGTCAACCGCTGCCACGAGGCCGGCCTCGGCGTCATCCTCGACTGGGTGCCGGCGCACTTTCCCACCGATGCGCACGGCCTGGTCCGCTTCGACGGCACCGCGCTCTACGAATACGACGACCCGCGCGAGGGCTTCCATCCGGACTGGAACACCCTGGTCTACAACCTGGGCCGCAACGAGGTCTCCAGTTTCCTCATCGGCAGCGCGCTGGCCTGGGCCGAGCGCTATCACGTGGACGGACTGCGCGTGGACGCGGTGGCCTCGATGCTCTACCGCGACTACAGCCGCCGGCCGGGCGAATGGATCCCGAACATCCACGGCGGTCGCGAGAACCTGGAAGCCATCGCCTTCCTGAAACGCTTCAACACCGTGCTGCACCAGTACCACCCGGACGTGCTCACCATTGCCGAGGAATCCACCGCCTGGCCGGGCGTGACCCGGCCGCCGGCCGAGGGCGGGCTGGGCTTCGACTACAAATGGAACATGGGCTGGATGCACGACACCCTGCAATACATGTCGCGTGAGCCCATCTACCGCCGCTGGCATCACCACGAGATGACCTTCGCCATGGTGTATGCCTATTCCGAGCACTACGTGCTGCCGCTCTCGCACGACGAGGTCGTGCACGGCAAGCGCTCCCTGCTCGGCCGCATGCCCGGCGACGACTGGCAGCGTTTCGCCAACCTGCGCGCCTACTACGGCTTCATGTGGGGACATCCAGGCAAGAAGCTGCTGTTCGCCGGCGGCGAGCTGGCCCAGCCCACCGAATGGAATCACGACGCCCAATTGCCCTGGCATCTGCTGGATGACCCGCGCCATCGCGGCGTGCAGCTTTTGCTGCGCGACCTGAACCGCCTGCTGCGTAGCACGCCGGCGCTGCATGGCTGGGACGTCGATCCGCGCGGTTTCCGCTGGACGGTGGGCGATGACAGCACCAACAGCGTGTTTGCCTGGCTGCGTTTTGCCGAGGGCGCCGTGCCCGTGCTGGTGATCAGCAATATGACGCCGGTGCCGCGTCACGACTATCGCATCGGCGTGCCCGACGCAGGATGCTGGCGGCTGGCGCTCAACACCGACGCGGCCGGCTACGGCGGTTCCGGCGTGGGGCAGGGCGAGGCCTGGGCGGAACCCGTGCCCGCGCATGGACAGCCCCATTCGCTCGTGCTCACATTGCCGCCGCTGGCAACCGTGATCTACGTGCCGGGCTGATCGGCCTTCCCACACGGCGGTCCGCGCGCCGCGTCCTGCAGACCCGCCACAGGGAGGCCACTTCCGATGCCCAATCCGCCCAACCGCATGCTGCCGGGCTCGCCCTATCCGCTCGGTGCGCGCTTCGACGGTGTCGGCACCAACTTCGCCGTCTTCTCGGCCCATGCCGAACGCATCGAGCTGTGCCTGTTCGACCCTTCCGGGCGCCGCGAGATCGGCCGCTACACGCTGCCCGAATGTACCGACGAGATCTGGCACGGCTACCTGCCGCGCGTCTTGCCCGGCCAGCTCTACGGCTATCGCGCGCACGGCCCCTATGCGCCCGAGCAGGGGCATCGCTTCAATGCGCACAAGCTGCTGCTCGATCCCTACGCGCGCCGGATCGCCGGCCATCTGCACTGGTCGGACGTGCTGCACGGCTACCGCGTGGCCTCGCCGCGGGCCGATCTTTCCTTCGACCGTCGCGACAGCGCCATGGCGATGCCCAAGGCGGTGGTGGTCGACGAACTGCCCTGGAACGAGGACCGCCTGCAACGGCCGCGCACGCCCTGGGGCCGCACGGTCATCTACGAGGCCCACGTCAAGGGGCTGACGCGCAGCATGGAGCACGTGCGCCCCAACGAGCGCGGGACCTTCCTCGCGCTGTCCGATCCGCATCTCATCGATCACCTGCTCCGGCTCGGCATCACTGCGGTGGAGCTGCTGCCGATCCACGCCTTCGTGCAGGACCGTCGGCTGGTCGAGCTCAAGCTGCGCAACTACTGGGGCTACAACACGCTGGCCTTCTTCGCCCCCGAGCCCGGCTATCTCGCCGAAGGCGAGCTCGGCGAGATCCGCACCGCCGTGCAGGCGCTGCATGCGGCCGGCATCGAGGTGATCCTCGACGTGGTCTACAACCACACCGCCGAGGGCAGCGAGCTCGGCACCACGCTGTGTTTCCGCGGCCTGGACAACGCCAGCTACTACCGCCTGCTGCCGGACAACCCGCGCCACTGCATCAACGACACCGGCACCGGCAACACGCTCAACACCGCGCACCCCAGGGTGCTGCAGATGGTGATGGATTCGCTGCGTTACTGGGCGTCCACCTTCGGCATCGACGGCTTCCGTTTCGACCTCGGCGTCAGCCTGGGCCGCGAAGCGCACGGTTTCGACCCATGCAGCGGCCTGTTCGACGCGATCCGCCAGGACCCGGTGCTGAATCGGGTGAAGCTGATCTCCGAGCCCTGGGACGTCGGCCCGGGCGGCTATCAGCTCGGCAACCATCCGCCGGGCTTTGCCGAATGGAACGGCAGGTTCCGCGACGACGTGCGGCGCTTCTGGCGCGGCGACCCGGGCCTGCGCGGTGCGCTCGCCGGCCGTCTGCAGGCTTCGGCGGAGCTCTTCAACCACCAGCACCGGCGGCCGTGGGCCTCGGTCAATTACGTCACCGCGCACGACGGCTTCACGCTCGAGGACCTGGTCAGCTACAACCACAAGCACAACGAGGCCAACGGCGAGGACAACCGCGACGGCGCCGACGACAACTACAGCTACAACCACGGCGTGGAAGGGCCCAGCGACGATCCGGTCATCCGCGCCGCACGCGACCGCACCAAGCAGGCGCTGCTGGCCACCCTCTTGTGCGCGCACGGCACGCCGATGCTGCTCGGCGGCGACGAGTTCGGTCGCAGCCAGCGTGGCAACAACAACGCCTACTGCCAGGACAACGAAATATCCTGGTTCGACTGGGATCTGGCCCGTTCGCCGGCGGGCGAGGCACTGACCGCCTACGTGGCCCGCCTGGTCCGGCTGCGGCACGAGCATCCCAGCCTGCGCGCGGAGCATTTCATGCACGATGGCGCCGACCTGCTGCCCGGTCTGCCGCCGATCAGCTGGATGGACGAGCGCGGGCTGGTCATGCAGCAGAGCGACTGGGACTACGCCGAAGGCCGCCGGCTGGTGCTGCGCCGCGCCGTCCCGGTCACGGCGGAGCGGCTGGACGTCACCATGCTGCTGATCAACGGCACCGGCGAGCCGCATACCTTCGTGCTGCCGGCCCCGAGCCTGGACTGGCAGCTGTGCGTGGACAGCTCGCAGCCGGCCGCCACCGGCCGCGCCGTGACTGGCGAAACCCTCGAGGTGCCGGCGCACGGCGTATGCCTGCTCACCGCCGCACCGACGCTGCCTGGCGAGGAGACCTCGCGTCGTCTGCGCAACCACGGATCATCCGAGCCCGCGCACACGCCATCCGCACAGTCGACCGGCGAAGATCGGCCCGAACCGCCGCCCCCCGCGGCGGCGCCCGCTCCCGCCCAGACGACCTCATGACCACGCATTTTCGCCACGCCATGCCCTTCGGGGCCGAACTGCAACCCGGTGGGGAGACCCGTTTCCGGCTATGGGCGCCGGACGTCGCCCAGGTCGAGCTCGAACTCGACAGCGGCGAGCGGGTGCCGATGCAGGCGATCGGCGAAGGCTGGCATGCCTGCCGTCACCGGGCGCCGGCCGGCACCGGCTACCGCTACCGGGTGCGGCCCGATCTCTTGGTGCCGGACCCGGCCTCGCGGCTGCAGGCCGGCGGTGACGTGCACGGGTCGAGCGTCGTGGTCGATCCGGTCGCCTATGCCTGGCAGCATCCCGAGTGGCGCGGCCGGCCGTGGCGCGAGGCGGTGGTCTACGAACTGCACGTGGGCCTGTTCGGCGGCTTCAATGGGGTGCGCGAGGCGCTGCCCAGGCTGCGCGAGCTCGGTGTCACCGCGATCGAGCTGATGCCGATCGCGCAGTTTCCGGGCACCCGCAACTGGGGCTACGACGGCGTGCTGCCCTACGCGCCGGCGGCGGTCTACGGCACGCCCGATGAATTGAAGGCGCTGGTCGATGCCGCGCACGGTCTCGGCCTCATGCTCATCCTCGACGTCGTCTACAACCATTTCGGGCCGGACGGCAATTATCTCGGTCAATACGCATCGGCCTTTTTCCGCGACGATGGCCCGCACACGCCCTGGGGCGCGGCGATCAACGTCGGGCTGCAGCCGGTCGGCGACTTCTTCCTGCACAACGCGCTGTACTGGCTGCAGGAATACCGCTTCGACGGCCTGCGCCTGGACGCGGTGCACGCGATCGGCCATCCCGATTGGCTGTCCGCCTTCGCCCGCCACATACGCATGGCGATCACCGACCGCCAGGTGCATCTCGTCCTGGAAAACGAGGCCAACCAGGCGCACCTGCTCGGCGCGGGTCGCTTCGATGCGCAGTGGAACGACGACTTCCACAACGCGCTGCACGTGCTGCTCACCGGCGAGCAAGCCGGCTATTACGGTGCCTATGCCGACGATCCGCTCGGCCATCTGCGCCGCTGCCTGGCCGAAGGCTTCGCCTGGCAGGGCGAGGCGATGCGCGGCAAACCCCGCGGCGAGCCCAGCGCCGGTCTGTCGCCGCTGTGCTTCGTCGATTTCCTGCAGAACCACGACCAGGTCGGCAACCGCGCGCTCGGCGAACGCTTGACCACGCTGGTCGATGCCCCGCGGGTGGAGGCCGCGCTCGCCCTGCTGCTGCTGACGCCCGCGGTGCCGCTGTTGTTCATGGGCGAGGAATGGGGCAGCCGCACGCCGTTCCTGTTCTTCACCGACTATCAGCAGGAAGCGTTGCGCACCGCGGTACGCGAGGGGCGGCGCAAGGAATTCGCCGAGTTCTCCGCCTTCAGCGGTGAGGCGGTGCCAGACCCCAACGATCCGGCCACTTTCGAGCGCTCGCGGCCGGACCCGGCCGAGGCGTGCAGCGCGCAGGGCCAGGCGCGGCTGGCGCAGGTCCGGCGGCTGCTCGAGCTGCGCCATCGCCATCTGGTGCCGCACCTGGAGCAGACCCATGCGCTGGGCGCCCGCACGCTCGGGCGCGCCGCCTTGCGTGCGCACTGGCAGCTCGGTCCGCAGCGGCTCAGCGTCTACAGCAATCTCGGCACCGAGGATCTCGCCCTGGTCGGCGATCCGCCGCCGGCGGTGAACTGGCTGCACGGCGATCCGGCCGCGATCACGGCCTTCATCCACGGCCGCCTGCCTGCGGCCACGACCCTGGTCTTTCTGGAACCGGCGACATGAACGATTTCGACGCAGGCGTCGCAGCGCTGGCCGAGGCTGCCGGCATCGACGTGCACTGGCGCGATGCCAACGACCAGCCGCAGGTGGTCGCCCTGCCCACCTTGCAGGCCGTGCTGGCCGCCTTCGGTCTGCCCTGCGGCGACCCTTACGAACTCGAGGCCAGTTTCGCCCGGCTGCAGCAGACGCGCGCCGCGCATGCCCTGCCGGTGCTCGCGGTGAGCGATGCCGGCGGCCGGCTGGCGGTGCCCGGAAGCGGCGCCGCGCGGCGTTGGCGCATCGAGGACGAGCAGGGCGCCGTAGTCGGGGAAGGCCGGCTCGAAGCCGGCGAGCATCAGCTGCCGATGCCGGCCCGGCCCGGCTATTACCGTCTGCTGCTCGACGAGGAGTCCTGCCAGCTCGCCCTCGCGCCGCCGCGCGCCTTCGGCGTGGCGGACATCGCCGGCCGGCGCAGACCCTGGGGCATGGCCACGCAACTGGCCAGCCTGCGCCGACCCAACGACGGCGGCCTCGGTGACTTCACCGCGCTGGAAATGGCCGCCCGTGCCGCCGCCGCGCAGGGTGCCGACGCCATCACCATCAGCCCGATCCATGCGCTGTTCGCCGCCGAACCGGAGCGCTACAGCCCGTATGCGCCGTCCAGCCGGCTGTTCCTCAACCCGCTCTACGTCGATCCGGCCACCATCTGCGGGGTGGACACCCTGCGCCGGCTGGCCGATGCGCACAACCTGCGCCAGGAACTGGCCGAGCTCGAATGGCTGGAGCTGATCGACTGGCCGCGCGCGGCGCATGCGCGGATGACCCTGCTGCGCGAGCTTTTCCAGGGTTTCTCGATCGACTCGGCGCACAACCGCGAGTTCCAGGCTTTCCGTGACGCGCACGGCGAACCGCTGGAACGGCATGCCCGTTTCGAGGCCCTGCACGGCTATTTCCGCGCCCATCACGGCACCAGTGGCTGGCAGGCTTGGCCGGCGGCCTATCACGACCCGGCCAGCCCGGCGGTGGCCGAGTTCGCCCGTCAGCACGTCACTGATGTGACCTTCCACGCCTTCCTGCAGTGGCTGGCCACGCGCGCGCTGGCGGCGACGCAGCGCGCGACGCGCGAGGCCGGCATGGGTATCGGCCTCATCACCGACCTGGCCGTCGGCAGCGATGCCGGCGGCAGCCAGGCCTGGAGCCACCAGGACGAGATGCTGCGCGGCCTGTCGATCGGCGCGCCGCCCGATCTGCTCAACCGCAACGGTCAGGACTGGGGGCTCACCACCTTCTCGCCGCTCGGCCTCGAGCGCAGCGGCTTTGCCGGCTACCTGGCCATGTTGCGCGCGGCGCTGGCGCATGCCGGCGGCGTGCGCATCGATCACGTGCTCGGTCTCAAGCGCCTGTGGCTGGTGCCGCACGGCGCCGGCGCGACCGAGGGCGCCTACGTGCGCTATCCGCTGGACAGCCTGCTGCGGCTGCTGGCGCTGGAATCCCACCGTGCCCGCGCCATCGTGGTCGGCGAGGATCTGGGCACGGTCCCGGCGGATTTCCGCGAGCGCATCGCCGAGGCCGGCGTGCTCGGCATCCGCGTGCTGTGGTTCGAGCGCGCGCAGGACCGCGGCTTCATCGCGCCGCAATACTGGTCGCCGGCGGCCATGGCGACGACCAGCACGCACGACGTGCCGACCGTGGCCGGCTGGTGGAGCGGACGCGACATCGAATGGCGCGCCCGTGCCGGCCTGGCCGAGCCGGGCGTGGACGAGACGGCTGAGCGCGCGGTCGATCGCGGCCGGCTGTGGCGCGCCTTGTGCGCCTCCGGGGCCGCGGCGGTGGCGGTGGAGGCGCCCGACGAACATCGCCCGCCGCCGCCTGAGGATGGCGCGACCGTGGCCATCGCCGCGGTCGCCCACGTCGCCCGCACACCGGCGCCGCTGGTGGTGATCCCGGCGGAGGACCTGCTCGCCGTACCCGAGCAACCCAACTTGCCCGGGCCCACCGACGCGGTGCACCCGAACTGGCGCCGCCGCCTGCCGGAAAGCGCGGCCAAGCTGCTGGACGGCTCGGTGGCGCAGGCCTGCTGCCGGGCGCTCGAAGAGGCACGGAGGCCCGCATGAATCCCGTTCCGCATCCGCCGCGCGCGCTGGCGAGGCTGCAGTTCCATGCCGGCTTCACCCTGGACGATGCCGCCGCCCGCGTCGACTACTACGCCGATCTCGGCGTGAGCCATCTGTACGCATCGCCGCTGCTCACCGCCCGCCCGGGCTCGATGCACGGCTACGACGTCATCGACTGCCACCGGATCAATCCGGAGGTCGGCGGCGAGGACGCCCTGCGCCGGCTGGTGGCGCGTCTGCGCGCACGCGGCATGGGCCTGGTGCTGGACATCGTGCCCAACCACATGTTCGCCGGCGTCGGCAACGCCTGGTGGATGGACGTGCTCGCCCACGGCCGCACCAGCCGCTATGCCGGCTATTTCGACATCGACTGGCGCAGCCCCGACCCGCTCGTGCGCGGCCGCGTGCTGCTGCCGATCCTGGGCAAGCCCTATGCCGAATCCCTGCGCGCGGGCGAGGTGCGGCTGGACCACGACGCCGACACTGGCGCTTTCGTGCTCAAGGTTTACGACAACGCGCTGCCGCTCGCGCCCGAGACGCAGGCGCCCCTGCGCGCCGCCGGCAGCGTCGCCCAGGTGCTCGCCGCCCACGCGGCGGGGCAGGGCGAGGAAGGGTTCGCCCGCCTGCACGCCCTGCTCGAGCGCCAGCACTACCGGCTCGCCCTGTGGAAGCTCGCCAGCGACAGCATCGACTACCGGCGCTTCTTCGACATCAACGAGCTGGTCGGCCTGCGCATGGAGCACACGCGCGTCTTCGAGGATGTCCACGCGCTGATCTTCAAGCTCTACGCGGAAGGCATGGTCGACGGCCTGCGCATCGACCACATCGACGGCCTGGCCGATCCGCACCGCTACTGCGGCCAGTTGCGCCGGGCCCTGTATCGGCTCGAGCGCCAGCGCCCGCCCGGCGCGCCGCGCGGTCCGGCCTACGTGGTGGTGGAGAAGATCCTCGCCGAAGGCGAGCACCTGCGTCCGGAATGGCGGGTCGACGGCACCACCGGCTACGAGTTCATGGACCAGGTCTCCGCCCTGCTGCACGACGCCGCCGGCGCCGGCGTGCTGGACGGCCTGTGGCAGTCCATCAGCGGCGAGCGGACCGGCTTTGCCGACATGGCGCACGCCGCGCGCCGGCAGATCCTGATCGACAGTTTCGAGGCCGAGCTCGACCGCACCGCGCGCGCCCTGTTCGGCGCCGCGCGGGCCGAGCTCGACAGCCGTGACGTCAGCCTGGCGGCGATCCGCCGCGTGCTGGTCGAGGTGCTGGTGCATTTCCCGGTCTATCGCACCTATGCCGGCGTGCTCGGCCGCGATGCCATGGACGACAAGGTCTTCGGCATCGCCTGCGCCGGGGCCCGCCGCACGGTGCGCCTGGAGGATCGCGAGCTGCTCGAACAGGTGACGGTGTGGCTTGGCGGCCAGGCACCGCGCAGCCTGCCGCCCGGGCCGGTGCGGCAGGCACGGGCGCGGGCGATGACCATCTTCCAGCAGGCGACCTCGCCGATGGCGGCCAAGGCGGTCGAGGACACCGCCTGCTACCGCTACGGCCGGCTGCTCTCGCGCAACGAAGTCGGCGCCGATGCCGGCCGCCTCGGCCTTCCGGTGGCGGACTTCCATGCCCGTTGCGTCGAGCGTCAGGCCAGCCATCCGCACAATCTGCTGGCCACCGCCACCCACGACCACAAGCGCGGCGAGGACACCCGCGTGCGCCTGGCGGTGCTCTCGCAGCCGGCGGCGGCCGCCGCCTGGGCCGAAGTGGTGACGCGCTGGCGCAGCCGGCACGCCGGCTTGCGCGTGCAGACCGAGGTCGGCATGGCGCCGTCGGCCGCCGACGAGTACATGCTCTACCAGACCCTGGTCGGCGCCTGGCCGCCGCAACTCGACCCGGCCGATGCACCGGCGCTGCAGGCCTTTGCCGAGCGCATCGCCGCCTGGCAGCGCAAGGCCCTGCGCGAGGCCAAGCGGCGCACGCGCTGGACCGTGCCCAACGAACCCTACGAAGACGCCTGCGACGCCTTCCTCGCCGCCTTGCTGGCGCCGGCGCAGGGGTTCGTCGCCGAGCTTGCCGCCTTCGTCGCGCGCATCGCCGCCGCCGGCGCCGCCAATGGTCTGGTCCAGACCGCGCTCAGGCTCACCACGCCCGGCATTCCCGACACCTACCAGGGCACCGACTACTGGGACTTCAGCCTGGTCGATCCGGACAACCGCCGTCCGGTGGATTTCGACCGTCGCCAGTCATCGCTCGCCCGCCACGCCGACTGGGGGGCGCTGCTCGCCAGCTGGCGCGATGGCGCGCTCAAGCAGCGCCTGCTGCACGAACTCTTGCAGCTGCGCGCGCGCCATCCGGCGCTGTTCGCCGGCGGCGACTACCGGCCGCTCGCGGTCGCCACCGCGGAGGACGAGCCGGGGCGACTCATCGCCTTCGCCCGCGGCTGGCGCGGCCGCGCGGTGATCGTGCTCGCCTTGCGACACACCGCGCCGGTGCTGCTCGATGCCGAATCGCCGCGCTGGAGCGCCGCCGGCACCGCCGCGCTGCTGCCCGCCGACACCCGCATCCAGGGCGTTCCGGCCGGGATGTATCGCAACGTCCTGGGCGACCGCCACGCCGAGGTCGAGGGACCGCTCGACCCTGCCGACTGGCTCGATCCCCTGCCGGTGGCCGTGCTCGAGGCGGTCTAGCGCAAAGCCCACCGCGCGGCGCTCGGCGCCATCGACCGAAGCCGCGTGCCCATCGAGGCTTCGCCCATGGCGTGCGGGCCTGCCGCGTGGCCGTGCGCTTTCGGCCTTGCACCATCGTCCCGAGTGGCGATCGCCCGGCGCGACCGCTGTAGGCCGGCTGCCGGTAGCGGTTAGACTTGCGCGCTTGTCGTCATCCCTTTTCCTGACAACGGCGGAGACTTGCGCGTGATCATCCATCCCAAGGTACGCGGCTTCATCTGCACCACCGCCCATCCGGTGGGCTGCGAGCGCAACGTGCTGGAACAGATCGACATCACCCGCGCCCAGGGCGGCCTCGGCGCCGGACCCAAGCGCGTGCTGGTGATCGGCGCCTCGACCGGCTATGGCCTGGCCTCGCGCATCACCGCCGCCTTCGGCTATGGCGCGGCCACGCTCGGGGTGTTTTTCGAAAAGCCCTCCAGCCTGACCAAGACCGGCACCGCCGGCTGGTATAACGCCGCCGCCTTCGATGCCTACGCCAAGCAGGCCGGGCTGTACAGCCGCTCGATCAACGCCGACGCCTTCGCCGACGCCACCCGCGAGCAGGCGATCGAACTCATCCGCCGCGAGATGGGCGGCCCGATCGATCTCGTGGTCTATTCGCTGGCCTCGCCGGTGCGCAAGCTGCCGGACAGCGGCGAGGTGGTGCGTTCGGCGATCAAGCCGATCGGCGCGCCGTTCACCGCGACCTCGATCGACACCAACCGCGACAGCGTGGTCGAGGTGACTGTCGAGCCGGCCACCGAGAAAGAGATCGAGGACACCGTCAAGGTGATGGGCGGGGAAGACTGGGCGCTGTGGATCGACGCGCTCGCCGCCGCCGGCCTGCTGGCGCCGCGGGCAGTCACGCTCGCCTACAGCTACGTCGGCACCTCGATCACCTGGCCGATCTACTGGCACGGCACGCTCGGCCGCGCCAAGCAGCATCTGGAAGCGACCGCGCGGGCGCTGGCCGCGCGCCATGCCGGGCTTGCCGCCTACGTCGGCGTGATGAAGTCGGTCGTGACCCAGGCCAGCGCGGCGATCCCGGTGATCCCGCTCTACGTCTCGCTGGTGTTCAAGGTGATGAAGGAGAAGGGGCTGCACGAGGGCACCATCGAGCAGGCCAACCGCCTGTTCCGCGATCGCCTGTACCGCCAGGACGGCGCGCCGCCGCCGACCGACGCCGAAGGCCGCCTGCGCCTGGACGACTGGGAATTGCGCGAGGACGTGCAGGAGGCGGTCAAGGCGCTGTGGCCCAAGGTCACCACCGAGAATCTCTACCAGCTCACCGATTACGCCGGCTACAAACACGACTTCCTGAAACTGTTCGGGTTCGGTCGCACGGACGTCGACTACGATGCCGACGTCGATGCCGACCGGCGCTTCGACGTCATCGAGCTGACCCCTTGAGGTTCAGGCCGCCGGCTGCGCGGTGAACTGCAGCCGGGCGAGTTCGGCATAGAGCCCGCCCTCGGCCAGCAGCGAGGCATGCGTGCCCTGCGCGACGATGCGCCCGCCGTCCATCACCACGATGCGGTCGGCGCGCTGCACGGTGGCCAGCCGGTGCGCGATGACCAGCGTGGTGCGGCCCGTCTCCAGCCGCGCCAGGGCCTGCTGGATCGCCGCCTCGGACTGCGCATCCAGCGCCGAGGTGGCCTCGTCGAGCAACAGGATCGGCGCATCGCGCAGGATCGCCCGTGCAATGGCGATGCGCTGACGCTGACCGCCGGACAGGCGCACGCCGCGCTCGCCGAGCTCGGTGGCATAGCCCTGCGGCAGCGCCTCGATGAACTCGTGCGCCTCGGCGGCGCGGGCGGCTTCGCGCACGGCTTCGTCGCTCGCTTCCTGGCGACCGAAGCGGATGTTGTCGGCGACCGAGCCGGCGAAGATCGCCACGTCCTGCGGCACCAGCGCGATCGCCCCGCGCAGGTCGCGCAGCGCGAATCGGCGCAGGTCGATCCCGTCCAGCGTGATGTGTCCCCGCTGCGGGTCGTAGAAGCGCAGCAACAAGGCCAGCACGGTGCTCTTGCCGGCGCCGGAAGGACCGACCAGCGCCACCGTCTCGCCCGGCCGGATGGCGAGATCGAAATCGTGCACCGCCGGCGCCTCGGGCCGGGTCGGATAGTGAAAGCCGACCTGCGCGAACACCACCTCGCCGCGCAGCGGTCGCGGCAACGGCACCGGCGCCGGCGGGTCGGTGATCGACGGACGCTCGCCGAACAGTTCGCCGATCCGTTCCATCGCTCCGGCCGCGCGCAGCACGTCGCCCCACACTTCCGAAAGCCCCATCAGCGAGCCGGCCGAGAGGATCGCATAGACCACGAACTGCGCCAGCACGCCGGCATCCAGCGTGCCGGCCAGCACGTCGCGCGCCCCGGCCCACAGCACCAGGGCGATGGCGCCGAAGAACAGCGTGATCACCACCGCCGTCAGCACCGCGCGGGTGGCGATGCGCTGGCGTGCGGTGGCGAGTGCACGCATGATCGCCTGCGCGTAGCGGGCGCTCTCGATCGGCTCGCGCGCATAGGCCTTCACCGCGGTGGCGGCGTTGAGCGTCTCGTTGGCGATCGCGGCGGCATCGGCCAGGCGGTCCTGGCTCGCCCGCGAGAGCTTTTGCACGCGCCGGCCGAAGACGAGGATCGGCAAGACCACCGCCGGGATCACCAGCGCGGTGAGCCCGGCCAGCCGCGGGCTGGTCCACACCATCATCACCGTGGCGCCGACCAGCATCACCGCGCTGCGCAGTGCCACCGAGATGCCCGAGCCGACCAGCGCCTGCACCACCTCGGTGTCGGTGCCCAGGCGCGAGATCAGCTCGCCCACCCGGGTACGCTCGAAAAAACTCACGTCCAGCCCGATCACGTGCTCGTACAGCCTGGCGCGCAGGGCGGCCAGCGTGCGCTCGCCGAGCAGGCTGATGCAGTAGAAGCGCGCGGCGCTGGCGAAGGCCAGCACCAGCGCCACCGCGAACAGGCCGAGAAAGCTCGCGTTGATCGCCGCCGCGCTGGAGTTGCGGAAGCCGTGGTCGATCATCCGCCGCACGGTGGTCGGCAGCACCAGCGTGGCGGCGGAGGACAGCGCGAGGAACACCAGCCAGCCGACGAGCAGGCGACGCTGCGGCTGGACGAACGGCCACAGCCGGCGCAGCGAGCCGAGCCGGCGGGCCGGCGCATGCGCATCGGGAGGCGGCCGATCGCCGGGCGCGGACGTCATGTCCGGCCGGCCTGTCCGCGTATCGCCATGCGCCAGATCCAGCGATAGAGCGCGAACACCAGGCCGGCGAACACCGCCGCGCCGAGGAAGATCGCGGTATCGGCAAAGCCCGGGCCGACCAGCGCCAGCGGCGCGGCGCGGCCGGAGAAGGCCACCACCGCCGCGATCACCACGCCGATGATGCTCTCGCCCACGATCAGCCCGGAGGCGAGCAGCACGCCCAGCTGCCTAGTCGCCTCCGGCCTGGGGCTGCGCCCGGCACGGCGCTCGAAATACCAGCCGACCACGGCGCCGACCACCACCATCAGCGTGCTGCTGGTCGGCAGATAGATGCCGAGGCCCACGGCGAGCGGCGGCAGCCGCAGCTGTTTGGTCGTCCGTGCCAGCAGCGCGTCGAGCACGATCACGGCCACGCCGATCAGCGCGCCCACTTCGATCAGGCTCCAGTCGATGTCGCCCTGGATCACGCCGCGGCCCAGCGCGGAAATCAGCCCGGCCTGCGGCGCGGGCAGCGCGGATGGGCCGGCACCGGGCATGCCGGCGAAACCGTAGGCCTTGTTGACCAGGTCCAGCACCGGCGGAATCACCGCGGCGCCGGCGACCACGCCGATCACCAGCGCCACCTGCTGCTTCCACGGCGTGGCGTCGACCAGCTGGCCGGTCTTGAGATCCTGCAGATTGTTGTTGGCGATCGCGGCGACGGTGAACACCACCGAGGTGATGAACAGCGCGAAGGCCACCAGCGCCTTGCCCGCCTGCGCGTCGACGTGCGGCTTGACGAAGAGCACCAGCAGCAGCGCGGCGGCGATCACCACCAGGATGCCCACGCCCGAGAGCGGACTGTTGGACGAGCCGATCAGCCCTGCCATGTAGCCGCACACGGTGGAAACGAAAAACCCCATCAGCACGACGAAGGCGACGCCGCCGATCGCCAGCAGCATCGTGTGCTCGCCGAGGCCGCTGGTGCGGGCGAAATAGCCGAGCAGCCAGGCGATCGGCAGGAAACAGAGCAGGGTGATGAGGCCGACGATGCCGATCGGCAGGTCGCGCTCGGTGCGCGGCAGGCTGTCGGCGCGACCGGCCTTGCGCACGCGCGCGGCGGCCATCGCGCCGGACAGGCCGCCGATGACCGGCTTGACCAGTTTGGCCAGCGTCCAGATCGCCGACACGCCGATCGCGCCGGCACCGACGAAGCGCACCTTGTGGCTCCAGGTCGCCTGCGCCAGATCCGCCGCCGCGGTGGCAAGGTCACCGGCCAGCAGGGAATAGTGCGGCACGCCCCAGCCCCAGCCGATCAGCGCGCCGATCAGCATCGCGATGCCGACCGACAGCCCGACCAGATGGCCGATGGCGAACAGCGCGAACGACAGGCTGAGATCGAAGCCGCTCACCGCGCCGCGCCGGCCGAGCCGGAAATAGCCGACCACGTCGCTGGCGAAAACCTGCGTGGCCACCACCACCGCGAACACCGCCGACACCACCGCGCCCCCGACCACCGCGAACAGGCCGGCGCGGCTTTCCCCGGTGGCGTTGGTGCGCTCGTCGCCGCTGCCGACCTTGAGCACCTCGGCGCAGGCCACGCCTTCGGGATAGGGCAGGTCCGAGCCGGTGACCAGCGCGCGGCGCAGCGGGATGGAATACATCACGCCGAGCACGCCGCCGAGCGCGCACACCGCGAAGGAGATCCAGAACGGAAAGCCGCTCCACCAGCCGATCATGATCATGCCCGGCAGGACGAAGATGATCGAGGACAGCGTGCCGGCCGCCGAGGCGATCGTCTGCACGATGTTGTTTTCCTGGATGCTCGAATCGCGGAAACCGCGCAGCAGCGCCATCGACAGCACCGCCGCCGGAATCGAGGTGGCGAAGGTGAGCCCGGCCTTCAGGCCGAAGAACACGTTGGCGGCGGTGAACACCACGGTGATCACCACGCCGATGAGGATGCCGCGCAGGGTGAGTTCGGTGCGCTTCTGCGCGCTGTCGGCTGGACGATCGATCACGTGACTGCCCCTTTGTCGGATGAACCCCATCGGCATGCGTGCCGCGTGCACCGGCATGACGACGGGCGAGCATAGTGCACGCCTGGCCGCCGCGCAGGCTCAAGTCTGCGGCAGGTCGGCGTCCAGCGGAACGAGCGCGGCGCGACCGCGGCTGGCGTCGCGAATGCAGTCCTGCGCCGCTGCCACGAACGCGACGGGCAGGGCGAGTTCCAGCACGACGCCCTCGGCATCGAAGGTCTCCTGCCCGATCCTCGGAGCGAAGGCCTGGAGCCGTGCCTCGATCCGCGCCCAGGCATCGAACGGACAGCGCAGGTGCCATCGCGACCGGGTCACCTGCGGCACCCGCTCGGCCAGCCGCAGACAGGCGGCCGCGGCGCCGCCATAGGCCCGCGCCAGACCGCCGGCGCCGAGCTTGATGCCGCCGAACCAGCGGGCGACCACGACCAGCACGCCGTCCATCCGCTGGCCGTCGATGGCCATGAGGATCGGTCTGCCGGCGGTGCCGGCCGGTTCACCATCGTCATGAAAGCGGTACTGGTCGCCCAGGCGCCACGCCCAGCAATGATGGGTCGCCGACGGCTCGCGGATGCGCGCCAGCGCCGAGTGCGCTGCTTCCGGCGAGGCGATCGGGATGGCCTGGGCCAGGAAGCGGCTCTTCTTGATGTCCAAGATGTGCCGGGCAGGGGCGACCAAGGTGAACCGCTGGGGCGAGGTCTCCTGCACCGCATTCAGATCGGCGCACATGGGGCACCCCATGCGAACGCATCCATCGCCAGAATGCCGTAGCTGACCCCGCCGGGCAGATGCTGCATGGGTTCCTCCGGCGCGCTCGCACCGAAGGCGAACGGCAGCGGCAGGAAATGCTCCTCGGTGGGGTGCGCGCGCGTTGCCGCCGGCGCCAGGCGACGGTAATCGAGCAGACGGGGCAGGTCGCGCGCCGCCAGCACCGTGCGTATCCATTCGGCAAATCGGGACACGTAGGCGGCATCCTCCGCGCGTGCACCGACTTCGTAAATGTTGTGGGTGAGGCTGCCCGAGCCCACCAGCAGCACACCCTGCGCGCGCAGCGGTGCCAAGGCCTGTCCCATGCGCCAGGCACCGGCCGGATCCAGATCGGCCGGCATGGAGACCTGGATCACCGGCAGGCGCGGCTCCGGCAGGAGATGCAGCAAGGGCACCCAGGCGCCGTGGTCGCGGCCGCGGACCGGGTCGGGCTCGGCGGCAAAACCGACGGCGGTGAGCAGGCGACAGGCTTCCATGGCCAGGGCCGGGCTGCCGGGGGCCGGATAATCCAGGCGGTACAAGGGCTCCGGAAAGCCGCCGAAATCGTGCAGGGTCGCCGGTTGGGCGGCGGCCATGACGCGGACGCCGCGGGTCATCCAGTGCGGCGACAGCACCAGCACGGCGCGCAGATGACGCAAGTGCCTGCCGAGCGCGGCCAGCCGCGCGCCGATCGCCCCCGGCGCCAGGGCGAACGTGGGCGCGCCGTGTGAGATGAACAGGGCCGGAGCCGTGGTATCGGCAGACATGTGAGGCAATATACCGTCCCGCTTCCGCTGGCGGCATCGCTGCTGCCGCGGCATCCGCTGGCGGTTTGATGCGGATCAACATGCATCCCGGACCATCACGGCATGCTGCCTGCGAGTCAACGTCGAGGAGTTGCCATGTTCAGTCACATCCTGCTGCCCACTGACGGTTCCGAACTGTCGTTGCGTGCCGTCGATACCGGCATCGAGCTGGCGCAACGCATCGGCGCCAAGGTCTATGGTTTCCACGTCATCGCGCCGTTCCCGACCGTGGCCTACCTGGCCGAGCTGATCCAGGCCTCACAGGAAAGCTACACCCGTGAGGCGACCGAACGCGCCAACCGTTTCCTGGATGAGGTGAAGCAGCGGGCACAAAAGGCCGGCGTGCCCTGCGAGACCGGCTACGAGTTCGATCAGCGGCCTTACTGCGCCATCATCGGCGCCGCGGAAAAGCAGCACTGCGATCTCATCGTCATGGCTTCGCACGGCTGGCGCGGTTTCGACCGTCTGCTGCTCGGCAGCGAGACCCACAAGGTACTGCTCAACACCGCCATTCCGGTGCTGGTCTGCCACTGAAAGCGAGTCCATGACGCCGCACGCGGGCCAGCCGCCGGCAGGCCCGTGTTAAGCTCGCGGCATGAACAGCGGCGTCGTCCTGGATCTCAATCAACTGCGCCGGCATTGCAGCGTCTGTGCACTGCATGAACTGTGTCTTCCCGCCGGCATCGACCGCCAGGCGATGGAACGCCTGGATGACGTCGTGCGTGACCGGCGCACGCTGGAAAAGGGCAAACCCCTGTTCCGGCAGGGTGATGTCTTCCATGCCCTGTACGTCGTGCGTTCCGGCTCGCTCAAGACCTACGTGGAAAGCCCCACGGGCGAAAGCCAGATCTTGGGCTTCAGCCTGCCGGGCGAACTGGTCGGGGTCGATGCCCTGGCCAATGACCGCCACTTGTGCAGCGCCGAAGCGCTGGAGCGCACCAGCGTCTGTGAACTTCCCTTCGGCCAGCTCGATCGCGTGGCGCGCGAAGTCCCGGCCCTGAACCGCCAGCTGCTGCGGGTCATCAGCCGCGAAGTCGCCGCCGAGCAGCATCACCTGGTGACGATGGGCAAGCAGCAGGCGCAGGAACGGCTTGCCACTTTCCTGCGCAGTCTGTCGGAGCGGTACGGCCGGCTTTCGCGCGACCCCAACACGTTGACCTTGCCGATGTCGCGCTATGACATCGCCAATTACCTGGGCCTGGTGGTGGAAACCGTCAGCCGGTTGTTCGGACGCATGGAAAACGCCGGCGTGCTCGAGGTGAGCCGCAAGACGATCCGCATCCTGCGGCCCGATCTCCTGACTGCGTTGTGCAACGGCAGCAGCGAAGCCGTGCCGGAGAGTTCGCAGGTGCGCACGCCGCGAAGTTGACGCCAGTCAAGCCTCCGCCGGCGCGAACGCCTAATGCTTCGGCGGGTATCGCAGCTTAAGGAAGCGCTGATTTATTCGGCGCTTCCTTCTGGGGCAGGATGCCCCGGCAGGCATCAAAGGTGGACGCCGATGCCTGAAGTGCGGCGCGGATGTGCACCGCGCCGCAGCGAGCTGAAAAAAGTCCATGGACGGAATTTTCAGCATCTCCTTAAAGACCCTCGGAGGCTCGTATGAACGGCGCATCATCATCCCCGCATCCCGCCTTGACCGCCGCGGCCCAGGCCCTGCCCGGCGATCACTGGATCGATCGGCTGGAGGACGGCAGCTATGTGTTGATCCGCCCGATCCGCCCTGAGGACCGTGAGCGCGAGCGCGCCTTCATCGAAGGACTGTCGCCGGAAGCGCAGCGCTTCCGTTTCTTCGAGGTCATCCGCAAGGTCAGCCCGGCGATGCTGGATCAACTCGTCGACGTGGACGAGCAACGAACCGAAGCCTTCATTGCGCTGGCGCATGACAATGGCGTGCTGCGCGAGGTCGGCGTCAGCCGCTATGCGGCCACGGACGAACCCGGCGTGTGCGAGTGCGCCGTCGCCGTCGCCGACGACTGGCGGCATCGGGGGCTTGGCCTGGCGCTGATGCGTCATTTGATCGACGCCGCGCGGCGCAACGGGTTCAAGCGCATGTATTCCATCGACGCAGTGGACAACGAACCGATGCGCAAGCTGGCGGCCATGCTCGGTTTCGAACGCCGGCCCGATCCCAACGATGCCAGCCAGGTCATCCACAGCCTGACGCTCGCGGTGTGAAAAACGACTCGGCCACGCGGCTTCAGCATCGGGCGGCGCGCACCCGTTGTCGTGCCAGCGACGTGCTGGCCCTGGTTCCGGAAAGTACCCCCGGCGGCCCCGCAGCCGAGTTGGGCGCACGGCTGGCCAAGCGCTGGCAGGGCACGTTGACTGCCTGCCACGTGCCGCCCGCCTTGCGGCCGCTGTCGGGGGCGCCGGTCGAGCCGACCGTGCTGTCCCTGCTTTACGAAGACGACACGGATGCGCCGGCGCGCGCCGCCCGCGACTTCCACGCCTGGGCCGCGACGATGGGGGTCGATCATGCGCACTGGGTGCAGGCGGCGTCGGGCATCGCCCAGACCTTGCACGTCCTCGGCGCGTGGCATGACCTTGCCGTCATGCAGCGCGAGCTGATCCCGGCCGAGCACCTCGTCGATGTGCTGGGAGAGGCGTTGCTCGGCGCACGGATTCCTTGCCTCATCATTCCAGCCGGCCGCGCCGCGGATGTCTACGCACGCGTGCTGATCGGCTGGAACGGGCGTCAAGAAGCGGCCCACGCCCTGCGCGCGGCGCTGCCGTTGCTGGCCGAGGCGCGAGAGGTCGTCCTGGCGGATGGTTCGCATCCGGCCGAGGACGACCTCAAGGCCTGGCCGCCTTTCGCACCGCGCGAGTATCTGCTCGGCCACGGCATCGAAGCCCATGCGAAGCGCTTGCGCGCCGATCCGAAGGAAGCCGGCGCCGCATTGCTGCGCGAGGCCGAGGGCTACGATCTGCTCGTGATCGGCGCCTACAGCCACTCGCGCACCCGCGAGCGCCTGCTGGGCGGCGCCACCCGCCATGTACTCGCGCACGCGCAACTGCCCTTGCTCATGATGCATTGAGGCGCCGCGGAGCCGCAGGCCTTGCGACCATCGGCCGGATTGCCCGCGCCATGGCGCGCTGGCTAAAGTTGCGGTCTTTTCATCGCGCCGCCGAGGGTGGCGGCGCACGCCGTAGGAGGCCGTCTTGAACTCAACCGATTCCGCGGGCCGGGGTTTTCGTGCGGCGCTCGCCGCCGAACAGCCGCTGCAGGTGATGGGCGCGATCACAGCTTATGCCGGTCTGATGGCCAAGCGCGTCGGCTACAAAGCGCTGTACCTGTCAGGCGGCGGCGTGGCGGCCAATTCGCTGGGGCTGCCCGACCTTGGCATCACCACCATGGAAGACGTGCTCACCGATGCACGGCGCATCGTCGATGCTACGCAGATGCCGCTCCTGGTCGACATCGACACCGGCTGGGGCGGGGCGTTCAACATCGCGCGCACCATCCGCTCCTTCATCCGGGCCGGTGTCGCCGCCGTGCACATCGAGGACCAGGTCGGCCAGAAGCGCTGCGGACACCGGCCGGGCAAGGAAGTGGTGTCGAAGGAGGAAATGGTCGATCGCGTCAAGGCGGCGGTGGATGCGCGCACCGATCCGGATTTCGTGATCATGGCGCGCACCGATGCGGCGGCCAGCGAGGGCATCGACGCCGCGATCGAACGCGCCTGCGCCTATGTCGAGGCCGGTGCCGACATGATCTTCCCCGAGGCGATGAAGACGCTGGAGGACTACCGCCGCTTCAAGGCCGCGGTGAAAGTACCCATCCTGGCCAACCTCACCGAGTTCGGCGCCACCCCGTTCTTCACCACCGACGAATTGCGTTCGGCGAACGTGGACATCGCGCTCTACTGCTGCGGCGCCTATCGGGCGATGAACAAGGCCGCGCTCAATTTCTATCAGACCGTGCGCCGCGAAGGTACGCAGAAGCATCTCATCGATCAGCTGCAAACCCGCGACGAGCTTTACGACTTTTTGAACTACCACGCCTACGAGGCCAAGCTCGACGCCCTGTTCGCGAGCGACAAGAAGCGCTGATCTCATCCCTGGTGCCGCGCACGCGCGGCACATCGCATCCCCGTCTGGAGACCTCCATGAGCGAGCAAGTCGCCCCCAAACCCAAGAAGTCGGTCGCGCTGTCCGGTGTGCCGGCGGGCAACACCGCGCTGTGCACCGTCGGCCGCAGCGGCAACGATCTGCATTACCGCGGCTACGACATCCATGACCTGGCCGCCAAGGGCAGCTTCGAGGAAGTGGCCTATCTCCTGGTCTACGGTGTCCTGCCGAGCTGGCGCGAATTGCAGAACTACAAGACCAAGCTCAAACGCCTGCGCGGTCTGCCGGCGCCGGTCAAGCGCGTGCTCGAACTGCTGCCTGCCGCCACCCATCCGATGGACGTGCTGCGCACCGGCTGTTCGGTGCTGGGCACCGTGCTGCCGGAGCGGGAAGACCATCCGCTGGCCGGAGCGCGCGACATCGCCGACCGCCTGATGGCGAGTTTCGGTTCCATGCTGCTGTACTGGTATCACTTCAGCCACAACGGCAAGCGCATCGAGACCGAAACCGACGACGAGTCGATCGCCGCGCATTTCCTGCACCTGCTGCACGGCAAGGCCCCCAGCGAGCTGCATGCCCAGTCGCTGGACAAGTCGATGATTCTCTACGCCGAACACGAATTCAACGCCTCGACCTTCACCGCACGGGTGATCGCCGGCACCGGCTCGGACATGTATTCGGCCATTACCGGCGCGATCGGCGCACTGCGCGGCCCCAAGCACGGCGGCGCCAACGAGGTGGCGATGGAAATCATCAGCCGTTACCGCAGTGCCGACGAGGCCGAGGCCGACATCCGCGAGCGCGTGGCGCGCAAGGAAATCATCATCGGCTTCGGCCATCCGGTCTACACGGTGTCCGATCCGCGCAACGAGATCATCAAGGAAATCTCGCGCAAGCTCTGCGATGAGGGCGGCAACCCGGTGCTGTTCGAGATTTCCCAGCGCATCGAAAAGCTGATGTGGGATCTCAAGAAGATGTTTCCCAACCTCGACTGGTACTCGGCCAGCACCTACCACATGCTCGGTGTGCCGACACCGATGTTCACGCCACTGTTCGTGATCGCCCGTACCTCCGGCTGGAGCGCGCATGTGATCGAGCAGCGCCAGGACGGCAAGATCATCCGTCCCAGCGCCAACTACGTCGGCCCCGAGGATTTGTCCTACGTGCCCATCGACAAACGCGCCTGAGCCATCGGTTCAGCTTCCGGCGCCGCCGGCTATACGGCGGTGCCGGCGTTCGCGCAGATAGCCCAGGCCGCACACCAGAAACACCAGCAGTACGCCGAAGGCATGGGCAGCCCATGCGCGGCGCTCGAACCAGCCGGCCAGACCCAGCCAGTGCTCGTGCGCGATCATGCGCGCTGAAGTCCAGGCGATCGCGCCGGCACCGATGTAGACGATCACCGGATAGCGCCGCAGCAGGACCAGGATCAGCGTCGAGCCCCAGACCACCAGCGGCACGCTGATCAAGAGACCCGCGACCACCAGCAGCAGATGACCCTTCGAGGCGCCGGCGATCGCCAGCACGTTGTCCATGCCCATCAGGGCATCGGCGACGATGATGGTCCGCAGCGCCGACCACAGCCCGGCGGCCGGGTCGACTTCGCGGTCGTGATCTTCCGGCTTGAGCAGCTTGAGCGCGATGGGCAGCAGCAACAGCCCGCCGGCGAGCATCAGGCCGGGCAGCTTGAGTAGATAAACCACGCCGATGGTGAGCACGACGCGGACCGCGATTGCGCCGAAGGTGCCCCAGAACACCGCCTTGCGCTGCAGGGCGGGCGGCAGGTTGCGTGCCGCCAGCGCGATGACGATGGCGTTGTCGCCGGCAAGGACGAGGTCGAGCAGAACAATGGCCGCCAGGCCATACAGCATGTCGATGAAGCTCACGGCAGTTCCTCGCGCGCCCGATGACTTTCACGGCGACGAAGGGGCGCACAGGCCCTCGCCACCGTAAAAGTCTCGTTCGCGGAACCTGCCGCTGCGGCGCCGGGGCTTGATATGCCCGTGCTGACGACGTCCGCGCGGATACGCCGAGATTCGCGCGTATCCGGAACTACTCCCTTAAACGTGCCTGGATTTTCCTCGTTGCGAGAGAGAATCGTCAAGCGCGCCGCGGCTCATGTCCAGGCGTGAAGGTACAATCCGCATTCTTTTCCAACGCCGAGATCGCTCATGAGTGCGCATGACATCCGCTCCGCCGTCCGTCCCGATCCCGATCAGCCGATGGTGGACATCGCCGACTACGTGGCCGACTACCGGATCGACTCGACGGAGGCTTACGACACCGCGCGCTACATGCTGCTCGATTCGCTGGGCTGCGCCATGCTGGCGATGCGCTTTCCCGAATGCGTCAAGCATCTGGGCCCGCTGGTGCCAGGCGCCACGCTGCCGGGCGGCGCACGCGTGCCGGGCACCAGTCACGAGCTCGATCCGGCGCAGGCCGCCTTCGCCATCGGCACGCAGATCCGCTGGCTGGATTTCAACGACACCTGGCTTGCCGCCGAATGGGGACACCCTTCGGACAACCTTGGTGCCATTCTCGCCGTGGCCGATTACCTCGGCCGCAAGGCCGAACGAGAAGGCGGCACGCCGCTGACCGTGCGCGACGTGCTGGGTTACGCGATCAAGGCGCACGAGATTCAAGGCTGTTATGCGCTCAAGAACAGCTTCAACCGGGTAGGGCAGGATCACGTGATCCTGGTGCGGCTGGCCTCCACCGCGGTGGCCACGCACATGCTGGGCGGCGACAAGGAACGCATCGTCACCGCGGTCTCGCACAGCTGGATCGACAACGGCGCGCTGCGCACCTATCGCCACGCGCCCAACACCGGGCCGCGCAAGAGCTGGGCGGCGGGCGATGCCTGCCGGCGCGCGGTCACGCATGCTATCAATGCCGTGTACCGCGGCGTGGTGGGCTATCCGTCGGCACTGAGCGCCAAGACCTGGGGCTATTACGACGTCGCCTTCAAGGGCAAGCCGTTCGAGTTCGAGCGTCCGTTCGGCAGCTACGTGATGGAGAACGTGCTGTTCAAGATCAGCTTCCCGGCCGAGTTCCACGCGCAGACGGCGGTCGAGTGCGCGATGAAGCTGCATCCCCAGGTCGCCTCGCGGCTCGACGAGATCGACCGCATCGTGATCGAGACCCAGGAGGCCGGCTGCCGCATCATCGACAAGACCGGTCCGCTCGCCAATTACGCCGACCGTGACCACTGCATCCAGTACATGGTCGCCGTGCCCTTGATCTTCGGCCGGCTGACCGCCGACGACTACAACGACGACGTCGCCGCCGACCCGCGCATCGACGCCCTGCGCGCGAAGATGGAGGTGCGCGAGAACCCGCAGTTCACCAGGGACTATTTCGACCCGGACAAACGCTACATCGGCAACGCGGTGCAGGTGTTCTTCAAGGATGGCTCCAGCACCGAGCGCGTCGCCGTCGATTACCCGATCGGCCACCGCAAGCGCCGCGCCGAAGGCATTCCGGTGCTGCTCAAGAAATTCGAAGGCGCGCTGCGCGGCCATTTGCCTGCGCATCGCGTCAAGGCCATTCTCGAGGCCACGGCCGACCCGGCCAGCTTCGACCGCATGCCGGTGCACCGTTTCCTCGAGCTCTTCACGCCGTAAAGATGTCGTTACTGCCCTAATCACACCCGGTCTGCCGGACGTCATGGCGTCGGCGTGGCTTTTTTGGGGTTTTCACAAGTCTTGCAAGGAGACACCGAGATGAAGCGAAAGGGTATGTATATCTTGATGGCCATGGCCCTGGGTGGTGCCGGGGTGGTGCAGGCGCAGGATGCGGCGCCGGCGTCGGCGGGCAGCAGTGCGGGCGTGGCGATGGATGCGGCCAGCTATGACGATCGTTGGTACATTGCGCCGACGGTGGGTGGTTACTACAACGACACGGACCGCAACACGAGCAGTCGTCAGGTGTATTACGGGTTGGCGGTGGGTCGGTATATATCGCCGCATGCCTCGATCGACATTTTTGCCGACCGCACCAAGCGTGATCGTGACCGCCGTGCGGGTGGTGGCAACTGGTCGAACAACAGTGTGGGTGTGGCGGCGCGTTTTTACGCGGGCGACTGGAACGCGTGGCGTCCGTATCTGTTGGCTGGCGTGATGGGCAGTTATCACAACAACCGGAATGACGATGGTTGGTCGCCGGCGGCGGAGTTGGGTGCGGGCTTGTCCAAGACGATCACGGACAGTTCGGATTTCCGTGTCGAGGCGGGTTATCGTTATGACTGGGATGACAAGTCGCAGCGCAAGGAAGACGGTTATGGCGACTGGTTCCTGGGTTTCAGCATCGTGTCGCGATTTGGCGAGCCGCCGGCCAAGCCGGTACCGGCTGCCGCGCCTGCGCCGGTGAATGATTGTTCGACCAAGGACAGTGATGGCGATGGCGTGAACGATTGCGACGACAAGTGCCCGGGTACACCGGCGGGCACGATGGTGGGTCCGGACGGTTGTCCGCAGAAGGTGGTGATCGATCTTCGGGGTGTGAACTTCAAGTTCGACTATCCGAAGAAGGGTCATGTGAAGGCGGAGGAGATTGCCAAGGCCTTGGCCGAGCCGACCAGCGAGTCGTTGGCGATCCTGGATCAGGCGGTGGATACGCTCAAGCGTTATCCGGACGTCAAGGTGACGGTGGCCGGTTACACCGATTCGATTGGTACGGACGAGTACAACCAGGCCTTGTCGGAGCGTCGTGCGCAGATCGTGTATGACTATTTGGTCAAGCACGGGATCGATCCGAGTCGTCTGCAGGGTCCGATTGGGCATGGCGAGAACGATCCGATCGACACCAACGACACGCCCGAGGGTCGTGCGCGCAACCGTCGCACGGAGCTTCAGGTGCAGCAGTAAGCCCGGGAGGGGTGCCGTGCCGGGTGGTCTTTGGCCCGGCATCCGCAAACGGGTCACTTCGAATGCCCGCATCGGATCGATGCGGGCATTCGTGTTTGCATGATCTGCGACCTCCGGCGCCCGAAGTGCTCGACAACACTCCAGCGGATCCTTGTGGCGATGAACGCATACGATTTTCCCACCGACGAGCGACTGCGCGAACTGGCCGAGCAGGTGGCCGACAAGGCGCGGCAGCACCGCTTGATGGTGGTCACCGCCGAATCGTGTACGGGCGGCTGGATCGCGAAGGTCCTCACCGATCTGCCCGGCAGTTCCGCCTGGTTCGAGGCGGGAGCCGTGGCCTACAGCTACGAGGCCAAAGAAGCCCTTTTGGGTGTCAATCCGCGCACACTCGAGCGTTTCGGCGCGGTAAGCGAGGAGACGGCGCTGGAAATGGTATCGGGCGCCCTGGCCCGGTTCGGGGCCGGCGTGGCGGTGGCGGTGACCGGCATTGCCGGGCCATCAGGCGGGACGCCCGACAAGCCCGTGGGGACGGTATGGATCGCCTGGAAGCGGCGCGGCGGCTATGCGCACGCTCGGCTGTTCCATTTCGACGGCGACCGGGATGCCGTCCGGCGCCTGACCGTGGCCGCGGCGCTCACCGGGACGTGGCAAGAACTGACGCCCTGACGCGCCGTCCGCCCCGGGTCTCGATCCGGCGATGTGGGATACTGCTTGCGGCACGCAATCGCAGTCCGTGAGACGGCCTTGCGGCATCCTGCATCGAGTTCCAATCACCAGAGACTTCCCGCGATGGATGACAACAAGCGCAAAGCGCTCGCCTCGGCGCTCGGCCAGATCGAGAAACAATTCGGCAAGGGCGCGGTGATGCGCCTGGGCGATCGCAGCGAGGATGCGGTCGATACCGTATCCACCGGCTCGCTGGGCCTGGACATCGCGCTCGGCGTGGGCGGCCTGCCGCGCGGCCGCGTGGTGGAAATCTACGGTCCGGAATCCTCCGGCAAGACCACGCTGACCCTGCAGGTGATCGCCAACTGCCAGAAGAACGGCGGCACCGCGGCCTTCGTCGATGCCGAACACGCGCTCGATCCCGGTTATGCGGCCAAGCTCGGCGTCAACGTCGATGACCTCCTGGTCTCGCAGCCCGATACCGGCGAGCAGGCGCTGGAGATCGCCGACATGCTGGTGCGCTCGGGCGCGGTGGACGTGGTGGTGGTCGACTCCGTCGCCGCGCTCACGCCCAAGGCCGAGATCGAGGGCGAGATGGGCGATTCGCACGTCGGCCTGCACGCGCGCCTGATGAGCCAGGCGCTGCGCAAGCTCACCGCCAACATCAAGAAGTCCAACTGCCTGGTCATCTTCATCAACCAGATCCGCATGAAGATCGGCGTGATGTTCGGCAACCCGGAAACCACCACCGGCGGCAATGCGCTCAAGTTCTACGCCTCGGTGCGCCTGGACATCCGCCGCATCGGCGCGGTGAAGAAGGGCGAGGAAGTGATCGGCTCGGAGACCCGCGTCAAGGTGGTCAAGAACAAGGTGGCGCCGCCGTTCCGCCAGGCCGAGTTCGAAATCCTCTACGGCGAGGGCACTTCGCGCGAGGGCGAGATCATCGAGCTTGGCGTGGCGCAGAACCTGATCGAGAAATCCGGCGCCTGGTACAGCTACAAGGGCGAGCGCATCGGCCAGGGCAAGGAGAACGTGCGCCAGTTTTTGCGGGACAATCCGGCGATCGCCGATGAGATCGACCGCGAATTGCGGGCGCGGCTGCTGGTCGGCGGCGGCGCCGCATTGCCGGCAGTCGAGGTGGAAGAGGTCTGAGGCTGATGAAGGAGCGACGTCTGCGCATTCTGTTGGTCGGCGCCGGCGGCACCATCGGCCGCGCCATCGCCGCCGAACTCGGTGCCCGGCATGCAATCATCGGCGCGGGGCGTCGCTCCGGCGATCTGCATTTCGATCTCGCCGATCCGGCCGGCATGCGGGAGGCGCTCGCCGGCGCCGGGCCGCTGGATGCCGTGATCTGCGCCGCCGGCAACACGGCGTTTGCGCCGCTCGCCGATTTCGTCGCGGCTCCGTATGGAGCGTCCCTGCATACGCTCGGGTTGGCCGACAAGCTGCTCGGCCAGGTCAATCTGGCGCTCGCCGCGCGTGACGTGCTCGCCGAGGGTGGTTCGATCACGCTGACCACCGGGCTGCTCGCCGAGGAGCCGGTGGTCGAGGGCAGTTCCTCGAGTCTGGTCAATGGCGCGCTGCAATCGTTCGTACGCGCGGCGGCGATCGAATTGCCGCGCGGCCTGCGCATCAATGCGGTGAGTCCCGGCGTCGTCGCCGAATCGCTGGATGCCTATGCCCCGTATTTCCGCGGCTTCGATCCAGTGCCGGCCGCGCGCGTCGCGCTTGCCTACAGCCGCAGCGTGGAAGGCGCGCAGACCGGCCAGGTCTATCGGGTGCACTGATCCGCGCCGTGCCGGGCCGCGACGACAAACCGCGTGTCGATGCCTACGAAACGGCCATCGCGCTGCTTGCCCGTCGCGAGCATTCGCAGCGGGAACTGGGCGCCAAACTCAAACGTAAGGGTTTTTCGAGCGCCGAGACGCTCGATGCGTTGAGGCGGCTCGGTGAGCGGCGCCATCAGGACGACGAGCGCTTCGCCGCGACGCTGATTCGCCATCGCGCGTCGCAGGGTTACGGGCCGTTGCGCCTGCGCCTGGAGCTCAAGGGGCACGGTTTGCCGGAGGCCCGCATCCGCGCCTTGCTGGATGATGCCGATATCGACTGGAACGTTCTGGCGGCCGGTCAGCTCAGACGCCGCTTCGGCGCTGCCGCAGCCCCCGATGCGGCGGAGCGCGCCCGCCGGGCGCAGTTCCTCTTGCGTCGCGGCTTTGCCGCCGCCACAGTACGACAGGTCACCCACGCCGACGTGGACGACGCCGATACGGATGCTTGAGGGGGCGTGCCGCCCGAAGCATCCTCACCGGCGTCGTTCGGCGTGCCTCCTTCGTTTGCCAGCCACGACGCATGAAAACCGCCGACATCCGCTCCGCGTTCCTCGATTTCTTCCGTGCCAAGGGCCACACCATCGTGCCCTCGGCCTCGCTCGTTCCGGCCAACGATCCGACCCTGCTCTTCACCAACTCGGGCATGGTGCCGTTCAAGAACGTTTTCCTCGGCAGCGAAAAACTGCCTTGGTCGCGCGTGGCGGACGTACAGCGCTGCCTGCGCGCCGGCGGCAAACACAACGACCTCGATTCGGTGGGTTACACCGCGCGCCATCACACCTTCTTCGAGATGCTGGGCAACTGGTCGTTCGGCGACTACTTCAAGCGTGAGGCGATCGTCTGGGCGTGGGAGCTGCTCACCGAGGTGTTCAAGCTGCCGGCCGAGCGCTTGTGGGTGACCGTCTATCACACCGACGACGAGGCTTACCGCATCTGGCACGACGAAGTCGGCGTGCCGGCCGCGCGCATCGTGCGCATCGGCGACAACAAGGGCGCGCCGTACGCCTCGGACAATTTCTGGCAGATGGCCGATACCGGTCCGTGCGGGCCATGCACCGAGATCTTCTACGACCATGGCCCGGCAGTGGCCGGTGGGCCGCCCGGTTCGCCCGACGAGGACGGCGACCGCTACATCGAGATCTGGAACCTGGTGTTCATGCAGTTCGACCGCGCGCCGGACGGCGCGCTCTCGCCGCTGCCGGCGCCGTGCGTGGACACCGGCATGGGGCTGGAGCGGCTCGCCGCGGTGCTGCAGGGCGTGCATTCGAACTACGAGATCGATCTGTTCCGGCACCTGATCGACGCCGCCGCCGCGCTTACCGGCGTCGCCGATCGCGAAAACAAGTCGCTGCGTGTGATCGCCGACCACATCCGTGCCAGCGCATTCCTGATCGTCGACGGCGTGCTGCCTTCCAACGAAGGTCGCGGCTACGTGCTGCGTCGGATCATCCGCCGCGCGCTGCGGCATGGTTGGATGCTCGGCGTGCGCGGCGAATTCTTCTGGAAGATGGTGGCGCCGCTGGTCGCCGAGATGGGCGAGGCCTACCCCGAGCTCATCGCCCGGCAGCCGCAGGTCGAGGAGGCTCTGCGCGCCGAGGAGCAACGTTTCGGCGAAACGCTCGAACACGGCATGCGCGTGTTCGACGAGGTGGCCGCGCGGGCGGGCAGAGTCATCCCCGGCGCCGACGTGTTCCGCCTGTACGACACTTACGGCTTTCCGGTCGATCTCACCGCCGATATCGCGCGCGAACGCGGCCTTGCCGTGGACATGGCCGGCTTCGAGCAGGCGATGAACGAACAGCGCGAACGCGCGCGCGCGGCCAGCCGCTTCGAAGCCAGAGGGCAAATGCCGGCCGAGCTGGCGGCCAGACTCCTGCCGACGACCTTTCTGGGTTACGAGGCGCTGCAGGCGAAGGATTGCAAAATCCTGGGCATCATCCATGAAGGTCGCGCACGCGATGCGCTCGCGGACGGCGAGGACGCACTGGTGATCCTCGACCGCACGCCCTTCTATGCCGAGTCCGGCGGCCAGGTCGGCGACACGGGGGTGCTGATTGCCGAGCATGGCCTCCTCAAGGTGGGGGATACCTTCAAACTCGGCGGCGTGTTCTTTGCCCATGCAGGACGCTGGCATGGCGCGCGCCCCTTGCGGGTCGGCGACGTGGTCGAAGCACATGTCGACGAGGCACGGCGTCAGGCCATCGCGCTCAACCATTCGGCCACACATCTGTTGCATGCGGCGCTGCGCCAGGTGCTGGGTGGGCATGTGAGCCAGAAGGGTTCGCTGGTTGCACCCGATCGCCTGCGTTTTGATTTCTCCCACCCGCGTCCCTTGACGCGCGAGGAGCTGCTCGAGGTCGAGGCTCGGGTCAACGCCGAAATACGACGCAACGCCGAGGTGGAGATGCGCCACATGCCGTATGACGAAGCCATCGCCAGCGGCGCCATGGCGTTGTTCGGCGAGAAATACGGCGACGAAGTGCGCGTGCTGCGCATGGGCGAGTTTTCCACCGAGCTCTGTGGCGGTACGCACGTGCGGCGCACCGGTGATATCGGCCTGTTCAAGATCGTGGCCGAATCGGGCGTGGCCGCCGGTGTGCGGCGTATCGAAGCGGTGACCGGCGCCGCCGCGCTCGATTTCGTTGCCGAGGAGGAGCGGCGACTTGCCGAGCTGGCGCGCCTGCTCGCTGCCGGCGGTGACGATCTGGTGGACCGGGCGCGGCAATTGCTCGAGCGGCAGAAGAAGCTCGAGCGCGAGCTCGAATCACTGCGCGCCAAGGCCGCAAGCGGCGAGATCGAGGCGTTGGTCGACGCCGCCCGCAAGGTCGGCGACATCCATGTGGTAGCCGCACGGCTGGAAGGCTTCGACGCCAAGGCGCTGCGCGAGGGCGTCGACCTGCTCAAGCAGAAACTCGGTGATGTGGTGGTGCTGCTGGCCGGCGCGCAGGAAGGCAAGGTGGCCTTGGTGGCCGGTGTCTCCGGCGCCGCACTCGGCCGGATCAAGGCGGGTGAGGTGGTGGCCCACATCGCACGGCAGATCGGCGGCAAGGGCGGCGGTCGTGCCGATCTCGCCCAGGGGGGCGGCGAGGATGCGCCGCATCTGGCGAGGCTGCTCTCCGAACTCCCCGCGTGGGTGGCCACGCGGACGAGTGCCGCTGCCTGAGCCAGTGCTTTAAGTGCCAAAGGTCACGGACGATTGGGTGTCCAAACGCATTGCGTGTCCCGTTCGTGCTCGGCTAGTATCCGATGGTTGTCGTATTGCCGGATCCGGCAATCGCACCAGTCCGGCAATGCCGGGCTGCACGCCGGGGGAAGGCGTCGAGGCATTGACGGGCATTCGTCGAATCGTCTGGTGGTGGTACCGGGGTGAGCTGCCGCCAGGTAGGCCTTGAGACCTACTAGCATCATGGAGATCAAACATGTTGATTCTGACCCGCAGGGTCGGTGAAACCCTGATGATCGGTGACGAGGTGACGGTCACCGTTCTCGGAGTGAAAGGCAATCAGGTCCGCATTGGCATCAATGCGCCCAAAAACGTGGCCGTGCATCGCGAAGAGATCTACCAGCGCATCAAGGGCGAGCACGAGACCGGCGCCGCGGCGCCGGATGAAAACGATCACTAAGGACGCGTCGGACTTTACTTGAGGTGATGCGGGTCGGTATGCTTTCCGGCTCGCATTGCGCGAGTCCTCAAACGGAGAGATGCCCGAGAGGCCGAAGGGGCTCCCCTGCTAAGGGAGTATAGGGTCAAAAGCCTTATCGAGGGTTCGAATCCCTCTCTCTCCGCCAGATACTCAAAACCCCTGTTTTCACAGGGGTTTTTTGTGGTCTATGGCAAGGGCGCTTGGGTCACGTCGGTTGGTCAATCTGACATGCGCTCGGCGCGTGAGTCACGTCGCCATGGCGAGTTCCCGGGGTTGTTGATAGTAGGCGGCCTCGGCGGGTGGCATGTGACCGATGGGCCCCAGCGGCCGCTTGGGGAACCAGTCCACCATTCGAGCATCGCCATTTCGACCTCTCCTGCAGGTGCCGCCAGGAGCACTTGGGCGCTACGCGTCCGGCGGCGCACGGCGCGTAAGATGGCAGGCTGTTCCGCTGAACATCGCAATCTGCCCATGAGCCGTACGACCGTGGCCACCATCCATCTGGGGGCCCTGCGACACAACCTGGCAAGACTCAAGGCATGGGCGGCTCCGGCGCGGGTGATGGCCGTGGTCAAGGCCGACGCCTATGGCCATGGCCTGGAACGCGTGGCTCGCGCGCTGGATGCCGATGCCGAGGCCTTCGCGGTTGCCGCGCTCGGTGACGGTCTGCGCCTGCGGGCCGCGGGGCACCGCCAGCGCATCGTCGTGCTTTCCGGGCTCGATCAGCCGGCCGACATCGCCGAGATGCAGCGTCTCGGGCTGGAGGCGGCGATCCATCACGAGGCGCAGCTGCCGTGGCTTGCCGAGGCACAGGCCGCGCGCGGACGCCTGCGGGTCTGGCTCAAGATCGACAGCGGCATGCACCGGCTGGGCTTTGCGCCCGAGCGCGTCCCGGCGATCCACGCGCGCCTGCGCGCCATGCCCGGCATCGATCCGGAAATCGGCTTGATGACGCATTTTGCCGAATCCGAACATTTTGCCGGTGAGGCGACGGCGGCGCAGATCGCGCGTTTCCAGGCGGCCACGGCGGGACTCGAGGGGCCGCGCTCGCTGGCCAATTCGGCTGCCGTGGTCGGCTGGCCGCAAGCGCACGCCGACTGGGTGCGGACGGGTGGCCTGCTGTACGGGCTTTCGGTGGTGGAAGGCCGCAACGGGGCCGATTTCGGCTTCCGGCCGGCGATGACCTTGCGTACCCGTCTCATTGCCATCAATCACATCCGCCGCGGCGAGCGCATCGGCTACAACGGCACCTGGCAATGTCCCGAGGACATGCCGGTCGGCGTCGCCGCGATCGGCTACGGTGACGGCTATCCGCGCAGCGCCAGGTCGGGCACGCCCGTCCTGGTCGGGGATGTCTGCGTGCCGCTGATCGGTCGGGTGTCGATGGATCTCATCACGCTCGACCTGCGTCCCGCCCCGGCCGCGCGCGTGGGCGATCCGGTCACGCTGTGGGGGCCGGAACTGCCCGCCGAACGGGTGGCCGCACACGCCGGCACCATCGCCTATGACCTCACCTGCGGCATGACCCGTCGCGTGCTGTTCGTCGAAGACGAAAGCTGAAGGTTGCGGTCTGCCGACCGTTGTACGCGTCGCGGCCTTGCGATACTTCAGGGTGCTACGACTACCCATTACCACCAGACAGGAGACCGGCATGCAATACCGTCGACTCGGCAGTACCGGACTGCAGCTTTCCGCTTTTTCCCTCGGCGCCTGGGTCACCTTCGGGCGCCAGGTCGGCCGTACCGAGGCGCGCGAACTGCTTGCGCTGGCCTACGACCGCGGCATCAATTTCTTCGACAACGCCGAGACCTACAACCACGGCGTCGCCGAGGAGCTGATGGGCGAGGCCCTGGCCGACCTGCACCTTCCGCGCGATGGATTTTGCGTTTCCAGCAAGGTCTTTTTCGGCGCCGTGGAGCAGCCGCGACCGACCCAGCGCGGACTTTCCCGCAAGCACGTGGTCGAGGCCTGCCATCAGGCATTGCGGCGACTGCGTGTCGAGCATCTGGATCTTTATTTCTGCCATCGCCCAGACCCCGACACGCCGATCGCGGAAACGGTGGCGGCGATGGACATGCTGGTCCGCCAGGGCAAGGTGCTGTACTGGGGCACCAGCGAATGGCCGGCTACCGCCATCCACGAAGCGCATCGCGTGGCGCGCGACATGCACATGGCCGCGCCCGTCGCCGAGCAGCCGCAGTACAACCTGCTGCACCGTGAACGCGTCGAGCAGGAATATGCGCTGCTCTACGACGCCTACGGCATGGGTACCACGGTCTGGTCGCCATTGGCCTCGGGGCTGCTGTCCGGCAAGTACGACGAGGGCATCCCGGCCGATTCCCGGCTCGCCCAGCCGGGCTACGAATGGTTGCGCGCCCAGGTGCTGGGTGAAGGCGACGAGCGGCTCGCCAGGGTGCGGCGTCTGCGGCCCATCGCCCAGGAGCTCGGCGTGTCCTCGGCACAGCTCGCGCTCGCCTGGTGCCTGACCAATCCACACGTCTCCACGGTGCTGCTCGGGGCGAGCCGGCGCGAGCAACTGGAACACAATCTCGGCGCCCTGGATTTGCTGCCGCGCTTTGATCGCTCACTCAAGGAGCGGGTGGAGCAGGCGGTGACCTGAGGAAATCCACGGCCGGTGGCTTGACCTTCAAATGAGAATTATTATTATCTGAGGCGACCGTCCCGAAGCGCTGCGCGCTTGCGCGGACATCGAGCCACCTGCCGGAGAAAAGCCTTGGCCTGGTTGACCGGATTCGGCGCCCGCCTGCGCCCCGCACAGCCCAGCCTGCGCGCGATCGCGGGGTCGCCCCGGCAATGCCTGCGCTGGCTGCCGCAGCTCGGTCCGGTGCTTTACCTGGCCGGGATGCGGGGGTGCCCGCGGGCAAGACATGGCGTGCTGGCCGAGGACGTCGACCTCATGCCCTTGACGCACGCCGCGGCGTTACAGGCCGCCAGCATGATCACGCCCGTCGGGCCGCGCGAATGGCTCGATGCGCTGGATGATGCCGGCGCGATCCGCGCACGCATCTACCTGCTGCCGGATACCGATTACTGCGCCTGGGACGGCATGCAAGGCCGTTTCATGCAGGGCGCACGCGCCATGACGCAGCTGCGTGCACGGACGGCGCGGCTGATCGCCTTCACGCATCGCCGCCTGGCGGGCCTGGACGTCTTGGGCTGTATGCCGGCGCGGGTATCGTCTCTCGGCGGCAGGCTGGCCGCCGAGCTGGCCCGTGCCGAGCACGTGTGGATGCAACGGTCCTTGCCGAGCTGAGGCGATTGTCCGTGTTGTCCGCGTGGGGTGTCCGCGGACAGTGACGAGCGGTGCCGGATGGGCCACCCAGTCGGGTATTGCCGCGATGGGCCACGGTGGCATGAGGCTTGCTATCGAAGCCGGGCAGTCGCCCAAGGGCTGTCTAAATTTTAGTTCTTCTCCCAACTGAGTGGAGAGAGGCGCACGGCCGACGGGTCAGACTTGCTGTTCTCTAGGCAACAAACTGGGGCCGGCCGTGGCCGAGCAGGATTGTATGTCCCGTCTGGGCGGCTGGACGGGATACCGAGTTGGCAAGTGGCGTCATGAGCTGCGCAGGCAGCAGCGCTGGCTGGTGATCGAGTTGGAGCCGACGCCGGGGGCGCAGCGGCAATGCACGGGCTGTGGGCAGGCGGTCGTGGCCATCCATGACTGGACGATGCGGCGCATTCGCGAGTTGCCCGTGTTCGGTGCGCCGGTGGAGCTGCACGTGCCGCGTCTTCGGCTGGCTTGCCAGGGCTGCGGGCCCCGGCTGGAACAGTTGGACTGGCTGGATCCGCATGCGCGGGTAACGCGGCGTCTGGCCGACAGCGTGGCCCGGCTGTGTGCAGTGACGTCGGTGCTGCACGCGGCGCGTTGGCATGGCATCGACTGGAAGACGGCCAAGGCCATCGACTGGCGGGCACTGGAGCGCGATCTGGGGCCGGTGGATCTGGAGGGCGTGCGCCGGATCGCCATGGACGAGTTCGCGATCCAGAAGGGCCATCGCTACGCCACCGTGGTGGTCGATGTGGAGCGCAAGCGGGTGCTGTGGGTGGGGCGCGGCGAGACGGTGCTCGCGCAGGCGCTGCTGCCGTTCTATTCGACCAAGCGCAGCGGCACGGGAACCGGCCTGGGCCTGGCGCTGGCGCGCGAGATCGTGGAGGCGCATGGCGGTCGCATCCTGCTGGCCAACCGCGAAGGCGGCGGCCTGCGGGTGAGCCTGCTGCTGCCGCAGCATGGCGCGCGCGAACGCAGGGCTACAATGCCTTGAGTCCGCGCAGATCGAGCCGCGGCAGTTGCCAGGGAGCTTGAGTCCGACGCCATGCGCGAGCGCAGCCGCATCACCTCGTTCGATATCGCCCACCGCGCCGGGGTATCGCAATCCACGGTGTCGCGCGCATTGCGCGGCAGTTCACAGGTCAACGAGGAAACCCGTCAGCGCGTGCTGCGCGCGGTGGCGGAACTCAACTACAAGGTCGACAAGAACGCTTCCAACCTGCGCCGCAAGCACGCCGGCACGCTGGCCCTGCTGCTGTCGGAGGATCCGACCGCCGACGAATCGCACATCAATCCGTTCTTCCTGTCGATGCTGGGCGCGATCACGCGGGCCTGCGCCCAGCACGACTACGACCTGCTGGTTTCCTTCCAGCAGTTCTCGCCCGACTGGCATGCCGACTATGCCGAGGCGCACAAGGCCGACGGCATCATCCTGCTCGGTTATGGCGACTATCTTTCTTATTGCGACAAGTTGCGGCGGCTGGCCGAACGCGGCACGCGCGCGGTGCGCTGGGGCGCGGTGTTGCCGGGGCAGGGCGACGTTTCCATCGGTTGCGACAACCATGCCGGCGGCCGCCTGGTCACCGAGCATCTGCTGGCCCAGGGGTGTCGGCGCATCGCCTTCCTGGGCGACGCCTCCAGCCATTACCCGGAATTCTTCGCCCGGTACTTAGGTTATGCCGAAACCCTGGAGCAGGCCGGCATCACGGTGGATCCGGCGCTGCAGGTCGATGCGGTGAGCACCGAAAGCGCGGGCCAGGCGGCACTCGCCACGCTGCTGGCGCGCGGCGTGGCCTTCGATGCGGTATTCGCTGCCAGCGACCTGATCGCGATCGGCGCCCTGCACGCGCTGGGGGCGCATGGCCTGCGCGTGCCCGCCGACGTCGCCCTGGCCGGCTTCGACGACATCGCCCTGGCCGGCTTCGTCAATCCGCCGCTGACCAGCGTGCTGCAGGATACCCAGCAGGCCGGACGCATCCTGGTCGAGAGCCTGTTGCGGCTGATCCGCGGCGAGCCGGTGGCGAGCACGCTGCTGCCGGTCACGCTCAAGGTGCGCCGTTCCAGCCTGCGCCGCGAAGCCGGCTGAGGCCGTTCGTTTCCCTCATGGCGTGTGCAGCAGGTTGTACTGATCCTGGGCGGTGTACCAAAGCAATGCGTAGTGGCCGTACGGATAGTCCAGGCTGCGCTCCTCGCCGCCGATGCTCGAGGTGTGCACGCCATCGACCAGACACGGGCCGCCATAGCAGTTGATCTCGTCGATCCATGACTTGATCGAATACATGTGCACGCCGAAGCGATGCCCGGCCAGGCCGTCAAGCAATGGGCTGTGGACGGACAGGCCGTAGGCGCCGCAAGTGAGCGTGGCGACGTTGAACGGATAGGTGCCGCATGACCACAGGCCATGCACGGCGCCCGCGATGCCGATGAAGTGGTCCACCCGGTTGGCAACGCCGAGCTTGTCGATCTCACGCATCGCCAAGGTCACGCCCATCGAATGGCCGATGACATCGATGTGGCCGCTGCACGAGTTGCCGAGCGCCTTGTTCAGGGCATCGCGTACAGGCGTTTCCTCGCTGCCCTGATGATCGTTGCAGGCCGCGCACAGCGGGTTGCCCCAGGCTGGCGCGATGATCTGCGTGCTGGCGTAGCCGTGCTGGCGCAGGAGGTCGGTGGTATTGGCAAAATCGCCGGGGCTGCCGGTGTTGCCATGGATCAGCACGACCGTGTTCACGCAGGCGGCGTGCGACATGCCCGTCGCTGCGAGCAGCACGAGCACGGCCAGCCATCCGCTGATGCACTGCCTGACGCACATGCCGTTTCCCCTCACCAAGTTTGGGTTGCCGTGGCGACGAACAGCAAAACCACGCCGCACGGGAGCATCGTCGCTGCGTCGCCGGAGCGCTACACCAGGCCGGTCAGCGAATAGACGGCGATCACCACGAAGACCGCCAGCGTCTTGATCACGGTGACGGCGAAGATGTCGCGGTAGGACTGCCGGTGGGTGAGCCCGGTCACCGCCAGCAGGGTGATCACCGCGCCGTTGTGCGGCAGCGTGTCCATGCCGCCGGAGGCCATCGCCGCCACGCGATGCAGCACTTCCATCGGGATGCCGGCGGCGTGCGCGTTGGCGATGAAGGTGTCGGCCATCGCCGCCAGCGCGATGCCCATGCCGCCGGAAGCCGAGCCGGTGATGCCGGCCAGCGCGGTCACCGTCACCGCCTCGTTGACCAGGGGATTGGGAATCGCGTGCAGCGCGTCGGCGATCAGCTTGAAGCCGGGCAGGGCGGCGATCACCGCACCGAAGCCGTATTCGGAGGCGGTGTTCATCGAGGCCAGCAGCGCGCCGCTCACCGCCGCCTTGCTGCCCTCGGCGAATCGCCGCGTGACCGGACGCCAGGCGAACACGAGCACGCACAGGATGCCGACCAGCAGGGCGCCTTCCACCGCCCAGATCGCCGCCACCTTGGAAACCTCCTGCACCACCGGCGTGGCCTTGCCGACCACGCTCGAGGGAAATGACTGCGTGCTGCCGTAATAGCGCGGGATGAGGTCGGTGAACAGTTTGTTGCACACGCCGACCAGCACCAGCGGCAGCAGCGCGACCAGCGGGTGGGCGAGTTTCTCGCCGCCGGATGTCGCCGGCTCGTTGTCCTGCGTCTCGCCATAGCCTTCGTGGGCGGCCAGTGCCTGGCGCCGGCGCCATTCCAGATAAGCCAGCCCGGCGACGAGGATGAACACCGCGCCCAGCGTGCCGAGCCATGGCGCGGCCCAGGCGTTGGTGCCGAAATAAGCGGTCGGGATGATGTTCTGGATCTGCGGCGTGCCCGGCAGCGCGTCCATGGTGAAGCTGAACGCACCGAGCGCGATGGCGCCCGGAATCAGCCGCTTGGGAATGCCCGACTGGCGGAACAGCTCGGCGGCGAACGGGTACACCGCGAACACCACCACGAACAGCGACACGCCGCCGTAGGTGAGCAGCGCGCAGACCAGCACGATGGAAAGCATGGCGCGGCCGCGACCAAGCAGGCCAATGGTGCCGGCGACGATGGCCCTGGAAAACCCCGAGAGCTCGATCAGCTTGCCGAACACCGCGCCCAGCATGAACACGGGGAAGTACAGCTTGAGAAAGCCGACCATCTTGTCCATGAACAGGCCGGTGAACATCGGCGCGACCAGCGCCGGGTCGGTGAGCAGCACGGCGCCCAGGGCCGCCACCGGCGCGAACAGGATGACGCTGTAGCCGCGATAGGCTGCCAGCATCAGGAAGGCCAGCGCCGCCAATACGATCAGGAACGCCATGGGTCCTTTTCCTCCCCTTCGAGGCACCGCCGGCACGGCGGTGATGGCCGAGTATCCGGCGCCTTCGACCCGTCTTGCATTGTACGAAGGTACAGCTGCCGCGCCGGCGCGGGCTGCCTAAGCTGCATCGCGCATCCCAAGGGGGCTGGAGCAGCCCAGGCAGCGACCACGCCCGCGCAGCCCGCGATCGACAGGGGCCGCGCCGCAGGTCCGTCGCGTCATGCAAGCCGCATCCGGCGAGTCACACACGAACATATAAGGGGAAATCCATGCAACGCACCCATCTCAGTCTGGCCATCGGCCTGGTCATCGGCGTGCTCGGTGCCGCGCCGTTGCGGGCGCAGGACACCGCGCCGGACGCCGCGTCTTCCAAGCCCGGCACGCCCCACGCGGCCGACACCAAGGAACTCGAGGCGATCCAGGTCACCGCGCGTCGGCGCGAGGAATCGATAGAGAAGGTGCCGGTCGCGGTCAGTGCCTTCAGCGAGGAGGACCTGCGCGACCTGCAGGCGATCACCGTCGACGGCCTGCAGGGCGCGGTGCCCAACCTCAATATCGTGCAGGGCCGCGGCTCGTCCTCGGCGGTCAACGTGTTCATCCGCGGCATCGGCCAGCCGGATGCGCTGCAGACCTTCGATCCGGGCGTGGGCATGTACGTGGACGACGTCTACTACTCGCGCATCCAGGGCCAGCTGTTCGACCTGTTCGACGTCGACCACGTGGAAGTGCTGCGCGGGCCGCAAGGCACGCTGTACGGCAAGAACTCGCCGGGCGGCGCGATCAAGATCGTCACCCGCAATCCGTCCGAGACGCCGCAAGGGTCGGTGCAGGCGATGCTCGGCAACTATGGCCGCCGCGAGGGCCAGTTCTATTTCAGCGGCCCGCTGGGCGGCAACGGCTGGTCGGCGTCGATCGCCGGCGGCATCCGTCGCACCGACGGCTACGTCAAGGACCCGGTGACGCACCACAAGTACAACGACGAGGACAACAAGTCGGTGCGCGCCAAGCTGCGCTACCACCCCTCGGAAACCTTCGACGGCACGCTCACCCTCGACTACACCAAGCAGGACACCGAGGCGACGCTGGGCCAGCCGGTGTCGCCGCTGATCCAGACCGACGTCATCTATGGGCCGGTGGTGCTCTATCGCCCCAATCTGGACAAAAAGTACAACTACCGCACGCGCACCTCGTTGCCGCCGGGCGACGGACAGAAGCTTTGGCATTACGGCGCCGGACTCAACCTGAGCTGGAAGCTCGACGATGCGTGGACGCTGAAGAGCATCAGCGCGCTGCGCAAGCTCAAGAGCCATTCGTATCTCGATTTCGACGCCACCCAGTTCCAGATCGCCGATTCGCTGGTCGCCTTCGACCAGAAACAGGTCAGCCAGGAACTGCAGCTGCAGTACGACAACGGTAGCAACCTGCAGGCCGTCTACGGGCTCTACTACATGCACGAAATGGTGCCCTCGCACCAGGAGGCCTACGACGACGACTTGTTCGCGCTCGCCCGCAACAAGATCACCTTCCTGCGCACCATCGACGATGATCTCTCCACGGCGAGCTACGCCGGCTTTGCCCATCTCAACTGGGAGTTCGTGCCGAGCTGGACGCTGGCGGCGGGCGTGCGCTACAGCACCGATGAGAAAAGCTACTACCGCACCACCAGCAGTTTCTGGGGCGTGCCGTTCACGGCCCTCGACGAAACCGTCGCGCTGGACAAGAACAAGCGCTGGCACGCATGGACGCCCACGGTGAGCCTGCAAAAGCAGCTCGATTCGCAGACCATGGTCTACGTGTCGGCCAGCCGCGGCTACAAGTCCGGCGGCTTCAACGGCCGCGCCAACGACCGCAACGAGGCGAAGAATCCCGAGTACTCGCCCGAGTACGTGTGGACTTACGAGCTCGGCCTCAAATGGCGTTCGGCGGACAACCGCTTGCAGGCCAACATGGACGTCTTCCACAGCGACTACAAGGATTTCCAGGCGCGGGTATCGGAAGTCCTGAATCCGGGCACGATGAACCCGACCTTCGCCTTCCCGGTGATCAACGCGGCCAAGCTGCGCATGGACGGCTTCGAGTTCGAAGGCGCGGCGCTGGTGGGCGAGGGCACGCGGCTGTCGGCGCAGGTGGGCTATCTGGATGCCCGCTATGGCCGCTTCGAAGATCACCGGCTGGACCCGACCGACCCGCAGTACAACCCGCACCTGCACGACCACGTGCCGTTCTCGCCGAAATGGACCGCGCGGCTGGCGGCGACGCAGACCTTCACCCTGGGCGATGGCAGTGCGTTCACCGTCGGCGCCGACTGGTCCTACCGCACCAAGACCTGGCTCAGCGTGGACAACTACGATGCGCTCAGCCAAAAGGCCTACAGCCTGGTCGGCATGTTCGCCGTGTACGACACCGCCGACGGTCACTGGCAATTCCGTACCGGCGTGCGCAACCTGACCGACAAGGTCTACAAGACCGATGGCCAGGAGTTCTCCAGCGTGGGCAACATCCGCACCGCCTACTACGGCATGCCGCGCAACTGGTACGTCAGCGCCCGCTACAACTTCTAAACCGCCCGCGTCGCGGCCGGCCTCGCGTTTGGGGCAGGCCGCGGCGCGGCGGCGGTCCCATTCTGCCCAACGAAATCCACGCATCCTCATGACCATGCCCCGTTTCCTGCGCGCGCTCGCGCCGGGTTTGCTTTTCCTCTGCGGCCTGGCCTCGGCCGGCGAAGCCCCGCCATTGCCGTCACTCAAGGTCGATGCCTCGCGTGTGGCGGTGGCGGGGCTGTCCTCCGGCGCCTACATGGCCACGCAGGCACAGCTGGCTTATCCGGAGCTCTTCCACGCCGCCGCGCTGGTGGCCGGCGGCCCTTACGGCTGCGCCGAGGGTGATCTGAAAATTGCCTTGACCCGCTGCATGAAAGGCGAGCCGCCCCCGGACGTCCGCAAGCTGGTGGACGAGGCGAAGGCGCGTTCGGCACAAGGGCGCATCGGCCCGCTCGATGCGCTTGCCGGCGACCGGGTCTACGTGCTGCATGGCCGGCTCGACACCGTGGTGGCGCCGACGGTGGCGCATGCGGCGGCCGAGTTCTACCGCACCCTGCGCCAGGAGCTGCCTGCGCTGTCCGGCCTGCACGTGAGCGAGGACGCCGAGCGACCGTTCGCGCACAACCTGCCGGTCGTGGGCCGCGGCGAGGATTGCGAAAAATCGGTGCCGCCGTTCCTCGGGCATTGCGGTTTCGATGCCGCCGGCGCGATCTTCGCCGCGCTCTACGGCAAGCCGCCGCACGAGGCCGACACCCAGGCTCGCGGCGAGTTGCGCCGGTTCGACCAGGACGCGCTGCGCCCGGACGGCGCGGACGCCTATCTGGCCGACGAGGGCTATGTCTACCTGCCGCCGAGCTGCCTCGCCGGCGCCCGCTGCGGCGTGCTGGTCGCCCTGCACGGGTGCAAGCAAAACGCCGGCGCGGTGGGCCAGGCCTTCGTGCGCGATGCCGGCTTCAATCGCTGGGCCGATGCCTACGACGTGGCGGTAATCTACCCGCAGACGCGCGCCAGCCTGGCGCCCTTGAATCCGCAGGCATGCTGGGACTGGTGGGGTTATTCGGGAGCCGACTACGACACGCGCCAGGGCGTGCAATTGCGCTGGCTGCGCGCGGCCCTGCAAGCGCTCGGCGGGCCGGCCGCCCGTTGAGCCCCGTCGCGGCGTCCGCGACCGGACGGACGCCTTCCCGCGCCGGGATGCGGGCGCCGCGACGTTGCGCAAGCATCGCCGCGATCCCCCGCCAGGGGCACGCCTGCCCGCGCGACGGAGACGGGTCATGCTGAACACCGGCGTCATCGTCCTGGCGGCGGCCTGCTGGCTCGGACTGCTGTTCGGGGCCGCGGTCTTCGGTGAGCGCCGTCCGCACGTGTTCGAGCGGCGCTGGGCGATCGTCTATGCGCTTTCGCTGGCGATCCACTGCACCTCGTGGACGTTCTACGGCACGGTGACCCAGGCCAGTCGTTCGGGCTGGTGGCTGCCACCGACCTTCGTCGGCGCGATCCTGATGTACCTCCTCGCCGTCGAGGTATTGGGCCGGATGGCCGAACTGGCCCGCGAATACAACGCCGGCTCGCTCGCCGATCTGATCGCGGTGCGGCTCGGACGCCATGCGGGACTCGCCGCGCTCGCCACCGCGGTGGTGGTGATCGGCATGGTTCCGTACATCGCGCTGCAGCTCAAGGCGGTGGCGATGAGCTTTGCCATGCTGCGCCACGGCCAGCTCACCGAGGCTGCGCCCTGGCAGGACAGCGCGCTCTACGTCGCCCTGCTGATGGCGCTCTTTGCGATGCTGTTTGGCACCCGGCGCGCCTCGGCGATGGCGCACAACCGCGGGCTGGTGCTGGCGATGGCGTTCGAGTCGCTGTTCAAGCTCGGCGCGATGCTCGCCCTCGGCAGCCTGCTGCTGGCGCCGCGGCCGGCCGCCTTGCCGGTACCGCCGACGCCCCACGACGCCAGCGGTTTCCCGGCACTGATCCTGCTCGGCGCGCTGTCGATGTTCACGCTGCCGCACCAGTTCCATGCCGGCATGGTCGAGTGCCGCGACAGCCGCCACGTGCGCACCGCCCGCTGGCTGTTCCCGGCCTACATGCTGCTGATCTCGCTGCCGATCCTGCCGCTGGCGCGGCTGGGCGATGCGTGGCTGTTCCCGGCCGGCGTGCCTTCCGATCTCTACGTGCTGGCGCTGCCGATGGCACGCGAGCAGTACGGCCTGGCGCTGCTTGCCTTCCTGGGCGGCTTGAGCGCGGCGACCAGCATGGTGGTGGTGGCCACGCTCGCACTCAGCCTGATGGTGGCCAACCATTTCATTTCCCCGCTGCGCGTGCGTGCCGGCTGGGGACGCGCCGACGGCGGCGACCTGCGCGGCACGGTGCTGAACCAGCGCCGGCTGGTGATCCTGGTGGTGATCCTGCTCGCCTGGTGGTACAGCCGCGTGCTCGGCCGCAACGATGCGCTGGCCGACATCGGCGGCCTTTCGTTTTCGGCCCTGGCCGGACTCGCGCCGGCGCTGCTGGTGGCGGTGTACCGGCCGCAGATCGGCCCGCGCGCGGTGGCGGCGGGGTTGCTCGCCGGCACACTGATCTGGCTCTACGCATTGCTGCCCGGCCTGTGGCCGGCGCTCCATGACGCACCGCCGCCGATCTGGCTGGTCCGCGCCGATTTTCTCGGGCTGGAATCGTGGAGCCCGCTGGGCCGCGCGGTCGCCCTCAGTTTGACCGGCAACGTGGCGGTGATGCTGCTGGTGGCGCGCTCGCGCTATGGCCGGCGGCGGCGCGAAGGCGGGGTGGGGGCGATCGGCAGTGCGGAGCTGCGCGCGCTGGCCGCGCGTTTTCTGCCGGCCGAGCGGGTGGATCATCTGCTTGCGCTGTCACCCGGCAGCGACGTGGCGGCGCCCGGCGAGGTCGCCGCGGTGGAGCACGAGCTCGCCGCCGTGATCGGCGCGGCTTCCGCCCGACTGCTGCTCGAGGTGGTGCAGCAACAGGGCCGCGCTCAGCTCGACACGGTGGCGGCGATCGTCGATGAGGCCGCGCAGGACCTGCGCTTCAACCAGCGCGTGCTCGAGGCGGCGCTCGAGAACATGAGCCAGGGCATCTGCGTGGTCGACGCGCAGCTGCGCGTGGTGGCCTGGAACCGGCGCTATGCCGATCTGTTCGCCTATCCGCCGGGCCTGCTCCAGGTCGGCCGGCCGGTGGCCGAACTGACCCGCTGCATCATTGCCCGCGGCCTGCTCGGCCCCGGCGAAGTCGACGCCCGCGTCGAGCGGCGACTGGCCCACATGCGCGCCGGCACCCGGCATCTTTCCGAGCGCCGCCTTGCCGACGGCACCATCGTCGAGATCCGCGGCAACCCGATGCCCGGCGGCGGTTTCGTCGCCACCTTCACCGATGTCACCGCCTTCCGCCAGGCCGAGCAGGCGCTCAAGGCCGCCAACGAAACCCTCGAGCTGCGAGTGGCCGAGCGCACCCGCGCGCTGGCCGAGGCCAGCGCCGCCGCGCAACGCGCCAACGAGGCCAAGAGCCGCTTCCTCGCCGCGGTCAGTCACGACCTGATGCAACCCCTGCATGCTGCGCAGCTGTTCGCCCACAGCCTGGCCGCGCACGGCGCCGAGCCGACGACCGTCCGCCATCTCAACGGCGCGCTGACGGCGACCGAAGGGCTGCTCGCCGGCCTGCTCGACATGGCCCGGCTCGAGGGCGGCCGGCTGCATCCGCAACGCCGTGCCTTTGCGCTGGCCGAGATCTTCGAACCGCTGGCGGCCGAGTTCCGCGTGCTGGCCGGCGACCGCGGCGTTCGGCTCGACGTGGTGGCCACCCGCCTCTGGGTGCAGTCCGATCCGCAGCTGCTGCGCCGCGTGCTGCAGAACTTTCTCTCCAATGCCCTGCGCTACAGCGAGCGCGGTCGCGTGCTGCTCGGCGTGCGTCGCCGGCGCGACGCCGTGCGGATCGAAGTGTGGGACACCGGCCCGGGCATCGCGGCGGAGGAACGGCGGCTCATCTTCGAGGAGTTCCGCCGCGGTCGTGCCGCCGGCGGGCAGGGACTGGGGCTTGGCCTGTCCATCGCGCAGCGGGTGGCGCGGTTGCTCGGCCATCCGTTGACGCTGCGCTCCTGGCCGGGGCGCGGCAGCGTGTTCGCCATCGAAGTGGCCAGCGCCCGGGCCCTGGCGATGCCGTCTCCGCCCGTGGTGCGGCCCGAGCCCGTCCATGCGGGACGGGCGCTGGTGCTGGACAACGAGCCGGCGGCCCTCGTCGCGCTCTGCGGCCTGCTCGCCGACTGGGGCTGGCAGGTGCACGCCGCGCGCGACGCCGGACAGGCGCTCGCGGTGCCATGGACCCCGGATCTGTACCTGCTCGATTACCACCTCGACGGCGGCCGGACGGGGCTGGACGTGCTTGCCGCCCTGCGCCGCCGGCATGGCGAGGTGCCGGTCATCCTGCTCACCGCCGACCGCGACGGGGACTTGCGCCAGCGGCTGCAGGACGGCGGCGCGCTGGTGCTCTACAAACCGCTGAAGCCGCTCGCGCTGCGGCAGGTGCTGCAGCGCATCGCCGTGCGCGGCGTCGCGGTGTGAAGCGTTTCAGTCGATCGACGATTCCAGCGCCAGCGACTTGAGCAGTACGCCGGCCTGGGTCCGGTTGCGCACGCCGAGCTTTTCGAAGATGGCGGTGACGTGCGCCTTCACCGTGCGCTCCTGGATGCCCAGCCGGTCGGCGATCTGCTTGTTGAGCAGCCCTTCGCCGAGCAGGGCGAGCACGCGGTACTGCTGCTCGGTGAGTCGGGCCAGGCGCGCGGCGAGAGCGAGATCGTCAGGGTCGGTCTTGATCGAGTCCAGCGCCCGCGCCAGGCCCTCGGGAAGCCAGGTGCCGCAGTCGAGCACGGTGCGGATGGCCGCGCCGATCTCGTCCGGATGGGCGCTCTTGGGAATGAAGCCCGCCGCGCCGTGGTCGAGCACGCGGCGTACCACGCGCGGCTCGTCGTGGGCCGAAACGACCAGTACGGCCACGCCGGGGAACTGGCCACGCAGCGCGGCCAGGCCCGAGAGGCCATGACTGCCCGGCATGCCCAGGTCCAGCAGCACGAGGTCGATGTCCGGCATCGCCTGCAGCGTTGCGATCGCCTCGCCGAGCGTGCCCGCTTCGGCAAGCAGGCAAGCGGGGACGGCCACGCGGGCCGCCTGGCTCAGGGCGGCGCGAAACAGTGGATGGTCGTCGGCGATCAGCAGCGTGGGCATTTCCGTCACGGTAGCGCGGCATCATCGGCAGCGTCGAGCGCCGATATGGAACTTTCGTACGATGGCACACTGCCGATGGTCGGCTAGGGTACGCGGATGACCCGTCTGCGCCCCCTGCTGTTCGTCATCGCGCTGCTCGCCGGCACGGCGGCCGCGTCCGCCGAGGAGAAACGCATGTCCACACCGGATTTCGTCCGCGGCCCCGTGAGGGTCACCGAACATCGGCAGGGGGACGATCTCTTGAGCGCCGGCCTCGGCCTGACCGGACTTGCCGGTCTGCCGGTGCCTTTTTTCGATCCGCTGCATCCGACCCCGGCTGAACTGCGCCGGCGGGCGATCCAGAGTAGCTGGAAAGGCATCGCCGACCTCGGCCCGCTCGGCGGCTATGGCCGCGTCTATGGCGCGGTGCCGAACGTGCCCGGGCGCGAATATCAGGCCTTCGCCTGGCTGCCCGGCGCACGCTCGCCGCATCGCGTCCTGCTGCAGCTGCCCGATGCCTTCGACACCCGACGGCGCTGTCTGGTGGTGGCCGCCTCATCCGGTTCGCGCGGCATCTATGGCGCGATCGCGCTGGCCGGCGCCTGGGGGCTGCCCCGGGGCTGTGCCGTGGCCTATACCGACAAGGGTACCGGCGCGGGCTATTTCGACTATGCCGACGACAGTGGCGTGGCGCTGGACGGCACCCGTGCCCATCGCGGCGAGACGACGCTGGAGTTCGAGCCGCCGCCGGCGCCGCGCGAGACCGGCATCGCGGTCAAGCACGCGCATTCGGGCGACAACCCGGAGGCCGACTGGGGCCGCCACGTGCTGCAGGCCGCGCGCTTCGGGCTGTCCATGCTCGACCGTGCCTATCCGGCGCTGGCTCCGTTCACCGCCCAAAACACCCGCATCATCGTCACCGGCATCTCCAACGGCGGCGGCGCGGCGCTGCAGGCTGCGGGCCTGGACGATGACGGCCTGTTCGCCGGCGTCGTCGCGCTGGAGCCCAACGTGCACGTGCCAGGGCAGGGTCGCGCGCTCTACGACTACGCCACCGAGGCGGCGCTGTATCTGCCTTGCGCGCTCGGCGATGCGCGTTTCGACGACGTGCCGTTCGCCCGCGCGCCAGGCACCCAGGCCTGGCCGCTGCGCTGCGCGGGCCTGCACGCCCGCGGCCTGCTCGAGGGCAGCCTGCCCGCCACGCAGGCGGCGCAAGCCTACGCGCGTTTGCGCGCCCACGGCTGGGAGGAGCCCGTGATCCGGACCGCCGCCGCCAGCACGGCCTTCGACCTGTGGCGGGCGATCGCTGCCGCCTATGCCTCGGCCTATCTGCGGCGCGGCCCGAGGGACATGCCCTGTGGTTTCCGCTATGCCGCGGTCGGTGCCGGCGGATTGCCCGGCGAGGCCGACCCGGCCACCCGCGCGTCCTGGTGGGCCGACGGCTCCGGCATCCCGCCGGGCAACGGCATCGGCCTTTACGGCGGTGCCGACTTCGACATGGACCCGATGCTTTCGGGACTTTTGTGTCTGCGCGCCCTGTGGGAAGGCGACACGGCCCAATCCCGCGCCCTGCACGAGGCGATCGCAGCCACCACCGTGCGGCTGCCGCGCCCATCGCTGCCGCTATGGGTGTTGCACGGCGCCGACGACGGCCTGCTGCCGGCGGCTTTCACCTCCGATGCCTACGTGGCCTGGTTGCACCGGGAAGGACGCGCGCCGCTGTACTGGAAGATTCCCCACGCTCAGCATTTCGACGCCTTCCTGTCGCTGCCCGGTTTCGGCGAGCGACACGTGCCGCTCCTGGCCTATGGCTATGCCGCCCTCGACCGGCTGTGGGCGCACCTTTATGAAAGCCGCCCCTGGCCTGCCGAAGTGCCGGTCCCCGCTGCCCGGCCGCGTGGCGCCGGTGCATTGGAACGCGCCACCCTCGATCTGCCCTGAAAACCACAGGGCTATGGCTGGCGACGCATGTTGCCCCGCAACATGAGGGTCGGCGCATGCCCCGGTAAAAAGCCCATGGTGCGCCGTCCAGACGGTGCGCCCACAGGGGCAAGGCGCTTCCCAAGACGGGATGCGTGTCTTGCATTGGCGCAGATGAGGGAAGGGAACCATGGCAAAACACAAGAAAATGGCGCTCGTCGTCGCGATCCTGGCGGCCCTGGGCACGGGCAGAGGTGTCGCACAGGACCGCACGGCTCAGGCAAAGCCGGCGCCAGCGCAAAAGGCCGCGACCGACACACCCAAGGCGGATGCGGCAACGGCCAAAAATCTCGACCAGGTGGTCGTCACCGGCAACACCTCCGCAGGCGGTCTGCGCAAGATCGACGCCAGCTACACGGTGACCACCGCGACGGCCGAGCAGATCAAGAGGGCCAATCCCAAAAGCACGGCCGATCTGCTCAAGATCGCGCCCGGCCTGTGGCCGGAAGCCACTGGCGGACAGACCGGTGCCAACATCGAGATCGCCGGCTTTCCAGGCGGCGGCGATGCGCCTTTCTTCACCACGCAGGTCATGGGCTCGCCGCTGTATGGCATGCCGACCCTGTCGTTTTTCGAGACCACGTCGATTTTCCGGCTGGATGACACCGTCGACCGCGTGGAAATCGTCCAGGGCGGGCCGTCCGTGGTCTTCGGCGACGGCCAGATCGGTGCCACCGCCAATTTCATTCTCAAGACCGGTACGGACGTGCCCCACGGCAGTCTGGGCGTCACCTATGGCGATGAAAACCTGCGTCGTATCGACGGCTTCCTGGGGTTTCCGATCGCCAACAACTGGTTCGGCAGCATCGGCGGCTTCTGGCGCGATTCCGACGGCGTGCGCGATCCGCAGTTCCCGGCGGACAAGGGCGGGCAATTCACCGCCACGCTGAGTCATGACAGCGACAACGGCACGATGACGCTGTGGGCCCGGCAGTTGAACGACCGCAACCAGTTCATCACGCCGATTCCGTTGATTCAGAAGGGAACCCACGAATTCCACTCGTACCCCGGTTTCGATCCCTTGACGGATACCTATTACGGCAAGGAACTCCAGCACGTTCACTTGCCCGGTTATCCAGGGGGCGGCACCGACGCCAATCTGGCCAATGGGCGCGGCGCCAAGTTCAGCTTTTTCGGGGCAATTTCGACTACGATCTCGGCGACGGCTGGAGTCTTTCCGACAAGTTCCTCGTGGATGGCGGTGACGCCGACACCAATGCACTGTTTTCGGGTACCAATCCGGGCAGCCTGAACGACATGCTCTATACCAGCAATGCCAGCATGGGGGCGTTCAATCTGCCGATGGGATCGGCTCAGGCCACCTATGTCAAGGGCGGCGGCGCGGTGGACCCGAATCAGAGCGTCATTCATCAGGGATGGTGGCACATCCACAAGCACCTCAAGAACCTGAGCAATGAATTCCGGCTCAGCAAAGAGCTTTTCGAGGGCAACACGCTGACCGGCGGCGTTTATCTGGCGCACTACGAGATGGACGACAAATGGGCGCTGGGCAACCAGATGCTCATGACCAATACGCCGCATGCGCGGCCTATCCAGGTGAGTTACGTCCAGAACGGCCGCACCTATTACCTGACCGATGGCCAGGGCCTGCTCGACTACGGCGGCTACAACATTGCCGAACACGGCAATGCCAACAACAAGGTCTTTTATCTTTCGGACGTGTGGCGCATCGGGCGCTGGCTGTTCGATCTTTCCGGACGCATCGAAAACCAAAATGCCACCAACGATGTATGCAATCTCAGCAACGTCAATCTGGATGGCCGTGACGAAACCCTCTACGACAACGCGGTACCGGTTTGCAACGGCACCTATGCCCATACGCGTTACGACAAGACCCATCCCTCATGGACACTCGGCATCAATTATGAATTGGCCGACAACATGAGCGTCTATTTCCGTGCCAACAAGGGTGCGCATTTCGGGGACTTCGACAATGCCATCCGTGGCTATACCACCGGCAATACCGCGCCCCTGCAGAAAATCCAGAACTTCGAAGGCGGCTTCAAATATCAATCGGAGCTGATCTATGCGGACATCAGCGTCTACCACCGGCAATTCAACGGCCTGGTGTATCAGCCCACCGACAGCCAAGGCGTCCCGGTTGGGCAGCCATCGCTTTACGGCTCAGACTCGAAGGGCGTCAACCTGACCGGATCGATATCGCCATTCAAGAACTTCAAGGTGCAGCTGGTGGGCAATTATCTGGATGGCCATTATTCGCACAACAACTCCTGCTTTCTCTACACCGATCTCGTGACCGGCAGCAGTCAATGCATCCGTATCAACGGAAAGCCGCTGCAACGCCAACCCAAAGTGCGCTATGCGGTGACGCCGAGCTATCTGCTCCCCTTCGCCTGGGGCGACATCACCGCCTATGTCACCTTCACCCACGTCGGCCCGCATACCCAGGACCAGTCGGCCTTGCAGCAGCTGGGTACTTACAGCACCTGGGATTTCGGTCTCATCGCCCACGTTCAGGATCACTGGCAGATCAGTCTGCAGGGCACCAACATGACCAATGAGCTCGGCCTTACCGAGAGCAATTCGCGCATCTTCGGCACGGCGGCCGGCACCGATGGCGTGATTCTGGCCCGCCCCCTGGAAGGGCGTGAAGTCAACCTGCAGGTCAAGTATCTGTTCTGATCTTGTGCCTGCCTCCGGGGCGCTGCGGCATGCCCCGGAGGCAGGGCGCGTCATGGTCCGCGTTCCAGCCATGACGCAGCGGCTTGGCATGCACTACGCTCTTGGACCTTTTTTGCGTCGAGAGACCTTCGCATGAGCCTGACCGTCACCCTGCGCACCTCACGTGGCCCGATCCGCCTTCGTCTGCACGAGGACAAGACGCCGGTCACGGTGGCAAACTTCGTCAACCTCGCCCGTCGCGGCTATTACGACGGCTTGACCTTCCATCGCGTCATCGCCGACTTCATGATCCAGGGCGGCTGTCCACTGGGCACCGGGACCGGCGGTCCGGGTTACAAGTTCGAGGACGAGTTCCATCCGTCGCTGCGCCATGACAAGCCCGGCGTGCTTTCCATGGCCAATGCCGGACCGCGCACCAACGGCAGCCAGTTCTTCATCACCCACGTGGCCACGCCGTGGCTGGACGGCAAGCACAGCGTCTTCGGCGAGGTGCTGGACGCGAACGACCAGCGCGTGGTCGACGCGATCCGCCAGGGCGACGTAATCGAGTCGATCGACATCGAAGGCGACGTCGAGGCCTTGCTGGCCGCACAGGCCGAGCGCATCGCCGCCTGGAATGCCACGCTGGACGCGCGCGGCTGAGCGTCCGGCCGGGGTTCATCGAGGTGCGCGGCCGGTGCGGGGTGCGTCCCTGCTTGGTCCGTCCGCGCCTCGTGGCCTCGGCGGCGATGCTGCAATGCCGCGTGCTAACATCGCCGACCGACGTCACCCCGTTTCGATCGAGTTCAAGCATGCCCCAACTCGCCAAGCGCGTCGGCCGCGCCAAGCCCAGCGCGATCATGCTCATCGCCGAGAAGGCCAAGCAGCTCAAGGCTTCCGGGCGCGACATCATCAGTTTCTCGATCGGCGTACCCAATTTCCTGCCCGGCGAGCATGTCTACGCCGCCGCGCGCGAGGCGCTCTCGCACGACTCGGGCCAATACGGCAGCAATCGCGGCGCCGAGGCGCTGCTCGATGCCTTCCTCGCGCACATCGAGGCGCTGGGCTTTGCCGGCTATGGGCGGGAGCACCTCGCCACCGGTGTCGGCGCCAAGCAGGTGCTCTACAACCTGGCCGAGGCACTGCTCGACGAGGGCGACGAAATCGCCTTCGCCGCGCCGTTCTGGACCACCTACCGTGACATCGCCGACATCGTCGGGGCGCGCAGCCACATCCTCCACTGCGGGCAGGATCAGCACTACAAATTGCGCCCCGAGCAGCTGGACGCCGCGCTCGCCCGGCGCCCCAAGGTTTTCCTGTTCAACAACCCTTCCAATCCGACCGGCATGGTCTACACGCGCGAGGAAATCGCCGCGCTCGCCGACGTGCTGGTGCGCCATCCGGATACCTGGATCATCACCGACGACATCTACAACGCACTGGTGTTCGATGACCTGGGCTATCACAACTTCGTGTTCGCAAGGCCGGAGCTCAAGGAGCGGCTGATCTTCGTCGACTCGCTGTCCAAGACCTACGGCATGCCCGGCTGGCGGGTGGGATTCATGGCCGGCCCGCAGGAGGTGGCGCGCGCGGTCACCACGCTCAACTCGAGCCACATCACCAGCCTGCCCGAGGTGGTCACCGCAGCGGCCATCGCCGCGCTCACCGGCCCACAGGACATCCCGCGCGCCAAATGCGCGGAGTTCGCCGCGCGCCGCGACACCGTGCTCGCCGCCCTGGCGCGCATTCCGGGCATGCAGTGCCCGCGACCGCAGGGCGCGTTCTATGTTTTTCCAGACATCTCCTTTGCCTTCGGCAAATACCATCGCGAGCGATCGATCGAAAACGACGTCGCCTTTTGCGCCGCGCTGCTGGAAACCCATGGCGTGGCCTGCGTGCCGGGCTCGGCCTTCGGCGAGCCGCGGGCGATGCGCATTTCCTATACCTGTCCAGCGGCGCAGCTCGAGCCCGGCCTCGAGCGCATCCGCGATTTCGTCGCCGAACTGAGCGATCGCGCCGACCGGCATGCCTGATGCTCGCCGGCATGCCTGCCCGCGTGCCTTTTTGCGTCATTTCCCCTGAGAGTCGTCAAGGAGTCATCCCATGAAAGCTCCCGTTCGAGTCGCCGTCACCGGTGCCGCCGGCCAGATCGGCTACGCGCTTCTCTTCCGCATCGCCGCCGGTGACATGCTCGGTCCCGATCAGCCAGTGATCCTGCATCTGCTGGAAATCACGCCCGCGCTGGGCGCGCTCAACGGCGTGGTGATGGAACTCAACGACTGCGCCTTCCCGCTGCTCGCCGGCGTGGTCGCCACCGACGACGTCAACGTCGCCTTCAAGGACGTGGACTACGCACTCCTGGTCGGCGCGCGTCCGCGTGGCCCGGGCATGGAACGCAAGGACCTGCTGGAAGCCAACGGCGCCATCTTCGCCCCGCAGGGCAAGGCGCTGAATGCGCATGCCAAGCGTGACGTCAAGGTGCTGGTGGTCGGCAACCCGGCCAACACCAACGCGCTGATCGCGCAATCCAACGCACCGGATCTGGACCCGCGCCAGTTCACCGCGATGGTGCGGCTGGACCACAACCGCGCGCTCTCGCAGCTCGCCGAAAAGACCGGCAAGCACACCACCACGATCAAGAAAGTGATCATCTGGGGCAACCACAGCTCCACCCAGTATCCGGATCTGCACCATGCCACCGTGGATGGCAAGCCGGCGCTGAGTCTGGTCGACCAAGCCTGGTACGAGCAGGAGTTCATCCCGACCGTGCAGCAACGCGGCGCGGCCATCATCAAGGCACGCGGCGCCTCGTCGGCGGCATCGGCGGCGTCCTCGGCGATCGACCACATGCGCAGCTGGGCGCTCGGCACGCCGGAGGGCGACTGGGTGTCGATGGCGGTGCCGTCCGACGGTTCCTACGGCATCGCCCCGGGCGTCATCTACGGCTATCCGGTGACCTGCAAGAACGGCCAATACAGCATCGTCCAGGGACTGGAGATCAATGCGTTCTCGCGCGCGCGCATGGATGCCACCGACAAGGAACTGCGCGAGGAGCGTGCCGGTGTCGAGCATCTGTTCGCGCGCTGACCGTCGCGTCCGATGAGCTTGCGAAGGCGGCTGCGGCCGCCTTCGTCATGTCTGGCGTTCGCTCAAAGCCGCGACAGCCGATTGCGAGTTCTGATGCACGCCTCCGTTCTTGCCGAGGTGCTTCCAGAAGGTTTGCGACCTGCGTATCGGAACGCGCCTTCCTATCCGCTATCGAAGCCCTGCGATGACGTGTGGAAAGGCACGGACACAAAGCCGGCACGCCACCTGGAGGTGACGTGCCGGCGGGGTGGAACGGCTTGGGTTTTGGCGAAGGCGGACTACATCAACTGTTCTTGTGGCTCTGCTGGCCCGCCTTGACGTGCTGCTCGTGCGAGGCATGGTCGCCGCCGCCCTTGCGGCCGGCTTCCACATGCTGCTCATGGGAAGCATGGTCACCGCCACCCGCCTTGCCGCCCTTGGAGGCGATTTCGCGCTGCTTTTCAGGATCCATGGAAGCAAAACCGCGCTTGCTGTTGTCGTTGGTCATGGTTGGCTCCTGTCGTGCTAGTGAGCGAAGAATGTCAAAGACCCGATGCGTCTGCCGTCGCGGTTCTTCGCCTGGCAGGGTTCCCATTGTCCGGAGAGCACGTTGGAAACCCGTACGGTTCGCGTCAAAGGCTATCGACCTCGCTGAACTCACCCGGGCGTCTGCATGAACGGCCCCATCCGTAAGTTCGTTTCCATGCTCCGTTGACCTCGACTCGACCCGAGCATGGCCAGCATGGGATCTGCAGCGCAGGTGCGCCGCCGATTAGTCCCATCGCGAGCAGGAGTCTTCCCATGGCTTTGAAATCCGGATCCAAAGGTCCGCGCGCCACCAGCGCCACCCGCCGCCAACGCGAGATCCAGACGCAGGTGGAGGCGCAGGACCAACGCAAGCGGGCGACCAAGAAGACCTCGACGGCGAGCGGAAAGACGGCGGTCCAGGCGGGTGCGCGTGCGCATCCGGTCAATCCGTTGCCGCGGCAGCATCAGCACAAACCGGGCCAGGAGAGCGAGCTCAACCCCGCGCCACAGTTCAAGGCGCCGGACTATCGCGGCAGTGGCAAACTCGAGGGCAGGGTGGCCATCGTTACCGGAGCGGACTCGGGCATCGGTCGTGCCGTGGCCGTGCTGTTCGCGCGTGAGGGTGCCGACGTCGGCGTGATGTACCTGGACGAACACGAGGACGCCGAGGTCACGCGAGTCGCCGTCGAGGCGGAAGGCAGGCGCTGTCTGCTCATCGCCGGCGATGTCCGCGACGCGGCATTCTGCAAGCGGGCCGTGCGCAAAGTGGTCAATGCGTTTGGACGTCTGGACGTCCTGGTCAACAATGCCGCTTTCCAGGAACATGCCGACAGTCTGGAAGAGCTCACCGACGAGCACCTGGACATGACCATACGCACCAACCTCTATGGATACTTCCACATGGCGCGTGCTGCGCTGCCTTATCTGGGCGAGGGTTCCAGCATCATCAACACCGGTTCGGAAACCGGGCTCTACGGCAGTGCGAAGCTGTTGGACTATTCGGCGACCAAGGGGGCGATCCACGCCTTTACCCTTGCGCTCGCAAGCAATCTCGTCAAACGCGGCATCAGGGTGAATGCGGTGGCGCCCGGTCCGGTATGGACGCCGCTCAACCCCGCCGACCGGGATGCCGCGGACGTCGAGCAATTCGGCAGCGGCAGCCCGATGGGTCGGCCGGCCCAGCCGGAAGAAATCGCGCCAGCCTATGTGTTTCTGGCCGCGCCGAGCTGCGCGAGCTACATCTCCGGCGTCATTCTTCCGGTGCGAGGCGGACCTCCGGGCTGAGGGAACCTTATGTTCAAAAAAAACGGCACGCCGAGGCGTGCCGTTTTTGCGAAGCCGCACGATCAATCGTTCTTGTGGCTTTGCTGACCCGCCTTAACGTGCTGTTCGTGGCTCGCATGATCACCGCCACCCTTGCGGCCCGCCTCGACGTGCTGCTCGTGGGTCGCATGATCGCCGCCACCCTTGCGGCCCGCCTCGACGTGCTGCTCGTGGGAAGCATGATCGCCACCGCCCGCCTTGCCGCCCTTGGAGGCGATCTCACGCTGCTTCTCAGCATCCATCGAACCGAAACCCCGCTTGCTGTTGTCGTTGCTCATCGCTCGTTTCCTCGCATCAAGGGGATGGAGCGGAGGGGATCTGCGTCTGCCGTCGCATGTGCTCCATCCGGCAGGCTTCCCATTATTCGCAGCTCGCGTCGCGGCATGGTGCTCCCGCCGTCAAGGCGCCACGATGTTCATGAATCGGCGTGTGGGGGCGCGTCGAGAGCGGCGAGATCACCCTGCGGGCCGAGGAGCAGGGCGAGCTTGGAAAGCAGCGCATGCATGTCGAAGGGCTTGACCAGGGTGTGCCAGGCGTTTTCGAGCCGTTCGCGCTGCAACAGTTCACCATCCACGTAACCGGTGGTCAGCAAGACGCGCAGGTGGGAGAAGCGTGTGCGCGCTTCGCGGCAGAGCGCAATGCCATCGAAATCGGGCAGATCGATGTCCGAGATCAATACGTCCATCGCCGCTGCGGTGGCGAGCATGCGCAGCGCCTCTTTTCCGCACGAGGCGGCAAAGACGGTGGCGCCCAGCTGTCGCAGGCGCGTGGCCACGGCCTTGCGTATCGCCTCCTGGTCCTCCACCAAAAGGATGCGCAGGCCTGGCAGCCGCTGGTGCAATTGATGCGGCGGATCCCGCTGCGAGACGGCGCCGGCGGTGATGCATGGCAGACGCAGGATGACCGTGGTGCCCGCGCCGGGCGCGCTCTGGATGTCCACGGCACCGCCATGCTGGGTGGCGAAGTCATGCACCATGGCAAGCCCCAGTCCGGTGCCTTGTCCGCTGGGCTTGGTGGTGAAGAAAGGCTCGAATACGCGCTGGCGGATGTCCTCGCTCATGCCCGGCCCATTGTCGCGCACGCTGATCTCGACCTGCGCACCGTCACCGGACGAGGCCGGCGGGGCCGTTGAAGCCGCCTCGACCAGCCGGCTGGCAATGGCCAGGCGGCCGCGGCCGGCCATTGCGTCGCGGGCGTTGATGGCCAGGTTCAGGATCGCGCTTTCCAGCTGCGCCGCATCGCAGATCATGGGCGGGATACGCTCGTCGACCTCGAGTTCGAGCGTCACGCCGTCTCCGAGGACACGGCCGAGAAGATCGCGCATGGAATGCAGCACGCCGTTGACGGCGGTGTACTGGTCCGTGGGTGATTGCCGACGAGCCAGCTGCAGCAGGCGACGGGTGAGACTGCCGGCACGGATGGCCGTCTCCAGCGCCACCTCGAGATAGCGACGGGTCTGATCGATCGCGCCGCGTTCGAGATAGACGCCGGCGGTTTCGAGCGAGCTGATGATGCCCTGCAGGCTGTTGTTGAAATCGTGCGCGATGCCGCCGGTGAGTTGCCCCAGCGCTTCGAGTCTGTGCGTGTGCACGGCCTGCTGGTCCGCCTCGCGGAGGCGCTGCTCCAGCTGGAGCAGGCGGCTGCGGTCCTGCACGAGCAGGGCAAAGCCGGACAGACGGCCATCCCCATCGTGCACGGCATCGACCTGGATCCGTGCCGGAAACGTGCTGCCGTCGCGACGCATGAAAGTGATTTCGGCCGCGGCCTGGCCGGTGCGCGAGGATTGGTCGAGCAGTTGGCTCGGGATGCCGCGCCCGAGCGCCGTCTCGTCGAAAAACATACTGAAATGGCGGGCGAGTGCATGCTGTGCGCCGTGGCCGCTGAGGCGCTCGATCCCGAGGTTCCAGTCCAGAATGACGCCGTAAGGGTCGAGCATGCACAGGGCATGCTCGGTCAGCGCCTCGGCCAGCAGGCGGAAGCGGCGCTCGTCCGCGCGCCAGTATTCGATGGCACGCCGTCGCGGGCTGTCGTCGACGATGGTCAGCAGATGGCCTTGCCCGCCGTCGCCGAGCGGCCGCAGGGACAGACGCAGATGACGCCGACCGAGATCGCGATGCAAGATCCACCCGGTTTCGAGCCCGAAACCACGCCGGGCCGCGGCGTGCAGCAAACCACGCAGCAGACGCCGTTCCAGCAGGCTGCCCGCATACAAGGCCGGAAAACGCTTGCCCACCAGTAGCTCGACACGGTGCGCGCCCGCCAGGCGCCCCTCGCCTTGGCAGTCGAGGATGCGTCCGTGTCCGTCGATGACGACGACCAGATAATTGATGGCCGCGCACTGGACGCGCTCCGCATCGGAAAGCTCGGCCAGGGCGGCAGCCGGAACGCATGTGTCGCGAGGATGCTGGCGCTGTGGCGTCACGGGCGCACCTGGCGGCGTAGCGGCCTGTTTCCGTCCGCCATGTTCGGCCGTGAGGCGGGACCCGGCAAAAGTCCCGCGCGCGGTGTGGTCATCGCGATCCTCCTGCGCTGCAAGAAGGGCCACCATGGCTGAGTCCGGGTGTCCAAAACGTGATGGCGGCGTATACGCCGGGTCTAGCTGGCGCGAATGCTGGCGATGTGCAGACGGCGCATCGGTGGGATTTTTGCTTCGACGAAAGCCGCGCGGCTGCGATGGAGCTCTCTCTCGCGCCCGCGGCGTGCGCAAGGACGCGTGTCGCCGGATGCCGACTGGCTTTCGTCAGCGCTGGTTGAAATCGGGCGAGGACAGCAGCAGCGCGTTCCATTCCTGCTGCGAGCGCGCCTGTGCGAGTGCCGTGCGCGTGGCGGCGGAAAGATACGGCTCGATCGCCTCGTAGAACAGCGGGCGGGTCAGTAGCGGAAAGCCCGGCTGCGGCTGCGTCGCGCCGGGCGGCGTCATCAGTTGCGGATTCCCGAAGCCGATCGCGTGGGCAATCTCGAAGCGGGTTTCCAGTTGCCCGGAGCTCGACCAGCTGGCGCCGTCCAATGGCCAGCCATCCGGCGTGATGCGGCCGAACAGAGGCTCGCCGAGCTGGTTGAGCCAGTTGACCAACGGTTGTGCGTTGGCGATCGGCTGCCCGTCGTACGCCAGCCGCATCGAGGAGACGACGAACTGGAAGGGATCCTTGAATTTGCCGCCGGCGCTTGCGATGAGTTCGCGCGAGTCGAACAGCGTGCGCAGCACCTGGGCGATGTCGCCGTCGCTGCGCTGGAAGGTGCGTGCCATCGCATCGACCAGCGACGGCGGCGGCTGGTCGGCGACGAAGTACTCGGCGAGCTTGCGCGAGACGAAGCGTGCGCAGGCCGGCTGGCGCATCAGGAGGTCCACGGCTTTTTCGACCTCGTCGAACCCGCTGCCGTGGATGGTCTGGCCGAGCAGTACCTTGTCGCCGAAGTCGTGGCGATTCGGGTTGAACTCGAACAGCCCCTCGCGCACCACCAGCGGCGCCATCTTCGGGCCGAAGTTTTCCGTGTGGCCGTCCACCGGCGCGATGCCGACACCGGTCAGGACGCGCGCCAGCTCCTGCACGTCTTTCTGCGTGTAGCCGGCATCGACGCCGAGCGTATGCAGTTCCATCAGCTCGCGTGCGTAGTTCTCGTTGACGTGGCCCTTGGCGTTCTGCGCGTTGTCGAGGAACTCCAGCATCGCCGGGCTCTTCAAGGTCGCCATCACCAGGTCGCGGAACTTGCCGAGCGCATGCGGCCGGATCACGCGCTCGGCGTAGTCGGCCACTTCCCAGCGGATGCGGCCCTTGGGCGCATATACGCTGAAATGGTTGAGCCAGAACCACACCATTTGTTCCTTCAGCGGATTGGCGCCGTACACCGCGCGCAGCAATTCGGCCTGCTGCGTCTGCTGCGCAAGCTCGTTGCCCTGTTTCTGCCAGGCGTTGCGTGCGTCCACCTTGGCCGGGCCGTCGGGCATCGCCTGGATCTGCTTCTGCGCCTGGGTCATCTGCGCGAGCAGTCGATCCATCGGCGTGTTGATCGCCGGATAGCCGGCGATCAGCGCGGCGATGGCGGGCGGCAGGGCATCGGGTACGCGATCGGCGAGCTGGGCATCGAGCAGGCGTCGCCGGCCTTGGTGTTCGGCATCGGCAAGCAAGGCGCTGTCGAGGTCGAAGCCGTCGCGGCGCAGCCAGGCGATGTCCTTGCGGTCGAGCCGCTCGCCAGCGTGCAATGCGCCCGTCAGCAGCGGTGACGACAGCAGCAGGCCGAGTCCACAAAGGGTGCGGTAGGCGCGGGACATGGGCGTCACACCAGGTGCAGGTCGCGCGGCTTGGCCTGCGGGAACACGGTCTGCACCTGGTCCGCGCTCAGGCCCCACAGCCGCGCGAAGAGGCCCGCATAGACATCGCGATAGTTGTTGAGCACGGGATAGTCGCGGTCTTGGAACAGGTTGGCGCGCGTGACCGCCACCTGTTCGCCGGCGATGCGTCCGCCCGCCACCTTGCCGCCCATCACCCAGTGCACGGTGCCATGTCCGTGATCGGTACCCTTGTCGCCGTTCTCGCGGAAGGTGCGGCCGAACTCGGAGACCACCACGACCACGGTGTCGTTCCAGTCGTTGCCGAGTTCTTCCGCGTAGGCGGCGAGCCCTGCGCCGAGATTGCCGAGGTTGCCCGAAAGCTGGCCGGTGACGCTGCCCTGGTTGACGTGGGTGTCCCAGCCGCCCACGTCGACGAAGCCGAGCCGGTAGCGCTCGCGCATCAGCGCGGCGATGCGCCGCGTCTCGGTGGCGAAGCTGCCGGCGCCCGGCGCGCCGCGACTTGCCGCGACCATTTCCTGTTCGAGGTGGGCAAGGTCGCCCGACACCGTGCGGCGCAGTTCGAGGCCGTCGCTGGCGGCTTGCGCGAGCGGCGTGCCCTGGTACATGCCGGCCAGAATCGCCGACTGGCGCTCGTCGAAGCGCGCCTTGGGATCGCCCTTGAGGGAAATGTTGGGCACGTCCTGGGCGCTGCCCTGGAAGGCGAGCGGCAGGTTGTTGGTGAAGGCGATCGCCGGCACGCCGGTCAGCACCGAGGACAGCCGCGCCAGAAAGCCGGAGCGGTACTGGCCCGCGCCTGCCGGTTCGCCGCGTTCGATGTCGTCCTGGGTTTCGAAATGACTACGCGAAAGATCGTCGGTGCCGGCGAAGGGGATGAAGGCGAGCTGCTGCTTCTGCCACAGCGGATGGAGCGAATCGCGCAGCACCGGGTTGAGACCCCATTGGCCATCGAGTTCCAACGCACTGTTGGGATCGTTCGGATCGGGCTTGGCGATCGCCAGGGACGGACGCGCCTCGTAGTAGAAATCGCTGCTATGGGGAATCAGCAGGTTGTTGCAGTCGTAGCCGCCGCGCAGAAAGACGAACAGCAGGCGCGGCGAGTCGGCCGGTGCGGCAAACAGCTGCGTCGAAAAGGAAAACGCCGGCAAGGCGGCCGCCGCGACGGCGGCATTGCGCAGGAATTGGCGACGGTTCATGGCGGTACCTCGCTACAGCGTGTTGAAATCGGGAGAGGCGAGCAGGTAGGTGTTCCATTCCTGCGCATTGCGCGCCTTGGCCAAGGCCTCGCGGGTGGCGGCGGACAGCCAGGGCGCGAGGGTCTGGCGGAACAGCGGCGTATCCAGCGTCGGCGGCACCGCGCGGGCAGGTCGGCCGACGGTGCCGCCGGCGGGCGGGGCTTCGTCCGCGTCGTCCTGCGCCGGCTCGAACAGCCGGTGCCGGCCGCTGCCGATGATGGCCGCGATGTCGAAGCGCTTGGCGAGCTGGCCGGAGCTGGACCAGCTCGCGCCGTCCAGCGGCCAGCCGTCCGGCGTGATGCGGCCGAAGGGCGCCTCGCCCATCTGCTTCATCCAGTTGACCAGGGGCGCGGCGTTGCTCACCGGCTGACCGTCCAGGGCCAGGCGCATGGACGCGGTGACGAAGCGCACGGGGTCGGTGAACTTGTGCATCCGTGCGTCGGTGAACGCCGGGTCGGTGAGCATCGTGCGCAGCACCTGGGCGATGTCGCCGTCGCTGCGCTGGAAGGTGCGTGCCATCGCCTCGACCAGCGCGGGCGGCGGCTGGTCGGCGACGAAGTACTCGGCGAGCTTGCGCGAGACGAAGCGCGCGCAGGCCGGCTGGCGCACCAGAAGATCCACGGCTTTTTCGACCTCGTCGAACCCGCCGCCGTGGATGGTCTGGCCGAGCAGCCGCTTGTCGCCGCCCTCGTGCCGGCGCGGATCGAAATAGAACAGACCTTCGCGTACCGCGCCGGGCGGCAGCGGTGCGCCGGTGTGCCGCAACAGACCCGGCGGGGCGATGCCGACACCGGTCAGAATGCGCGCCAGCGCCTCGACGTCCTGCTGCGTGTAGCCGGCATCGACGCCCAGCGTATGCAGCTCCATCAGCTCGCGCGCGTAGTTCTCGTTGACGTGGCCGCGCGCGTTCTTGGCGTTGTCCAGAAACTCCAGCATGGCCGGGCTTTCCAGCGTTGCCATCACCAGGTCGCGGAACTTGCCGAGCGCATGCGGCCGGATCACGTGCTCGGCGTAGTCGGCCGCGAATAGCCGCACGCGGCCTTTGAGCCCGTACACGCTGAAATGGTTGAGCCAGAACCACACCATCTGTTCTTTGAGCGGATTGGCGCCATACACCGCATGCAGCATCACCGCCTGCTGGGCCTGTCCGAGCAGGCGGCGGCCGTCACGCAGGAGCGCGCGCTTGGCCGCGGCATGGGCATCGCCGGCTGGCTGTGTCTGGAGTGCACGCCGGCGCTGCACGAAGTCCTTAAATAGCGCCTCCGGAGACGTGCTCAGCGCGGGCAGCGCGGCGAGGTATCGGGCCACCGCCGGCGGCAGAGTGTCGTCTGCGCCGGCGAGCAGCGCATCGAGATAGCGCTCGCGGCCCAGGTCGCGGTAGCGCGCGAGCGTCGTGCTATCGATGCCGAATCCCGAGCGGCGCAGCCAGAGGAGGTCCTCCTGGCCGAGCGGAGCAGGTTGCGCCGCCCACGCCCCGGCGCACGCGACGCACATGCCCGCCACCGACAGCAGGATGCAGGCGAAACGACGAAAACGGACGACGCGGGACATGGCGCTGACCCAAGGGCGGCGGACCTTCGAGCAGAACGCAACGATAGTCTTCGCGGTGGACGCGCGGGCCAACGCCGTATCGGCGCGATTCAGCCTGTCCTGCTGGCGCCGGTGTCGGGAGGACGCTCAAGCCGGGGCGCTGGCGCGGTTGCGCCCTTGCGCCTTGGCGCGGTACAGCGCCTGGTCGGCGGCATCCAGCCAGACACGCAGGCTGCCCCCGGCGGTGCCGTTGGTCGCCAGGCCGATGCTGACCGAGCAACGCAAGGCCGGTGCGTGCACGAAACGCAGCGCCTCCACGCCGGCACGGATGTCCTCGGCGATGGCGGCCGCGGTCGCGGCATCCGCCGTCACCGCCAGCACCAGCTCGTCGCCGCCCAGCCGTCCGGCGATGCCTGCGCCGGCATGGCAAAGCACGACGCCGGAAACCGCCTGCAGCACATCGTCGCCGACCAGGTGCCCGTAGTCGTCGTTGATCTGCTTGAAGGCATCCAGATCCATCATCAGCAGGCTCGCCTCGCCCGCTGGCACGGTGGCGAGCAGGGTGGTGGCGGCCTGTTCCCAGTGACCGCGGTTGACCAGGCCGGTGAGGGCATCCGTACGGCTGAGTTTTTTCAGGAGAATGTTCTGCTGCTGCGTCCTGCGTACCAGCGCGTAGCTGTTGAGACTCACCGCAAGTGTGTGGATGACCAGAATCGGCAGGCAGGCGAGCACCACCGGCATGCGCGTTTGCGGAGCGAAGGCGAAACCGGTCGCCATGCCGCCGAGCAGCACACCGGCGAGCATGCCGATCAGGCCGCGGTGCCAGAGTCCGCGGATGCCGGCGCTCAGCCGATCGGCCATCACCATCGTCAACAGCACGACCGAGGGCAGCACGTTGAAGTGCATGAGCGGCACGCAACTGCCAGCAAGCACGGTGTCGAAGACTAGATTGCGTTGTTCCGCCCGATAGGCGTCGCGGCTGCGCGCCGCCAGCACGTAGGCCAGATGCGGCCAGCCATAGCCGACGAAGATGACCCAGGCCCATGCCGCCACCGGCGACTTGAGTTCGTGCAGCACCACCAGGGGCGCCAGGCTGCCCAACCCCATGCCGAGCGCGCGCAGCCCCCACACGCGCCGGTAGAGCGTCTGCAGGTGATGTTTGTGCACCGGGTCGTTGCGGACCGCCTGCGGTGCCGTCGATACGGTCGTCATGCAGTTCCCCCTGCCATGCGCGACAAGCATAGCAAGCGTCGGGAAGCGGGGCTTGGGCGGGCTATCATTCGGGCGGACGCCGCTTGCCGCGGCCATTCAAGTCTCCTCCCCCAAGCGAGATTTCGCCATGCAGGCACCGGCTCCGCCGCAAGCTCCGCCCGCCACCTGGACGCGGGCCAACAAGGACTCCGTAGGCAGCACCCTGCAGGGGCCGCGGGTATGGTTCACCGCCGCCGAGGGCATGTTGACCGAGGTGTTCTACCCGCGCATCGACATCCCGCAGCTGAAACTGCTCAACTTCATCATCGCCGACGATGCCGGCTTCTGGTGCGAGCTCGGCGGCATGGACGGTCACGTGATCGAGGAGCCGATGGTCGGTGTGCCGGCGCTCATCGTCCGCCATCGCCATCCACGGTTCGAGTTCACCTTGAAGATCTGCCCCGACCCGGCGCGCGACGTGATCCTGATCGACGCGCACCTGGAGGGTGACCCGACCCTGCGGCCCTATGCCTACGCCTTGCCGCGCGTGGGCGAAAACGCCGAGCACAACCAGGCCGCGATCGGCCAGAGCGCCAACCTGCGCGCGCTGCTGGCCTGGCAGGGGCCTTTCGGGCTTGCGCTGATGGCGGCCCACGAAGGCGAGGACGGCTGGCGCCGGTTGAGCGTGGGACATCTGGAGGCCAGCGATCTGGCCAGCGATTTTCGCCGTCACGGCCGCATGACCTGGACCTACGACCAGGCCGGTCCCGGGCAGGTCGTGCTCGGCGGCGAACTGCCGCGCCGGGTGACGCTGGCGCTCGGTTTCTGCACCAGCGCCCAATCGGCCGCCACCCTGGCCCACAGCGCCCTGGTCGATCCCTTCGACGACGCCTGGGACACCCACATCCGCCAGTGGCGCAGCTGGCTTGCGCAGATCATCCCGCCGGAAGGCATGGCGCCCCGGCTGTGGGCACAGCTGCTGCGCTCGGCGATGGTGCTGAAGACGCATAAGGACCATACCTTCACCGGCGCCATGGTGGCGAGCCTGAGCACGCCCTGGGGGCACGTCTCCACCCAGCGCGGCGGCTATCACCTGGTGTGGGCGCGCGACCTGGTGGAAAGCGCCGGCGCCTTCTTCGCGCTTGCGCTGCCGGGCGAGGCGCACGAGGTGCTGCGCTATCTGATCGCCACCCAGCAGCCCGACGGCCACTGGCACCAGAACCAGTGGCTGGGCGGCAAGCCGTACTGGTCGGGCATCCAGCTCGACGAGGTCGGCTTCCCGGTGCTGCTCGCCGCCAAGCTCGCCGCCTGCGACGCGCTCGGCGGCACGCCGGTGCTGCCGATGATCCGCGCCGCCTTGCGTTTTCTGCTGCTGGAGGGGCCGGTCTCGCCACAGGATCGCTGGGAGGAGGATCCGGGCCTCAACGCCTTCACCCTGGCCGTGATCATCGCCGCGCTGGTCGAGGGCGCGGCGTTTCTCGACCAGCAGACCCGCGACTTCGTGCTCGGCCTGGCCGATGAATGGAACGCTTGCATCGAGGACTGGCTCTACGTCAGCGGCACCGCCATTGCCGCGCGCATCGGCGTGCACGGCTACTACGTGCGCATCGCGCCGCCGGAGGTACTCGACGACCATGCCGCGCTCGCCATGCCGCTGCCGATCCGCAACCGCGCGGACGGCGCCGCGCCGCCGGCGGCCGACCAGGTCGCGCTCGACTTCCTGCAGCTGGTGCGCTTTGGCCTGCGTCGTGCGGACGACGTGCGCATCCGCGACACGCTCAAGGTCGCCGATGCCCTGCTCAAGGTCGACACGCCATGCGGCCCGGTGTGGCACCGCTACACCGGCGACGGCTACGGCGAACATGCCGACGGCACGCCCTACGACGGCACTGGGATCGGCCGCGGCTGGCCGCTGCTGACCGGAGAGCGTGGCCACTACGCGCTGGCCGCCGGCGAGGACGCGCAGCCTTACCTCGAGGCCATGGACGCGATGGCCGGCCGCGGCGGCTTGTTGCCCGAGCAGGTCTGGGATACCGACCCGATCCCCGCGCTCGGGCTTTTCCCCGGTCGGCCGACGGGCTCGGTGCAGCCGCTGGTGTGGGCGCACGGTGAGTTCATCAAGCTGGCCTACAGTCAGGCCGCAGGCCATGCCATCGACCGTCCGGAGGGCGTCTGGCAGCGCTATGGCGGCAAGGTTCCGCGGCGTCCCTTCTGCAGCTGGAATCCGCGCCATCCGCATCACCGGCTGCCGCAGGGGCTGATGCTCAGGCTAGTGCTGCCGGCGCCGGCGCTGGTGCACTTCGGTTACGACGACTGGCATACGCCCACCGACGTGCTCGCCCGCGATTGCGGCCTGGACGTGTGGTACGTGGACCTGCCGACGGCCGATCTCGCCGTTGGCCAGCGCATCGTGTTCACCTTCCAGTGGCAGCGCGACGGTCGCTGGGAAGGCCGCGACTACGCACTCACCGTGGTGCCCGCCGCGCCGGATGCGCAGGACTGAAAGTGACGAGGCATCCAGCACCGCGGCTTTGCTTGGGCTTGCAAAGCCGCACCCTGGATGCGCCGCGGCGCGGGGCATCTTTGGGGCAAGCGCGTCAGAACTCGTCGACGAATTCCAGCGCATAGCCGCGCTGTTCGGCCTGGGTCTCGGCCACCGCGTGCACGGCATCGCTGCGCAGACGGTCCGGTACCTGCACCTCGATGCGGTACAGCGACCCGGTGTTGTCGTCGACGAGTGCATTGGAACTCGAATCGTCGCGGATGGCGTCCATCGGTTCGTCGACTTCCTCGACGTGCTCGATGCCGTCGATGCCGTGCAGCGTAGCCAGCAGGAGGTCGGCATCGTCGCGGCTGCCGATCATTCGGATGCGGATCATGGGCATGGGCGAAATCCCTTGGCGAATCACACACGAGGCCGGCATGCTGTCGCCCCGCGCGTGGGCGAAAGGTGATGCTGCGTGCTTCTCGTGAGGATGACAGGCCATGCGCAAGGCCTATGACCGGGCGTACTTCGATCGCTGGTACCGTGATCCGGCGCATGCCGTGGGTTCGGCCGCCGCCCTGCGCCGCAAGGTGGCGCTGGCGGTGGCGCAGGCCGAGTATTACCTCGGCCGGACGCTGCGCAACGTGCTCGACGTCGGCTGCGGCGAGGCGCCCTGGCGCGCGGTGCTGCGCCGGTTGCGTCCGGGCGTCAGTTATCGGGGGCTGGACCCGAGCCCCTACGTGGTGGCGCGCTACGGCCGCCGCCGCGACATCGGACTCGCCCGCTTCGGACAGCTCGCCGAGCTTCGCTTCGACCATCGCTTCGACCTGATCGTCTGCAGCGACGTGCTGCATTACCTGTCCGCCGCCGAGATCCGTGCCGGCTTGACCGGCGTGGTCGACATGCTCGAGGGCGTGGCCTTTCTGGAGGTCTTCACCAGCCGCGACGGCGCCGAAGGCGACCTGGAAGGATTCCACCGGCGCACGCCGGCCTGGTACCTGCGCACGTTCGCCGAGGCCGGCCTGTTGCCCTGCGGCTCGCACGGCTATCTCGCGCCGCGGCTCGGGCGGCGCATCGCCGCGTTGGAGGTGGCGCGCTGGCCGGCATGAGCCGCTCGCGCGAGAGTTGGCCGCGAGCAGCTGCCATGCGAATCGGATGCGCCTCGAGAGGCCGCAGGCTCAGCCGGCAAGACCGCTCAGGCGTTCCAGCAACTGTTCCTGCACGTTGCGCACGCTCTGCCCGGCGCCGGGCTGCAGGCGTTGATATTCGCCGTTCGGCAACAGTACCGAGGCGCTGCTGTTGTCGGCCAGATACAGATCCAGCTCCTTGCGGATGCGCTGTTGCAGCTTTTTGCCCTCGATCGGGAAGACCGCCTCGACGCGTCGGTCCAGGTTGCGCTCCATGAGATCCGCGCTGCCCAGATAGATCCTGGGCTCACCACCGTTGGCGAACCAGTACACCCGGCTGTGCTCCAGGAAACGACCGATCACCGAGCGCACGCGGATGTTGTGCGACACGCCGGGCACGCCGGGCCGCAGACAACACATGCCGCGCACGATGAGATCGATCTTCACCCCGGCCATGCTGGCCTTGTACAGCGCGCGGATCATGCCGGCCTCGGTGATCGCGTTGACCTTGATGACGATCTGCGCTGGCCGCCCGGCCTCGGCATGGCGAGCCTCGGCGGCGATCAGTTCGAGCAGGGTCTTCTTCAGCGTGAACGGCGCATGCAGCAGTTTTTTCATCGGTTGCAGCTTGCCCATGCCGGTCAACAGTCCGAACAGCTTGTGCACGTCCTCGCACAAGGCCTCATCCGAGGTCAGCAGGCTGTAGTCGGTGTACAGCCGCGCGTTGCCGGTGTGGTAGTTGCCGGTGCCCAGATGCGCATAGCGCACCAGTTCATCGCCCTCGCGGCGCTGGATCAGCATCAGCTTGGCGTGCGTCTTCATGCCGACCACGCCGTAGACGACGATCGCGCCGGCCTGTTGCAGGCGGGCGGCGAGGCTCAGGTTGGATTCCTCGTCGAAGCGCGCGCGCAGTTCGACCACGGCGGTCACTTCCTTGCCGGCGCGTGCGGCCTCGACCAGCGCGTCGACGATCTCCGAATCGGCGCCGCTGCGATAGAGCGTCTGCTTGATGGTCAGCACGGCGGGATCCTTCGCCGCCTGGCGCAGCAGGTCGACCACCGGCGCGAAGGATTCGTAGGGATGCAGCAGCAGGATGTCCTGCCGGGCGATCGCGCGGAACAGGTCCTCGCTCTTTTGCAGCACCTTGGGCAGGCTTGGCGTGAACGGCCGGTATTGCAGCTCGGGGAAGTTCACCTGGTTGACGATGCCGAACAGGCGCGCCAGGTTCACCGGTCCGTTGACTTCATAGAGCTCGTCGGGGCCCAGGCCGAAGCGGTGCAGGAGATAGTCGGCAAGCTCGCGCGGGCAATTGTCGGCCACCTCCAGTCGCACCGCGTCGCCGAAGCGCCGCGAGGCGAGCTCGCCGCGCAAGGCCAGGGCGAGATCCTCGACATCCTCGGGGTCGATGCTGAGGTCGGCGTTGCGGGTCAGCCGGAACTGGTAGCAACCGAGCACCTTCATGCCGGGAAAGAGCTCCTGGGCATGCGCATGCATGATCGAGGACAGCAGCACGTAGTTGTGGCCGCCGTCGCAGACCTCGTCGGGCAGACGTACCAGCCGCGGCAGGATGCGCGGCGCGGGCAGGATGGCCAGGCCGGAATCGCGCCCGAAGGCATCGGCGCCTTCCAGCTTGACGATGAAGTTGAGGCTCTTGTTGACCAGCAATGGAAACGGATGGGTCGGGTCGAGCCCGATCGGCGTCAACAGCGGCGCCACTTCGTGGTGGAAGTGGCGGGCGATCCAGCGTTTTTGCCGCGGCGTCCACTGCGAGCGTCGGACGATGCGGATGCCGTGCGCGTCGAGCTCGGGCAGGATGCGCTCGTTCAGGATCGCGTACTGGCGTTCGATCTGCCGGTGCGCGATCGCGCTGATCTCGGCCAGCACGCGCTGCGGCGGCAAGCCATCCGCGCCCACCAGCTCGTGGCCGAAGGCGATCTGGTGCTTGAGCCCGGCGACACGGATCTCGAAGAACTCGTCCATGTTGCGCGAGAAGATCAGCAGGAACTTGAGCCGTTCCAGGAGCGGCGTGCGCTCGTCCAGGGACTGGTCCAGCACGCGGACGTTGAACTTGAGCTGCGAGATCTCGCGGTTGATGTAGAGCGCGGGGTCGTTGAGATCGACCGCAGGCGTTTCAGCCGCCGCCGGTGACGGGACGGGATGCGCTGGCTGGTTGGCTGAGGTCATAGGCTGTCCATGCTAGCCGAGGGCCGCGGACCCGGGTGCCTCCCGTCGCAGCGGCATCGCCTCTTGCAGGATCGAACGAACGTGATATCACGCAGTGGTTGACACTGGTGTGTCAGTGCTGCGGCCGGTCGCGCAAAGCCCGCGCCGTCGTCGTTGCCATCGTTGCGAAAGGAGATACGCATGCTGATCGTCGTTGTCCTCGTGCTGGTTTTCCTCGTGCTTGCCGCGTTCGCGCTGGCGGCCAAGGCCAGGCAGGCGCCGCGCAAGGAAGCGCCGTGGCCGTTCTATGCGAAAAAGCCGCTGTCCGCGCCCGAGCAGGTGCTGTATTTCCGCCTGTGCAAGGCCTTGCCGGACCACATCGTGCTCGCGCAGGTCGGGCTTTCGCGCCTGCTGGGCGTCCGCAAGGGCCACAACTTCAACGAGTGGTTCAACCGCATCAACCGCATGAGTGCGGACTTCGTGGTGTGCGCCAAGGATGCGAGCATCCTCGCCGTCATCGAGCTGGACGATGCGACGCATGCCAAGGCCGATCGTCAGGCGGCGGATGCGAAGAAGGACAAGGCGCTGACCGCGGCCGGCATCCGCATCCTGCGCTGGCAGGCGAAGGCACTTCCGGACGAGGACGCCATCCGCAAGACGTTTGCCACGCCGGCACAAGACACCACCGTTCCGCCGGCGTCGTGAAGCCCGCGAAGCCGACGTCGCGCCGGAGAGCGCGACGCCGGCCTCGTCACGAGGCGTCAGGGCGTGATGATGACCTTGAGCGCCTTGTTGCGCGCGGCCTGGCCGAAGGTGTCGTAGGCCTCGATGATCTGGTCGAGGCGGAAGTGATGGGTGATCAGGCGCTTGGGGTCGATCTTCTGCGCCTGCACGGTCTTGAGCAGCATCGGCGTGGTCGCGGTGTCCACCAGTCGCGTGGTGATGCTGATGTTGTGCGACCACAGCCGCTCCAGGTGCAGGTCGACCTTGGCGCCGTGCACGCCGACGTTGGCGATCACGCCGCCGGGCGCGACCAGGTCCTCGCACAGGTGGAAAGTCGCCGGCACGCCGACCGCCTCGATCGCGGTATCGACGCCGCGGCCGTCGGTGATCGCCTTGACCTCGTCCACCACGTTGGCCTTGCCGCTGTTGATCGCGTGGGTGGCGCCGAAGCGGCGGGCGATCTCCAGGCGGTTGTCGTCGAGGTCGAGCATGATGAGCTGCGCCGGCGAGTAGAACTGCGCGGTGAGCAGCGCGGCGAGGCCGACCGGGCCCGCGCCGACGATGGCCACGCTCGAACCGGGCGCGACCTTGCCGTTGAGCACGCCGCATTCGAAGCCGGTGGGCAGGATGTCGCTCAGCATCACCAGTGCCTCCTCGTCGGCGCCGGCCGGCACGTGATACAGGCTGGTGTCGGCGTGCGGCGTGCGCACGTATTCGGCCTGGGTGCCGTCGATCTCGTTGCCGAGGATCCAGCCGCCGGTGGTGCAGTGCGAATACATGCCGCGCCGGCAGTAGTCGCACTTGCCGCACGAGGAAATGCACGAGATCAGCACGTGATCGCCCGGCTTAAAGGCGGTGACGGCTGCGCCGACCTCCTCGACCACGCCGACGCCCTCGTGCCCGAGGATGCGGCCGGGCGTGCAGGTCGGCACGTCGCCCTTGAGGATGTGCAGGTCGGTGCCGCAGATGGTGGTCTTGAGCACCTTGACGATGGCGTCGCTGGGCGTCTGGATCGCGGGCCTGGGCCGCTCTTCCAGCGCTTTCTTGCCGGGGCCCTGATATACGAGTGCTTTCATCGTCGCGTCCTCTTCGGGATTGATGAACAGGCCTGCAAAGCTAGACCGCGCTTGCGCGCCCGGTATTGATCCAGCTCAAGCAGCGGCGATGTGGCACAGTGGCGCGCGGTATCTCACGGCCAAGCACAGTGGACGCGCACGAACGCGACATTCTCGAGGTCTGGCACGAAAACGCGGCGCCGTGGACGCAGGCGGTGCGTGGAAAGATGATCGCCAGCCGCCGGCTGGTGACCGACCGCGCGATGCTGGATGCCGTGCGTGCGCGGCGGCCGCGCACGGCGATCGACCTTGGATGCGGCGAAGGCTGGCTGGTGCGCGCACTGGCGGCCGAGGGCATCGAGACGCTGGGCATCGACGCGGTGCCGGCGCTGATCGCGGCGGCGCGTGATGTCGGTGGTGGCCGTTTCCTCGCGATGGACTACGCCGCGATCGCCGCCGGCAGCCTGCGCGAGCGTGCCGACGTGGTGACGTGCAACTTCTCGCTGCTCGGCGGCGCTTCCGTCGATGCCTTGCTGCGCGCGGTGCCGGCCTTGCTGGCGCCCGACGGCGCGTTGATCGTGCAGACCTTGCATCCGTTCACCGTCTGCGGCGATGCGCCGTATGCGGATAGTTGGCGCGAAGGCTCGTGGCAGGGCTGCGGCGAAGGCTTCGGTCGCGCGGCGCCGTGGTATTTCCGCACGCTCGCCGGCTGGCTCGATGCGTTGTCGCAGGCACGCTTGCGGGTGACGCGGGTGGTCGAACCCGCGCATCCGCATACCGGCCGGCCTGCGTCGCTGATACTGATCGCCGAAGCCGCTTGAGGCGACGGCTCAAGCCGTTCAACGCGCCGCTTTGGCGGCCAGCAGCTCGGCGGCGGTGAGCGGCGGCGTGTCGCGCCACGGCGGCCCCGCGTCGGGCAGATCGCGCAGCGTGTGGACTTGTGCGAGGAACCTCGCGCGCGGCAGCTCGATGGCGCCCAGCCCGAGCAGATGAGCGTTGCTCACCTGCGCGTCCAGCAGCGGAAAGCCACGCTCGCGCAGCAGCCGTCCGAGCGCGACCAGCGCCAGTCTGGAGCCGCCGCTTTCGGCGCTGAACATCGATTCGCCGCAGAACAATCGCCCGACCGCGACGCCGTAGAGGCCGCCGACGAGGCGAGCATCTTCATCCCACACTTCCACGCTGTGCGCGTGACCTTGCGCATGCAGCGCGGCGTAGGCATCGATCATCGCGTCGCTGATCCAGGTGCCGTGTTGTCCGGGACGCGGCGCGGCGCAGGCTTCCATCACCGCGCGAAAGGCGCGGTCGATGGTCACCGTCCAGGGCCTGTCGCGCAGTTGCCGACGCAGGCTGCGATTGGGCCGCAGACGTTCGACAATAAACACGCAGCGCGGATCGGGCGACCACCACAGGATCGGCTCGCCTTCGTTGAACCACGGGAAGATGCCCTGGCGATAGGCGGCGAGCAGGCGCCGCGGCGAGAGGTCGCCGCCGAAGGCGAGCAGGCCGTTCGGCTCGACGAGCGCGCGCACCGGGTCGGGAAAGTGCTCCGGCGCATCGTCGCGCAGCAGCGGCAGGCGGATCATCGTTGCGCGTAGGGCGAATGCGCGAGGCATTCGTCGATGTAGGTTTCGAGCGCGCGCGCCTCGCGGGCCAGTGCCGCGCGCACCGCATCGCGCAGGCGCGCATCGGCGAGGTAGTGCCGCGAATGCGTGCGCGCCGGCAGGAAGCCGCGCGCGAGCTTGTGCTCGCCCTGCGCGCCCGGCTCGAAGCGTTCCAGACCGTGCCCGATGGCGTAGTCGATGCCCTGGTAGTAGCAGAGCTCGAAGTGCAGGCCGGGCAATTCCACCGCGCTGCCCCAGTAGCGTCCGTACAGCACGCGCCCGCTGCGCAGGAACAAGGCCATCGCCACGATGCGGTCGCGATCGCGGGCCAGCGCAAGCTGCACGGTGTCTCCCAGCTCGGCGAGATGCGCAAAGAAACGCGCGGTCAGCGCCGCATGGTTGCCCTTGGCCTCGAAGGTGGCGCGATAGAGCGCATGCACGCTGCGCCAGGCGTCCGCCGACAGCGTGTCGCCGGCGCGCATCTCGATGGCAAGGCCGCTCGCGGCGACCTCGGCGCGTTCGCGGCGGATGTTCTTGCGCTTCTTGTGGTTGAGCGCGGCGAGGAAATCCTCGAAATCGCGATAGCCGCGGTTGGGCCAGTGGAACTGCACGTCGAAGCGCGCGAGCCAGTCGGCATCGAATGCGGCGGCTTCCTCCGCGGGCAGGAAATTGACGTGCGCGGAGGACAGCCCGCGCCGGTCGGTTTCATCGCGCAGGGCTGTCGCCAGCGCATGCCGCAGCGTCGGCGCGCGCGCACCGGTGCCGACGAGCAGGCGCGGACCGGGCACGGGCGAGTAGGGCACGGCGCCAAGCAGCTTGGGATAGTAGTCGCCACCGGCACGCTCCCAAGCGTGTGCCCAGCTCCAGTCGAAGACGAACTCGCCGTGCGAGTTGTCCTTGAGGTAGACCGGCGCGGCGGCGACCAGCCGGTCCTGTTCGTACAGGCCCAGGTGATGCGGCCGCCAGCCCCAGGCTTCGCGGATGCAACCGTCGCGTTCCAGCGCATGCAGGAAGGCGTGCGCGAGGAACGGGTTGTCGTCCGGCCGCAACGCGTCCCAGGCGGCCGCGGGGATGCGGTCGATGCGATCGTGGAAGCGTGCCTCGATCACTGTGCGGGCTTTCAGAGCGCGCCCGCCTGCTCCAGCCAGCGTTCGGCGTCCAGCGCGGCCATGCAGCCGAAGCCGGCCGAGGTGATCGCCTGGCGGTAGACGTGGTCGGCGACGTCGCCGGCGGCGAAGACGCCGGGCACCGAGGTCATCGTCGCCATGCCGTTCTGGCCGCTGCGCACCTTGATGTAGCCCTCGCGCATGTCGAGCTGGCCCTCGAAGATGCCGGTGTTGGGCGTGTGGCCGATGGCGACGAAAAAGCCGGTGGCGTCGATGTCGCGAAGGACGCCGTCGTCGACCGATTTCACGCGCACGCCGGTCACGCCGGAATCGTCGCCGAGCACTTCTTCGACGGTGTGGTTCCAGACCAGCTCGATCTTGCCGGCGGCGGCCTTCTCGAACAGCTTGTCCTGCATGATCTTTTCGGCGCGCAGCTTGTCGCGCCGGTGCACCAGGTACACCTTGCGGGCGATGTTGGACAGGTACAGCGCCTCCTCCACCGCGGTGTTGCCGCCGCCGACCACGACCACGTCCTGCTCGCGGAAGAAGAACCCGTCGCAGGTGGCGCAGGCCGACACGCCGCGGCCCTTGAACTTCTCCTCGCTGGCGATGCCCAGATACTTGGCGGTGGCGCCGGTGGCGACGATCAGGGCGTCGCAGGTGTATTCGCCCGCGTCGCCCTTGAGATGGAACGGCCGCTGCGTCAGGTCCACGCGGTGGATGTGATCGAACACCATCTTGGTATGGAAGCGCTCGGCATGTTCGGCCATCCGCTGCATCAGCGCCGGACCTTGCACGCCTTCGACATCGCCGGGCCAGTTGTCGACCTCGGTCGTGGTCGTCAACTGTCCGCCCTGCTGCAGGCCGGTGATCAACGTGGGGGCCAGGTTGGCGCGCGCCGCGTAGATCGCCGCGGTGTAGCCGGCAGGACCGGAGCCCAGGATCAGCAGGCGGCTGTGCTTGGCATTCGGCATGGCTATAATCCTTTGATGGTTGCGTAAGATCGATGAGATTTTCCGCAGCGTTGCAGCAGTGCCCCGCGTCGGACGTCGCGCAAGCATGGTCACGCGCAGGGTGCGATTCAAGCAGCGCCCGAATTTTCCCAGCCACGGCGAACCCGTGGCTTTTGCTTTGGCACTTTCAGGAACGCTCCATGCGCATTGGCATCCCCGCAGAAACCAAGACCCTCGAAGGGCGCGTCGCCCTGGTCCCCGCCGCCGCCGCCGATCTGGTCCGGCATGGGCATACGGTGTACATCCAGTCCGGCGCCGGCGAGAAGAGCGGCTTCACCGACGAGGCCTATGCCAAGGTCGGTGTCCAGATCGTGCCGGATGCGGCCGCGCTCTATGCGGCCGCGGAACTCATCGTCAAGGTCAAGGAACCGATCGAGGGCGATCTCAAACTGCTGAAGAAGCATCACCTTTTGTTCTGCTACCTGCATCTGGCGGCCGAGCCTGAACTCACCCGGCGCCTGCTGGAGATCGGTCTGACCGGCGTGGCGTTCGAGTCGGTGGAGGAAAACGGTCAATTGCCGCTGCTGCTGCCGATGTCGGTGATCGCCGGTCGCATCGCCATCCAGGTCGGCACCACGCTGTTGCACCGGCCGCAGGGCGGCAAGGGCAAGCTGCTGGGCGGCATGGCTTCCACCCCGCGCGGCAAGGTGGTGGTGCTCGGCGCTGGCGCTGCCGGCGGCCAGGCCGCCGCGCTGGCCGCCGCCGCGGGTGCCAACGTGGTGGTGTTCGACAAGCGTCCCGATCGTCTTGCCGCGATGATGGCGCTCGGCCCGAACGTCACCGCACTGTATGCCTATGAATCCTCGGTGGCCGAGGAGGTGCGCGACGCCGATCTGGTGGTCGGCGCGGTGCTGATTCCGAGCGCGCGCGCCCCGCGCGTGGTGAGCGAGGCGATGGTCAGGACGATGGAGAAGGGCAGCGTGCTGGTGGACATCTCCATCGACCAGGGCGGTTGCTTCGAGACCTCGCGGCCGACCACCTGGGCCGAGCCGACCTACGACGTCCACGGCGTCACCCATTTCTGCGTGACCAACATGCCGGGCGCGGTGCCGCAGACCTCCTCGCTGGCCATTTCCGCGGCGATCCTGCCGTACGTGCTGCGCCTGGCTGCGGGCGATGACTGGCGGGAGTTCGAGCCGCTGGCCAAGGGCATCAATGTCGAAGCCGGCAAGCTGGTGCATCCGGCGCTGAAGGGCACGATGGGCTGATGGTCTGCGACGTACGCTCGCCCACCGTACCGCCAGGCTCGCAGGCTCGGGGCCTGGTTGGCACGGTGGGCGCACGTCGGGCAAATCGGCGCCGGGCCGCTCTCTTGCCGCAAGCCAGGGGATTGCCTTGGGACCGCCTGCGGGCCGTGTAGACTTGGAAACTTAAAGTAAGCGCTGATCTATTCAGCGTTTCCTGTCTGGGGCAGGATGCCCCGGCATGAATCGGAGGGGCGCAAGCCCTTGGATTCATGGAGCGCGGCGGGCGTGTACCGCGCCGCGGCGAGCTGAAAAAGTCATGGACGGGATTTTCAGCATCTTTTCGAGTCTTTGCATCGTGGTTGGAAATCCATGCCGGCAGCGCGCAGCGCTAGTGCCAACAAGAAATCCGCGGAAACCGTCGCACTGAGCGAGGAGGCGCGGCGGCGTCTGCGCGAGACCGGCGCCCTGCTGCTGTTGCCGCTGGCGATCTATCTGCTGGTCTGCTTGTTCAGCTACGACGATCTCGACCCCAGCTGGGGCCATGCCGGCACGGTGGCCCACGCCCGCAACATCGGCGGCGCGGTGGGCGCCAACATCGCCAACCTGCTGCGCTACATCTTCGGCCTCGTGGCCTATGCGTTTCCGCTGCTGTTGGTGCTGCTCGGCGTGCAGGTCCTGCGCCAGCACGGCGTGCGCCACACGCATCCGTGGGAACCGTCGCTGCGACTGATCGGCTGGGTGTTCTTCTTCATCACCGCGCCGGCGCTGCTCTACATCAATTTCAGTCGCTGGCCGGTGTTGCCGCAGGGCGTCGGTGGCATCGTCGGACAGTGGGTGGGTGGTGCGCTGCTGCGGGCCTTCGGCCCGACCGGCGCGCCGCTCCTGCTGTTGGCGCTGTTCCTGGGCGCGGTGACCCTGGCGACCGGCTTGTCCTGGTTCCGGCTGATGGACTGGACCGGGCAGGCCGCGCTGGCACTGTTCGCCAGGATGCGCCAGGCGCTGAAGCGCGCGCCGGAGGCGATCATCGCCCAGCAGGCGCGGGCCGAGCGCGACGTGGTCAAGAAGACCGACGCCGCCCGCCAGGCCAAACGCGAGCCGGTGCGCATCGAGACGCCGCCGGCGCCGGTGGTGCGCAGCGAACGCGCCCGCGTCGAGACGCAGATTCCGCTGTTCACCGGCGCCGCCGCGCCGGGCGAGCTGCCGCCGCTGTCGCTGCTCGACGAGGCGCCCGAGCAGGGGCCGGGCTATTCGGAAGAAACCCTGGAAGTGCTTTCGCGCCAGGTCGAGCTCAAGCTCAAGGATTTCCGCATCGAGGCCAAGGTGGTCGGCGTCTATCCCGGCCCGGTCATCACCCGCTTCGAGCTGGAACCGGCCGCCGGCGTGCGCGGCGCGCAGGTGTCGAGCCTGGACAAGGACATCGCGCGTGGGCTTTCCGTGGTCAGCGTGCGCGTGGTCGACGTGATCCCAGGCAAGAACGTGATCGGGCTGGAGATCCCCAACGCGAAGAAGCAGATCGTGTACTTGTCCGAGATCCTGCGCTCGGACCGTTACGACCAGATGAAGTCGCCGCTCACGCTCGCGCTCGGCAAGGACATCGGCGGGCGGCCGGTGGTGGCGGACCTGGCCAAGATGCCGCATCTGCTGGTCGCCGGCACGACCGGCTCGGGCAAGTCGGTGGCGGTCAACGCGATGGTGCTCTCGCTGCTGTACAAGGCGAGCCCGAAAGACGTGCGCATGCTCATGATCGACCCGAAGATGCTGGAGCTTTCGGTGTATGAAGGCATCCCGCATCTGCTCGCGCCGGTGGTCACCGACATGAAGGAAGCGGCCAACGCGCTGCGCTGGTGCGTGGCCGAGATGGAGCGCCGCTACAAGCTGATGGCTGCCGTCGGCGTGCGCAACCTGGCCGGCTTCAACAAAAAGGTGATCGAAGCCGACAAGGCCGGCCAGCCGCTGCTCGATCCGCTGTTCCGGCCCAATCCGGAGATGCCGAGCCTGGTCGCCGAGCCGCTGGAAACCCTGCCATACATCGTCGTCATCATCGACGAGTTCGCCGACATGATGATGATCGTCGGCAAGAAGGTGGAAGAGCTGATCGCGCGGCTGGCGCAGAAGGCGCGCGCCGCCGGGGTGCATCTGGTGCTGGCCACGCAGCGCCCGTCGGTGGACGTCATCACCGGTCTCATCAAGGCCAACATCCCGACCCGCATCGCCTTCCAGGTGTCGAGCAAGATCGATTCGCGCACCATTCTCGACCAGTCCGGCGCCGAGACCCTGCTCGGCCACGGCGACATGCTCTACCTGCCGCCCGGCACCGCGATGCCCGAGCGCGTGCATGGGGCCTTCGTCGACGACCACGAGGTGCACAACGTGGTCGCCTGGCTGAAAGCGCAGGGTGCGCCGCAGTACATCGATGGCGTGCTGGAGGAGGTGCAGTCCACCGCCGACGGCAAGTTCATCGATGAGGCCGGCCTGCCGCAGAGCGCCGAGGAGGGCGGCGATGCCGATGCACAGCTCTACGACAAGGCGGTGGCCATCGTCACCCAGACCCGGCGCGCCTCGATCTCCGGCGTGCAGCGGCATCTGCGCATCGGCTACAACCGCGCCGCGCGGCTGATCGAGCAGATGGAGGCCGAAGGCGTGGTCAGCGCGCCGCAGCACAACGGCAACCGCGAGGTCCTCGCCCCGCCGCCGCCCAAAGCGTGAGTCTTGCCGCGGGCGCATGGCATCCACCGGAGCTGAAAGCAGCGTGAGCATCAAGTCCGACAAATGGATCCGCCGCATGGCTGAAAGCCACGGCATGATCGAGCCGTTCGAGCCCGGCCAGGTCAAGCAGGCGGGCGGTGAGCGCATCGTCAGCTACGGCACCTCCAGCTACGGCTACGACGTGCGCTGCTCGCGCGAGTTCAAGGTGTTCACCAACATCAATTCCACCATCGTCGATCCCAAGCACTTCGACTCCAAGAGTTTCGTCGACGTGGAGGCGGATCAGTGCATCATCCCGCCCAACAGCTTCGCGCTGGCCCGTACGGTGGAGTACTTCCGCATTCCGCGCGACGTGCTGGTGGTGTGCCTGGGCAAGAGCACTTATGCCCGCTGCGGCATCATCGTCAACGTGACGCCGCTGGAGCCGGAATGGGAAGGGCACGTGACCCTGGAGTTCTCCAACACCACGCCGCTGCCGGCGCGCATCTACGCCAACGAGGGCGTGGCGCAGATGCTGTTCTTCGAGTCCGACGAGGTGTGCGAGGTGAGCTATCGCGACCGCGGCGGCAAGTACCAGGGCCAGCGCGGCGTGACGCTGCCGCGCACCTGAGGCGACGCGGCCTCGAAGATCGGCCGGCAGGGTACACTTGGGCGTCCATCGCCCATTGACCGCATGAAATCGATGAAAGCCATGAATGCCGTTTGTCTATTCCGCCGCCTCGCGGCCGCTTGCCTGCTGGCCGCCGTGCTCGTCCTGGCCGGATGTCACCGTGGCTCGACCAAGGACGATCCCTACCTGACGCCGCAGGGCCAGCAGCAGTTCGACGCCACCATTCAGGCGTACAAGAGCGGCCAGTTCCTGGTCGACGGCGCAGTGCTTTCGGCGCTGGATACCGGCAGTCACTTCGCCTATCTCAAGGAAACCGGACAGCTGCCCAAAACCGTGCTGTTGGTGCCGAGCGACGATTCCAAGGTGCGCAAGCAGCATCTTCAATACATGGCGAGGCTGCAGCTCGACTACGGCTTTATCGTCTATTACGACGACAAGGGCACGCTGAAGAAGATCGACCCGATCGAGACCGAGGCACGCGACCTCGAGGACTATCACGCGCCGGTCAAGATGAACGACGAACAGCAGGGCAAGAGTGCCAGTGGCGGCGGTTTCTCGCCGGAGCAGCACTGACCGAGCGTTGCTTCGGGCGACCCTTGGCGTGGGCGGGACGGGCCTGTGGGCACGTCCCGCGGGTCCGGTGTCCGCTTATGCGCAGCCACGATCCGTCGCTGCGGCGAGCAGAACGCCCAAGTGCGGGCGAGTGTATTTGCAAACGGCTGGCAAGGGTGCGCGCGTCGGCTACAGACCCAGCACGGCGCGAAGATGTCCCGCCCGCTCGGCGAGTGCCGACGGCGCATGGCGCACGGCGGCGCCGCTACCCCATACCGGACCGGGCCAGGCCGCGTCACCTTCGCTTCGGGCGACCACGTGCACGTGCAGCTGCCGCACGAGATTGCCGAGCATGCCGAAGTTGAGCTTGTCGCAAGGGACATGGCGGCGCAGGGCATCGGCCGCTGCCAGCGTTTCCCGCCACAGAAGATCGCGGTCGGCGGGCTCTAGATCGAGCACTTCGCTCAGGCCTGGCCGTTGCGGCACCAGCACCAGCCAGGGAAAGCGCGCATCGTCCATCAGCCTCACCTGGCAGAGCTCGAACACGCCGAGCGGAACGGTATCGGCCGCCAGGCGCGCATCGAGTGCGAAGCCCGGATCGTTCATGGCTTGACGGCGGCGCCGGCGAGGTGTTCCTCGAAGAACGCCAAAGTGCGCTGCCATGCCAGTTCCGCGCTGGCACGGTCGTAGACGTGCGGATCGGCATCGCGATTGAAGGCGTGTCCGGCCGGGTAGGTGTAGATCGGCATCTGCGGCAGCTTGGCCCGGTGCCGGGCGATCGCTTCGGGCGGGATGCTCGGGTCCTTCTCGCCGAAATGGAACATCACCGGCGCCTTCGGTTGCTCGTCGAGATAGGCGACGTTGCGGGCGCCGTAATAGCTCACCGAGGGCAAGCCCAGCCGGGTCGCGGCGAGAAAGGCCACGGTGCCGCCCCAGCAGAAACCCACCGTGCCGATGCGGCCGGCCGAGGCGATCGCTTCGGCCGCGGCGGCCACATCGGCGACCGCGCGGTCCATGCCCAGTTCCTGGACCAGCGCGCGACCGCGCTCGGTGCCGGCCTGGTCGTAGGGCAACTCCACGCCGGTTTCCAGATGATCGAAGAAACACGGCGCGATGGCAGTGAACCCCGCTGCCGCCAGACGGTCGGCGACACTGCGGATGTGCGCGGTGACGCCGAAGATCTCCTGGATCACCACGACGCCTCCCTGGGGCTTGCCGGGGGCGCGCGCCACATAGGCGCCGATGCACTGCGTGCCGGTGGTCGGAATGCTGATCTGTTCGCCCATCGATGGTCTCCGAAGAACGTCCGGACCCGAAGGCCCGGGGCCGATGCCTCGAAAATTCTAGCCGGCGGGCGTGCAAGGGACGCAAAGCTATAATGGACGGTTATCAACCCCGCCGCGCAGGACGTCCACGGTGCCCGCCACGCAGAAAATCGGTTTCGTCAGCCTGGGCTGCCCCAAGGCGCTGGTCGACTCGGAGCGCATCCTCACCCAGCTCAAGGCGGAGGGATACGAGATCGTGCCGAGTTACCAGGCCGCCGACGCGGTGGTAGTCAATACCTGCGGATTCATCGACGCGGCGGTGCAGGAATCCCTGGACGCGATCGGCGAGGCGCTGCACGAGAACGGCAAGGTGATCGTCACCGGCTGTCTGGGCAAGCGCGCCGGACTGATCCGCGAGGCCTATCCCGAGGTGCTCGCGATCGGCGGCCCGCAGGACTACGAGAGCGTGATGCGCGCGGTGCACCAGGCGCTGCCACCGCGGCGCGACCGCTTTCTCGATCTTTTGCCCGACACCGGCGTCAAGCTGACGCCCAGGCATTACGCCTACTTGAAGATTGCCGAGGGCTGCAATCACCGCTGCAGCTTCTGCATCATTCCCTCGCTGCGCGGGCGGTTGGTGTCGCGTCCGGTGGACGAAGTGCTCGCCGAGGCCGAGCGGCTGGTCAAGAGCGGGGTCAAGGAGCTCCTGGTGATCTCCCAGGACACCAGTGCCTACGGCGTCGACCTCCACTATGCCGAGCGTCCCTGGCGCGATCGCGTCTATCGCACGCGGATGACCGAGTTGTGCAAAGGTCTCGCCGAGCTCGGCGTGTGGGTACGGTTGCATTACGTCTATCCGTACCCGCACGTGGACGAACTGATGCCGTTGATGGCCTCGGGAGGCATCCTTCCCTACCTCGACATACCCTTCCAGCACGCCAGCCCGCGCATCCTGAAACTGATGAAGCGTCCGGGTGACGTGGAACGCACGCTCGAGCGCATCCGCGCCTGGCGCAAGGCGGTGCCGGAGCTGACCCTGCGCAGCACCTTCATCGTCGGTTTTCCCGGCGAGACCGAGGCCGAATTCGAGGCCCTGCTCGATTTCCTGCGCGAGGCCGAGCTCGATCGCGTCGGTGCCTTCGCCTATTCGCCGGTCGAGGGCGCGCGCGCCAACGCCTTGCCCGGCGCGATCCCCGAGGAGCTCAAGGAGGATCGGCTCGAACGCTTCATGTCGGTGCAGGCGGAGGTCTCCGCGGCCCGGCTCGCGCGCAAGGTCGGCCACAGGCTGCGCGTGCTGGTGGACGAGGTGGACGCCGACGGTGCGCTGGCGCGCTCGAGCGCCGATGCGCCGGAGATCGACGGCGTCGTGCGCATCGTCGGCGGGCAGGGGCTGCGTCCCGGTCAGTTCGTCGAGATCCTCGTCGAGGACAGCGACGCGCACGACCTGTATGCACGCCTCGCCACGCCGGCTTCCGGCACGGCCTGACTTCAAGCGCATGCGCCACCATGCGCCGGCACGCGAACGGCTCGACCGCGAGGTGTTCGGACGGCCGCCACTCGCGCCCTGGCATGCAAGCCATGCCGAACTGCTCGACGGCCCGCAGTGGCCGCCGGTGAGCGAACTTAACGCCCGCCTGTGCGGCGCCGCTGGCGTGCGTTTTCTGGCCCAGACCCGCGCACTGCTCGCGGATGGCCTGCATTACGAACAACGCATCGCCCAATGCGCCGTGGTGGCCACCCGCGAGGCGAACTGGCACGACCTCTTCAATGCGCTGGTGTGGGCGCGATATCCGGCGCTCAAGCGCGCACTCAACGCCCGCCAGATGGCCGACATCGCGCGCTGGGGGCCGCGCCGGCGCAGTCGCGCGCAGTGCGCGCTGACCCATTTCGACGAGGCCGGGGTGATCCTCCTCGTGCGTGATCCGGCGCTGCTCGCGCGTCTGGATGCGCATGACTGGCAAGGTCTCTTCTGGCGCGAGCGTGCGGCTTGGCAGGATGGGCGCCTGCAGGTGGAAGTGTTCGGGCATGCTTTGCTCGAACATGCGCTCACACCGGCGCTGCATCTGGTCGGCAAGGCCTTGGTGGTGCTCGATGCCACAGCCGAACCGGCGATGGCTGCAGCTGCCTGTGCCCAGGCGATCGCGGCCGGCCGGGCTCTGCAGGATCCGCAAGACTTGCGGCCGCTGCCGTTATCCGGCATTCCCGGCTGGCATGCTGACAATGCCCGGGAGGCGTTCTATCGCCAGGCGCCCTGCTTCCGTCCCTTGCGGCCGGGACGGCGTTATCCACCACCGATCCGGCTTTGAAGCGATGGCCGCCATGGGCTGCGCCGGCAGCGGCCGAGTCGATGGAAGCCTTCCGTTGGGAAGAGGGGACATCCCGTCGATGCATGCGCCGTGGCTGGCGCAAAAACGGCGACGCACGCAGCCAAACCTGCCGCGGGCCGGCAGGGAGCCATCAGGAGCGTGTCATTCAGACGTCCTTGGCCGGGCACTCAAGGAGCCGCATACGCGAGCCGCGCGCAAAAAGAAAGCCGGGTGGCGAGACCCGGCTTTCTTCGTGATCGGTGGTGGAGCCACGGGGGATCGAACCCCGGACCTCGTCATTGCGAACGACGCGCTCTCCCAGCTGAGCTATGGCCCCACAGCGGCGCGCATCTTAGCAACAAGCCAGCGACTCGCCAAGCCGTGGCACACCGCGGCAGGCGCGCCGCGCCGGCAGGCTGGCGCATGAGGGGCGTCACGCGCAGAATCGGCCAGGCATGGAAGCGATGGATCGGCCAGATGTGGCGTGACACCGAGGGGAAAACAATGTCCATGCAGATCGGCCGACAGCCTGCGCGAGCCTCATCGGGCCCTGGGGAAATACTGAAAAACTCCCGGCGAATTTTTCGGCTCGTTGCGATGCGATACACGCTTGCGCCGCGCTGCATGCCTCGACGGCTGACGCCCTTGATGCCTGCTGGCGCCTCCTGCCCCGGACAGGAGGCGCTGAAAAATCGGCGCTCATCCCGTAGGTGCACCTGGCCGCGTGCCGCCGGCAGCTTGTGCGCCCCCATCTCACCGGCCGCGCGGGCCTGGCTCGATCCGCTCACCTGGAGCGGCAACGGGCTGGCCTGGACGCTTCCGGCCGCGCTCGCTCTGGTGGCCTTGCTGCTGGCGTGGCTGATGGTGAAAAACCGGAGCAAGGCGTCGGCCATGATGCCGGATGCGGCGCGGCTGGACAGCGACGCGCCGATCGCCATCGTGACGGTGGCCGCCGATGGCCGCATCCTCGAGGCCAGCGTGCAGTTGAGCCTGTGGACGGGCCTTGATGGCGCGTCACTCCGCGGCCGGGCCCTGGACACGCTCTTCGTCGAGCCGCCTGCGGGTGACGGCCCGGCCATGCTGCGCGGTATCCGTGGAGTGCGCCCGGTGTATGTCGTTTCCGACCCGGCCCCGGTGGCGGAGGAAGCGCATGGGCATCGCCTGCTGTGGTTGATCGATCGGCAGGCCGGCATCGAATCGGCAGCCACGCACCGTCTGGAGGATGCCTTTTCGGAATTTGCCGAAGGCGTGCTGCTGCTCGATGCCGAAGGCCGCATCGTGGCCACCAACGCCGCGCATGACCGCCTGACCGGCTTTGCCCCCGGCAGCCGGCTGGGCGGCAGCCTGCAGGACACCCGCCGGCTTCCGGACGGGCGGTCCTTGTCCACAGCCGTGTGGCCGCAGGTCGAGCGTTCGGGCCGATGGCGCGGGGAGCTTTCCAGCCGCCGCGCCGATGGCAGTAGCTATCGGGAACACATGACCATTCGGCGCCTGGAAGACGGCCGTTTGCTGGCCGTCTTCAGCGCATGGGAGACGCAACAGCTGGTGTCCATGCCCGATGTCCGGGAAGGCGATGATCCGCTGACCGGACTCGCCGGCCGGGCGACCTTCGAGCGGCATGCCGCGGGGGCGATCGTCGCCGCCGATGCCGGGCGGCGCATGCTGGCCGTGCTGTTCATCGGGCTCGACGCCTTCAGGGCGATCAACGAAGGCTACGGCCGCGCGGTGGGCGACGAGGTGCTGGCGCGGCTGGCCGCGCGGCTACGTCAGGCCTTATCGGCCGGCAGTGTGGCGGCGCGGGTGGGTGGCGATGAGTTTGCGGTGCTGATCGAGGGCCTGGACGCACTCGAGCAGGTGCGGCCGCTGGCGCAGCGGTTGTTGGCGACCGTCGCCGAACCGCTGTGGATCGAGGCGGGCGAGCTGTCGATGAGCGCGAGCATCGGCGTCGCCGGCTATCCGCTCGATGGCGCCGACATCGCCACCTTGATGGCACACGCGGAGGCGGCCATGGCGCAGGCCAAGCGCGAGGAGCGCAACGCCGTGCGTTTCCACGCCCCGGTGGCCGGTGCGGCCGCGCGTCGGCAGCGGGTGCTGGCGACGGAGCTTCGGCGTGCCCTTCGTCGGGACGAGTTCCAGCTGGTCTACCAGCCCAGCGTCGACCTGCGGCATGGCCGGATCGGGGCCGCCGAGGCGCTGCTGCGCTGGCGCCACCCCGAGCGCGGCGAGGTGCTGCCCGGGGAGTTCATTCCACAGGCCGAGCGGACCGGGTTGATCCGTGAGATCGATGCCTGGGTGCTCGAGCGGGCCTGCCGGCAGTTGCGTGCATGGATCGACGCCGGCCTGCCCGCGCTGCGCATGGCCGTCAACGTGTCGGCCCGCAGTCTGGCCCATCCGCAGTTCCTCGCCGGGCTGCGCGAGAACCTGACCGCTCATCGCGTTCCGGCCGGCCGTCTGCTGCTGGAAATCACCGAAGGGGCGATATTGCGGCTGGGCGAGGACGTGCGGCGCACCTTGCACACGCTGCACGAGCTTGGCGTCGGCGTCGCCATCGACGATTTCGGCACCGGCTATTCGTCGCTGAGCTATTTGAAGCTGCCCGCCATCGTCGGCGTCAAGGTGGACCGGAGCTTCGTGGCCGGGTTGCCGGACAGTGCGAGCGATGCCGCCATCGTCGAGGCGATCCTGGCGCTGGCCGCCAGGCTCGGGCTCTACACCATCGCCGAGGGCATCGAGCACGAGGCCCAGCATGCTTTTCTGCTGCGCGCCGGTTGTGCCGAGGGCCAGGGTTATCTGTATGCGCGGGCGGTGTCGCCGGACGCGTTCGAGCGCTGGCTGCGGCGCCCCGGCGAGGCACCGTTCAGGCTGCATCGGGTGTCGCCCGGACGCTGAGCGGATGCGCGGGTTTTCAGCGCGCACTCGCTGCCCGTGGCTTTGCGGCCACTGCTGCCGCAGCTGGATTCATGGGGAAACGCGGCAGTATCCTTCGCCGCTTGCCGCCTGCGTGGCGGACTGGTTTTTCCCCAGAATCCGGCGAGGTCCTGCACGTAATGGCTGTCAATAACGGCGATGCGATTCCTGCACAAGTGATCGAGGCATTACGGCAGCATGCGCTGCCGGCGCCGGCGGAGCTTGCGGTGCCACGCTTCGTGGCAGCGTTCTTCGCCCAGGTCGGCAGCAGTGACCGTGCGCTGCACGAGCCGGCGGACTGGGCGCGGCGCATCGCCGATCTCCTCGCCTTCCTGCAGCAACGCGAGTCCGGGCGCGCCAGCGTGCGTATCGTCGAGGCGGGCGAGGCGGCAAGCCTGGTCGAGGTGGTCACCGACGACATGCCGTTCCTGGTCGACACGGTGAGCATGACGATTGCCGAGCACACGCAGATCCAGCTCCTGATCCACCCGGTGATCAAGGTGCGTCGCGATGCGGCGGGCCGGCTGGAGGCGATCGGTGAGGGCGCGCCCGAGTCGGTGATGTATCTGGAAATCGATCCCATCGGCGATGCCGCGCAGGTGCACGCGCTCGTCCGGGCGCTGGAGGATGCCTTGGCCGATGTCCGCGCCGCGGTGACGGACTGGGCGGCCATGCGCGAGCGTGCGCTCGCCATCGCCGACGAGCTGCCTCGCCGCCGCCCGCCGCTGGAGGCCGCCGTCGCCGAGGAGGCGGGCGCCTTCCTGCGCTGGCTGGCCCACGACAACTACACCTTCCTCGGTTTCCGCGAGTACGTGGTGGCCGCGGACGGCGGCTCGCTGCAGCCTAGGGAAGGCACCGGGCTCGGCATCCTGCGGGGCGGGGAGCGTTCGCTCGGTCCGCGTTCGCTGCGTCTGGGCGAGCTGGCCATGGCCAGTCCCGCCGAACCGATCCTGCTCACCAAGACCAATGCGCGCTCGCGGGTGCATCGCCCGGGCCACATGGATTACGTCGGCGTGCTGCATTTCGATGCCGACGGACGACCGGTCGCCGAACAGCGTTTCCTCGGGCTGTTCACCTCCAGCGCCTACATGGCGCGACCGCAAGACATTCCGCTGGTGCGGCAGAAGGTGGAGGCGGTGCTGACCCGCTCCGGATTCGAGCGCGATTCCTACTCGGGCAAGTCGTTGCGCCACATCCTCGAAACCCTGCCGCGCGACGAGCTGCTGCAGGCCGGCGCCGAGGAACTCTACGAGATCGCGCTCGGCATCCTCGAGTTGCAGCAGCGTGCGCGGCCGCGCCTGTTCGTGCGTGCGGATCGCTATGGCCGCTTCTTCGCCTGCCTCGTCTACGTGCCGCGCGAGCGCTTCAGCACCACGGTGCGCGAGCGCATCGTCAAGCTGTTGAGCGAGGCCCTGCACGGCGAGGAGGTCGACTCGGCGGTCTGGCTCGACGAGAGCGTGCTGGCCCGGCTCTACGTGGTGGTGCGGCCGCGCATCGGCGATCGTCCCGCCTTCGACGTCGCCACGCTGGAACGCGGCGTGGTCGACATCGTGCGCAACTGGCATGACGGGCTGCGCGACAGCCTGGTGCGGATGCACGGCCAGGTCCAGGGACTGGCGCTCTTCAAGCGCTATGGGCGGCGGCTGCCGGCCGGCTACGTGGAGGAGGTCTCGCCGCAGGACGCGGCCGCCGATCTCACCGCGCTCGCCGCGCTGCGCGACCCGGACGCGCTGCACGTCAAGCTCTATCGCGGCAGTGCGGGCGACCTGCGTTTCAAGGTGATCCACTTCGGTGCGCCGATTCCGCTCTCCGAGGCGCTGCCGATGCTGGAGAACATGGGCGTGCGGGTGCTCGCCGAACACGTCTATGCGCTGACCGGCGACGAGCGCGAGATCACCATCCACGATTTCGAACTCAGCCCGAAGGCGGCGATGGCCTTCGACGTCCTGCAGCTGGCCGAGCGCTTCGAGCGTGCCTTCGAGGCGCTGTGGCGCGGGCAGGCCGAAAGCGACGGCTTCAACAACCTGGTGCTCGCCGCGCACATCGACTGGCGCCAGGTCGCCATGCTGCGTGGCTATTGCAAGTATCTGCTGCAGACCGGAGTGACCTTCTCCCAGGCCTACATGGAGGATGCGCTCGGCCGCTATCCGGCCATCGCCGGCCTGCTCGTCGAGCTGTTCCTGGCTAAGTTCGATCCCCGCCGCGAGAGCCTCTCCGCCGCCGAGCGCGAGGCTGCGGCGGCGGCGCTGGGCACGGAGATGCGCGCGCTCATTCCCCAACGCGTGCAGCAGGCCCAGCCGGAGTTGATCGAAAGCCTGGTCGGCGCCTTCGCGCTACCGCGCGCGGCCCAGGTCGAACAGATCGGCCAGGGCATCGAGCGCCTGCTCGAGGAGGTCAGCAGTCTCGATGACGACCGCATCCTGCGTCGTTTCTCGGCCTTGATGCACGCCACCCTGCGCACCAGCTATTTCCAGACCACGGACGGCAGGCCGCGTCCGTACATCAGCTACAAGTTCGATTCGCACCAGGTGCCGGAACTGCCCAAGCCGGTGCCGTACCGGGAAATCTTCGTCTACGCGCCGCGCGTGGAGGGCATCCACCTGCGTTTCGGCCCGGTCGCGCGCGGCGGCCTGCGCTGGTCCGACCGGCGCGAGGATTTCCGCACCGAGGTGCTGGGCCTGGTCAAGGCGCAGATGGTGAAGAACACCGTGATCGTGCCGGTCGGCTCCAAGGGCGGCTTCTACGTCAAGCGTCCGCCGGCGGGCGGCGACCGCGACGCGATCCAGGCCGAGGGCGTGGCCTGCTACCGGCTCTTCATCAACGGCCTGCTCGACATCACCGACAACATCGTCGAGGGCAAGGTGGTGCCGCCGCGCGACGTGGTCCGGCACGACGCGGACGATCCTTACCTGGTGGTCGCCGCCGACAAGGGCACTGCGACGTTTTCCGACATTGCCAACGCCATCGCGCTCGAACATGGCTTCTGGCTGGGCGATGCGTTTGCCTCGGGCGGCTCCCACGGTTACGACCACAAGGCGATGGGCATCACCGCGCGCGGGGCGTGGGAATCGGTCAAGCGCCATTTCCGCGCGCTCGGCCGCGATTGTCAGAACGAGGATTTCACCGTCGTTGGCATCGGCGACATGTCCGGCGACGTGTTCGGCAACGGCATGCTGCTGTCGCGCCACATCAAGCTGATCGCGGCGTTCGATCATCGTCACGTGTTCGTCGACCCCGATCCCGATCCGGCACGCTCCTTCGCCGAGCGCGAGCGGCTGTTCAAACTGCCGCGCTCGTCCTGGGACGACTATGACAAGACGCTGATCTCCGCCGGCGGCGGCGTGTGGCCGCGCAGCGCCAAGTCCATTCCGGTCTCCGCGCCGATGCGCACTGCGCTCGGTCTGGACGCGGCGGTCACCCAGCTTTCGCCGACCGAGCTGATCTCGGCCATCCTGCGTGCGCCGGTGGATCTGCTCTGGAACGGCGGCATTGGCACCTACGTCAAGGCCGCGAGCGAAACCCACGCGGAGGTCGGCGACCGCGCCAACAATGCGGTGCGCATCAACGGCGCCGAGCTGCGCTGCAAGGTGGTGGGCGAGGGCGGCAATCTCGGCCTCACCCAGAAGGGCCGCGTCGAGGCCGCCCAGCATGGCGTGCTGCTCAACACCGACTTCATCGACAACTCCGCCGGCGTGGACACTTCCGACCACGAGGTCAACATCAAGATCCTGCTCGGCGATGCCGTGCAGCGCGGCGAGCTCGACATGGAGGCGCGCAACCGCCTGCTGGCCAGCATGACCGACGAGGTCGGCCACTTGGTGCTGCAGGACAACTACCGGCAGAACCAGGCCCTCACGCTGATGGAATACCAGGCCGCCAAGCGCATCGGCACGCTCGGCCACTTCATTCGCACCCTGGAGGCCAAGGGCCTGCTCGACCGGCAGGTCGAGAGCCTGCCCAGTGACGCCGAGCTGGCCGAACGCAAGGCGCGCGGCCAGGGCCTCACCCGGCCGGAGCTCGCCGTGCTCTTGGCCTACGACAAGATCGACCTCAAGCGCACCCTGCTCGATTCGGACGTGCCGGAGGACCCGTATCTGTCGCAGGAACTGGTGCGCTATTTCCCGCAACCGCTGCACGAGCGTTTTGCCGCGCACATGCAGCGCCATCGGCTGAAGCGCGAGATCATCGTCACCGCGGTCACCAACTCCACCGTCAACCGCATGGGCGCGACCTTCATGTTGCGCATGCAGGAGGATACCGGCCAGACCGCCGCCGCCGTGGCCAAGGCCTATACCGCCGCCCGCGAGATTATCGACGCACGCGACACCTGGGCCGCGATCGAGGCGCTGGACGGCAAGGTGCCCGAAAGCGTGCAGGTCGAGGCCAGCTTGCAGCTGTGGAAGCTGCTGCGGCACATGACGCGCTGGCTGCTGAACCGGCCGGCGGCGGGGTTCGACATCGCCGCCAACGTCGCCCGCTATCAGGATCGCGTGCGCGAACTCGCTCGCCTGCTGCCGGGCACCCTGACCGCCGCCGGCAAAGAGCGTTTCCAGGCCAGTGAAGAAGCATGGCGCTCGCGCGGCATGCCCGAGCCGCTCGCCCGGCGTCTGGCCGCGCTGGCGCAGCTGCGTCCCGCGCTCGACATGGTCGAGGTGGCCGAACGCAGCGGCAGGCCGGAGACCGCCGTCGCCCAGGTGTTCTACGAGCTCGGCGAGGCGCTGGATCTGGAATGGCTGCGCGAGCAGATCGAGGCGTTGCCGGTAGAGGGGCGCTGGCATGCGCAGGCACGCGGTTCGCTGCTGGACGAGCTCAATCACCAGCATCGCGCGCTGGCCCAGCAGGTGCTTTCGCAGCCGCTCGGTGAAGGGCAGACATCGCCGGTCCAGGCCTGGCTGCAGCGGGACGATCCCACGCTCAGGTACACCCGCGGCATGCTCGCCGAGATCCTCACCCAGCACGTGGATTACCCGATCGCCTCGGTGGCGGTGCGTCGTCTGGCCCAGCTCGCGCAGGTGTCCGCAGGCTGATCCGCCGCGCTCGCCCTGCGCCCGCGCCCGGGCCGGATCGGCGTCCCACGCCGTCGATCCGGCCGCTGCCGCCGACGAAGCGCAGGGCAGCCCGGCGCCTTGTCGAGGCGCCGGGGAGGCGCGCAGGTTCGCTCAGCCGCGACCGCAAGGCGCCTCGTGTCGCGCTCTTGCAGGATCGGTCCGCACTACACTGCGGCGGTCACTTCGCGACGGAAATGCGCCCTTCGGGCGAGCGCGGCGTGGCGGGAGTCGAGCCGATGAGTCCGCAGCGCGAACGGCTGAGGGTGCTTGGCGCCGGCATCGCCAGCCTGATGCTGGTGCTTGGCGTGGCGCGGTTCGCCTACACGCCGCTGCTGCCGCTGATGCAGCAGCAGGCCGGCCTCGGCGTGGCGCAGGCGGGCTGGCTGGCGGCGATCAATTACGCCGGCTATCTGTGCGGCGCGCTGCTGGCCTCCAGGCTCGACGATCTGCGGCGCAAGGATCGCCTGTACCGGTTCGGCATGCTGCTCGCCGTGCTGAGCACCGCCCTGATGGGCGTGAGCGATCGCTTCGCGGTCTGGGCGTTGTCGCGTTTTCTCGCCGGTCTGTGCGGCGCGGCCGGCATGGTGCTCGGCACCGGCCTGATCCTCCATTGGCTGCTGCGCCAGCGTCACCGCGCCGAGCTCGGCATCCATTTTTCCGGCATCGGTCTGGGCATCGCCGTGTGCGCCGTGGCCGCGGAACTGATGAAGACCAGGCTGGATTGGCGCGGGCAATGGTTCGCGCTGGCCGCCTGCGGCGCGCTGCTCGCGTATCCCGCCCTGCGCTGGCTGCCGCCACCGGTGCCGGATGGGCACACCATCGCCGGCGAAAAACTGGTCGACCGGCCGCCGGGTCGCGTCTTCGAACGCATGCTCATGGCCTTCTATTTCTGTGCCGGCTTCGGTTACGTGGTCAGCGCCACTTTCATCGTCGCCATCACCAACCGGCTTCCGGGCCTGGCCGGGCAGGGGAACCTGGTATTCCTGGCGATCGGCATCGGCGCCGCGCCGGCGTGCATCAACTGGGACCTGATCGCCCGCCGCACCGGTCCGATCGATGCGCTGATCCTCTCCGCGGTCCTGCAGATCGTCGGCATCCTGCTGCCGGTGCTGCTCGGCGGCCTGGCCGCATCGGTCCTCGGCGCACTCCTTTTCGGCGGCACCTTCATCGGCCAGGTCAGCCTGGTGCTCACCCTGGCTGGTCGCCACTATCCGACCCGGCCGGCGAAGATGATGGGCCGCATGACCGCCGCCTACGGCCTGGCGCAGATCATCGGCCCGGCACTCACCGGCGCGCTTGCCGAGCGCCTGGGTGGCGGCTATGCGACCGGCCTCTACCTGGCCGCCGGCGTCATGGCCGTGGGCGTGGCCCTGCTGGTGATCCTCAAGGGCTTGCGGCCCGGCACGGCGGATCCGCCTTCCCTGGCCTGAAGCGACCCAAGGTCGTGGCGACCTCGTCTCGACGACGGGCTCACACCACGCCGACCCTGCGCCGGCGAAGCTGTGGACGCGGCGGCGCGGCGCCGCCGATCTTTCGAGCGGAGCGAAACGAGATGGCCATCCAGACCGAAAACCTGCAGGGCACCACGACCGGCGGACTCGCCTATCGGGCGCGATTGCACCGGCTTGCCGACGGCAGCTACAACGTGGTCGGCATCGACGTCGGCGAGCGGCACATCGCAGTGGACGAGACCACCGCCTACCGCTCGCTGGACGAGGCGCGGCAGGGTATCGAGCGCATCCTCGCCGCCAAGGCCCAGCGCTGACGACCACGCCGTGGTGATGGCGGCGCCCATGCCGGCTATGCGCGTGGTGGCGGTGGCTGGCTTCGCCTGGCTTGCGCTGCTGCTGGTGTGGGCGCCGGTCGATTACCTGGCCCGCGAGGGTCGGCCGGCGGCCGGCGCCTTGGGGCTGGCGCTGACGTTTCCATGAATGTCGGTCCTGGCGTGGTGTTTCTTTCACCGGCAGGCAACCTGCGGGCATGCATCTTTTTTCGCTCATCGAGCGATGGCAGTCATCCCAGCCATAGTCATCGCGATACGAGACGAGCGAGGTCCACAGCATGAGCGACACTGTCGGCGATTTCATTCTCAGACGCCTCAGCGAATGGGGCATCAAGCGCGTGTTCGGCTATCCGGGCGATGGCATCAACGGGCTGATGGGCGCGATGGGTCGCGTGGCCGACCGATTCGACTACGTGCGCGTGCGGCACGAGGAAATGGCCGCGTTCATGGCCGGTGGGCACGCCAAGTTCACCGGCGAGGTCGGCGTGTGCATGGCCACTTCCGGGCCCGGCGCGATCCATCTGCTCAACGGCCTGTATGACGCCAAGCTCGATCACGTGCCGGTGCTCGCCATCGTCGGCCAGCAGGCACGCAGCACGCTGGGCAGCGACTATCAGCAGGAAGTGGATTTGGTCAGCCTGTTCAAGGACGTGGCCTCCTACGTGCAAATGGTGAGCACGCCGGCGCAGGTTCGGCACGTGCTCGATCGCGCGCTGCGTATCGCGGCGGCCGAGCGCACCGTCACCGCCGTGATCGTGCCCAACGACTTGCAGGAAATGCCGGCGGTGCCGAGTCCGCCGCGCAAGCATGGCAGTCTTTATTCGGGCATCGGCTATGCAGCCGCGCATCCCGTGCCGAGCGACGACGAACTGCGCCGCGCGGCCGAGGTGCTCAATGCCGGCGAAAAGGTGGCGATGCTGATCGGTGCCGGGGCGCTCGGTGCCGCCGATGAGGTGATCGAGGTCGCCGAACGTCTCGGTGCTGGCGTGGCCAAGGCGCTGCTCGGCAAGGCGGCGCTGCCCGATGACATTCCGTGGGTCACCGGCTCGATCGGTCTGCTCGGCACCAAGCCGAGCTGGCAGATGATGGACGATTGCGACACCCTGCTGATGGTCGGCACCACCTTTCCCTATGCCGAATACCTGCCGGCCGACGGCCAGGCGCACGCGGTGCAGATCGACATCGATCCACGCAACGTATCCATGCGTTATCCCACCGAAGTGAACCTGATCGGCGACAGCGCCGCGGTGTTGCGGCGCCTGCTGCCGCTGCTGGTGCGCAAGGACAACCCTTCCTGGCGCGAGCGCATCGAGCTCAACGTGCGCAAGTGGTGGCGGGCGCTGGAAGCCAAGGCGATGGAACCGGCGAACCCGATCAACCCGCAGCGCATCTTCTGGGAACTCTCGCCGCGCCTGCCGGATCGCGCCATCGTCTGCGGCGATTGCGGTTCGCACACCAATTGGTACGCGCGCGACCTGCGCCTGCGCCGGGGCATGCTCGCCTCGCTCTCGGGCAAGCTCGCCACCATGGGCAGCGGGGTGCCGTACGCAATCGCGGCGAAGATGGCCTACCCGGACCGCCCCGTGCTCGCCATCGTCGGCGATGGTGCCATGCAGATGAACGGCAACGCCGAGCTGATCACCGTCAAGCAGTACTGGAAGCGCTGGAGCAATCCCTGCTTCGTGGTGATGGTGCTCAACAACCGCGACCTGAACCAGGTGACCTGGGAACAGCGCGCGCTGGCCGGCGACCCCAAGTTTTCCGCCGCGCAGGACGTAGAGGACTTTCCTTATGCGCGCTACGCGGAGATGCTCGGCTTCAAGGCCATGCAGGTCGACCGTCCGGAAGACATCGGCATGGCTTGGGAAGCGGCCTTCACCGCGGGTCGGCCGGTGCTGCTCGAATTTGCCGCCGATCCGGACGTGCCACCGCTGCCGCCGCACATTTCCTGGGCGCAGGCCAAGGCCTACATGAGTGCCATGGCCAAAGGCGATCCAGACGAAATCGGCGTGATCCGGCAGACCCTGCGCGATCTTGTGGCAGGTCTGCTGCCGGGCGAGCACGACAAGGGCTGATCGCAGCGGACAGCGGCCCAGCCATGCCGTAGGCTGTAGGCCCCGTTCCGCCAGCGATCCGTCCATGCGCCTTGCCTTCGTCGCCAGCGAAACCCCGCACGCCCAGCAGGCCAGGCAGCGATTGATCGAGCGCTATGGCGACGTGCCGCCGGAGGAGGCGCAGGTCATCGTCGCGCTGGGCGGCGATGGCTTCATGCTGCGCACCCTGCATGCGCATGGCGCGTTGACCGCGCCGGTCTACGGCATGAAGCTCGGGCGGGTCGGCTTCCTGATGAACAAGTTCCATCTGGACGGCCTGCCCGAACGCATCCTGCGTGCCCACGCGGCCATCCTGCATCCGCTCAAGATGCAGGCCATCGACGTCGGCGGCCAGACGCATCAGGCCCTGGCCTTCAACGAAGTCTCGCTGCTGCGCCAGAGCAACCAGGCCGCGCATCTGGAGGTCCGCCTCAACGGCGAGGTGAAGCTGCCGACCCTGGTCTGCGACGGCATCCTGGTCGCCACGCCGGCCGGCTCCACCGCCTACAACCTGTCTGCGCATGGGCCGATCCTGCCGCTGGATGCCAACGTGCTCGCGCTCACGCCGATCAGCCCGTTCCGGCCGCGGCGCTGGCGCGGTGCGATCCTGCCGCACCGCACCCGGGTGGACATCAAGGTGCTCGATCCGGACAAGCGCCCGGTCAGCGCCACCGCGGATTACATCGAGGTGCGTGACGTGGCCGAGGTCACCGTGGTGCAGGCCGAGGATCAGAGCGTGCGCCTGCTGTTCGACCCCGAGCACAAGCTCGAGCAGCGCATCCTGGACGAGCAGTTCGCGCAGGATTGAGCCCACGGCGGGCGCTTTTGCTAGATTCCATGTCGGTGTTGCAAGGGCCGAAAAGCCGCCGTGAAATCCGCCGCAGACGTCCACGATCCCGCCGCCGCCGGCGACAACCGCCTGGTGGTGGCGATCTCCTCGCGCGCTTTGTTCGACCTGGCCGAAAGCCATGCCCTGTTCGAACGCGAGGGGCTGGATGCCTACCGCGCCTACCAGATCGCCCACGAGAACGAGATCCTGAAGCCCGGCGTGGCATTCCCGTTGGTGCAGAAGCTGCTTGCGCTCAACAAGCTGGCCGGAGACGTGCCGCCGGTGGAGGTGATCCTGCTCTCGCGCAACTCCGGCGATACCGGCCTGCGCATCTTCAACGCGATCCAGCATTACGGCCTGGCCATCAGCCGCGCGGCCTTCACCTCCGGCGCGCCGACTTCGGACTACATCGCGCCGTTTCGCGCCGATCTGTTTCTGTCCGCCAACGCCGAGGACGTCGGTCGCGCGCTCGCCGCCGGTGTCGCCGCCGCCACCATCCTGCCGTCGAGCGCGCCACCGCGGGCGGGTGAGCAGTTGCGCATCGCCTTCGACGGCGACGCGGTGATCTTCGGTGACGAGGGCGAACGCGTGTCGCGCGAGGAGGGCCTGGAAGCCTTCCACCGCAACGAGACCGAACATGCCGACGAGCCGCTGTCGGTCGGACCGTTCCGCGGCTTCCTGAGCGCGTTGCATCGCCTGCAGGCGGCGTTCCCCGCGGAGACTTCGCCGATCCGCACCGCGCTGGTCACCGCGCGCTCGGCGCCGGCGCACAAGCGGGTGATCCTGACCCTGCGCCGCTGGGGCGTGCGCATCGACGAGGCACTGTTCCTGGGCGGGCGCGACAAGGGGCCGTTCCTGGCCGCCTTCGGCGCCGACATCTTTTTCGACGATTCCCCCGCCAACGTCGAATCGGCGCGCCGCCACGTCGCCACCGGCCACGTGCCGCACGGCGTCGGCAACCGCTGACGGCAAGCCATCCGGCGGCAGGTCAGATCACCTTGGTGCGCCGCCACCAGGGCGTGACCTTTTCCTCGCGTACCAGGGTGAACAGCCCGGCCCCCAGGATCAGCACGATGCCGATCAGCATCGGCCAGTCCAGATGGTCGCCGAACAGCCAGTAACCGAAGCCGATCGCCCATAGCATCTGGCTGTACTGGGTGGGGGCCACGCGCGCCGCCGGGGCGAGCAGCGTGGCGTACATGAGCAGCACCCCGGCCAAGGCGGCGAGCAGGCCGTAGCCGGCCAGCAGCAGCCATTCCCCGGCGTTCGGCCAGACGAAGTGCGGCAGCATCAGCGCACCGCCGATCAAAAGCGGCCCGGTCATGCCCGCGCCGTACAGGCTGAGGCGTTTCTCGTGCGGGCCGGCCAGGCGCAGGGCGACCACCGAGGCGGCGCTGGCCAGACCGCAGGCGATCGCCGCCGCATGGCCCAGGCCCAGATCGCGAAAACCCGGGCGCAGCACCACCAGCACGCCGATGAAGCCCACCACCACGGCGGTCCAGCGCCGCCAGCCGACGTGTTCCTTGAGAAACAGCACCGACAGCAAGGTGACGAAGATCGGCATCAGGAAGATCAGCGAGAACACCTCGGCCATCGGCAGCAGGGTGAAGGCGGTGACCGAGCCGATGTTGGAGATCGCCCCGGACACGGCGCGGATCCACCACAGCGCCGGACGGTTGGCGGTGAAGGCATCGCGCCAGCGGTCGCCCGGCGAGCGGATGAAGGGCAAGGCGGCCAGGCCGAGTAGGGCGCCGATGAAGACCGCCTCGTAGGCGGGAACCGCGCCGCGCAGGGATTTGACGAAGGCGTCGCTGATCGCATAGGCCGCAAAGGCCGCAAACCCTAAAAGCACACCTTTCAACATGAGCCGTATGAGCCTTCCATCGATGCCGGGCGCCGACGCATGCGATGCGGTGGCGGTTTTTGGGGGGAGTGGGACGCCGCCTGCGTCGCCCTGGGGGGCGTGACCGCCATGCGGGCAACCGCTAGCATGCAACATTTTCATGACGCTACGGAAATCAGCCATGGCCGCCCGTCTCGATCCGCTCGACCTCTACGACGTCCGCTCGCAGCTCAGCGAGGAAGAACGCATGGTGCAGGACACCGTCGGCCGTTTCGTCGACGAGCGCGTGCTGCCGATCATCGGCGATTGTTTCGACCAGGGCCGGTTCCCGCAGGAACTCATCCCGGAGATCGCCGCGCTCGGCCTGCTCGGCGCCACCATGCCGGAGAAGTACGGCTGCGCAGGCATGAACGGCGTGAGCTACGGGCTGATCTGTCAGGAACTCGAACGCGGCGACTCGGGCCTGCGCAGCTTCGCCTCGGTGCAGAGCTCGCTGTGCATGTATCCGATCTACGCCTACGGCACGGAAGAGCAGAAGCTGCACTACCTGCCGAAGATGGCCGCCGGCGAGATCATCGGCTGCTTTGGGCTCACCGAGCCGCATGGCGGTTCCGATCCGGCGAACATGAAGACCCACGCCAGGAAAGACGGCGGCGACTGGGTCATCAACGGCGCCAAGATGTGGATCACCAACGGCAACCTCGCGCACATTGCCATTGTGTGGGCGCAGACCGAGGACGGCATCCAGGGCTTCATCGTGCCCACCGACAGCAAGGGCTTCGCCGCGCAGGAAATCAAGAAGAAGATGAGCCTGCGCGCCTCGGTGACTTCCGCGCTGTTTTTCGACAACGTGCGCGTGCCCGAAACGCAGCGCCTGCCGACGGTGCGCGGACTCAAGGGGCCGCTGGGCTGCCTCACCCAGGCGCGCTACGGCATCACCTGGGGGCCGATCGGCGCCGCGCAGGCCTGCCTCAAGGAGGTGCTGGACTACACCGCCGAGCGCGTGCTGTTCGGCCGTCCGCTTGCTTCCAACCAGGCCGTGCAGATCAAGCTGGCCGACATGGCCCGCCGCATCACCACCGCACAGCTGCTGTCGCTGCGCCTGGGGCGGCTCAAGGATGCCGGCACGATGCAGCCGACGCAGGTGTCGCTGGCCAAGTGGAACAACGTACGCATGGCGCTGGACATCGCCCGCGAGTGTCGCGACATCCTGGGTGGCGCCGGCATCACCACCGAGCACGTCGCTATCCGCCACGCGCTGAACCTGGAATCAGTGATCACCTACGAGGGCACCGAGACGGTGCATCAGCTGGTGGTCGGGCGCGAGCTGACCGGCATCAACGCGTTCTGATCTTTCCGCACGCGCGGACCGACGGCACCGGCGATACGAGACACACGGGATTTTCTGCCATGGCGATCGCCGACATCCGGATCGAAACCGAGCGCCTGCTGCTGCGCCTGCCTCGCGCCGAGGATTTCGATCGCTACGCCGCGCTGCATGAGGATGCCGAGGCCACCCGTTACATCGGCGGCTGTCTGCCGCGTGCCGCTGCCTGGCGCAAGTTCCTGCAAATGCCGGGCGCATGGATGGTGCAGGGCTACGGCATGTTTTCGGTGGTGGAAAAAAGCAGCGGCGCGTGGATCGGCCAGCTCGGCCCGTGGCGGCCGGAGGGCTGGCCAGGCAATGAAATCGGCTGGGTGTTCATGCGCGAAGCCTGGGGGCGCGGTTACGCCACCGAGGCGGGCAGGGCGGCGATCGACTGGGCCTTCGCGACGTTGGGCTGGGACGAGGTGATCCATTCCATCCATCCCGACAATGCGCCATCGCAAGCCCTGGCGCGCCGGCTCGGCTCGCATCTGCGCGGGCCGTGCCGATTGCCGCCGCCCTACGCGGACGCGCCGAGCCAATGCTGGGCGCAGACGCGCGAAGAGTGGCCCGCCCGTCAACCTCCGGCGTGTTGGCCAACACGCTATATCCGCCAAAACAGCGATGCCATGCCCACCGTGTATGGCCTGCGTGCTTCGGGCAATTGCTACAAGGTCCAGTGGCTCCTCGGCATGCTGAACCGCCCTTGCCGCTGGATCGACACGGACAGCACGACCGGCGCCACCCGCACGCCCGAATTCCTCGCGCTCAACCCGAACGGCAAGGTGCCCTTGCTGGTGCTTGCCGATGGCCGGCGCCTGGCCGAATCCAACGCGATCCTCTGCTATCTCGCCGAGAGCACGCCCTATCTGCCGGCGGATGCATGGCAGCGTGCCCGCACGCTGCAATGGCTTTTCTTCGAGCAGTACAGCCACGAGCCGTACATCGCCGTGGCCCGCTTCATCCGCCGCTGGCTTCCGGCCGACCATGCCCGCCAAGCCGAAGTGCCGGCTTTGATTGAGCGCGGCGGCCGCGCGCTCGACGTGATGGAACAGCATCTCGCCGCCGAGGCGTTCTTCAGCGGCGGCGCGTTCGGCGTTGCCGACATCGCCTTGTTCGCCTATACGCACTGCGCCGCCGAGGGCGGCTTCGAGCTTTCCCGCTGGCCGCGCATCGGCGCCTGGCTGGAGCGCGTGCGCGCCCAGCCAGGCTTCGTGCCGATGTCGGCCTGAACTTGCGAGTACACCATGTCCATTCCCCAGACCATTCCCGCCCGCCACAAGGGCTTCAACCGCGCCGAGATCGTCGACCGCAACTTCATCGAGTTCGTGGAGACGTGGCAGGGCGAGGCACATGCGCCGCCGCGCGATGACGAGCCTGTGCTGCCCGGCAGCGCGCTCGATGCGCGCGGCTTCCGCGAGCTGTTCGAATCGCAGCTGATCTCGCGGCATCTGGACCTGATGGCGCGCGTGCTGCGCGTGCAGAACAAGGTGTTCTACACCATCGGATCTTCCGGGCACGAAGGCAATGCGATGCTGGCGCGGCTGACGCGGTACACCGATCCGGCCTTCCTGCACTACCGCTCGGGCGCGTTCATGGCCGAGCGCTTCCGCAAGCTGCCCGGCATGGACCCGGTGATGGATTCGGCGCTGTCCTTCGCCGCGAGCAAGGAAGACCCGGCCTCCGGCGGCCGTCACAAGGTGTGGGGATCGAAGCCGCTGTGGGTATTGCCGCAGACCTCCACCATCGCCTCGCACCTGCCCAAGGCGCTGGGCACCGCGATTGCCATCGAACAGGCCCAGCGCATCGGCCATACCTTGCCGATACCCGATGACTCGATCGTGCTCTGCTCTTTCGGTGACGCCTCGGCCAACCACGCCACTGCGCAGACGGCCTTCAATGCGGCGGCCTGGACGGCCTACCAGAAGCTGCCCGCACCGGTGCTGTTCGTGTGCGAGGACAACGGCATCGGCATCTCGGTGAAGACACCGGCGGGCTGGATCGCGGCCAATTTCGCCCATCGCCGCGATCTGGATTATTTCCACGCCGACGGGCTGGATCTCGCCGTCGGCTACGGGGAGGTGCAGCGCGCGGTCGAGCATTGCCGCGCCACGCGTCGACCGACCTTTCTGCACCTGGCCACCACCCGCCTCATGGGCCATGCCGGTACCGACTTCGAGATCGAATGGCGCAGCATCGAGGAACTGGTGGCGCTGGAGGCGAGCGATCCTCTGCTGCGTTCGGCGGCGATCGCGCTTCAGTCCGGGCTTTACACCAAGGCGTCCCTGCTCGAACTTTATGAATCGATCCGCAAGCGCTGCTTCGCCGCCGCCGAGGAGGCCGATCGCCGCCCCAAACTCACCACGCTGGATGAGGTGATGGCGCCGCTTGCGCCGTATACGCCCGCGGCGGTGCAGGCCGAGGCCGGTCGCGACGATTACCGTGAGGCCAGGCTCAAGGTCTTCGGTGGTGAAGACAAGCTGCCCGAGCATCAGCCGCCCAGACATCTGGCCATCCAGATCAACCAGGCGCTGCACGATCTTCTGGCCAAGTATCCCGAGGCGCTGCTGTTCGGCGAGGACGTGGCGCAGAAGGGCGGCGTCTATACGGTGACCAAGGGCCTGTACAAGACTTTCAAGGGCAACCGCGTATTCAACACGCTGCTGGACGAGACCATGATCCTGGGCCTGGCGCAGGGTTACGCCAACATGGGCCTGCTGCCGATCCCGGAGATCCAGTACCTGGCGTATTTCCACAACGCCTGCGACCAGATCCGCGGCGAGGCGGCTTCGCTGCAGTTCTTCTCCAACGGCCAGTACCGCAACCCGCTGGTGATGCGCATCGCCGGTCTGGGCTATCAGCGCGGTTTCGGCGGACATTTCCACAACGACAACTCGATCGCGGCATTGCGCGACATTCCCGGTCTCGTCGTCGGCTGCCCGAGCCGGGGCGATGACGCGGTGACCATGCTGCGCACACTGATGGCGCTGGCCAAGGTGGACGGTCGCGTGTGCGCCTTCCTCGAACCCATCGCGCTGTACATGACCAAGGACCTGTACGAAGCCGGCGACGGCGCATGGCAGTTCGCCTATCCGCCGACCTGCGAGGCGATGCCGCTCGGCGAGGGGCGCGTCTACGACGAAACGGCCGACGATCTGGTGGTGTTCACCTTCGGCAACGGCGTGCCGATGGCGCTGCGCGCCGCGCGGACCATCCAGGCCGAACTGCAGTGGAAGGTGCGTGTCGTCGATCTGCGCTGGCTGGTGCCGCTCAACGATGGCTTCATCGCCGCGCAGGCGAAGACGGCCAAACGCATCCTGGTGCTGGACGAGGGCCGCAAGAGCGCGGGTGTCGGCGAGGGCATCATCACCGCCATCGTCGAGGCAGGCTGCGGCGCGACGCCGCTGGTGCGCGTGGTCGGCGCCGATACCTACACGCCGCTCGCCGGCGCGGCGTTCCTGGTGCTGCCCGGCGAAGCCGACGTCGTCGCCGCGGCGCGCGGCCTGGCCGCAAGGTCCGCTTGCATTTAGTCACAAAAATTTAGCTGCCGGCCCGACAAGATGGGTTTTTAGTCTCTTCGCGATGAGGGCAAGCCATGCGCGGATACAAGGTGGCGGTGCTGGTCGGCAGTCTGCGCAAGGAATCGATCAATCGCAGGCTGGCGCGCGCGGTCGAGCGGCTGGCGCCGGCCGACCTGGTGTTCGAGCACGTGCGCATCGATGACCTGCCGCTCTACAACCAGGACTTCGATGCCGATTATCCGGCTGCGTGCAAACGCCTCAAGCAGCAGATCGAAGCCGCCGACGCGCTGTTGTTCGTCACGCCCGAATACAACCGCTCGATGCCCGGCGTGCTCAAGAACGCGCTCGACATCGGCTCGCGGCCATGGGGCACCAACTCCTTCGCCGGCAAACCTGGAGCAGTGATTGGTGCTTCGATCGGCGCCACCGGCAGCGCGCTCGCGCAACAGCATCTGCGCAACGTCCTCGCCTATCTCGATGTTCCGCTGCTGACCCAGCCGGAGGTGTTCATCAAGTTCAGCGAAGGATTGCTCGATGCAGAGGGAAATATCGGCAACGAAGACACGCGCAAGTTCGTGCAAGGCTTCGTCGACCGCTATGTTGCCTGGCTTCAGCGACTGCTGAGCTAATCCATGGAGCGTAAAATCATTCCTTCGCGCGCTCAAACGCTCGAGATGGTATTTTATTTGTCTTTTGCCTTCGGGACGGGCGCGGCTGGCGGTGTGGGTGAGCCCGCCGGCGATCGGGGCGGTGCCGATGAGTCAATATATTCGTCGTGCCAATAATACGTCAAACGTTTTCTTGCTCGATCTGGATGTCCAGTTGCCTATAAACGAATCGCCTTCGCGCATAAGATTAAAGGTGGCCGATGGATTATCACTTGTTGAGGTTTTAGCAAAAGCAGACTCAAACTCATTAATTTTAAAATAATTATTTTTCATATAACCTTCGACCGGTATATTTATTTTTTTGTTGGTATAAAAATATGTTCCAGCATATTTATTTGTTCCATTTTCTTGTAGCTGCATATCAATCCACAATGAGTGGCCGATGACACCGCCGAGCGTTAATTGCGAATCGTCTAGCCCGCAATTAGACATGCAAAGCAGAGATGCGGCGTTGGGTTCTTGGCTTTGAGGGAAGAAATAGATGGCTGCCTGACTGGATGATCCACCATAAACAGGAATAGTAACCACTAATCCCTTCGCGGAAGCACTTTTTATGGAGTTTGTCTTAGGTATGGTCACTTCGTCTTCTTTGGTCTCATCTCCACAAAGTGCGAGGGCGGCATCAAATGGATCTTTTGAATCGTCGAGTGCCAGATTGCCTCTGCAATCTTTGCCAATCCAATGGATGACGCTTGGGTTTATATTTTCATTCGGTGAAGATATGTTTCTAGATAATGAAATGTAGCGTTCGGCAAATATTTTATTATTGGAGTAATTGAATACAATCACAGACCAATTCCTTGACGAAGTTGTGTTTTCTGATTCGAGGATAAATTTATTTTTGCTTTTGAAGAGGGTGTACGAATTAAACATGGTCTGTTCCGTGGGATGCTTGAATATTTTTGCATCGATTTCATTTATTAGATATCCATTATTGTCCAATTGGATTTCGCATGCATGATCAACGCACGTCTTCAATCCCGGTAACTCGTGCGAGTATATTGATGTCAGCAAAAGCAACGTATTCAAGATTGTAAGTGGCATGACGGATATCAATCAATGTCCATATAGGTGGTGTGGTGTCCTGAAAAGTATTCCCGTCAAAATTAAAGCAAAAAATTCCATCCTTTTCGCTTCGATATACAAATATTGATCCTTCAATACATATTTTGTCTTCGTTTGGATTGTAATTGATTTTTCCAAAATCAGCAGCTCCTTCGCTTTTATTGGCGTATCCAGAATAAAAATCTATTGGCATTGGATAAACAACGCCACTCGTGGCGTCAATTATTACGACAGATTGCTGAAAATATTCTGCCCTCTCTATTATTGGTAGTAATATTGTAATGTCTATTGAAATTTGGTTTTTATATCTACGCCCACATCAACGGCATCGAGGCGGCGGTGACAATGTCCTGCCAGGGAGCCCAGGGCGGGTCCGCAAGCGTATCGATGGCTACAACGGCCGCGCCGCCCCGCCCTTCGCCGCCGGCGAGGGCAGCGACGCCTGGGCATCCAGCTTGCCTGAGATGACTGTGCCGTCAGCAAAAAAGATTTTGTAGCCCTGTCCGGCGAAAGGCTGATTATCCGGGTCGCCGAGCTTGCTCGATGCGGACGCGCCGCCCCAACGCACCGCGAATGCGCAACAGCGCACTCTGGCGGAAGCGGGCGCTGAAAAGCCACGTCCGGCACGCGCACGCGTGCGCTGGATCACGTTCGCCGGCCTGTTTGCCCTGCTGTCCGCCGCTGCGCTGTTAGCCTGGTTGCGGCAGCCTTCCGATCGGCCCGAAAGCGCTACGCGGGCTGTCTCTGCGCCCCCCACGACGCTTGCGGTCGCCGAGCCGCCGCAGGAGCCGGAAGCCGATGGCGGGGCCAAGCCCGACGGCACGGCGGCCATCATGCCTGCGACCGATGAAGCCGCCGCTGCCGCAAGCACGCCTGCGCCGCCGCCGAATGCCGATGCGCAGGCGTTGAGCGCGATTTTCAATCCCATGGAATCGCGTACGGAACAGGCTTCCCCCTCTGCGAAGCAGGCGGCGCAAAAAACGTCCCCGAATGCACGGCATGCGGTGCTGCGCAAGATCCGTGGATCAGGCGATTCCGACGTGGCCCTGCTTGCAGCATTGCTCGAACACGTCGAGGAAACATCGCCTGCAGAACGCGCCGCGATCCGCAAGGCGGCCGATCGGCAGATTTCCGCCGATCCCGTCGAACGACGCATGCAGGCTTGTCCGCCAGCGAACACGGTGGCCGGGGTGCGCTGCCGTCAGCGCATCTGTGCCAAATACCAGGGCCAGACGCCGGCCTGCCCGACTGCGGCCGGCGATTGAACCGTCAGCTTCAAGAACTGATGGCAGCCCTGCGTTCGGCCCCGCTCGCTTTCGATTCGATCAACAGTCCGGGCCGGTTGCCTCAGCCCTGGTCCGACTGACTGTCCGGCACGTCGAGTAGATCCTCAAGCTGGGCGAGGGCTGGATTGTCCTTAAGCACCGTTTTCAGCCAGACGTGCAAGGGCATGTTGCCCCAGCGTGCCGCCTTGTCCGCCAGATAGGCGACGGGACTGTGCGGCTCGGTGCGACGGAAGAACTCGGCCACCTGACGCAGTTGCTGCAAGGCCTCGCGCCGCGACTGGATTTCGCCGTTGCTTGACCGTGGGGTCGCCGCTGCAGCGACCGGCGGCTCGGCGCCGCCAGTGGACGAAGGGAGCGGTGGTGGATTGGCAGCGACCGGCATGGCCACGCCGGAGGAGGCCGCCATGCGCAGCGCGATGCCGCTGACGTGCTCGAGCGCATCGCGTGTTGCGGCGAAACTCGGGCCATCCTGGCCGAGTTTTGCATCGACGATGGACTCGAGGTGCCTCAGCGCTTCTTGTGCCAGGGGGATTTGCTCCGTGAGCTGCTGGTAGAACTCGAAGGGTGTGGCGTTGCGCGCCGCATCGATCCGGCCCTGGTCCGGATAATCCCCTTGGCCGTCGCCGCCATGGCCGCGGATCGCCGCATCCACCGTCGCCGCGTCGTAGCGGCCCTGGGGCCCCTGGGTGAGCGGGATGGCGCGCATCCACTGGATGGACTGCGTCAACAGCCAGCGGAGATTGCCGATCCGAAGTTCCTGGTTCGGATCGTCTTCTTCGGGGATCGGATGAATCTGGTCCCAGTAACGTTCGCACAGCCCTGCCACCAGGCGATAGCCGTCGGCCAGGCCCGCAAAGCCATCGATGCGGGTCATGGCCTCCGCCAGCCACACCGCCAGACGCAGATCCTTGCTGCGCGTGCGCAGCAACTGTCCGCACTGGCGCGACACCGCGAACCAGTCGGCAGTTTTCAAGTCGGTGACCCACTCGCCCTGATCGAGGCTCGCATCATCGCTGCGACGGGCCTCGAGAATGGCATCGAACTCGAGGGAGAAGGACAAGTCCTCGCCGCAGGGCGAGTTCTCGGTGATGGGCTCGAGCAACGCGTCAATGTCCGTCATGGGCTTTCCCTCGCGACCAGCAAACTGTCGACCGTATGGTATGCGACGACGCGCGCTTTGGCTTCGTGTCTTGAAGAGAGTGTCTAGTGCACAGGCTTGCGGAAACGGAAGGCGAACTGGTCCGTATGGCCGCGGATCGAGTGGTCGAACACCGGGATGTCGTGCGGGTCGGCGCTGTTGCGCAGTACGTCGCTGGCACCGTCGAAGACGAAACCGGCCGCCTCCACCTGTTGCCTGACCACGGCCGGATCGATCCGGTGCAGGGTGTCGGTATCGCGCAGGCCGGTGCCCGCGGCCGCCGCGTGGTCGATGACGACGAACACTCCGCCGGGCTTGAGGGCCGCGTAGACCTGACGGTCGAAGGCGAGCAGGTCGACCTTGCCCATGAAGGCATCCGGATAATCGTGATAGTTCTGCGCGGTGAACACCACGTCCACGGGCTCGGGCACGCTGAGCGAGGCCGCCGGCTGGGTCAGCACGCTGACGTTGGCATAGTGGGGGTCGGCCGCCAGCGCGCGCGAGGCGGCCAGCCCTGCCGCATCGACGCGGGCGTACTCGTTGGGCCAGAGCGCGTAGACGTGGCCGCGCGGCCCGACCACGGCACTGAAAACCCGCGTGAAGTAACCATTGCCGGGGATGAGCTCCAGCACTTTGTCACCGGGCTTGACCCGGCTGAACATCATCAGTTCGCCGACATGGCGCCGGGCATCGTCGACGCGATCGGCACGGCGGGCGGGGTCGGCGATGGCCTTGGCGACGTAATCGGGCAGGGTCTGCGAATGGATGTCGTCCACGCTGGCCAGCGCGAGCACGGACCACGCGATGATGAAGGCGATACGCATGAAGGCAGTCCTTGAAGAGCGGCCGAGGCCGAGGATGCCACCAAAACTTGCCCCGCGTTGCGCAGGGCGGTTCTGTGCGGGCATCCGGCGCATGTTTTCGAGGGGGTGTTCCCTGAACGTCATGGAGGATGCGTGCCGGCGCTGATGCTGGCACCATCGCGGGTTTGGCGCCCGGTTTGTCTTGCACGCATGAATTCCACCGATTCCAAGCTCGCTTTCGTGTTTCCCGGCCAAGGCTCGCAATCCCTGGGCATGCTGGCTGAACTGTCCGAGTTCCATCCCGAGGTGAAGGCCACCTTCGACGAAGCCTCGGAGGGCGCCGACGTCGATCTGTGGGCGTTGTCGCAGGGCGGTCCGCAGGCCTTGCTCGACCGCACCGAATACACCCAGCCGGCGCTGCTCGCCGCCGACATCGCGGTCTGGCGCGTGTGGCTCAAGCGGGGCGGTCCGGTTCCCGCGCGGCTGGCCGGGCACAGCCTGGGCGAGTACGCGGCGCTGGTCGCGGCCGAAGTCATCGCCTTGCGCGATGCGGCGCATCTGGTGCGCATCCGCGGCCAGGCGATGCAGGCCGCCGCGCCGGAGGGCTCCGGTGCGATGGCCGCCGTGCTCGGCGCCGAGGATGCGCTGGTCGAGGCGGTCTGCGCGGAGGCCTCCGGCGTGCATGTGGTGGCCGCCGCCAATTACAACGCGCCGGGACAGGTGGTGATCGGCGGCCATGTCGAGGCGGTCGATGAGGCGCTTGCGCTGCTTGCCGAACGCGGCGTGCGCAAGGCGGTGAAGCTGCCGGTCAGCGTGCCTTCGCACACGCCGTTGATGCGCGAGGCCGCCAACCGGCTGGCCGAGGCGATGCAGGCCTATGCCTGGCATGCGCCGCGCATTCCGGTCGTACAGAACGTCGATGCCGCCGTGCATGCCGATCCCGATGCGATCCGCGCGGCGCTGGTCAGTCAGCTCTACCTGCCGGTGCGCTGGAGCGCCTGCGTGCGCGCGTTGGTCGAGGCCGGCGCCACCCGCATCGGCGAATGCGGCCCGGGCAAGGTCTTGACCGGCCTGGTCAAGCGCATCGACAAAACCATCGACGTGCGCCCGCTCGGCACGCCCGGCGAGCTGGACGCGGCACTCGCCGCCTGGCGTGCGTAAAACCTTTTCCCTACGGTCATGAGGACAATTGCGATGAACCAACCCCTCGCGGGCGAAATCGCGCTCGTCACCGGCGCCAGTCGCGGCATCGGGGCGGCGATCGCCGATGAACTGGCGGCGCAGGGCGCCCGGGTGATCGGTACCGCCACCAGCGACGCCGGCGCCGCGGCGATCACCCACCGGCTCGCCACCCATAGCGGCCAGGGGCGCGTGCTCGACGTCACCGACGGCGCGGCCGTCGACGCGCTGCTGGAATCCGTCGCCAGGGAGCTCGGGTCGGTGTCGATCCTGGTCAACAACGCCGGCATCACCCGCGACCAGCTGCTGTTGCGCATGAAGGACGAGGACTGGCAGGCGGTGATCGACACCAATCTCACCTCGGTCTACCGCACCAGCAAGGCGGTGCTGCGCGGCATGATGAAGGCGAGGAAGGGCCGCATCGTTTCGATCGCCTCGGTGATCGGCCTCACCGGCAACCCGGGCCAGGCCAATTACGCCGCGGCCAAGGCCGGCATCATCGCGTTTTCCAAGTCGCTGGCGCGCGAGGTGGGTTCGCGCGGCATCACCGTCAACGTGGTCGCGCCCGGCTTCATCGACACCGACATGACCCGGGCGCTCGGCGAGGCGCAGCGCGAGGCGCTGCTCGGCCAGATCGCGCTCGGCCGACTGGGCGAGGCCGCTGACGTGGCCCGCGCGGTGGCCTTTCTCGCCTCGCCGGCGGCCGCCTACATCACCGGCGAGACCCTGCACGTCAACGGCGGCATGTACATGCCCTGAGCCCGGTGCCGCCGGGCGAGCTGGATGCGAAGGAAGCGGGACGTGCATCCGCTTTTTTGCAGTGCGGGTCGCCAGGCGGCGCGTTTTCGGCGACAATAACTCTTTCGCGCCGGCCTTCCGGGGTTGGGCGTCATCACGGCGGAACGTGGCATCCCTTAAAGTCAGCCACTACAATCCGCCGACTTTTTTGCCGGACATGAGACCGGCGCACGTCATCGACTTGGGAGGTTTGGCAACATGAGCACCATCGAAGAGCGCGTCAAGAAGATCGTCGTCGAACAGCTCGGCGTGAAGGAAGAGGAAGTCACCCCGAATGCGTCGTTCGTCGACGACCTGGGCGCCGACTCGCTGGACACGGTGGAGCTGGTGATGGCCCTCGAAGAGGAATTCGAGACCGAGATTCCGGACGAGGACGCCGAAAAGATCACCACCGTGCAGCAGGCCGTCGATTACATCAAGGCCCACGCCAAGGAATGACCGCTGGCCCGCCGTGTCGCGGCGGGATTTCCCAACGGCACCTCTCGGAAGCTGCGCCGTCCAAGGGCGCAGTTTTCGTTTACGCGTACGGTAACGTCCGATCCCGTATGGTACGCGGCGCGGCAGGCGACGGCGAGCCGGCAGGTGGCTTCCGTCCGATTGCCGCACAAGCATTCTCGAAGGACAGCAGCATGAGCAAACGACGTGTGGTCGTGACCGGCATGGGCATCATTTCGCCGGTCGGCAATGACCTTTCCACTGCGTGGAAGAACATCCTCGATGGCGTCAGCGGCATCGGACCGGTGACCCATTTCGACACCACCGGCTACGCGACGCGCATCGCTGGCGAGGTCCGCGACTTCGATCCGACGCAGTGGATCGCGCCCAAGGAAGTCAAGAAGATGGACCCGTTCATCCACTACGGCATCGCCGCGGGGGTGCAGGCCATCCGCGATGCCGGGCTGGAAGTGCGACCTGACAACGCCGCGCGTATCGGCGTGGCCGTGGGGGCGGGCATCGGCGGCCTGAGCACTATCGAGGCCACCACCATCGAGATGCACGAGAAAGGGCCCAGGCGCGTGTCGCCGTTCTTTGTGCCGAGCTCGATCATCAACATGGTGTCGGGTCATCTGTCGATCATGTTCGGCATCAAGGGGCCGAACATCGCCTGCGTCACCGCCTGCGCCACGGCCACCCACAACCTGGGCCTGGCCATGCGCATGATCCAGTACGGCGATGCCGACGTGATGCTGGCCGGCGGCGCCGAATACGCCACCACCGGCGTGGCCATGGCCGGCTTCTGCTCGGCCAAGGCCATGTCCACCCGCAACGACGAGCCGACCCGCGCCAGCCGTCCGTGGGACAAGGACCGCGACGGTTTCGTGCTCTCCGACGGCGCCGGCGTGCTGGTGCTGGAAGAGTACGAGCACGCCCGCGCGCGCGGGGCGCGCATCTATGCCGAGCTGATCGGTTTCGGCATGAGCGGCGACGCCTATCACATCACCGCGCCCAGCGAGGGCGGCGAGGGCGCCGCGCGCTGCATGCAGGCGGCGCTGGACGATGCCGGCATCGCGCCGACCCAGGTGCAGTACATCAACGCGCACGGCACCTCCACGCCGCTCGGCGACCTCGGCGAGGTCCAGGCGGCCAAGAAAGTGTTCGGCGAGCATGCCTACAAGCTGGCGATGAGCTCGACCAAATCCACCACCGGACACCTGCTCGGCGCCGCCGGCGGGGTGGAGGCGATCTTCACCATCTTGGCCATGCGCGACCAGGTGCTGCCGCCGACGATCAATCTGGACGAGCCGGGCGAAGGCTGCGATCTCGATTTCGTGCCGAACATGGCGCGCGAGGCGCGGATCGAGATCGCGATCTCCAACTCCTTCGGCTTCGGTGGCACCAACGGCACGCTGGCGTTCCGCCGCCTCTGACGTGGATGCCATCGTCTGTCGGCGTCGACCGGGACGGCCCGATCTGCTCGCCGCGGCCGCGGCCCGGCCGGCGCGCTATCCCGCCCTGCTCCAGAGCGCGGCGCAGGGCACCGCGCAGGCGCGCTACGACCTCCTGTTCGGGTTTCCGCAGCAGCGGCTGTGTTTGACGGCCGATGGCGTTCTGTCCGATGACGGGACGCCAGTGCCCGGCGACGACTTTCTCGCTGCGCTCGATGCCGCCTGGCGCCGCGAACGCCGGCCGACTGCGGCCGACGGCTTGCCTTTCCACGGCGGCTGGGTACTGTTCCTGGCCTACGAGATGGCCGCACGTCTCGAACCCCGGCTGCAGCTGCCGCACGAGCCGGCCTTGCCGCTGGCGCTGGCCTTGCGCTGTCCGGTGGCGGCGATCGTCGATCATGCGCGCGATTGCACCTGGCTGGTCGCCGAGGCCGCTCATGCCGACCGGCTCGACGTGCTGGCCGCCGATCTCGCGTCGACGCCGGCGCCGATGTCACTACCGGCGCCGATGGAAATCGCGGAAGACGATTCGGCCGATTTTCTCGATGGCGTGGCGCGCATCCACGCCCATCTGCGTGCCGGCGACGTGTTCCAGGTCAATCTCTCGCGGCGTTGGCGCGCGACCTATGCCGCGGCGCCCGCGCCGGCGGCGCTCTATGCCGCGCTGCGTCGAGCCAACCCGGCGCCGTTCGCCGGGCTGTTGCAGCAGCCGGGCTGGGCGATCGTCAGTTCCTCGCCAGAGCGGCTGGTCGAGGTGCGCGATGGCGTGGCCCAGACCCGCCCGATCGCCGGCACCCGTCCGCGCCTGCCGGGCGAGGACGAGGCCGCGCGCATCGACGAACTCGTGGCGCATCCGAAGGAACGCGCCGAGCACGTGATGCTGATCGACCTGGAGCGCAACGACCTGGGCCGGGTGTGCGTGCCCGGTACGATACGCGTCGATGAATGCATGACGGTGGAGAGCTACGCGCACGTGCACCACATCGTCTCCAACGTGAGCGGCCGGCTGCGTGAGGGCATCACGCCGGGGCAGGCGATCGCGGCGACGTTTCCCGGCGGCACCATCACCGGCTGCCCGAAAGTGCGCTGCATGGAGATCATCGCCGCCCTGGAGCGGGCGCCGCGCGGCGCCTACACCGGTGCGCTGGGCTATCTCGACTTGAACGGCGACATGGACCTCAACATCCTGATCCGTACCTTCACCGCGATCGGCGAGGCGGTGAGCCTGCGTGCCGGTGCCGGTATCGTGGTGGATTCGGTCGCCGAGGCGGAGCTGGCGGAAACCCGGGCCAAGGCGCGCGGCCTGCTGCGCGCGCTGGGAGCGGATGCCTGACATGCCGACGCCGCCGCGGATCCGGGTGAATGGCTGCCGTGACGCCATGGTGGGCGCCACTGATCGCGGGCTGGCCTATGGCGATGGTCTGTTCGAGACGGTGCGCTTCGTCGGTGATGGCGCGCCTTTGTGGGGCCGTCACATGGCACGGTTGACTGCCGGTTGCGCGCGGCTGGGACTGCCCGCGCCCGACCCGGCGCGCCTGCTGAGCGAGGCGCGCGAGGTCGCCGCGGGCCTTCCTTCCGCCGTGGTGCGCATCACGCTCACCCGCGGCGAGGGCCCGCGCGGCTATGCGCCGCCGGCCGTCGTGCAGCCCACCCGCATCGTCGCCGCGTTCGCGCCGTCGGCGCCGTCCGTCCCGGCCGCGCGCGAGGGCATTCGCGTGCGCACGTGCGCCTTGCGTCTCGCCGCGCAGCCGCGGCTGGCCGGCCTCAAGCACCTGAACCGTCTGGAACAGGTGCTGGCCCGTGCCGAATGGGACGACCCGTCGATCGGCGAGGGTCTGCTGCTCGATGCCGGCGGCCACGTCGTATCGGCCACCATGGCCAATCTGTTTGCCGTGATCGACGGCGTGCTGGTCACGCCGCGGCTCGACCTTTGCGGCGTGGCCGGTGTGGCCCGCGCCGAGATCCTGGCGACGCGCGCGGTGGACGAACGGCCGCTGACCGTCGCCGAGCTCGCCACCGCCAGCGAAATCTTCCTGACCTCGGGTGTGCGCGGCATCGTGCCGGTGCGGGCCTGGGACGAGCAGTGCTTCGCCCCCGGTCCGGTCGCACGCGAACTGCAGCGCCATTGGCATGCCCTGGGCTTTCCGCCGGAGGAAGCATGAGCCGGATCCTGCCGCCTGCCGGCGTCCGTCGCACGATCATCACGCTCGTCTTGCTGGCGATGGCCGTCGCCCTCGCCTGGGGCTGGTACGGCTTCACCCGCTTCGCCGCCACGCCGCTTGCCGCCACCGGTCCCGGCCAGTCGATCGAGGTGCCGCGTGGCAGCAACCTGCGCGGCATCGTCGGCATGCTGCAGCGGCGCGGTTCCACTCGCGCACCGCTGGTCTACTGGCGATTGCTCGCTCTCGAACTGCACGCGGGCGGACGCCTGCTTGCCGGCGAATATGCGCTGCCCACCGGCATCACGCCGCGCCGGCTGCTGGAGGACATGGCCGCCGGGCGCGTGGTCCAGCATTTCTTCACCATCGTCGAGGGCTGGACCTTCCGCGAGCTGCGCGCCGCGCTCGATCGCGTCGAGGCCTTGCGGCACGACGGCACGGCGCTGGACGATGCCGGCATCATGCGGGCGATCGGCGCGCCCGGCCAGGCCCCGGAGGGACTTTTCCTGCCGGAAACCTATGCCTACCTCAAGGGCGACAGCGATCTTTCCCTGCTGCGGCGCGCCCATGCGGCGATGGAGCGGACGCTCGACCAACTGTGGCCGGGACGCGACCCTGGCTTGCCGCTGGCCACGCCCTACGAGGCGCTGATTCTCGCCTCGCTGGTCGAGAAGGAGACCGCCCGCGCCGACGAGCGCGCGCAGATCGCCGGCGTCTTCATCCGCCGACTGCAGCGACACATGCCCTTGCAGACCGATCCCAGCGTGATCTACGGCATGGGCGCAAGCTATGCCGGCAACATCCACAAGAGCGATCTCGTCACCGACACGCCCTACAACACCTACACCCGTGGCGGCCTGCCGCCGACGCCGATCGCCCTGCCGGGCAAGGCCTCGATCGTGGCGGCGCTGCATCCGGCGCCGGGCGATGCGCTGTACTTCGTCTCTCGCGGCGACGGCAGCCACGTGTTCTCCGCCACCCTGGCCGAGCACAATCGCCATGTCGCCTGTTACCAGCTGAAGCATTGCCCATGACCGTGCGCGGACGTTTCATTACCCTGGAAGGCGGCGAGGGCGCGGGCAAGAGCACCCTCATCGCCGGCCTGCGCGAACATCTCCTGCGCCACGGCATCACGCCGGTGCTCGCGCGCGAACCCGGCGGGACCGCGCTCGGCGAGGCGGTGCGTGCGATCGTGCTCGATCCGGCCCTGCGCGGCATGTGCGCGGAAAGCGAGCTGCTGCTGATGTTCGCCGCCCGCGCCCAGCTGGTGCGCGAATCGATCGGGCCTGCGCTCGCGGCGGGCCAGTGGGTGCTGTGTGATCGCTTCGTCGATGCCAGCTATGCCTACCAGGGCGGCGGTCGCGGGCAGCCATACGAGCGCATCGCCCAGCTGGAGGCATGGACCTGCAACGGTCTGGTGCCCGATCTCACCCTGTTGCTCGACTTGCCGGTCGCGGCCGGCAGGGTGCGCGCCGCAGGACGCGGCGCGAGCGACCGCATCGAGGGCGAAGCCGATGCCTTCTTCGAGCGGGTGCGGGCGGCCTACGCGGCGCGCGCGGCGGCCGAACCGGCGCGCTTCCGGCGGCTCGATGCCGGTCGACCGGCCGAGGAGGTGCTGGCGGCGGCGACCCGGGCACTCGAACCGCTGTTGCGCGAGGCCGGCCGATGAACCTGCCGCCCTGGCATGTCGAGGCCTGGCAACGGCTGCAGCAACGCCGCCGTCGCGAGAGCCTGCCGCATGCGCTGCTCTTGAGCGGTCCGGCGGGCCTGGGCAAGCGCGACTTCCTGCGTCGTTTCGTGCAGGGTCTGCTGTGCCAGCAAAGCGAAGACGGCGAGCCGTGCGGCGTCTGTCGCAGCTGTCGCCTGCTCGCGGCCGGCACCCATCCGGACGTGATCGCGGTGAGCCAGGGCCTGCGCAAGGACGGCACGCAGCGCAGCGAAATCGTGGTCGAGCAGATCCGCGAGCTGTGCGCGCGCCTGGCCATGGCCAGCCAGTTCGGCGGCTGGCAGGTGGCGCTGCTCGATCCGGCCGACGCGATGAATGCGGCCGCCGCCAATGCCTTGCTCAAGACACTGGAAGAACCCACGCCGCAGACCTTGATCGCGCTCGTCGCCGATGCGCCGTGGCGATTGCCGGCGACCATCCGCAGCCGCTGCCAGCGGATCGATTTTTCCTTGCCGCCGTCCGCGCAGGCGCTTGCCTGGCTGCAGGCCCAGGGCGTGCAGGCGGCCGCGCAGGCGCTTGCCGCCGCCGGTGGCAATCCAGGGCTGGCCTTGACCTGGGCGACGCAGGGGGCGCTCGAGCGTCGCGAGGCCGTGCGCGGCGATCTGGCCGCGCTCGCCGCCGGCAGGACGACGCCGCTGCCGGTGGCACGCCGCTGGCAGGAGGACGAGCCGGCCCAGCGGCTCTGGTTCGCCGCCCAGGCGGCCGCCGACGAAGCCCGCGCCCGGGCGGACGGAAGCCCGCCGCCGCTGGCCAGCCGGCTCGATGCGGAAACCCTGCAAGCGTGGTTCGACGAGGCCAACCGTGCCCGCGAGGCGCTGCGCGGTCCGCTGCGCGCCGATCTGGTGCTGTTCGACCTGCTCGGCCGCTGGCACTGACGACATCAGCCTTTCGCGTTTATTCGCCGTTATCATCAAGCGATGACAAACGGACCCTTGCATTTTCGACTCGCCGGCCCGGGCGACATCGATGCGATCGTCGCGCTGGTGCAATCGGCCTATCGCGGTGATTCCGGCCGCCGTGGCTGGACTACCGAATCGGACCTTCTGGACGGCCAGCGCACCGATGCGGACGAGGTGGCCTCGATCATCGCCCGGCCATCGGCCTGCATCATCCTTGCCGAGCGCGACGGGCGTCTGATCGCCAGCTGTCAGCTGGAGCAGCACGACGACAGCGCCTATTTCGGCATGTTTGCCGTCGATCCGCTCGTGCAGGGCGACGGTGTCGGCAGCCGCGTCCTGGCCGAGGCCGAGCGCCGGGCGCGCGAGGACTGGGGCTGCCGGCAGATCGGCATGACCGTGATCGTGCAGCGCGAGGAGCTCATCGCCTGGTACAGCCGCCGCGGCTATCGTCGCACCGGTGTGCTCAAGCCCTTTCCCTACGGGGACGAGCGCTTCGGCATTCCCCTGCGTGACGATCTGCGTTTCGAAGTGCTGGCCAAGGATCTTTAGTGGCTTGTCTGGGACGCGGGTACACGTCGCCCGAGCCGCGCTCCATGCGCCCTCGAGGGCTTGCGCCCTTGGATTCTTGTCGGAGCCCCCGTCCAGGCAGGCGGCGTTGACTCCATCCGCGCTTGCTCGAGTTCTGGCGACGCCCGTCGCCCTCGGCCTTCGTATGCTCAGAAGTGATAGAGAAAGGCGATCGAGGTGGTGACCTGGGTGCGGGCGCCAAAGCGCTGCACCAACGGGCTGTTGCCGGCCGGGCCGATCAGCCTGCCGTAATCGAGCGCGAGTGCGAAGCCGGTGTGGCGGCTGGTGGGCATGAAGGCATCGTATTCCAGCGACACTTGCTCGCCACCCGCGCCGGGTTGCCAGGCGCGCACGCCGAGCGCGGCCGCCTGTGCCGGGCGCAGGCCGAAGAAGCGACGCATCGCGGCGCCGTTCATGCCTTGCCACTGTGCTTCCAGCGAGTGTTGCCAGTAGCCGATGGAGGGTAGGTCGACATCGGCGTACAGCGCCGCATAGGCGCCGGCGCCCTGGGTGTCGTGGCTCACATGGCCGCCGAGGCTCGTGTGCTCGGTGAAGTGATATTCCAGATAGCCGCCGCCGTGGATGCGCGGGCCGAGCGGATCGACGATGCCTTTCAGGCGCGGCCCGAGCGCATGGCTGGTGCGGCCCCACTGATAGTTGCCGTAGAGCCCGCCGTGCCATGGCGTGTCGTGGATCAGGTCGAGCATGAGGCCATCGGTGCTGGACAGCTCGCCCCAGCCCGGCAACTCGATGTCGAAATAAGGCACCGCCTGGTTGCGGTGGTGATCCGCGCCGATCCAGGCCGGCATGCGTTCCATGCCGGCGCCAAGGGCGTAACTCGGTGCCGCGTCATCGGCAGCCCATGTGGCCGCGAACGGCACGCCGGCAAGCACGAGCCCCGCGAAGAGGCGCCGCAAATCCGTCAAATCGGTCATGTGGAATGATCATCAAGCTGAACCTTTTATCAGCGTAGCCGGTCTGCCTGCGGGACGGAAAGGCCGATGAAAGTGCGCCGCTCTAGCGTTTCATCACCTGATTTAGTGTAGGCCTCGCGTGAATTCCTGGACCATCCTGTGTGATTTCGACGGCACCATCGCCGTCGAGGACGTCATCGACTCGCTGCTCGATCGCTATGGCCGGCCTGGCTGGCGTGAACTCGAACGCGACTGGCGCGCCGGCCGCATCGGCTCGCGCGAATGCATGACCGGCCAGGTCGCACTGCTCGACATGAGCCGGGAAGAACTCGACCGGCATCTCTCGGGCCTGTGGATCGACCACGCCTTTCCGGCCTTCGCAGCCAAGGCACGCGAACTCGGCTTGCCGCTGCGCATCGTCAGCGACGGCTTGGATTACGCCATCGAGCGCATCCTCGCGCGCTATGACCTGGACGACCTGCCGCTCGCCGCCAATCACCTGCGACCGGCCACGGCGCCCCAGCGCTGGCAGTTGAGCTCGCCGTTCCAGGCCGCCGGTTGCCGCAGCGGCACCTGCAAGTGCGCCTGCGTCGAGCAGGCCCGTGCCGGTGGTGCGCGCACCTTGCTGATCGGCGATGGCGCCTCGGACTTCTGCGCCGCCGAGCGGGTGGATTTCGTGTTCGCCAAGCACCGCCTGATCGAGCATTGCCGCGCGAGCGGCATTCCGTACCGGCCGATCACCGGCTTCGAGGATGCGCTGGCGTTGCTGCCTGCGCTGCTCGAGGGCCGCCTGACGCTCGAGGACGCGACCGCCGTCGTGCCGTGATGCGGCCTTTGCCACGCGGCCGCTCTTTTCCTATCTCCCCACGGGATTCTTTGCCTGCCATGAACGTTTTCGACAAACGCGCCGACGAGGCGATTTCCGACGAACAGCTGCTCGCCGACGAGGCGCTGTACAGCTCCTACGGCGACACCGTGCACTACGTCGAGCCGCCGAAGATCTTCCGCCGCTGCGAAGGCAGCTACATGTTCGACGCGGCCGGCACGCCCTTCCTCGACCTGCAGATGTGGTATTCGGCGTGCAACTTCGGCTACGCCAACCCGCGTCTGGATGCCGCGCTCAAGCGGCAGATCGACACCCTGCCGCAGGTGGCCAGCCAGTATCTGCATCCGACCCGCGTGCAGCTCGCCAAGACCATCGCGCTCGATGCGCAGCGCAAGTTCGGCCTGAAGGGTCGCGTGCACTTCAACGTCGGCGGCGCGCAGGCGATCGAGGATTCGCTCAAGCTGGTGCGCAATGCCAAGAACGGCAAGAGCCTGATGTTCGCCTTCGAGGGCGGCTATCACGGCCGCACGCTGGGTGCCTCGTCGATCACCTCGAGTTACCGCTATCGCCGCCGCTTCGGTCACTTCGGCGAGCGCGCGATGTTCATCCCGTTCCCGTATCCGTTCCGCCGCCCCAAGGGTATGACGCCGGAGGAATACTCCGAGCATTGCGTGCGCCAGTTCGCGCGATTGTTCGAGACCGAATACAACGGCGTGTGGGATCCGAAGGTGAGCCAGGCCGAATACGCCGCGTTCTACGTCGAGCCGATCCAGGGCACCGGCGGCTACGTGGTGCCGCCGCCGAACTTCTTCCGCGAGTTGAAGAAGGTGATGGACCAGTACGGCATCCTGCTGGTGGTCGATGAAATCCAGATGGGTTTCTGGCGCACCGGCAAGCTGTGGTCGATCGAGCATTTCGGCGTGACGCCGGACGTGCTGGTGTTCGGCAAGGCGCTGACCAACGGACTCAACCCGCTCTCGGGCCTGTGGGCGCGCGAGGAACTGATCAATCCGCAGGTGTTCCCGCCCGGCTCGACCCATTCGACCTTCAACTCCAATCCGCTCGGCACCGCCGTGGGCCTGGAGGTGATGCGGCTCGGCGAGGAGATGAACTACGAGCAGACCGTGCCGGAGAAGGGCGCGCACTTTCTGGCCGGGCTCAAGGATCTGCAGCGCCGGCACAAGGAGATCGGCGACGTCGACGGCCTCGGGCTCGCGCTGCGCGCCGAGATCTGCACCGAGGACGGCTTCACTCCGAACAAGGCGCTGCTCGACCGCATGGTCGACATCGGCCTGGCCGGCGATTTGCGTCATGACGGCAAGCCGATCGGCCTCGTGCTCGACGTCGGTGGCTGGTACAAGAATGTGATCACGCTGGCGCCATCGCTCGACATCACCCACGAGGAAATCGACCTCGCCATCGCGTTGCTCGACCAGCTGCTGACCCGAGCCAAGCAGGGTTGATCATGCTTGCAAAGCGCTTTCCGGAGAGCGTCGGACCTTTCTTGCCTTCGGAAATTTCTCGCGTTGAGGCCACATACAGGGGGCAATTAGAACCTGCATCGCTGATCGAGCATTTTATCGCCTATCCACCTGAAGGTTTTTTTGCAGAACGCGCTGTGCAGGGGATGCCTGGCTTTATTATGGCGTTCGATTTGCTGACTACTGCGGATGACGCATTGCGACGAAAGGTGATGCACTGGCCGTTTTATCGCCGTTGGTCGGGATTGTTGCGCTGGCGTACCCGTTTTATTGGTAGCACAGTGAGTGAATACGCGCCACTGCCTTTTTTGGCGGACCCGATAAAGCTGGTAGATGAATTGCTTCAGACATATGGCAATGAATGTCCGTTGTTGATCGTCAAAGATTTACCGTGCGATTCACCGTTGCTGGATGCTTCCGACAATGCTTTTGCGCAGACCTTTGTCGCCACATGTAAAAGGCAGGGCTGGATCGACGTGGAAGGCCAAGCATTGGCTTACCTGTCGCTGGACTTCAATGATGTCCAGGCTTATCTCGCCAGGCTTTCCGCTTCGCGCCGCAAGGATTTGCGCCGCAAGTTGCGGGCGATAGACCGTCTCGAGGTGGACATCATACCGACCGGAGATGATCGTTTCCACAAGCCGGAGGTTCTGGCGGATTTTTATGCGCTTTATCGCAACGTGTATGCACAGAGCCAGGTGCATTTCGATTTATTGAGCATGGATTTCTTTCGCGCGCTGCTGCAGGATGCCAATAATCGTGGAATCGTTTTCGTCTACCGTCATCATGGTGAGATGATAGGCTGGAATCTGTGCTATGAATACAGCGGCAAACTGATCGACAAATATATCGGACTTGCCTATCCTGCGGCACGCGAAAATAATCTTTATTTCGTGAGCTGGATACGCAATATAGATTACGCCTTGTCTCGGGGCTTGCGTCATTATGTGGCCGGGTGGACCGACGCAACAGTCAAACGTGATCTCGGTGCGAGTTTCACCATGACACGACACTTGGTGCATGTACGTAGTTCGCTGTTGCGTGGTCTGTTGCGTCGTCTGGCGCCGAGTTTCGCTGGCGAGTCGGTTGCTGTCCAGCCGGCATGAACCAGCCTGTGGTGCTCGACCTCGATCATTCGGTCGGTCCATTGCCGCACCGGCTGGTGGTGCCCTTGGAACACTGGCAGGAATCCTTGCGATTCTGTTGCTCAGCAGCGACGTTGCGGAAATTTGCCCGGGTACTCGATGATGTACTTCCGCTGCAATATGGCACCGTGTTTCTCGGTAGCGGTGATTTTCATCATCTCAGTTTGCCGTTGATTGCGCGGAAGGCATCAACCCAGCCGTTTCAAGTGGTGGTGCTGGATAATCACCCTGATAACATGCGCTTCCCTTTCGGTGTGCATTGCGGATCCTGGGTGCGCTCCGTGACAGCCTTGGCGCAGATTGCTCATGTGCACGTGGTCGGTATTTGCTCGCAAGACGTCGGCTTGCGTCATGCATGGGAAAATTATCTTGCCCCATTATGCCAGGGGCGCTTGACCTATTGGTGTATCGGTGTCGACGTGCGTTGGGCGCATCGATTGGGAATGGCATCGGCTTTTCGGACTTTTGCCGACGCCGATACCCTGACCGATGCTTTCATCGATCACCAACGCCGTTTTGCGCGGCCGGCCTATCTTTCCATCGACAAGGATGTTTTCTCAATAGATGTGGCACATACCAACTGGGATCAGGGTGTTCTTCAGCCCAAGCATGCGCGTTCGTTGATCGGCGCTTTGGATGCCGGCCTGATCGGTAGCGATATCACCGGTGAAGTCTCTTCATACCGCTATCGGCGACGCTGGAAGCGCATACTGGCAGCGATCGATGCACAGCCACCAGTCGACGAATGCGCATTATCAGCTTGGCAGGCGCGGCAGTTCGAACTCGACCTCGAACTACTCGATGCGATGGCCGATCTTTACACGAATGCTTCGACCTGAAACACGGGTCAGGTGCGCAGTACACGATCGAGCGTGGCGCAGATGTGCTCGAAATCGGCATCTTCCAACCATGGGCTGTTGCTAATGGTTAGCGTCCGTGCGGCGAAATCCCGTGCTCTTGGCGTGGCTGTGCGTGGGATGCAGTCAGCGAGATAGTCGTAATCAGGTAATGCATGAACAAAGATTCGACTGACGCCCAAGCCCGATTGCCATAATTGTCCGAGCGCTGCGTCACGTTTGGCCTCATCCGGCATCAGCAGTAAGAAGTAGGGCCAACTTGCCGTGCTGCCTGGGCGCTCATCGAAGACCTGCAGTCCGTGGATGCGCCGTAGTCGCTCGATACGTTGCTGGGCGAGAAGACGGCGATGGGCAAGAAAATCCGGCCAACGCGCAGCCGCGCGCGCCCCAACTGCCTGTCGCCAGCGGCTGACGCTATGCAGCGGCACCTGCATGGGGAAATGATCGCCAATGGCGGCGATTGGATCGCCACGGCGTAATGAACGTCGAAGGGGCAAACCGTAGGCCAGAGTGAGCAACGATGGACGGTAACAGATGGCTAGGCCAAGCAATTGCATGCAACGCAGTAGTTCCATGCGCCAATTGCATGGCAGCATTTCAGTTGCTTCGTATGCCATGGCTTTGCGTATTGCATTGTCGCGCGCAATCAGGATGCCGCCTTCATAGGTCGACAGGCCCTTGCCTGCAGCTAGGCTAAAAAAGCCCGCATCACCCTGTAGGCCGACGCTTCGTCCGTCTTGCTCTGCGCCGAGGGCTTGAGCAGCATCCTCAATCACGAAGGCGCCAGCATTACGGGCTATGGAAAGCGCCGTTGTTACATCGGCGACAAGGCCCGCCAGATGCGTCGGTACTATGGCCAGGGTATCTTCTCGGCAGGCTGCGGCGAGGGCTTTTGGATCGAGGTCGAAATGTCCCGGTAGAAGGTCACACAAACGCAAGCTTAAGCCGAGCTGGCGCACTGCAATGGGTACCAGCGGACAGGTGTAGGCGGGGATGACGACCACATGGCGCGAGGGGGCTTTGCGATGCAACGCGCGCAACGCCACCATGAATGCAGCGGTGCCCGAACAGGTCAATAAGGGATCTGGAATGTCGAGTTGCTTGGCCAGGTAATCGGCGAGCGATGGCCTTGTGTCAAATGATAAGAGATCCTGCCAATGAAGAGGCAGCCCAGCAGTGGGCGGAATTTCCCGATGTAACAACATTCAGGGGGTGATCGCCACGTCGGGTGCGGACTCTGATAATGCCAGGCAGATGATGCCTGCAACGATGGCGGCCGCGCCGAGAACCACTCGCATGGTCAGTGGTTCATGAAAAAACCATACCGATAGCAGGGCGACGCTCACCACTTCCAGGTGAGAGGCAGCAAATGCCGGACCTATTGGTGCCTGCTTGAGTAGATTCATCCAGGTTGTAAAGGCCCCCAGATAGCCAATGATCGCGCCAGCCACCCATGGCGACGTGAGTACGCGTTGGAGCCAGGCTCTATCCAAGGTCGCTGGCAATGCGTGATCGCCGGCCAGCTTGAAGGAGAACTGCGCCAAGGTATCGAACGCCATCAGTAACAAAAAACCTGGTATATGACGTTTCATGCCGAACTGCCCACGAGCAGTACGCCCAAGCTCACCAATAAAATGCCGGTCACGCGCATGGGTGTGAGTCGTTCACCGAAAAATAAACGCCCAGCCAGCATGACGATTACGATATTGATCGAGCCGAGCAGTACTCCCTCGGATAACGGTAGTAAGGACAGAAAAGCGATCCAGGCAAAGAACTCAGCTATATAGCAAGTGATGCCGAGCCACAGCCATGGGCGTTTCAGCATGTATTGCCAGTGCGCGATACCGGTACTTTGGGCCGGTGTATTGGCGGCCGCCTTGAAGGCGAGTTGACCACAAGTATCGAGGGTGGCATTGGCCATCCATAGTCCGAGCGCGAGCGGCTGCATTGAGACCTTCAGGCGGCCAACGGCGCGCGTGTTTCACCGCTGATGGCATCGAAAAACGCTGCCGAGCGTTCGGCCAGCAGACTCCGCTGCCGGTCGATGGTGATCATGTGATAGCTGTCGTCCAGCACCAGGAAATCGGTCGGCGCGCGCACGCCGCGCAGCACCCGTTCGGCATTGCGCAGGCTGGCGACGTCATCCTCGCGGGCGTGCGCGACCAGGCAAGGCGAGATCACCCGATGCAGGCGACGGCGCACGTGCGTGGAGAGCTTGTACATCTCGGCCAATGCGTGCCACGGATTACCCGGCAGGCCGGCGGCGGTGCTGTCCTCGCCCTGCATGGCGGCCACGATCCGTCCGCGCAGCTGTTCGTCACGGATGCCATAGGGCGGCTGTTCCATGAATACGCGTGAGCGGCCGATACCGAGCCGCTTGAACATCGGCAGAAGACAGGCGAGGCGGCTGGTGCGCGGCATGCTCCAGCCGTCGTAGCGGAAAGTGACGCCGTAGACGCCCACGCCGGCGATGCGTTCCCGCCATTCGGACGCGAGCTTGAGCGCAAGCAACGCGCCCATGGAAAGCCCGCCGACGAACAGCTTGTCGACCCGCGACGCCATGCGCTCGGCGGCTGCGTCGACGCTGGCGTACCAATCGCGCCAGCCGGTGGCGATCAGGTCTTCCATGTCGCCGCCGTGGCCGGCCAGTTGCACGCCGTGCACGGTGTAGCCGCGCCGGTGGAGTGCCTTGGCCAGGATGCGCATTTCGTTGGGCGTGCCGGTGAGGCCGTGGATCAGCAGAACGCCGTGCGGGCCGCTGCCTTCCAACCAGAAATCGGCTTTGCGTATCACGATGGAATCGATCCGTTGATCAAATACATGAGGGGCAATGTCGCAGGCGACTTTTTCAGACGGCTTTCAAGGCGAGGTGGCCGCAGCCGGGGGCGGGAAACGGACGGTGACCTTGAATCCACCCGCCTCGCTGCGGCCGAAAGTGACCTGGGCGCCATGCAACTGGGCGATCTGCTGCACGATCGCAAGGCCAAGCCCCGTGCCTGGGCCTTCGTGTCCGGGCACCCTGAAAAACCGCTCGCCGAGCCTGGGCATCAATGCTTCGGGTACGCCCGGGCCATCATCCTCCACCACCAGCTCCGCGCCGCCGTCGGGGCATGGCCCCAGGCGCACCGTGGCGCTTCGCCCAGGGCCGGCATAGCGCATGGCGTTGTCGATCAGGTTGTCCAGGAGTTCCTGCAGGGCGTCGGCATGGCCCTGGATGTGCAGCGGCTTATCCGGCCCCTGGTAACCTAAGTCAAGGCCCGCATGTAGGGCCTCGGGTACGCGCAGCGCCACCATGCCAGGCACCTGCGCGGCCAGATCGAGCAGCGGCAGTTCGCTGCCGTTGGCCAGGCGACTCTGCGCGCGCGAGATCGCCAGCAGCTGGTTGGCGATGCGCGTGGTGCGCTCGGTGAGCCGCAGGATGTGGTGCAGGGCGTCCTTGGTGTCAGCCGGATTGGCCAGGGCGCGTTCGGCATGCAGCCTGAAACCGGCCAGCGGCGTGCGCAGCTGATGGGCGGCATCGGCCAGGAAACGCTCCTGGGCCTGCATGGCGCGCTTGAGGCGTGCGAACAAGAGGTCGATGGTGCGGGTGAGCGGCAGGATCTCGATCGGCACATCCTCGGCGGTGATCGGCTCGAGTTCGTGTTCGCGCCGGCGCAGCCTTTCAACCAGCGGGTTCAGTACCTTGAGGCCATGATCGACGCCGAACCAGACCAGCAGCAGCACGCATACGATGAGCAGCGACTGCATGGGAATGCTCAACAGCAGGATGTCGCGCGCATTGCGATGCCGGCTTTGCAGGGTTTCGCCGATGCTGATGGTGATGACGTCGCCCGGATCGTCGGGCGCGGGCATGCTGTAGGCGGCCACGCGCAATAGATGGTGTGGGGTTTGTACGTCGTATAAAGACGGTGCTTGCCCAATCGATGGTCGAATATTGAAAAAGCGACCATGGCCATCGAGTAGCCCGCGTTTACGACTCACGATACTGAAATGATTATGGCCATCCGGGTCGTATTCGATCAGAAAACGTACCTCTGGAGACAGTTCGCTCTGGATGCCGTAACGACGGATCATCTGTGCAACAGTCAAAACTTCATCGGCCAGATCCTTGTCGTGCACCCGGTTGGAGTAGGCGAGCGCGCCGGCGTAGGTGATCACCGCATCCAGCAGCAGAAAGACCAGCATCGGTACCAGCAGGAACAGCAGCAGCCGCCGGCGCAGGCTGGGCGGTTGCAGGGGGGCGGGACTACTCATCCTCGCCTTCTTCGAGCAGGTAGCCGAGGCCGCGCACGGTGCGCACCCGTGCGCCGCTGCCGGCGAGCTTGCGGCGTAGCCGGTGCATGGCGATGTCCAGCCCGTTGGGCGTCATCTCCTCGTCCCAGTTGCACAGCGCCTCGGTCAGCTGTGCGCGACTGGTGACCCGGTTGGGACGGCTGGCCAGCGCCTCGATCAGGCCGAATTCGCGCGGCGTCAATGCGAGCGGGCGATCCTCGATCCAGGCCATGCGGCCGGGCAGGTTGAGGCGCAGGCGGCCGATGCGGATCTCCGGCACGCCGCCGCTCGCGGCCCGGCGCAGCAACGCCCGCACGCGGGCCTCGAATTCGGCCAGCGCGAACGGCTTGACCAGATAGTCATCGGCGCCGATGTCGAGCACCCCGACGCGCTCGTTGAGCCCTTCGCGGGCGGTGATGACCAGCACCGGCAAGCCCGTTCCGCGGCGGCGCAGCCGGGCCAGCACCTCGCGTCCGTCCAGCCCCGGGAGGCCCAGGTCCAGTATCGCCAGGTCATAGTTGCCGTCCTTGAGGGCGTGGTCGGCCAGGCTGCCGTCGTCGATGCGATCGACCGCATGGCCGCTGTGCTCGAGCGCGCCGCCGATGGCAGCGGCAATCGCGGGGTCGTCCTCGACGATGAGAATGCGCATGGTGAAACCTGCAAAAGATGGCCGTGTTCAGCACAGACCATCGGCCGGCCGAAAAGTTGCCTGCCGCGCCTTGCCTTGTCCAGCCGCACCTGGCGTATGCTCGCGCGGGTCTTTGCGGTACAGGGGAATGCGCATGCGTGCTGTCGTCATCTGCCGCCGGTCGGCGGTCGTGGGGCTGTGGCTTGCCTGTGCCGGGGCGGCGGGCGTTGCGTGGGCCCGGCAGACCGTTTCCAGCGTGGCGCCGGTCGCTGCCGCTGCCGTGGCACCCGTCGCCGAGCTCCCGCTCGCGCCTGCCGATGCGGCCGCGGTGCGGGTGCCGAGCGCGCCGATGGCCTGGGGCGGCCCGCGCACCGGCAGTGAGCCCACCCTGTCCGACCGCGTGGTCGACTATCGCATCAGTGCTGAGCTCGATGCCGGCAAGCATGCGGTCAGCGGCAAGGAGCGTCTCATCTGGCGCAACCGCAGCGAGGGTCCGGTCGGCAGCGTCTATCTGCACCTGTACCTCAACGCCTTCCGCAACGAAGGCAGCACCTTCTTCACCGAGCGCCGCGTGCTCACCGCGCACGGCCGCTCGCGCGGCGTGGCCTCGCTGAAGAAGGGCGAGTGGGGCGGGATCGATCTCGCCTCGGTGAAGCAGGGCGACAGCGCGCTGAAGTGGACTTTCGTGCATCCGGACGGCGGCCCGGCGTCCGACCAGACCGTCGCGCGCGTCGATCTTGCGCAACCCGTGCCGGCCGGCGGCACGCTGACGCTGGACATCGACTTCCTCAGCCAGTTGCCGCGCGTGGTCGAGCGCACCGGCTGGTGGGGTGACTTCAACCTGGTCGCGCAATGGTTTCCGAAGATCGGCGTGCTGGAGCTGGCCGGCGAGCGCGGCGCCACCGCGCCACGCTGGAACGTGCACGAGTTCCACTTCAACAGCGAGTTCTACGCCGACTTCGGCCGTTTCGACGTCAGCCTGACCGTGCCCAGCGACTACACCGTGGGCGCGGTCGGCGAACTGCAGGGCACAGCTCGATCTTCCGGCGGCAAGACGACCTATCGCTACGTGCAGGGCGACGTGCACGATTTCGCCTGGGTGGCGGCCAAGGGTTATCGATCGCTGGACGGCCATTGGCAGGGGCCGGGCAGCCCGCCGGTCGCCGTGCGCGTGCTGTATCCGCCCGAATACGCCGGCAGCGCGGCGCCGCAGCTCAAGGCCAGCACCGATGCGCTGACGTATTTCTCCGACACGCTGGGGCCGTATCCGTATCGCACGCTCACCGTGGTCGTGCCGCCGTACAACGCGGAGGAAGCCGGCGGCATGGAATACCCGACCTTCTTCACCACCGAGGGCTACGCCCGGGTCGAGCCGGGCACGCTCAACCAGTACATGTCCGACTTCGTCACCATCCACGAGTTCGGCCACGGGTACTTCTACGGCATCCTCGCCTCCAACGAGTTCGAGGAACCGATGCTGGACGAGGGCCTCAACGAATACTGGGACCAGCGCATGTTGCGCGCACGCCGTCAGGGCATCGTGCTCGCCACACCGCTCTTGAAAACGCTCGGTTTTGCGCCGGAACTGGAAGGCTTTGCCATGGAGCGCGCCGGCGCACAGCTTTCGCAGCCGGCCGATCCGCTCGGCCAGAACGCCTGGAACCGGCTCTCCAGTTCCAGTTACGGCACGGTGTACTCGCGCACCGCGACGATGATGCACGACCTCGAGGAACGCCTCGGCAAGGCAAGCCTGGAGCGGGCTTTCAAGGCCTACTACGCGCGCTGGAAGTTCCGCCATCCGTCGGTGGCCGACCTGCGCGCCGTGCTCGAGGAGGTTTCCGGCCAGCCGCGCGAGGTCGACCGCCTGTTCGAGCAGTACGTCTACGGCACCGCGCACATCGACGATCGCCTCGCCGGCATCGATGTCGAGGAAGTCCTGCCCGTCGCCGGCAAGGGCGGCGTTGCGGAGGATAGCCAATCGCTGGCCAAGCGCATCGCCGCACAGCGCGAGGCCTGGCGGAAGGCGCATCCGAACGCCAAGCCGGACGAAGGTCCGTTCCCGTGGCGCAGCACGGTGACCGTCATGCGCGCCGGCGCGCCGGCGCCGCAGCTTCTGCGCGTGAACTTCAGCGACGGCCATCATCAGGACGTGCGCTGGGACGACGAGCGGCGCTGGGCGCGCTTCAGCTTCACCGGACCGAGCAAGGCGGTGTCGGCCGAGCTGGACCCCGAGCGCAAGGCGTATCTCGATGCCGACAAGCTCAACGACAGCCGTACCGTGCGCGCCGACGGCAGCGCCTCGCGCCGCTGGAGCGCCGACGCCGCCGCGCTGCTGCAAACCTTCTATACCCTGCTGGAGACCCTGTGATGAGACACGCGACGGCTCGGCGCGCGGGTGCTGCGGCAGGGTGGCGATGGGTATGGCGGACATCCCTGTCGTGGCGGTTGCTGCTGCTGTGGACGGTGCTGTCGCTGGCGCCGACCCTGGTGGTCGCGTTGCCGTTCTGGCAGGGGCTGCGCGGCCTGCTCGATCACGCCGTCCATGCCGATGATTGGGCGCGGCATCTGGATGGCCTGGTCCTGGCCGATCTGGTCCACGGGCTTGGCGAAGGCGCGCCCTGGCTGCGCGGCGCCGGTCTGGCCGCGACACTGCTCGCCTTGCTGCTCGCGCCGTTGCTGGCCGGCATGATGGTGGCGGCCGGGCGCGCCGAGCGCACGTTGAGTCTCAATCAGCTGCTGCAGTGTGGCGTGATCGAATACGCCCGCATGTTCCGTCTGGCCCTGGTCGCCTTGCTCCCGTATGGCCTTGCGCTCGCCCTCGTCGCGGCGCTGGCGGCGATGGCTGATGCCCAGGCCGCGCGGGCGGTGCGCGAAAGCCAGGCCGCCTGGGCGGATCGTGGCGCTTTCGCGCTCGGCGCCCTGGTGCTGTGGCTGGCTCACGCATGGGTGGAGTCGGCGCGGGCGGCCTTCATCGCCGATCCGCTGCTCGGCTCGGCCATCCGTGCCCTGCTGCGTGGCGCCGCGCAGCTCGGCGCGCGGCCCTTGGCCACGCTCGGCACCTATCTGGGTCCGACCGTGCCTGCCGTGATCGTGGCGCTGGCGCTCGGCGTGCTGCGCCTGCATGTGCCGCCGCTCGGCGTCGGCGGCTTCGTGCTGGCGTTCCTGTGCACCCAAGCGCTGGTGGCCGTGCTCGGCTGGGGACGCTTCGCCCGGCTGCTGGCCCTGGCCCGCGTGGCTCGTCCGATCGCGCGCGGGTCGCTGCGCTGAAAAACGCCTCAGTCGTCCGCGTACGGGTCGGCGATGCCGAGGCCTGAGAGGATGCGTTTTTCCAGGGCTTCCATGACTTGGGCGGCGGCGGCTTCCTCGTGGTCATGGCCCAGCAGATGCAGCACGCCGTGCACGGTGAGGTGGGCGAAGTGATCGCGCGGGCGCTTGCCTTGCGCCTGCGCCTCGCGCATCACCACCGGCGCGCAGAGCGCGAGGTCGCCGAGCAGCGCGAGGCGCAGGCCCGGTGGCGGCTCGGCGGGAAACGACAGCACGTTGGTGGGATAGTCCTTGCCGCGGAAACGGGCATTGAGCGCGCGGCCTTCGTCCGCATCGACGAGACGAATCGCCACCTCCGCGGCTCGGCGGTGCCCGGCGCCGTGCAGCGCCGCCTGCACCCAGCGGCGGAAGCTCGCCGGCGCCGGCAGGCCGCGGCGCGGCACGCCGTAACTCAAGTGCACCTGCAGCCGCGGCGCACGTGGTGACGGGGCGCCGGCTTTAGCTGCGCCGTGGCTAGTCGGCATGCCGGGCGGATTCGGCAGGACGTGTGGCGGCTGCCGGCGCGGCCTGCTCGAAGGCCTCGTAGGCGCGCACGATCTTGGCCACCAGCGGGTGGCGCACCACGTCGCGCGCGGTGAAGAAGGTGAAACTGATGCCTTCGACGCCACGCAGCACCTCGATCGCATGGCGCAGTCCCGAACGCACGTGGCGCGGCAGGTCGACCTGGCTCACGTCGCCGGTGATCACCGCCACCGAGCCGAAGCCGATGCGGGTCAGGAACATCTTCATCTGCTCGACGGTGGTGTTCTGCGCCTCGTCGAGGATGACGTACGCATCGTTGAGCGTGCGGCCGCGCATGTAGGCGAGCGGGGCGATCTCGATCACGTTGCGCTCGATCAGCTTGGCGACCTTCTCGAAGCCGAGCATCTCGTACAGCGCGTCGTACAGCGGACGCAGGTACGGGTCGACCTTCTGCGAGAGATCGCCGGGCAGGAAGCCGAGCTTTTCGCCGGCCTCCACCGCCGGACGCACCAGCAGCACGCGCTGCACGCGGTTGGCTTCCAGCGCCTCGACCGCGCTCGCCACCGCGAGGTAGGTCTTGCCGGTGCCGGCCGGGCCGACGCCGAAGTTGATGTCGTGGGTGGCGATGGCGTGCAGGTAGCGCGCCTGGTTCGGGCCGCGGCCTTTGATCACCCCGCGCTTGACCTTGATCACCACGTCCTGCGTGCCGGCGGCGGCCTCCTCGACCGCGGCGTCGATGCCCGCCTCGGACAGGTGCAGGTGGATCCGCGCGCCGGTCAGCGCCTCCTGTTCGGTGGCGGCGTAGAGCGTACGCAGCACCTGCTCGCCGGTGTGGGCCGCGGCCTCGTCGCCGATCACCCGGAACAGGTTGCCGCGGTGGTCGATCTCCACGCCCAGGCGCAGTTCCAGCTGGCGCAGGTGTTCGTCGAACGGTCCGCACAGATTGGCGAGACGGGCGTTGTCTTCCGGGTCGAGAGCGAAATCGCGTTGGGTGGGTGTGGCGTTCATAGGTATCGGTGCATGACGTAGACGTCGGTCGGCCCATGCACGGCGTGGCGGAAGGCGCCGGGCACGCGGCCGACGATCGCAAAACCGTGGCGCTGCCACAGCGCGACCGCCTTGGTGTTGGTGGCGACGACGAAGTTGAACTGCATCGCGGTGAAACCGGCGCGACGCGCCTCGTCCATCGAATGGAGACACATGGCCGAGGCGATGCCCTGGCCGCGCGCGGCGGCGGCGACCATGTAACCGGCGTTGGCCACGTGGTCGCCAAGCCCCGGCTGGTTGGGCTTGAGCACGTAGCAGCCGAGCACCGTGCCGTCGCGCTCGGCGACATAGGTGCGTGCCGGCGGCGTGGTCCAGGCGGCGCGCGCGGCGGCGAAATCCATGTCCGGCGGAAAACTGTAGGTGTCGCCGCCGGCAATCACCTCGCGGAAGACCGGCCACGCCAAGTCGAAATCCTTGGCGTCGATCGCGCGAATGTTAAGTTCGCTCATGAGGCGAGTGCGAGGGCCTCGACCGGCAGCCGGCCACGCAGCGAATTGCTCATCGCAGCGGTGATCTCGACGTCGACGAAGCGGCCGACCAGCCCCGCCGGGCCGGGGAAGTTCACGTAGCGCATGTTCTCGGTGCGGCCGGTGAGCTCGGCTGCGTTCTTGCGGCTCGGGCCTTCCACCAGCACGCGCTGCACGGTGCCGACCATGGCCTCGTTGATCCTGCGCGCGTTGTCGTTGAGCTTCGCCTGCAGGCGCGCCAGTCGTGCGTGCTTGACCTCGGCCGGGGTATCGTCGGGCAGGTTGGCCGCCGGGGTGCCGGGGCGGGCGGAAAAGATGAAGGAAAAGCTCTGGTCGAAGCCGACCTCGTCGATCAGCCGCATCGTTTTCTCGAAATCCGCCTCGCTCTCGCCGGGAAAGCCGACGATGAAATCAGAGCTGATGCAGATGTCCGGACGCACCGCGCGCAGCTTGCGGATCTTCTGCTTGAACTCGAGCGCGGTGTAGCCACGCTTCATCGCCGCGAGGATGCGGTCCGAGCCGCTCTGCACCGGCAGATGCAGGAAGTTGGCGAGCTTCGGCACGCTGGCATAGGCCTCGATCAGCGAATCGGAGAACTCCAGCGGATGCGAGGTGGTGAAGCGGATGCGGCCGATCGATGGGATCTGCGCGATGGCATGGATCAGCACCGCCAGGTCGGCGATGCCGCCATCGTGCATGGGGCCGCGATAGGCGTTGACGTTCTGGCCGAGCAGGGTGACCTCGCGCACGCCCTGGTCGGCGAGCGTGGCCACTTCCACCAGCACGTCGTCGAACGGACGGCTGATCTCGGTGCCGCGGGTGTAGGGCACCACGCAGTACGAGCAGTACTTCGAGCAGCCTTCCATGATCGAGACGAAGGCGGTCGGGCCTTCCGCGCGCGGCTCGGGCAGGCGATCGAACTTCTCGATCTCGGGGAAGGACACGTCCACCTGCGCCTTGCCGGTGGCGTGTCGTGCCTCGATCAATTCCGGCAGGCGGTGCAGCGTCTGCGGGCCGAACACGATGTCCACGAACGGCGCGCGCTTCAGGATCGCCTCGCCCTCCTGGCTCGCCACGCAGCCGCCGACGCCGATCACCACCGGCCGGCCGCCGGCCTTGTGCGCCTTCCAGCGGCCGAGCTGGCTGAACACCTTCTCCTGCGCCTTCTCGCGGATCGAGCAGGTATTGATCAGGATGACGTCCGCCTCGTTCTCGTCGGCGGTCAACTCCAGGCCGTGCGAGGCCTTGAGCACCTCGGCCATCTTGGCCGAGTCGTACTCGTTCATCTGGCAGCCGTGGGTTTTGATGAAAAGCTTGTGGGCCATGAAGGGGCGATCGGGCAGTGGTGCCGAACGGGCCAGTTTACTCGCCGATGCCGCCGGCTGCGACCGCAGCCGGACGCCGGGTGAGCCAGGCCAGCGCCAGCCAGCACGGCAGCGCGAACAGCAGCCAGGGCTGATTCTGCTGGCCCGGACCGGGCAGCAGATGCAACAGCACGGCGATCAGCGCGGCGACCAGCTGCAAGGTCAGCGCCGTCTGCGCCAGGCCGGTCGGGGCAAGGCCGCGGCGCACACGCCAGGGCGTGGCCAGCAAGGCCAGCGCCAGCGGGCTGAACAGCAGGATATTGGCATTGGCCCAGGCGGCGCGATGCGCAGTCAGCGTCCACAGCGCGAGCAGCAGCACGCCGACGATACCCGCGGCGAGCAGGTACAACGTGGCCAGCACGGCGAAACCGGTGGGCCAGCGGCGCCGCGCCAGGAGCAGCAGCGCGGCCAGTGCCAGCCCGGCGAGCGCCAGGGGTGGGCGCAGGTCTGGCGGTTCGTCCGCCGCCGCGATGCGGCCCGCCGCCAGCGACGTCTCGGCGCGCACCAGCGCCATCGGGGCGCCGCTCGGGCCGGGCAGGGCGATGGCGCGCAACTGTTCGGCCAGGACCTGCGGCAGAAAGCTGGCCTGCCAGGCATCGAGCGGGCGATCGGCGTAGGGACCGAGCCCGAGATCGAGCAGCAGCATCAGCGCCGGCTGCGCGCGCATCAGGCGGTCGGTCTGCTGCCGGTAAGTCGGCCCGCCCGGACGGGCCGCGAGCGCCCGATGCAGCGCGCCGCCGAGCGCACGGTCGAGCGCATCGCGCACCCGCGTGGTGCAGTTGTCGGTGAAGTAGTCATAGGCGTAGCGGGCGTTTTCCGGGCGCAGGTTCCACAGCAGGAAATCCCGCAGGCCCGCGGCCTGGGCCGCATCGAGGGCCAGCCGCTGGCGCAGCACCGAGCGGCCTTCGTCGCGATAGTAGGCGATGTCCTCGTCGCTCGGCACCGCGTCCATGCGGTAGGTCATGCGGCCGCGGGCGAAGTTGAGCAGAAAGCCGCTTTCGTCGAAATCGAATACGCCGTAGTTGAAGTTCACCGCCTCGCCGCTCATGCGGTCGCGCAGTTCGATGGCGTCGTGGCCGAAGCGTTCCCAGTAGGTTTCGCCCGGCCCATAGGTGATCAGCGAGACCTCCAGCGCCGTCCCGGGAGCATCGGCGATGCCCGCCCGGATCAGGCCGGTGAACAGCAACAGACACCCGGCGAGCCCCAGTCTGCCGACGCAGGACAGAAAAGGGCGGCGGCGCGGCCGGTGCATGGCGCCGCCACCGGCCCGCCCGGCCGGGTGCCGGCCCGCGTCATTCATGGCGGGTGTGGCGGCTCACCTTGAATTGGTGCACGCGGCGATCGTCGGCCTCGGTGACCTGGAACAGGAAACCCTCGAGCACGATTTCCTCGCCCACCTCGGGCAGATGACCGAAGGCGGCGGTGACCAGGCCGCCGACGGTGTCGAACTCCTCGTCGGAGAAGTGCGCGCCGGTGGCCTGATTGAACTCGGCGATCGGCGTCAGCGCATCGACGGTCCATTCGCCCTGGGCGCCGGCGTGGATCAGCGCCGGCTCCTCGTCGTCGTGCTCGTCATCGATCTCGCCGACGATCTGCTCGAGCACGTCCTCGATGGTGATGAGCCCGGCCACGCCGCCGTATTCATCCACCACCAGCGCCATGTGGTTGCGTGAGCGGCGGAACTCGGCCAGCAGCACGTTGAGCCGCATCGACTCGGGAATCAAGACCGCGGGTCGCAAAATGGTGTGGATGTCGAACGGCAGCTCGCGGGTGATGACCCGCAGCAGGTCCTTGGCGAGCAGGATGCCGAGAATCTCGTCCTTGTCCTCCCCGTGCACGGGAAAACGCGAATGGCCCGACTCGACCACTGTGGCGAGGATTTCCGGCAGGGGCGCATCGGCCGCCAGCATGACGATCTGCGCACGCGGCACCATCACGTCGTCCACGCGCAGTTCGGTGACCTTGATCGCGCCCTCCACCATGGCCAGGGTTTCGTTGGAGAGCAGACCGTTGGCGTTGGCGGCGCGCAGTTCCTCGATCAGTTCTTCGCGGTTGCGCGGTTCGCCCGAGAACAGATGGCCCAGTCGGTCCCACCAGGATCGGTGCGCCGGGCCGCCATGACTGGCGGAGTCGTCATTCATCGGTCGGGGAGAAATCGAGCCATAGATGCCGCACGAGTCTAGCGTAAGCGCGTGCGGCATATGATTCCTGGCCTTACTCGCGCCGTTCCCACACCTGGGTGCGGCCGAGCAGCGAGAAGCCGATATAGCCGCGCACCTCGAGCTTGTCGCCACCCTCGATGGGCTTGAGCTTGACCTTGTAGACCTTGCCGCTCTTGGGGTCGAGGATCTGGCCGCCGCTCCAGGTATCGCCGTCGCGCTTGACTCCCCACAGGATCACCATGCCTTCGATCGGCTGGTTCTTGCGTTCCCCCTCGCAGGCGCTGCACACCGGATGCGGGCCCTGTTCCGAGGCCAGCACTTGCAACACCTTGCCGCGCAGCTCGCCGTCGACGTCCTCGATCTGGACGATCGACTTGGGCCGATGGGTCTCATCGTCGATGGTGGTCCAGGTGCCCACCGGGGTATTGCGGTCGACCGCGTGGGCGAGCGGCAGGCAGAGCAGCAGGCCGAGGCCGGCGAGCAGCGGGATGGATGCGCGTGTCATGGAACCCCTCCGTACGTGATCGTATGGTGTTGCGAGCCTCGCCGCGGTGTTGCCTTGCGGTCAAGTTGCATTGCGCCATGCGCGGTGCCCGGGTGCGGGTCGCTGGCATAATGACAGGTTCGCAAATGCAGGTGACGCATGACGCAGACGCATGAAACCGCGGTACGCCGGCTACTCGGCGAGGTGATCGATCCGGCCACCGGCGCGCCGCTCGCCGGTGCGATTCGCGCGATCGGCGTGGATGGCGCGCGGGTTTCGGTCGATCTGCTGCTCGGCTATCCGGCCGCCGGTGTCGCCGACGCGCTGGCCGCGCAGGCGCGCGCGGCGCTGGAGGCCGATCCGGCCATCGCCGCGGCGACGGTGTCGGTCGCCTGGCGCGTGCAGCCGCACAAGGTGCAGGGCACGCTGACGCCGCTGCCCAACGTCAAGAACATCCTCGCGATCGCCTCCGGCAAGGGCGGCGTCGGCAAGTCCACGGTGGCGGCCAATCTCGCGCTCGCGCTCGCCGCCGAGGGCGCGCGCACGGGCGTGCTCGATGCCGACATCTACGGCCCCAGCCAGCCGCGCATGCTCGGCATCGCCGGCCGGCCGCAATCGCCGGACGGCAAGAGCATCGTGCCGATGAGCGCGCACGGCGTGCAGGCGATGTCGATCGGCCTGCTGGTGGATGAGGACGCGCCGATGATCTGGCGCGGACCGATGGTCACCCAGGCGCTGATGCAGCTGCTCAACGACACCCGCTGGGACGCGCTCGATTACTTGCTCGTGGACCTGCCGCCCGGCACCGGCGACATCCAGCTCACGCTGGCGCAGAAGGTGCCGGTGGCCGGCGCGGTGATCGTCACCACGCCGCAGGACATCGCCCTGCTCGATGCCCGTCGCGCGCTCAAGATGTTCGAGAAAGTCGGCGTGCCGGTGCTCGGTGTCATCGAGAACATGGCCACGCACGTCTGCTCGCACTGCGGCCACGAGGAACCCATCTTCGGCGAAGGCGGCGGCGCGCGCATGGCCGGGCAGTACGGCGTTGCCTATCTCGGCTCGCTGCCGCTGGACATCCGCATCCGCGAGCAGGCCGACGGCGGCACGCCGACGGTGGCGGCGATGCCGGCCTCGGACCTGGCCGCCCGCTATCGGGAGATCGCCCGCCGTACCGCCGGCCACCTCGCCCTCACGCCGGTCAACCGGACGCTGGGGCCGCTCAAGGTGCAGGGCACGCCATGACCATGCTTCACGACCGGAACCGACCCCGTATGAAACGGCTGCTGGCTTTGCTGCTGATCGCCTCGACCGCGTTTGCTCATGCCGCCGACACCGCGCGTTCGCGGCTGGACGCCTTCGCCGGCGGGCTGCATTCGCTCACCGGACGCTTTACCCAGACCTTGACCGGCGGCGAGGGCGAGCCGCCCAAGACCAGCGCCGGCGTGCTCGCGCTCGAGGCACCGCGGCAGTTCCGCTGGGAGACGCAGACGCCGTATCGCCAGCTGATCGTGGCCGACGGCAGCCGTGTCTGGCTCTACGACCCGGAACTCGAGCAGGTGACGGTGCGCGTGCAGAGCAGCGAGGAGGCGCACAGCCCGCTCACCGTGCTTACCGACCTCAAGCAGATCGACCGCGAGTTCAAGGTCAGCGAGGAGGGCGCGCGCGACGGTCTGCTCTGGCTGCGGCTGACCTCGACGGCCAGGGATCCGCAGTTCGAATACGCCGACCTCGGTTTCGATGCGCAAGGGCTGGCCCGGATGCAGTTTCGCGACGCGCTCGGCGCGCTCACCGACATCCGCTTCAGCGACTGGCGGCGCAACGTTCCACTGCCGCCGGACACGTTCACCTTCACGCCGCCGCCGGGCGTCGACGTGATCGGCGATCTGCCGGTCATCACCACCCAGCCGCTCTCGCATTGAGCCTGCGTCCAAGGGCGGGCGGGTATAATCGGCGGCGCTGCCGCTTGTCCTGGAGCCCGTTTTGAAAACTCGTCTGCTGGGTGCCGCCATCCTGATCGCCTTGGCGGTCATCTTCGTGCCGATGTTCTTTTCCAGCAGCCCGCCGGCCGGCGGCGAACAGAACGCGAGCCTGGATCTGCCGCCGGCGCCGGACCGCGAGCTCAAGACCCGGACCATGGACCTGGCCCTACCGCCGGCCACTTCCGCGAGCCCGGGGCAGGGGGCGGCCGTCGTCACCACGCCGCCGCCCGCGGCGGGTGCCCCTTCGGACCGGCTGGCCACCGTCAACATCGGCTCCAACCGGCCGCGCGACGTCGAGACCGATCCGGAGGCGGGGCGGCCACCCGAGCCCACGACCGTCAGCAGCGCCGCGGGCACGCCCACGCCGGCCCCGGCTCAGCCACCTGTGCCGGCCAAGCCGTCCCCAAGCGAGCCGCTGATCAAGCCGCGGACGCCGGCCCCGGCCGTGGCGCCCAAGGCCGACGCGCCCAGCGCGCCCAAGACCGACCTGGCGGCCGGCACCGCGACGCGCGGGCATTACCTCATCAATCTCGGCGCCTACGCCTCGGCGAGCGGGGCGCAGAACCTCATCCAGAAAGTGCGTGCACTGGGCTATCCCGTCGCCAGCCATCCGTTGCAGCAGGGCGGCAAGTCGCTGACCCAGGTCAGCGCCGGCCCCTTCGAGACCCGGGCGGCGGCCGAAGCCGCCCGGCTCAAGATCGCCCAGAGCATCAGCGGCGTGCCGGCGCGGCTGGAAAGCGGCGCCAGCGACCAGCGCGCCGACACCGCGAGTCCGGCGCCGGCCGCGGCCAGGAGCGCCGCTGCGCCGGGCCGCGTCGGCGGCTTCGCGGTGCAGGTGGCGGCCATGGCCAGCCAGGGCGATGCCAATGCCTTGCGCGACCGCCTGCGTGCCCATGGTTTCGACGGTTTCGTGGACAGCGTCGAGGTCGGCGGCAAGCGGCTGTGGCGGGTCCGCGTGGGCCCGCAGACCCAGCGCGCCGATGCCGAGCGGCTGCGCGATCAGCTCAAGACCCAGCTCGGCCTCGCCGGCAACGTCGTGACCGTGCCTTGAAATCCCGCCGTGGCCCCAGCCGATGAACGGGATCGACTATCTCATCCTCGGCGTGCTGGCCCTGTCGGCCCTGATCGGGCTGTGGCGGGGACTGGTGTCGGAAGTGCTGGCGCTGGCGACCTGGATCGCCGCCCTCTGGCTGGCCTGGCTCTACGGGCCATCGCTGGCCGCCCTGTTCGGGCAGCGCATCGCATCGTCCGCACTGCGGCTGGCGGTGGGTTATGTCGTTTGCTTCGTGCTGGTCCTCATCGTCGGTGCGTTGCTGCGTTTCCTCATCGTGCGGCTCGTGGTCGGCACGGGTCTGGGCGGCCTGGACCGCCTGCTCGGCATGCTGTTCGGCCTCGCCCGCGGCGTGCTGCTGGTGATCCTGGCGATCGCCCTGGTCGGACTCACCGCCTTCGCGCACGACCCGTGGTGGCGCCAGTCGGCCTTGCTGCCCCATTTCAGGGACACCGCGGCATGGCTCGGACAGTATCTGCCCGAGCACGTACGCCGCCGCCTGGCCTTTTCGGACGACGGCCGCCCGCCAGCGCTCGACGCGCCGGCCACCTCGGCGAGCGCACGCGCGCCGTTCCCCTTGTGATTTTTCGCCAAAAGAGTTGCTCCCCATCATGTGCGGAATCATCGGCATCGTCGGCGTCACCGAAGTGGCCTCGGCACTCTACGACGGCCTCACCGTGCTGCAGCATCGCGGCCAGGACGCGGCCGGCATCGCCACCATCGAAGGCGACAAGCTGCGCGTGCACAAGGGCAACGGGCTGGTCCGCGACGTCTTCACCCAGCACGCGATGAGCCGGCTGCGCGGCCGTATCGGCATCGGCCATTGCCGCTATCCGACCGCGGGTTCCGACGACGTCGACGAGGCGCAGCCGTTCTACGTCAATTCCCCCTACGGCATCGCCTTCGCGCACAACGGCAACCTCATCAACACCGCCGAGCTGCGCCGTGCGGTGTTCGAGGACGACCGCCGGCACGTCAACACCGATTCGGATTCCGAGGTGCTGCTCAACGTGCTGGCCCACGAGCTCGAGATCCAGGCCCGGCTGCACTTGAGTCCGGATGAGATCTTCAAGGCCGTGGCGGGCGTGCACGCGCGCGCGCGTGGCGGCTATGCCTGCCTGGCGCTGATCCGTGGCCACGGCCTCATCGCCTTTCGCGACCCGCACGGTATCCGTCCGCTGGTGCTCGGCGAGCGCCTCACCGCGCAGGGCCGCGAATATGCGATCGCCTCCGAGTCGGTCGCGCTCGACGTGCTCGGCTTCAAGCGGTTGCGCGACGTGGCGCCCGGCGAAGCGGTGCTGGTCACCGAAGAGGGCCAGCTGCACACGCGCATCTGCGCCGCCGGCGCGGTCCACGCGCCGTGCATCTTCGAGTACGTCTATCTCGCCCGGCCCGACTCCATGATCGAGGACGTCTCGGTCTACAAGGCGCGTCTGCGCATGGGCCAGAAACTGGCCGAGAAGATCCGCAGGCTGCGCCCGCAGCATGGCATCGACGCAGTGATTCCGATTCCCGACACCGCGCGCACCGCGGCCAGCGCGCTCGCCGAGGTGCTCGGCGTGCCTTTCCGCGAAGGCTTCGTCAAGAACCGCTATGTCGGACGTACCTTCATCATGCCGGGTCAGGAGGAACGGGTGAAATCGGTGCGCCGCAAGCTGAATGCGGTCGAGCTGGAATTCCGCCGCAAGACCGTGCTGCTGGTCGACGATTCCATCGTCCGCGGCACCACCTCGCGGCAGATCATCCAGATGGCCCGCGATGCCGGTGCCCGTCAAGTGTTCTTCGCCTCCGCGGCGCCGCCGGTGCGCTATCCCAACGTCTATGGCATCGACATGCCGGCCGCCGCCGAACTCATCGCCGCCGGCCGCACCGAGGCGGAGGTCGAGCGACTGCTCGGTGCGGACTGGCTGATCTATCAGGATCTGGACGATCTCATTTGGGCCGTGCGCGACGGCAACGAGGCGCTCGACCGCTTCGACACGTCCTGCTTCAACGGCGATTACGTCACCGGCCTGGACGCGCATTACCTGCGCCAGATCGAAATGCTGCGCTCGGACGACGCCAAGGCCGCACGTCGCGGTGACCCGGCCCCGGTCTTGGGGCCAGGGGTGGTTTCGTAGGGCTCAAGGTTGCGAGTGTGTCGCACGGAGTGCCCGCGTGCGAAAGAACCCGTGCTGACAAGACCCCTGGACGCGGATCGGGAGCGCGCGCACGAGTGCAGTGCAGGCGGAGCCATCGCTCGACGTCGCGTTTTGGCTTGAAATCATGGCCATGACCAGCACCCCGTGAGAGGAGCCAGCACTCGTCGCGGAACCTTCCATCGGGGCTCTCAACGTAGCCGGTCCGTCCCCATTTGCCGGCTGGATCCCACGGATGAACGCTCACCCATCGAGCGCCCTTCCAATGCACTGACGAGGTATGGCGGAGAGAGTGTCCGGGAAAGGCTTATCCGTCCCCATTCGTCCGCTTCCGAAAATATGCCTACAAGCTTTTGTGATGCAAGACTTTTTCTGTCTAACCACGTCCGAGTCCGTTCGCTAGAATCCGCCTACAGCGGCTATACTAAGTAGGGACGAAAGTAGGGACTACGGGTTTGGCGGAGGCATATGAATAATCGGCTCACAGCCTTGTCAGTGAAGAATCGGAAGGCACCCGGACGCTATGGCGATGGCGGAGGGTTGTACCTTTTTGTGCGGCCCGATCTGAGCAAGACTTGGGTGTTCCGCTGGCGCGACCGGACGACCGGCAAGCTCCGGGACAAGGGACTCGGCCCGGTCTGGGACGTCACGCTGGAGGAAGCCCGCCGCCGCGCGGCAACCTATCGCCAGCAGGTGCGCGAAGGTATCGACCCCATTGATGCCGCGCGGCAGGCTCGCGCCGCTGTGAAGCTCGAACGCGCCCGGCGGCTCACCTTCGGCCAGTGCTGCGAGAAGTACATGGACGCGCACCGCGAGAGTTGGCGCAACGCCAAGCACGCCGCCCAGTGGCAATCCACGCTCGACACCTACTGCGCCTCGCTGCTCCCGCTCCCCGTTGCCGAGATTGATACTGCCCTCGTCATCAAGGCGCTGGAACCGATCTGGACGACCAAGACCGAAACCGCCACTCGCGTCCGGCAGCGCATCGAAGCGGTGTTGAATTGGGCGACGGCTCGCGAGTTCCGCACTGGCGAGAATCCGGCGCGCTGGCGCGGCCACCTCGACAAGTTGCTGCCGAAGCCGACCAAGCTCAAGAACGTCGAACACCGCGCCGCGCTGCCCTACAGCGAGGCCGGCGCATTCATGGCCGAACTACGTCAGCAAAAGGGACTCGGCGCGAGCGCGCTTGAGCTTCAAATCCTGACGGCCTGCCGGCCCGGCGAAGTGGCCGGTGCGCAATGGGCTGAGTTTGACTTGGAAGGCGCGACGTGGACGATTCCGGGCGAGCGCATGAAGGCAGGCAAGGAACATCGCGTGCCACTCTCGCCACCCGCCGTCGCGTTGCTGCGCAAGCTGCAACGCGTCAGTGTCTATGTGTTCCCCGGCACGAAGAAAGGCCAGCCGATCACGACCGCCGCCATGCTCAAGGCGCTGCGCACCATTCGCCCCGGGTTCGACGCCCACGGCTTCCGCAGCACCTTCCGCGATTGGGCCGCTGACCAGACCGCCTATCCGCGCGATGTCGCCGAGGCCGCGCTGGCGCACGCTGTCCAAGGCGTTGAGGCGGTGTACCGTCGAACCGACTTGCTCAACAAGCGCGCCCGGCTCATGGCGGATTGGGCGAAGTATTGCGCGAAGGCTGCTCCTGCCGGCAACGTGACGGGGATTCGTGAAGGGGTGAAGGCATGAGCACTCGCAAGAAGATCGAGGATGCCGCGCAAGAGACGCTTCAGCGTTTGAAGGACGGCGCGGACGTCACTGACCCTTCGCTTCCTGTATGGACGGTTGATGCGGAACTGGCACTGGAGTCCGAGCACCAGCGCTTTGAACAAGGCGACAAGGCGGCACTCCTTGCCGCTGTGCGAATCTGCGCAAACCACGACCTTCCGCTGCCGCCATGGGCGAGCAAGGCGTACATCCTCGCCTACGACAAGGTTCTGAACTGCCGCGTAGGAAGTTGGGATGAGGCATTTGGCCGTCCATTCAAAAAGGGGAAGCATCTTCATTCCTTGCGCAAGCATCGAGAAATGCGAAGCAAGGTTTGGCTCGCTGTTCGCCATGCCGTTGAGAAAGAAGGACAGGCATTAGATGAATCCTTGTTCGAGAAAATTGGCAAGTCATTCAATCTAGGAAAAACGCAAACTTCAGACCTGTATTACGAGGCCCATCGCCAAGTGAAGTGGGCCTACGATAAAACGGCATCCGAGTAAATCCGCGAAAACAGACCAACTTCGCGGAAAGACTTTCCAACCCCTCATCCGTAGCTTTCGTCTCGTACTCGACCAAACGAGTACGGGCGCGAGCACTTTCGTCGCGTCCAATCTCGAAAGAGGATTTGAACGTGAAAGACGACAAGACTCCCGCGCCGCTGGCGTACTCCCCGCTGGACGCTGCGCGCCGTCTCGGCGTGGGCCGCTCCACGATCTACGAACTCATCAAGTCCGGCGACCTCGAAGTTAGCAAGCTCGGTCAACGCACCCTCATCCACGCCGATTCCTGCGACCGCGTGCTGGAGAAGTTCCGCGTCAAGTCGAGCAGCCGTGCGTGACCAAGAAGCGCAAGCCCGACCTCGAAGGGGCATCGTGCCCCACGGACGATCCGCGCATTGCGGAGGAAGCGCGGCGCCTGCTCGCCGAGGAAGATGCTGCGATGAGTGAAAGCGAACTCCGCGCACGTGCCGATGCGGAACGCAAACGGCTGGACAAGGAGCACCGCGCGAAGCGGAAGAAAAATGCGGGTGGCGCTGCGGACAAAGAACGGCCCACGATGGCGACTGACGATCCGCGCATTGCGGAGGAAGTGCGGCGCTTCACGGAAGGTCAACAACAGCGTATCGCAGAGGATAACGAGCGCAATCCGGTGCTGCCGTCGCTGCGTACCAATCCGTTCGGCGCGGCGACCGTCGTACTGGAACGCTACTTCACCAAGGATGACGTTCGGCTTCTTGTCTACTACCGGGAAGATTGGTACCAGTACAAGAACCAGCGCTGGGTACTGGTGGCGAAGAAGGATGTGGAAAGCGCCCTGTACAAGCGGTTGCTGCTCTGCCGGCAGGTCGATGCGGAAGGTGAGATCCATGACTTCGTGACGTCGAAGCCAAACCTCGACACCATCTATTTCCAGATCGAGAAAAACGAAACGATCCCGTCGGACTTGGTCTTGCCTTGCGCGCGCGAGCCGGACGGCAGTTGGCGCGAAGTCGATGGGCAAGGTTGCATGGTCTGTCGCGGTGAGATCGTGGACATGGTGTCCGGGGAGTCGAGGCCGACCTTGTACACGTTCGTGCCGAACGGTGCGGACTGGCGCTATGACCCGAATGCGTCTGCCCCTAAGCGCTGGCTTCAATTCCTTGCCGAGCTGTTCGGCGACAAGGCCGACGAAATTGCCATGCTGCAAGAGTGGATCGGTTACGTTCTGGCGGGAGACACCTGGGCGCAGAAGGCGTTGCTCATCGTCGGCCCCAAGCGTGCCGGCAAGGGCACTATTGGCGAAGTGCTGCGGCGGTTGTTGGGCAAGTCGATGGTGTCCAGCCCGGCGATCAATGCCATTGGTGATCGGTTCGGGCTTGAAGATTCCATCAACAAGCGGTTGCTGCTGGTCAGCGATGCCCGCCTGTCGAGCAAGAAGGACACGATGGCGGTTGTCGAGAACCTGCTGCGCATTGTGGGCAATGATCCGGTCATGGTGGATCGAAAAAACAAGTTGGCGATCACCGATCAACTCGGTGTCCGGGTCATGATGCTGACGAACACGCTGCCGCAGTTCGCAGACAGTTCCGATGCCATCAGCTCGCGTTTCCTGATCCTCCAGTTGGGCCAGTCGTTTTTTGATCAGGAGGATCACCGGCTGCTGGACAAGCTGACCGACGAACTGCCTGGCATTGCGCTGTGGGCGATGGAGGGCTACCGGCGACTGCGTGAGCGGGGCCGGTTCGATGAGCCTGAAAGCTCCAAGCAGGCCCGCAAGGACTGGTACGAAACCGGGAACCCGCTTGCCGAGTTTGTGAAGGACTACTGCGTGCTTGGGCCTGACGAGAAAGTTGACCCGACTTTCTTCACCGAGAAGTACAACGTGTGGCGCGGGCAGCGGAAGATGCCCACCGTTGCCTCAAACAAGGTGAGTGAAGCGCTGAAGGATATGTATGGTGAAAGCATTCGTCGCGGATCGGACGGAAGTAAAAGGTGCTGGCGCGGGATCGACCTCAATGAGGATGGAAAAAATCTGGCTGACATTTGATACCTGCCGGGCAGGTGTTGATCGTCGGCAGGATCGTCGGTAGACCGACGATAGACCCTCCTTCAGCCTGCCGCGCGAGCGCAGCGAGGTTGCCGGGGGGTTGTTCGATGGGCGCTGCCGACGATAGAACCGACGATCAACCGACGATACTGCCGACGGTTCTAAGCCTTGGTATTACTGAGTTGCCGACGATACCGACGATTACTTTCTATTTGCAGGAAGTAAAACAAGAAAAGAGGGAATAGAGAGATAAAGGGTAAGGAGTAGGTTTTTAGCGTCGGTAGCGTCGGCACCCTCATCGAGTTGATGAACCGTGCCGGCAGTCTTGCGCCCGACTCGCCCGGCAGCGCGCCGCCCACGTAGGCGTGTGCAGGACCGTGTCGCGCGGCTCGCCGGTAGTCGGGGCTGCGGTAACGGCCCGGTCGCCGCGTAGCGGGCCGGAAAACAGGAGATAGGTTAATGCCAATACATAACTGCCCATGCTGCCGCTGCGAACACGACGAGGATGCGGAGCGCGCCGTGCGGATCGCTGAGCGCGCCGAAGCCTTCGCCCGTGTCTGCGAAGCGCTGGGCGTTCAAGTCGAGTCGAACCGTGTTGGCCCGCGCACGGCGGCGGAGTTGATCGGGATGAATCCGAAAACCTTTGGTGGATGGCGAAACCAAGGTATCGGGCCGCAAGCCGAACGCATCCCCGTGCGAGGCTCGCAGTATTCCTACGACCTCAACGTGCTGGCGGCATGGGCCGTCGATCAGAAGATTGAAAAAAAGTTCTAGCCGCGTCGATTCGTTGACCATCGTTGTCCACGGTTGACCATCGTTGTCCAAGCCGCTGGCGCACTCTCGATGCGTAGTCCACTCCACCCGCATCGAGGATTCACCACCATGTCTTTCAATTCTGGCCCGCGTGGCCGTTCCTTCATCCGTATGAAGTGTGCGCAGTTCGGCGGCGGCAGTTCGCCGGAACTGACCAACAGCTTCGCGATGGCCCGCTGGCCCGCTGAAGGCTTCGGTATCAGCAAGGCCGCACAGGCCGCGCTCACGTCCGGCGACATTGGCACGGCGGAAGCTATCGAGTTTCTCGGCGCGGTGCGCGAGAAGTCCGTGCTCGGTGGCCTCGTCGGCACGCGCCCGGTCGCCTTGGACAAGCTGTTGCTGAAGCGCACGAACGGCGCCACGGGCTTTTGGGTCGGCGAGGCTTTGCCTGTGCCGCTGCTCAAGCCGGTGCTCGCCGGTTCCATGCTCACCGCGAAGAAGGTCGCCGCGATCATCGCCACCACCACCGAAGCGATCCGCGCCGAGTCACCCGCCGTCGAAGCCGGCTTGCAGCAAGACCTCGAAACCGGCTGCATCGGCGCGCTGGACTCCGCGTTCCTCGACGCCAGCAACGCGGGCAGCGATTCCGTTCCCGCAGCGGTCACGTCCGGCGCACCGACCATCCCCGCCACCAGCGACGCTGCCGCTGATCTCAAAGCGCTCATCGCCGCCTTCGCGGGCGACATGGCTTCCGCCTATCTCGTCACCGATCCCGACACCGCAACAGGGTTGGCGATGGTTCGCGGCGCGAGCGGCAGCTTCCTGTTCCCCGATGCTGGCCCGCGCGGCGGCTCCATCCTAGGCATCCCGCTGCTCGTCTCGCGGTTCAGCCCGCGCGACACGTCGGGCGGCCAGGTCGCGCTCATCGACGCTTCCGGTATCGCGCTGGCGATGGAAGGCATCGAGCTGTCGCAGTCCGAAAACACCAGCCTCGTGATGGCCGACACGCCCACGTCGCCGGCAATGATAGTGTCGATGTTCCAGACGAACACCGTGGCGCTGAAGGCGGTCATCCGCGCCAACTGGGAAAACCAGCGCGTCGGCGGTGTCGCGGTCATCACCGGAGCCGACTGGTGAACGGCATCGAGCAGTTACTGGCCAACATGACCAAGGCCGAGCGCAATCGGCCCATCACACGAGGCGAACTGATCGAGTTCGCCGCCACGACGCTGCGGCACATGAAGGCTCTCAAGCAACGCAGCGATGCATTCGAGCAGCGCGTGGAAGCCTTTGAGCAGCGCATCGCCCAACTTGAGAAAGGAGTACGCCCATGAACCCGATCCTCAGTCCACGCGCAGCACGAAACGACTATCCCCATACATGGGATGAACTCAAAGCGCGGATTGCCGAAGCCAAGCGCGCCACTGACGCCGAGATCATCCCGTTGGGCGCAACGATCATCGAGATTGAAGGCGTCTCGATTCTTGAAGTCATGTGTGTGACTGATCTTGTTGCTGATGATGCCGAGATGCCGGCCACCGGCATGCGCTTTCGTGTGCCGCTTCGCGACCCGCTTCAATCGCAGCAAGTCCACTGACGCCGACCGGGGGGAGTGGCACATGCCGCGCGCTGTTGCGCCGGAATACGCCGCGCCCATCAAAAACGCACAAAACCAAGGTTGCCTCGCAAAAAATCCAACCATGACCACAGCGAAATCCCCGCCGAAAGGGCTGTCCACTGCCGCGAAAGCATGGTGGAAACGGTTGGCATCCGAGTACGGGATTGATGACGACGCCGGGCTTTTGCTGCTGCAAACCGGCCTTGAAGCGTTTGACCGGATGCGTGGCGCGCAAGAGGCCATCCAGCGCGACGGCATGACCGTGCTCGACCGCTTCGGCCAGCGCAAGGCCCATCCCTTGCTGCCCGCCGAGCGCGACGCCCGCGCCCAAATGCTCGCCGCGCTGCGGGCGCTGAATCTCGACGTCGAACCGCTCCACGACCGCCCCGGTCGCCCGGCAGGACGCTGACCGATGCCGACCACACGTCGCCTACGCACGCGCTCGCGCCGCGAAGCCATCGACCCTGCGCACTGGGCGATCCTCACCGACGCACCGCTGCCGGCAGACGCCAATCCCTTCACCGCGTTGGACGCGGAGAGTTACGACGTCATGCGCCTACTTTGGGAGGACTACCGCGCCGGCATCCTCGCCGACTGGATCAAGACCAAGCCTGGCACGCGCCCAGCAATGTGGTGGCGGTACGATGCGCCGCGCCTCAATCCGGCGCAGCTAGGGCGCTGGTCGCGCACCGTGGTCGCGCCTCGACTAATCGAAACCCGCCGCAAGCTACGCGGCGACGGGAAGCCGCTCCACGAGGCATTGAACTACGCGCCCACGCATGACTACGGGATTCCGGCGTGGTTCGGCGATCCCGACAATCCGCCGGTGTTCGAGTCGCAGCACGCTTACTTGAAGCGCCACGGTCTGCTGCTGCCGGCAGAGCGTCGCAAAATCGCCGAGCCGTATCCGCATCCGTTGCATATTGAGCCGACCAAGCGATGGTGAAGCCAGGTACAACGGGCGCAATCTTGAATGGTTACGCCTCTACAGTTGACCTGGTTGTGCCCCGCAAGTCGCTCTCACTTTTTGTATTAGTAATTGACGCTATTGCCTTGGCGCCAACGAATTCATAAAGAGAAAACTCTCCCAGAGGCCAATCTTTATTTTTTGCAAGACGCCCAATAGTTTGACCAACTACAATCTCCCAATCTTTGTTAATTTCAGATATACCAACAATGATATTTCTGAGCTTCTTGAGCTTCGTGTCCCTGCCTCTATCACTGGAGCCTATGACTTGCTTAAGGAGATTTACCTCAGGATGGCTTTGATTGGATTTAATCCAGGTCTCCGCCTTGGCCTTGAATTCATCCCAAGTGTTACGCATTTCACTCAAGCAATCATCTGTCAAAAGAATGTTCTCCATCTCATAACAATGAAGTACATGTCTGACCACGCACCCTTCTGAGCCAATTTCTTTTCGGCTTTTATCGCCATCGCCATCGCGTATCGAAAGTGCTTTTGGGTCATCGTATATTGCCCTCATCAGGCCATCGCATGACCTTTCTAGTGCATTCAATTCCGGCTTTGAATGCGCCAAGCAAGGAAAGACACGAATTTTCCCTTCAGATGTGCGACAAGCTTGATTCCACACACGCACATCGTCTTCGCCTTCAACAATTAACGGGACGTCGCCCCCGATGAAACGCGATAGAGGATGGCCGAAAAATGGAGCAATATTTTTAAATGTTTCAGCTATGGGGCGCTGAGTGACGCTATTAAGATATAGCTCTTTCGTGCCAATGCTGCACATCGGCGAAATGGCGAACTCGCAAATCATTGGCGTGCTGTGAGTTGCCAAAATCACATAACTACTTTTTTGCGCATCATGACTCAAACGCCCGATCTGGCCGATGACAAATCTTGCAAACTTGGCTTGCAGGTCAGGATGAAGATGTACATCAGGTTCATCGAGAATCAGGAGGTTAGTTTTTGTCGCTTCGCAGAGGTCAAAGAAATGCATAACTTCTGATGCTAACGAAACAACCTCTGATTCGCCGCTACTCAATTCTGCGGGTGTAACTGAATCTCCGTTCAGTGCAAAAAACGCAAAGCCACCATTTCGTTCACGTCGAAGCGTTACATTGGAGAGCATTTGATTGATATGAACGAGAAACTCACTGTCAAATGTTCGGCTGCTATCCTTGCGAATTTCAGGATCGTTATCAAGGCGCAACCCCCAACGATCAGCCAATTCCTTCAGACGTAATTTCGAGGCCTTTTTGAAATCGGCTGCCTGATTCTTATCGCGCTGACCTTTTAGATAAGTTGGATTGTGCTGAATGTTATGCGATACATTTGCATCATCAACAAACTCTCCGGCGCGCTCGGGGCTTAAATAGCTCACATGATATTTCGATGTGTCATCTCCGAGCTTAGACAATTCACGAAGGAACGTGCTTTTGCCTGATCCATTTCGGCCAACAACTATATTTATTCGTGTCGGCTTCTTTAATTTCGCGCCTTGCGTCCCAATTTCCTTTTCCTGTTCATTTATCATTTGAACATCCTTCGATAAGTCGGGTTGCTTTTACGCCTCATATCTGACGCGCCGGCTATGTAACAACGACCGCCCTTGCTCACTCTGGATTGTCAATGTTGAACTCGTTGACAGCTTGCTCGTAAGCGACGCCTGCTGGCGTCTGATCCACGTTATTCGGGTCGCCGTCGATGTGGGACATGGCATCCAGTCGGGTAAGCCAAGCCGCATAGAGCTTCTTTGCCTCGGCAACTTGCGCAGGAGTCTTACCGGCGATCCATGCTTCATAGGCAGCCCGGCCTTTGTCATGAGTGGATTTCCACGCAGGGGCAAGCGGTGCAAGTGCGCTGGTGTCCGGCCCCTTTGCTGCGTCGGCCTGCAACTTTTGCTCGAACTGCTGCGAACTCATAGTCGCCATTGCAACTCGGTTGTCCATGTCCCGTTTTTGGGAGGCAAGCTGCATGTCGAGGCTCGCTTTGAAAGCAGCGACAGAGTAATCCCCGGCTGCTTCATTGAGCTGAGCGACAAGTCCCTTGGGCGGTGCGCTGGTCTGTGCGTGCGAGATCGAACAGGCAAGCAGCATGGACGCTGCCGCAGTGAGCATCTTCTTCATGATGATTCCCCTGTCGTCCCGTCTGGGGGACGTGTTGGCAGTATCGAGCGATCCGAGAGGGTTGGCTAGTCGCACCACGCAACGCGAACGGGGTGTGCCTACGCCCATGCAGGCATGTGCAGGAGCGCGTCGCCCGGCAGCGCCAGTGCCTACCTATAGCCCCGGAGCCTTCGGGCAGCGGAAATCGCCCGGAAACCCTCTCTGTTCCTCGTCCGTAGTCGTCCGCGCGCAAGCGACCTGTACCGTAGGGACGAAAGTAGGGAAGCTAACCAATAGGCAAGAAAAAAGCCGCTTAAATCAGCGGCTTAGTTCCACTTCTGGCGGAGAGAGTGGGATTCGAACCCACGGAAGGTTTGAGCCTTCGCCGGTTTTCAAGACCGGTGCCTTAAACCGCTCGGCCATCTCTCCGTTCGTTTGTTGCAAGGCACGCTGCGCGTGAGCCTTCGCCGGTTTGACTCGGAGCCTCCTGCTCCTCGCCCTACGGGCCAGCGGCCGGGCCGCTGTTCGCTTCGGCCTCCTGCCTGCGCGAGCAAGACCGGTGCCTTAAACCGCTCGGCCATCTCTCCGGTAATCGACGCACTTGGCGCCGTAGGTCACGCGCCGGCGCAATCCTAGCAAGTCGCGGCGGCGGTGCGCAGACTGGGGTCAGGCGATCGCGGTCAAGCCGCGCAGGTAGGGTCGCAGCACCTCGGGCACGGTGATCGAGCCGTCGGCGTTCTGGTAGTTCTCCATCACCGCGATGAGGGTGCGGCCGACGGCGAGGCCGGAGCCGTTCAGGGTGTGCACCAGTTCGGGCTTGCCGGTTTCCGGGTTGCGCACGCGCGCCTGCATGCGCCGCGCCTGGAAGTCCTCGCAGTTGGAGCACGAGCTGATTTCGCGATAGGTGTTCTGGCTCGGCAGCCATACTTCCAGATCGTAGGTCTTGGCCGCGGAGAAGCCCATGTCGCCGGTGCACAACAGCACCTTGCGATAGGGCAGGCCGAGTTTGCGCAGCACGGTCTCGGCGTGGCCGACCATTTCTTCCAGCTGGTCGTAGGAATCGGTGGCGCGGGCGATCTGCACCATCTCCACCTTCTCGAACTGGTGCTGGCGGATCATGCCGCGCACGTCGCGGCCGTAGCTGCCGGCCTCGGCGCGGAAGCACGGCGTGTGCGCGGTGAGCCGCAGGGGCAGTTCGTCGGCTTCGAGAATGCTTTCGCGCACCAGGTTGCTGAGCGGCACTTCGGCGGTGGGAATGAGGTAGCGGCGACTGTCGCCAACCTGGGTGGCGAACAGGTCCTCCTCGAACTTGGGCAGCTGGCCGGTGCCCTGCATGGCCTCGGCGTTGACCAGCAGCGGCACGTTGCATTCCAGATAGCCGTGTTCGCCGGTGTGCAGGTCGAGCATGAACTGGGCGAGCGCGCGGTGCAGATGCGCCAGCTGGCCGCGCAGCACGGTGAAACGCGCGCCGGAGAGTCTGGCGCCGGCCTCGCCGTCGAGCCAGCCGTGGCGGGCGCCGAGATCGACGTGGTCACGCACCGTGAAGTCGAACCGGCGCGGCTCGCCCCAGCGCAGGATCTCGCGATTGTCGTGCTCGTCCTTGCCGAGCGGCACCGACGGATGCGGCAGGTTGGGGATGCCGAGCGCGATCGCGGCCAGCTTGGCTTGCACCTCGGCGAGCGCATGCTCGTTGGCCTTGAGCTGGTCGCCGATGCCGGCGACCTCGGCCAGCAGCGGGGCGACGTCCTCGCCCTTGGCCTTGGCCTGACCGATCGCCTTGGAGCGCGTGTTGCGCAGGTTCTGCAATGCCTGTGTTTCGGTGGCCAGCCGCTTGCGTTCGTTTTCCAGCGCCTCGATCGTCGCCACGTCGAGCTCGAAACCGCGGGTTTCCTTGAGCCTCGCGGCCGTTTCGGCCAGGCGCGTGCGCAACAGGACGGGATCGAGCATGGCAGATGACCGGATGACCTTGAGAATCCCAACGATTATGCGTGGCGATTGCGCGCTGCCGCAATGCAGCCGCCTTTCACGGGGTGCGACGGGCGCCTATGGGCAGCTGGGCCACGCGACGCATGTCAGGCTCGTCCAGCACGCTGGGATCGCGTAGGCAGGCGAGCGCGAAATCATGCGCATCGTCGCCCCAGAACAGGCGGCCTTCGCCGAGCGAAAGCGTCGGTACGCCGAACACGCCCTCGTCCATCGCCGCCTCGAAGTTGGCCTTGAGCTGCGCCTTGACCGCGGGGTCGGCGATCGCGCCCGCGGCATCGCCGATGCCGAGCCTGGTGGCGACGGGTTCGAGTTGCCGCGCATCGTCGGCGGGGCGGCCTTGTCGCCAAATCCAGTCGAAGATCGCGTCCACCGCTTCCGGCGTGCTGCCGGCCGCGATGCACAGCCGCAGTGCGGCCAGCGGATTGAAGGGGTGGCTGGGCGGAAAGGCCAGCGGCAGCCCGGTCTGACGCGCCCGCCACAGCACGAAGCGGTAGACGAACGCGCGCTTGCCCGGAATCTCGGCCGGCCCGCGCAGCCCGAGCCGGTCGAGCACCCCGGCGAACAGGATGGGACGCAGCAGCACCGGTTGCTGCGCGGCGAGGGCGCGCACCTTGGGCCATTGCAGATAGGCGAAGGGCGAGACGAAATCGAAGTACCAGGTGACAGGCATCTTTTAGAGCCCCCATCAATTGCCGCGGCGGCGGGCGTGGCCGCGAGCCTGACGCCGGGCCTGGCGCAGGGCGTCGAGTTTCTCGCGCAGCTTCTGTTCGAGGCCGCGGTCGACCGGTGCATAGAACTCGGTGCCGTCCAGGGCGTCAGGCAGGCATTGCTGGTCGAGCGCGACGCCGCCCTCGACGTCATGGTCGTACTGGTAGCCCTTGCCGTAGCCCAGGCCCTTCATGAGCCTGGTCGGCGCGTTGCGCAGATGCATCGGCACATCCAGTGTGCCGGTCTCGCGCACGGTGGCGCGGGCCTTGTTGTAGGCCACGTAGGCGGCGTTGCTCTTGGGCGCGAGTGCGAGCCAGAGGACGAGCTGCGCGAGGCCGAGCTCGCCTTCCGGGCTACCGAGGCGCTCGTAGGTATCCCACGCGTCCAGCGCCATGCGCCACGCGCGCGGTTCGGCGAGGCCGACGTCCTCCACCGCCATGCGCGTCATGCGCCGGGCGAGATAGAGCGGATCGCAGCCGCCGTCGAGCATGCGCACCAGCCAGTACAGCGCGGCATCGGGATCGGACGAACGCACCGACTTGTGCAGCGCCGAGATCTGGTCGTAGAACTGCTCGCCGCCCTTGTCGAAGCGGCGCGTGCGGTCGGCCAGCACCTGCGCCAGCGTGGCCTCGTCGATGCGGCCGTCCGCGGCGAGTTCGGCGGCGATCTCCAGCATGGTCAGCGCGCGGCGCACGTCGCCGTCGGCGGCCTGCGCGATCAGCCGCAGCGCGTCCTCGTCGACGGCCAGATGCAGCGCGCCGAGCCCGCGTTCCTCGTCGGTGAGCGCGCGGTGCAGCGCGATCAGGATGTCATCCGCCGAGACCGCATCCATGACGTGCACGCGGCAGCGCGAGAGCAGCGCCGAGTTCAGCTCGAACGACGGGTTCTCGGTGGTCGCGCCGATGAAGACGATCACGCCCTTCTCGATGTGCGGCAGGAAGGCGTCCTGCTGCGCCTTGTTGAAGCGGTGCACCTCGTCGACGAAGAGCACGGTGCGCCGGCCCTGCGCGAAGTTGGCCTCGGCCTCGGCCAGCGCCTTGCGCACTTCGGGCAGACCCGAGAGCACCGCGGAGACCGCGCGGAAATCGGCATCGGCGTAGCGCGCGATCAAGAGCGCCAGCGTGGTCTTGCCGCAGCCGGGCGGCCCCCACAGCACCATCGAATGCACATGCCCGGCCTCCAGCGCGCGCCGCAGCGCCTTGCCGGGACCGAGCAGGCGCTGCTGGCCGACGATCTCGTCCAGCGTGCGCGGCCGCATGCGCTCGGCCAGCGGGCGGAGCGTATCGGCGGCGGGGAACAATCCGGGGGGCGGGGCAGGCGGCATGGGCGGCATCGCCTGCATGATAGGACAGCACGGCGCTGTCATCCGTTTCGCCGCTGCCCATGGTTATCATGGCTCCAAGGGGGACCGGAGGGGTGGCCATGTTGACCATGCCAAGGCGAGGGGACGCAAGAGCGGGCAGGCGGGGGCCGGCATGAGCCAAACGTTGCCGCGCGTGCCTCGCGCAGGTGGCTGGCTGGTGTGGGTGCTGGCCTGGCTGCTGGGCATCGCCCCGGCCTGGGCGGGCGATCCCTGGGCGCCGTTCGACCTGCCATGGTTCGATCGCGTGGGGGTGACCGACGGCCTGCCGCACGCGATCACCACCTCGGTGGTGCAGGACAGCCGCGGGCTGATCTGGATCGGCACCATGGGCGGGCTGGTGCGCTACGACGGTTTTCGCACCCAGGTCTATACCCAGCGCAATGATGACCGCGGACTGCCGGACGCCTACGTGCGCTGCCTGCTCGCGTTGCCGGACGGTGCCCTGCTGATCGGCACCGGCGCCGGCGGCCTGGTCCGGTTTCAGCCGGGCGACGAGACCTTTCACCGTTACCCGACCGGCGCGGGCGGCGTGGCGGACCGCAAGATCTACGCGCTGACCAGCGACGGCGCGGGCGGCGTACTGATTGCCTCCGAACGTGGGCTGGATCGCCTGGATCTGGCCCGCGACCGCATCGAACACATCGACACCGGCAAGGCCGCCGCGCCACGCGATTTCAGCGCCCTGCGCGACCGCGCCGGCAATCTCTGGCTCGGCAACGACCGCGGGCTGTTCGTGCGCTGGGCGGGACAGTCCGGCTTCGTCCGCGTCGAGGCACAAGGGGCAATCGCGCAGGTGCTTGCCGACCAGGTCTGGGCGCTGCGCGAGGATCGCGAGGGACGGCTGTGGGTCGGCACCTTGGAACTGGGCGTCGTCTACCGCGATCGCGACGGCAGCTGGCATGCCTTGCCCGGCTTCAGCGGCAGCCAGAGCGACGGCGCGCGCCGCGCCACCGTGCGCGACATCCTGGAAACCTCGAGCGGGGCGTTGTGGTTCGCCACCGATGGCAACGGCGTCATCACCTACGTCCCGGGCGAGGCCACGGTGCGCGAGCTGGTGCACGATGCGGCCATGCCCTCGTCGCTGCCGGGCGATGCGGTGCGCGGCCTGTTCGAGGACCGTTCGGGCAATGTCTGGGCGGCGACCGACCTCGGCGTCGCGCATGCCAACCTGTTGGCGCGCCGGGTTTTCACCCTGCAGCCTTCCATGCAGTCCGAGCACGCCCTGGCCAACGTCAGCGTGCGTGGCATTTTCGTCGACAGCCATGGGCGCATCTGGCTGGGTCTGGGCGCCGGGCACATCGACGTCATCGATCTCGCTACTGCATCCATCCGCCACCTGGAGCTCGGCGGCCGTCAACGCCGACGCGACGTGCAGGCCTTCGCCGAGGCCGCCGACGGCAGCATCTGGGTCGGCACCCAGGGGCTGGCCCGGGTCGACCCGCAGACCTTTGCCGTGCAGGGCGCCATCCTGCCCCAGCTCGACCGCGTGCCGGTGCTGCACCTCTTGGCCGATGGCGATGCCTTGCTGATCGGCACCTATGACGGTCTGTACCGTTACGAGCCGGCCAGCGGCGCCCTCGCGCACATCGAGCACGTGGCGAACGATCCGGGCAGCCTGGCCAGCAGCACCGTGCGCCAGATTACGCGCGTCAACGGCGCCTACTGGTATCTCACCAGCCGCGGCATCAGCATCGCGACCGCTGCCGATCAACGCAGCGGTTTCGTGAACCTGTTGCCCGATCCTGCCGATCCGGACGCCCTGCCGGGCAACCAGCTCGATTCGCTGGCGGTCGATGCACGCGGACGGATCTGGGTGGGTACGGCAGCCGGCCTCGCCTGGCTGAACAGCGCACGGCCGCCCTATCGCTTCCACACCCTGCACATGGCCGACGGTCTTGGCAGTGACAGCATCAACGCCGTGTTGCCCGATGCGCACGGCAACGTGTGGGCGAGCCTGCCCAACGGCATTGCCAGGGTCGATGGCGCCACGCTCCATGCGCAGACGCTCGGTGTCCGCGATGGTCTGCGCGTGTCGAGCTACATCTACGCCGCAGCGGCGCGCGCGCCAAGCGGCGAGCTGCTGTTCGGCGGCCTGGGCGGACTCACCGTGATCCGCCCGGACTGGCAGTCGCCGCCGCGTACGGAGCCGGTGCTTGCCATCACCCGGTTGACGGTCAACGAACAGGTGCAGCCGATCGGCAGCCTGCCGCCCCCCGGCGGCAGCCTCACCTTGGCGCCGGAGGAGCGCAACCTGCGTGTCGCCTTCGCCTTACTGGACTACCAGGCACAGGGCGAGACCGTCTACAGCTACCGCCTGGATGGCTTCGATCAGGACTGGATTGCTGTCCCGCTCGGGATGCGGCCCTACGCGAACTACACCAACCTGCCGCACGGCAGCTATCCGCTGCGTCTGCGCGCCGTGACCCGCGGGCTGGAAGGGCGCACCTACGAGACCGTCCTGCACGTCAGCATCCAGCCGCGCTGGTACGAGACACCCGCCGCCGCGCTGTTCGGTCTGTTGTTGCTGCTGGCCGGCATCGTCGTGCTGGTGCAATTGCGCACCGTCTACCTGCGCCGGCAGGCCCGGCAATTGCAGGAACGGATCGACCGCCACACGCTGGAACTGCGCGCGGCCAACCAGCGGCTGGACGAGCTGGCCAGCACCGACGAGCTGACCGGTGTCTACAACCGCCGCCGGTTTCTGGCGCTGCTCGAGGAGGTGCGGCAAAGAACGCCCGCTGGCCATGCCTGTCTGCTGCTGCTGGACCTGGATCACTTCAAGCGGATCAACGACAGCCGTGGGCATATCGCCGGCGATGCGGTGATCCGGCAGGTCGCGCAGACCCTGGTCAGCACGTGTCGCAAGGGCGACCTGGTCGGCCGCTACGGCGGCGAGGAGCTGGTCGTCTGCCTGCCCGATTGCGAGCTTGCCCAGGGCATCGCACTGGCCGAGCGCATCCGGCAGGCGCTCGCGGAGCTGCGTGTCCTCCATGGCGGCGTCTCCATCACGGTGACCGCCAGCATCGGCGTGGCCGCCCATCGCGAAGGCGAAAGCCTGACCCAATGGCTGGCGCGCGCGGACGAGGCGCTGTACGAAGCCAAGCGCGACGGCCGCAACCGCTGCGCCGTGGCGGCCTGAAACGCGCAAGCTGCACCGCTTCCCGCTGCGGGCATGAAAAACGGCCCGGGGGCCGAGAGGGCGCCGGGCCGTGATCGCACGCGGGTGTGGCTCAGAATTTCAATTCCAATTTGGCTAGCCGATCGCGCAATTCCTCGAAAGTCAGCGTCGTGTAGTCGTGCTGCAGCTCGTCCCAGAGCCTGGCCTTGCAGGCCTCATCCAGATGCTCGCGCAGCACGCCCAGGAAACGGGGCGGAGACACCAGCACGAGTTTGTCGTAGCGGTTTTCCTGGGCCGCCTTCAGCAGGAAATCACTCAGCTGGCGGGCGAATTGCTGGGCGGTCTTTTCGCGTGGCGTGGTGTGCGGTTCGATCGCGTGATGGCCCGGCGCGGCGCTTTCGTCCACCCGCGGCGGGCGGTCACGAGCGATTTCATGCACCGGCAGGTGCGCATCGGGGTTGTCGAAACAGGCGACTTCCTGCCAGGCCTTGTCCGGCAGACGATACTCGACGACCCGGGCACGTCCGTTGTCGGCCACCAGAAACCACATTTGCCTCATGACGCTCTCCTTTGTTGGAAGTTTTGAACCATGGCGCTGGCTATCTGTGGCCGTCCGCTGCCGGATCAAGCCGCCATCGCCGCAAACCGGCGGCGATGGCGGCCGAAAAACTCAGACCGCTTCGAAGATGCCCGCCGCGCCCATGCCGGTGCCGATGCACATGGTCACCATGCCGTACTTCTGCCGGCGTCGGCGCAGGCCATGCAGCAGTGTGGCGGCGCGGATCGCGCCGGTGGCGCCGAGCGGGTGGCCGAGCGCGATGGCGCCGCCGAGCGGATTGACCCTGGCCGGATCGAGGCCGAGATCCTTCATCACTGCCAGCGCCTGCGCGGCGAAGGCCTCGTTGAGTTCGATCCAGTCGAGCTGATCCTGCTTGAGGCCGCATTGCTTGAGCGCCTTGGGGATCGCCTCCTTGGGGCCGATGCCCATGATTTCGGGCTTGACGCCGGCCACGGCAAAGCCGACGAAGCGAGCGAGCGGCGTCAGGCCGTAGTCCTTGATCGCCTGTTCGCTGGCGAGCAGCAGCGCGCCGGCGCCGTCGGAGGTCTGCGAGGCGTTGCCGGCGGTCACCGTGCCGCCGAACTGGCCGTTGCGGAACACCGGCTTGAGCTTGGCGAGCACTTCCGGCGTGCTGCCCGGGCGCGGACCCTCGTCGGTGTCGATCAGGCGGTCGTCGGTCTTGATGCCGCGCGAGGCGAGGTCGGGGTAGTGATCATCGAGCCTGAACGGCGTGATCTCGTCCTTGAATTCGCCGTTCTTGATGGCCGCCAGCGCGCGCTCGTGGCTGCGCGCGGCGAAGGCGTCCTGTTCCTCGCGGCTGATCTTCCACTGCTTGGCCACGTTCTCGGCGGTGATGCCCATGCCGTAGGCGATGCCGATGTGTTCGTTGTCGAAGATGGCCGGGTTCATCACCACCTTGTGGCCCATCATCGGCACCATGCTCATGCTTTCGGTGCCGCCGGCGAGCATCAGGTCGGCTTCGCCGAGGCGGATGCGGTCGGCGGCCATCGCGATCGCCTGCAAGCCGGAGGAGCAAAAACGGTTGATGGTGACGCCGGGTACGGTCTCCGGCAGGCCGGCCAGCAGCACGCCGATGCGGGCGACGTTCATGCCCTGCTCGGCCTCGGGCATCGCGCAGCCGATCACCGCGTCGCCGATGCGGTGCGGGTCGATGCCGGGCGCCTGCGCCATCACGGCGCGCAGTACGTGGGCGAGCAGGTCGTCGGGCCGGGTGTTGCGAAAGACTCCGCGCGGCGCCTTGCCCACCGGCGTGCGGGTGGCGGCGACGATGTAGGCGTCTTGCACTTGCTTGGTCATGGGTTTTCTCCGTGAAAGCCGGCAGGGGCGTCGGGTGTCGAGCTGTTCCGTATGCCGGCTTTGCTGCGATTCAAAAAAGGTGACGTCGGAAAGGCAGGCCAAACTGCGGCACGCGGCTTGGCCTGCGTTCGGTGCTTCGTCCCGTGGCGCGGTCAATTCCTGAGCGGCTTGCCCGTCGCCATCGTGTGCGCGATGCGGGCCTGGGTCTTCTCCGTCTTCGCCAGTGCGACGAAATGCCGGCGTTCGAGATCGAGCAGCCATTGCTCGTCCACGCGGGAGCCGCGCTCGATCGCGCCGCCGCACAAGGTGTCGGCGATGCGCGTGGCCACGGCCACGTCGTGCTCGGAGGCGAAATAGCCAGCCTGCAGATTGGCGAGCTGGGCGCGGAAGGTGGCGGTGCCGACATCGCCGGCGACCGGGATCGCGCGCTCATACAGCGGTGGCCGCCAGCCGCTCTCGGCCAGGGCCAGGGCGGTCTTCTTGGCCACGTAGAGCAATTCGAAGGGATTGAACACGACGACGTCGCTCTCGCGCAGCAGGCCCATGTGCTTGGCCTCCAGCGCGCTGCCGGAGACCTTGGCCATCGCCACCGTCTCGAACACCTTCTTGAGCGCCTCGAACGGATCGGCCGGGTTGGCCTTGCCCGCACGCAGGGCGAGTTCGTGCAGACCGCCGCCGGCCGGCAGCAGGCCGACGCCGGCCTCGACCAGGCCGATATAGCTTTCCAGCGCCGCCACGGTGCGTGCCGAGTGCATCTGGAACTCGCAGCCGCCGCCCAGGCACAGGCCGCGTACCGCCGCGACCACCGGCACCAGCGCATGCTTGATGCGCATGCTGGTGCGCTGGAAGTTGGCAACCATCGCCTCGAAAGCGTCAAACTTGCCCGCCTGCAACAGCGCGAGCACTCCCTTGAGGTCGGCGCCGGCGGAGAACGGCTCGCCGGTCTGCCAGATCACCAGCGCGCCGAGTTTTTGCTCGGCAAGGTCGATGGCATGCTGCAGGCCGTCGAGCACCTGGTCGTTGACCGTGTGCATCTTGGTCTTGAACGAGACGATGCCGACGCCGTCATCGCCCAGCGTCCACAGCCGCAGGCCCTCGTTTTCCCACAATGTCGTGCCCTGATCGAAGGTCTCGCCCAGGATCGGGTCGGGAAACAGCTGGCGGCGATAGACCGGGTGATGCGACCGCGGCTTGTACTTGCCTTCCGCGGCGGACCAGGAACCTTCCTTGCCGTGCACGCCGGCGCGGCCGTCGGTGACCCAGGCGGGCAGCGGCGCCGTGCTCATCGCCTTGCCGGCGGCGATGTCCTCGGCGATCCAGCCGGCCACCTGCTGCCAGCCGGCGGCCTGCCAGGTCTCGAAGGGGCCGAGCTTCCAGCCGTAGCCCCAGCGGATGGCGAAGTCGACGTCGCGCGCGGTGTCGGCGATGGTGGCCAGGTGATAGGCGCTGTAGTGGAAGAGGTCGCGGAAAACCGCCCACAGGAACTGCGCCTGCGGGTCGGTCGAGGCGCGCAGCCTGGCGAATTTTTCGGCCGGGTCCTTGATCGCGAGGATGGCGGCCACTTCCGCGGAAGCCTGCTGCGATGCCGGCACGTAGTCCTGCTTGGCCACATCGAGCACCACGATGTCCTTGCCGAGCTTGCGGTAGAAGCCGCCGCCGGCTTTCTGGCCCAGCGCGCCTTTTTCGATCAGCGCGGTCAGCCAGGCCGGCGCCTTGAAGTGCGCATGCCAGGGGTCGTCGGGCAGGGTCTCGGCCATGGTGCGGATGACGTGCGCCATGGTGTCCAGACCGACCACGTCCGCGGTGCGGTAGGTCGCGCTCTTGGGCCGGCCGATCGCCGGGCCGGTCAGCGCATCGACCACGTCGAAACCGAGGCCGAACTGCTCGGTGTGATGCATGGTCGCCAGCATCGAGAACACGCCGATGCGGTTGCCGATGAAGTTCGGCGTGTCGCGGGCGGTGATCACGTTCTTGCCGAGGGTGGTGGTGAGAAAGGCCTCCAGCCCGGCGACGACGGCCTGGTCGGTCGCTCGCCCCGGAATCAGCTCGACCAGCGCCATGTAGCGCGGCGGGTTGAAGAAATGCACGCCGCAGAAGCGGTGGCGCAGTCCTTCCGGCAGCGCTTCGGCCAGGCGGTTGATCGACAGGCCCGAAGTGTTGGAGGCCAGCACCGCGGTGGGCGAGACGTGTGGGGCGATCTTGGCATACAGGTCGAGTTTCCAGTCCATCCGCTCGGCGATGGCCTCGATGATGAAGTCGCATTCCCGCAGCCAGTCCAGGTTTTCCTCGTAATTGGCCGGGATGATCGCCTCGGCGCGGTCCTTGTCGGCCAGCGACGAGGGCGAGAGCTTCTTCAGGTTCTCGATGGCCTTGAGCACGATGCCGTTCTTGGGACCTTCCTTTGCGGGCAGGTCGAACAGCACGGTCTCGACGTCGGCGTTGGTCAGGTGCGCGGCGATCTGCGCACCCATGACGCCGGCGCCGAGCACCGCGGCCTTGCGGATGCGCAGCGCGGATGTGGGCAGTGCGGTCATTGGCTTCTCCGGTGGTGGATGGTGGGGTGTCGCGCGTGCGGCACCCGGGATGGGGTCATCATGGCGCGCGCAATCCGGCGGCCGCGAAGCGCACCAGATGGGCGATGGTTTCCTCGCGATGCTCGGCCTCGCCGACTCCCTCGCGGCGGCGGATCATGCCGAAGCCGGACATCGCGTGGGTCAGTGCGCCGGTCATGAGGTCGATGCGCCAATAGAGCTCCTCGCGGCTCAAATGCGGCAGCAGGCGAGCGAGCTCGGTGGCGAACCGGCGCATGACGTGGCCGTAGTTTTCCGACAGGAACCTGCGCAGGGAGTCGTCGTGCTCGGCAAACGCCCGCGCCAGCACGCGGACGAAGAGCGAGCCGTCGCCGTGGCCGTCGATCTCCAGCGCCGGGCGGATGAAGGCGTCGAGCACCTGTTCCAGGCTGGCTTCGCCGTGTGCCTTGGCCCTGTCGAGGGCGGCCAGGCGCTGGGTGTTCAGGCGGTCCAGGCGCCGGCGGAAGACCTCCTCGACCAGTCGCTCCTTGGAGCCGAAGTGGTAATTGACCGCCGCCAGATTGACGCCCGCCGCCGCGGTCAGTTGCCGCAGCGAGGCGCCGTCGAAGCCTCGCCGGGCGAACAGTTTTTCCGCCGCGCCGAGAATCCGTTCCCGGGTCGTCGCTGAGCTGGTCATCAGTCACTCGGACGCGAATCAAACGAGCGTTTGAGCATAAGCAGGGCTTGGGCACCCGTCAAACGCTCGTTTCTCCGCAGGATGTGACGGTCTGCGCCAAGCCGCGTCTTTCAGGCTTGCGTGGCGGGGAGAATCTGTCAGACTTTTACAAATATCCGCGTCGGCCCTGCGCTACAAAAACGCGTTGCGGACCTTCCGACCGGCCATTCTCCTTATCTTTCATGAATCCCGGAGCAGACCCATGGCGCTGGAGCGCACCCTTTCCATCATCAAGCCCGATGCCGTCGCCAAGAACGTGATCGGCGAGATCTACAGCCGTTTCGAGAAGGCCGGTCTCAAGATCGTCGCCGCCAGGCTCACCCAGCTGTCGCGTCGCGAGGCCGAGGGTTTCTATGCGGTGCACCGTGAGCGGCCGTTCTTCAAGGCGCTGGTCGAGTTCATGATCTCCGGACCGGTGATGATCCAGGTGCTGGAAGGCGAGAACGCGATCGCGAAGAACCGCGAGCTGATGGGTGCGACCAACCCCAAGGACGCCGCGCCGGGCACCATCCGCGCCGATTTCGCCGAGTCGATCGACGCCAATGCGGTGCACGGTTCCGATGGCCCGGACACCGCGCGCGAGGAGATCGCCTATTTCTTCGCGCAGACGGACATCCACGGCAATCGTTCCTGATCGCCGGGATCCGATTCGCACACGTCACGCAGAGTCCCGCTGAAAGGTCGTGAACATTCCCGCATCCCTGCCATCGGACCCGGCCGCGCAGTCTGGCAAGGTCAATCTGCTGGATTTCGACCGGCAGGGTCTGCGCGACTTTTTCGCATCGCTCGGCGAGAAGCCGTATCGCGCCGATCAGGTGATGAAGTGGATCTACCATCGCCTGGAAAGCGACTTCGCCCGCATGACCGACGTCGGCAAGGCCTTGCGCGCCAAGCTCGAGGACACCTGCTACGTCGGCCCGCCGCGCACGCTGTTCGACAAGGCCGCCGCCGACGGCACGCACAAGTGGCTGCTCGGCATGGACGGCGGCAACGCGATCGAGACGGTGTACATCCCCGAGCCCAGCCGCGGCACGCTGTGCGTTTCATCGCAGGTGGGCTGCGGGCTCAATTGCCGGTTCTGCTCCACCGCCACGCAGGGCTTCAACCGCAACCTCGCCACCGCCGAGATCATCGGCCAGATGTGGGTGGCGGCCAGGCACCTGGGCAACGTCACCCATCAGCAGCGACGCATCACCAACGTGGTGATGATGGGCATGGGCGAGCCGCTGCTCAATTTCGACGCCGTGGTCGCGGCGATGCGGCTGATGCGCGACGACCTGGGGTTCGGCCTGGCTTCCAAGCGTGTCACGCTGTCCACCGCCGGGCTGGTGCCGATGATCGACAAGCTCTCCGAAGTCATCGACGTCTCGCTCGCGGTGTCCCTGCACGCGGCCAACGACGAGCTGCGCACCGAGCTGGTCCCGCTCAACAAGCGCTATCCGATCGCCGAGCTGATGGACGCCTGCCGGCGCTGGCTGGCGCGTCGTCCACGCACCTCGATCACCTTCGAATACACCTTGATGAAGGGCGTGAACGACCAGCCCGAGCATGCGCGCCAGCTGATCAAGCTGATGCGCAAGCTGCCGACCGGCACCGCCAAGGTGAACCTGATCCCGTTCAATCCGTTTCCCGGCACGCAGTTCGAGCGTTCCACGCCCGAGGTCATCCGCGCCTTCCAGACCCAGCTGCTCGAGGCCGGCGTGCTGACCATGCTGCGGCGCACGCGCGGGGATGACATCGACGCCGCCTGCGGTCAGCTGAAGGGCCAGGTGCTCGACCGCACCCGGCGGCAGGCGAGTTTCCGGCAACACCTGGCCGCGGGAGTGCCGCATGCCTCTTGAGGGCGCGCGCACGCATCCCGCGTCCGGCCTGGGCCGCATTTCCGCTCGGTCGCTCGGGCCGGGCGCGCCGGCGAGGTACTGGTCGGCTGCGCTTGCCGCGCTGCTCCTCGCCGGTTGCGTGACTACCTCGCCGAACGGCACCACGCTCACCCCGTCGGGCGAGGTTCCGCACACCAGTAAACGCGACGAGGCCCGCGAGGCGGCGCGCATCCATACCGAACTCGGCCAGCAGTACCTGGCCAGCGGCGACTTGCAGACCGCGCTCGAAAAACTCGACAAGGCGCTCAAGTTCGACCCGGGTTATGCCCCGGCGCACACCGTGATCGCGGTGGTCTACGAGCGGATCGGTCGGCCGGCGGATGCGGAAGCCCATTACCGCAAGGCGGTGGCGCTGCAGCCGGACAAGGGCGACTTCAACAACAACCTCGGCGCCTTCCTGTGCAAGGCCGGCAAAACGGACGAAGGGGAGAAATACCTGGCCCGCGCCGTGGCCGATCCTTTCTATGCCACCCCCGACATGGCCTGGACCAACGACGGGATATGCCGTCTGCGCGCGGGCGACACTGCCGGCGCACAGGCCAGTCTGCGCAAGGCGATCGCGCTCAATCCGCAAAACGCCGAAGCCTTGTTCCAGCTTGCCAACCTCAACTATCTGGACAACGATATGCTGCGTGCGCGCGCTTTCATGCAGCGCTTCGACGCGCTGGGCCAGCCGAGCGCCGCGGCGCTCAAGCTCGGTCACGATATCGAAAGCCGCCTGGGCAACACGGATGCTGCCCTCGATTACCGCCGGCGCCTGCACAGCCTGTTCCCGGATTCGGAGCAGGCGCGCGCCCTCGATGCCACTGCAAGCCCATGAATCCACGGCATAGACACCAGCCCGTCGCCCGGGTTGCCGATGACCAGGCTCCAGGCCTGGAGCCAAGGCCCGATCTGCCACGGGAGCCGGACTGTCCTTCGTCCGAGGCTTTCGCCCAGCGACTGCGTGCCGCCCGCGAGGCGCGCGGCCTCAGCGTCGAAACCTGCGCCCAGGCGCTCAAGCTGCCCTCGCGGGTGCTGCGTCAGATCGAGAGCGGGCAGGCCGACCGGCTCGACCACGGCGTCTATCTGGCCGGCTACATCGGCAAATACGCCCGTCACCTCGGCCTCGAGGAGTCCGAGATCGCGGCCGAGATCGCCCGGATCAAGTGCGAGGAACCGCCGCTCGTCGCCACCGGCGGCATTTCCCGTTCCCGCTACCTGCTCGAGCGTTACGCCACGGCGGCCACCTACGTGCTGTTGACTGCGGTCATCGTCGCGCCGGTGATCTGGCTCGGCGTGCGCGGTTCGCTCGATCGCGATGCCAGCCATCTGGCGCCGCTCGATGCCGCGCCCGTGGCCCAACAGGATGCCCAGCAGGGCTCGCCGGGGAAGGCGGCCAACCCGACTTCGCCCACTCCGCGGATGCCGGTGGTCGAGGAAGGGCAGCCGCTACTGGCCTCGATGGCACCCTTTCCGAATCTCGATAGCGAATCGCCGTCGCTGGCTCGGCCCAAGCCGGCCGCGGAAAACGCCGCGCCGGAAGCCGCGGTGGGCGGGCACGTGCTCGAACTCTCGCTCAAACAGGCCAGCTGGGTCGAGGTCACCGACGCCAAGGGCACCCGCCTCGAATACGGCCTGCTGCCGGCCGGTACGCGCAAGAGCTATCGCAGCGAAGGGCCGCTCGAGGTGCGCATCGGCAATGCCGAGGGCGCCGAGGCGACGCTCGATGGCCAGCCGGTGACGCTGGAGCCTTACCGGCACGCCAATGTCGCGCATTTCCGCGTGCGGCTCGAGGACGGCAAGGCGGCGCCTGCCGGGCTGTGATGCCTGCTGTCGTGCGGGTGGTTTGGGTTATGCTTGCCCGCTTGTGGGCCGCGTCGATGACGCCGTGGCCCAGGCGCGGCATGGCTGGACAGGTGATTCATGGCATTTGAGGTCTACGACGATTACGAACAGGGCGAGCGCGTCCGGCAGTGGCTGCGCCAGAACGGCCTGTCGATCATCGTCGGCGTCGGCATCGGGCTGGTGTGCATCTTCGCCTGGCAGCAGTGGCGCAGCCATCAGGACAGCCGCCAGCTGGAAGCGGCGGAGCTCTATCAGCGGGCCCAGCAAGCCCTCGCCGCCGGCCGTGAAGCCGAGGCCGACCCATTCATCGAGCGTCTGCAGAAAGACCATGCCGACAACGGCTATGCACCCTTCGCCGTGAGCCAGCGCGCAGTGCGGCAATTGCAGGCGGGGCATGCCGATCAGGCCATGGCCTCGCTGCAATGGGCCGAGGATCACTTCAAGGACCCGGCGCTCAAGCATCTGACCGCGCTGCGCATGGCGCAGGTGGAACTGGCCGACGGCAAGGCTGCCGACGCCCTGGCGCGCATCGATGCGGTCGGCGCCGAGTTTCCCGGCCTCGCCCAGGAATTGCGTGGCGATGCGCTGAGCCGGCTCAAGCGGCCGGACGAGGCGCGCCAGGCCTATCAGGCCGCCATGGCCGCGCTGGATGAACAAGCCCCGCAGCGCAACGTGCTGCAGATGAAGATCGACGACCTGGCGACAGCCGGAAAGCAGGGTGCATGAACGTGAGCTTGAGCAAACGCGCGCTGCTGGTCGCGTCCCTGGCCCTGCTGGCGCTCGCCGGCTGCCATTCCTTCAAGAAGGAGAACGTCCAGCCGCCGACGCCGCTGGCCAAGGATTTCAAGCCCAGCCTCGAGGTGAGCCGCGTGTGGTCTTCGAGCGTCGGCAAGGGCGCTGGCGAGACCGGCCTCAGGCTGCGTCCTTACGTCGCCGATGGCGTGCTCTATGCGGCCAGCAACGATGGTGTCCTCGCGGCCTTCGATGCCAACGACGGCAAGACGCTGTGGTCGAAAAAAACGCGCACGCACGGCTGGTTCGGCTGGGGTGACAAGGGACGCAAGGATGGCTTCTATGCCGGCGGTCCGTTCGTCGCCGGGGATCTCCTGGTGATCGGCACGCTGGATGGCCACGTCTACGCCGTCAACGCGAAGGACGGCAGCCCGCGCTGGGAGGCCGCATTGCCTTCCGAGGTGCTCGCCACGCCGGCGATCGCCGACAGGCTCGTACTGGTGCGTACCGGCGACGGCCGGGTCTACGGCCTGGACGCCGATACCGGCGAGCGCCGCTGGGTCTACGACCAGAGCACCGTGCCGCTGCTCAGCCTGCGCGGGAATGGCCCGCTGCTCGTCGCCAACGGTGTGGTGTTCTTCGGCAGCGATGCCGGCCGTCTGGTCGCCCTGCGCCTGGACAACGGCGAGAAACTCTGGGAGCAGCGTCTGGCCAGCGGCGAGGGCCGCACCGACATCGAGCGCCTGGACGATGCCGATGGCGCCATCCTGCTCGACGGCTCCACGCTGTACGGCGCGGCCTACCACGGCAATCTGGTGGCGGTCGACGGGCCCAGCGGCCGTCCGCTGTGGTCGCGACCGTTTTCCACCTTCACCTCATTGGCACTGGGTGGCCAGGCGGTGTATGGCGTCAACGACGAATCGCAGGTGTGGGCCTTCGACAAGAGCGGCGGCTCCGACCTGTGGAAGAACCCGGCCCTCAAGTACCGCTGGCTGAGCGGGCCGGCGGTGCAAGGCAGCTACGTCGTGGTCGGTGATCTCGAAGGTTACGTGCACTGGCTCAAGGCCGACGACGGTGCGCTCGCCGCGCGCGAGCGCCTGTCGAAGAAGCCGATCCGGGCGCAGCCGCTGGTGGTGGGCGACATGGTCTACGTCGAGGACATCGCAGGTCACGTCGGCGCCTACCGACTCGGCGCGCATTGAACGCCGGCGATGCCCGTGCCGCCATGCTGCCCGTCGTCGCCCTGGTCGGCCGTCCCAACGTCGGCAAATCCACCCTCTTCAATGCCCTGACGCACAGTCGCGACGCGCTCGTCGCCGATCTGCCGGGCGTCACCCGCGATCGCCATTACGGCATCTGCCGGCTCGGCGGGCGGCCGTTCGTGGTGGTCGACACCGGCGGCCTGTCCGGAGTGGAAGAGGGGCTCGACGCGCTCACGGCCCGCCAGGTGCGCCGGGCGATCGCCGAGGCGCAGGTGCTGGTGTTCGTGGTCGACGCGCGCGAGGGCCTGCTGCCGCAGGATCGCGCCATCCTCGACGAGCTGCGCCGCAGCGGCAAGCCGATCGTGCTCGCGGTCAACAAGACCGACGGCCTCGACGTGCACGAGGCGCTCGGCGAATTCGCCCGCTTCGGCATCGCCGCCACGTTGCCGCTCTCGGCGGCGCACCGGCGCGGCGTGGACGAGCTGATCGAGGCCCTGCTGCCGTGGTTGCCCGAGGATGCGGGCGAAACCGATGCCTTGGCCGCCGAGGACGCCGAGGCCATCCGGGTCGCCATCGTCGGCCGGCCCAATGCCGGCAAGTCCACCCTGATCAACCGCCTGCTCGGCGAGGAGCGTCTGATCGTCTCCGAAGTCGCCGGCACCACGCGCGATCCGATCCGCGTGCCGCTGGAGCGCGACGGTCATCGCTTCGTGCTGATCGACACCGCCGGCGTGCGGCGCCGGGCGCGCATCGACGAGGACGTGGAGAAGTTCAGCGTCATCAAGACGCTGCAGTCGATGGCGGCGGCGCAGGTGGTGGTGCTCTTGGTCGACGCCCGCGAGAACCTCGCCGATCAGGATCTCACCCTGATCGGGCAGGCGGTGGAAGCCGGCCGCGCGCTGGTCATCGCGGTCAACAAGTGGGATGGACTCGATACCTACCAGCGCGAGCAGTGCCGGCTGGCGCTGGAGCGACGACTGGCTTTCGTCGACTGGGCCAAGGTGGTGTTCATCTCCGCGCTGCATGGTTCCGGGCTGCGCGAACTGATGCGGGCAATCGTCCGCGCGCATGCCGCGGCGACGCGGGTGCTGGCCACGGCCGATCTCACCCGCACGCTCGAAAAGGCCTATGCGGACTACCAGCCGCCGCTGGTGCGCGGACATGCGCCCAAGCTGCGCTTCGCCCATCCGGGCGGCAACAACCCGCCGACCATCGTCATCCACGGCAGCCGCACGCGGCACATCGCGCCGGCCTACCGGCGGTATCTGGAAAACGTCTTCCGTCAGCGCTACAAACTCGAAGGTACGCCGGTCCGCATCGAGTTCCGCGAGAGCGAGAACCCGTATGCAGGGAAGAAAAACGTGCTCACCGAGGGACAGCTGCGCAAGCGCCAGCGCATGATCCGCGAGATCAAGCGCCGCAAGCGCTGAAAAAGCCGTGCCGACGATGCCGCGATGAAGCGGCCTTGACCTTCCCGCGCGTAAGCTTTGAGACGCATGAGCTCACCCGATCGCGACACTTGGCTTTCCGAACTGCGCGCCCGCATCCGGCAACTGCCGCCGGCCGAGGCGCTGGCGCGGCAGGCGCAGGGCGCGCTGCTGATCGACGTGCGCGAGGAAGACGAGCGCCGCGCCGGCATGCCGGCCGGTGCGCTCGGCCTCTCGCGCGGGTTCCTCGAATTGCGCATCGAGCAGGCCGAACCGGACCGGCGTCGGCCGCTCCTCGTGCTGTGCGGCAGCGGCCAGCGTTCGCTGCTCGCCGCCGAGGCCCTGCAGCGACTGGGGTATGCGGACGTCGCCTCGGTGGCCGGCGGCTTCGAGCGCTGGAAGGCCGAAGGCCTGCCGGTGACGCAGGCGACGCTCGATGCCGATGCGGCCGAGCGTTATGCGCGCCAGCTGCGGCTGCCGCAGGTCGGCGAAGCGGGGCAGGCGAAACTCGGCGCGGCCAAAGTCGTGTTGCTCGGCGCCGGCGGTCTCGGCGCGCCGGCGGCCCTGTATCTGGCCGCAGCCGGTGTCGGCCGGCTCACCCTGATCGACGACGACCGCGTCGAGCGCTCCAACCTGCACCGGCAGGTGATCCATGCCGACGCGCGCGTGGGCATGGCCAAGACCGAGTCGGCGCGCATGACGCTGGCCGCGCTCAATCCGCGCGTGCGCGTGGAGACGCGCACCGAGCGCTTGCGCGCGGACAACGTGGAGCGCCTGCTCGAAGGTCACGACGTGCTGATCGACGGCGCCGACAATTTCCCCGCCCGCTACCTGCTCGCCGCCGCCTCGCTTAGGCTCAAGCTACCGATGGTCTACGGCGCGGTGGAGCGCTTTGGCGGGCAGGTCAGCGTGTTCGATCCGCGTCGCGCCGATTCGCCCTGCTACCGCTGTCTGTTCCCCGAGCCGCCGTCGGCCGCCGATGCGCCCAATTGCAGCGAGGCGGGCGTGCTCGGCGTGCTGCCGGGCATCGTCGGTCTGCTGCAGGCGACCGAGGCGTTGAAGCTGCTGCTCGGCATCGGCGAGCCGCTGGTCGGCCGGCTGCTCGCCTTCGATGCCCTGGCGATGCGCTTTCGCGAGACGCGCCTGCCGCGTGACCCGGCCTGTCCCGGCTGTGGCGCGGGGGCGGTCTTCCGCGGCTACGAGGACATCGCCGCCTTTTGCGCGGCGGCAGGCTAGGGTGCCGGCTTGCTGCTGGCGAAGTCCTCCGCCACCAGCGCATACATGGCCGCATCCACCGAGTTGCCGCCGATCACCAGACGTCTGCGGGCGATACCCTCGAAGCGTGCCGCGGCCTTTTCGGCGGTCCGCCGGCTGGGCAGGTTGTGTTCGGCCACCATGATCTCCAGGCGGCGCAGGCCCAGATGGGCGAAGGCGAAGGGCGCCAGCAGCCGCACCGCCCGCGCGGCGAGTCCGTGCCCCTGATGGGGCTCGCCGATCCAGTAGCCGATGTTGGCGGTCAGGTGCTCGCGCCGGAACTGGTTGACGCCGATGCAGCCAAGCGGCGGCCCCGCGCCGGTCGTGATGGCCAGCGCGCATTCGCCCTCGCCGCTTGCCCAGCCTTGGTCGACCTCAGCCAGCCAGCGCAGCGCATCGGTGAGCGCATAGCTGGGCGTGCACCAGCTCATCCAGCGGCCGATGCTGTCCATGGAGGCATGCAGGAGGTCCACCAGCGCCGGGGCGTCATCCCGGCGCCATGGGCGCAGGCACAGCTCGCGGTCGTGCAGCATGGGTGGCAAGAGCGCGGTCATGGGTTTGTGCGTGATGCGGCCTGCCGCGATAATGCCTGGTTTACGGACTACACGAACCCATGGGCGCACGCATCCTCGACGGCAAACGCATCGCGCAGGAACTGCTCGAGCGCATCGCCCGCCGCGTCGCCGAGCGTAAGGCGCAGGGGTTGCCAGAACCCGGGCTGGCGGTGGTGCTGGTCGGCGACGACCCGGCTTCCGCCGTCTACGTGCGCAACAAGCGCCGCGCCTGCCAGCAGGTCGGCTTTCGCTCTTTCGCTTACGATCTGCCCGCGCACACCACGCAGGACGAACTCTTCGCCCTGATCGACCGGCTCAATGCCGACCCCGCCGTGCACGGCATCCTGGTGCAGTCGCCGCTGCCCGCGCACATCGACGAGGACGCGCTGGTCGACCGCATCGATCCGGCCAAGGACGTGGACGGCTTCCATGCGGTCAACGTCGGCCGGCTGGTGCTGCGCCGGTTCGGTTTGCGGCCGTGCACGCCCAAGGGCGTGATGACCCTGCTCGGACATACCGACCGGCCCGTGCGCGGCCAGCATGCGGTCGTGGTCGGGGCTTCCAACCACGTCGGCCGTCCGCTGGTGCTGGAGCTCCTGATCGCCGGTTGCACGGTGACCTGCTGCCACCGCTTCACCCGGGAGCTTGAGGACTTCGTGCGTCAGGCGGACATCCTGACCGTGGCGGTCGGCCGGCCGGGCCTGGTCAGGGGCACATGGATCAAGCCCGGCGCGGTGGTGATCGACGTCGGCATCAACCGCCTCGACGACGGCCGCCTGGTCGGCGACGTCGAGTTCGCACCCGCGGCCGAGCGCGCCAGCTGGATCACCCCGGTGCCCGGCGGGGTGGGGCCGATGACCGTCGCCACGCTGATGGAAAACACCCTGGAAGCGGCGCAGGCGCGCCCGTCCGGCTGATTCCTCTCGCCGCCCGGGTCGGTGCGCGCGTATAATTTTTTCTTTGAGCGAGACCCATCGATGCGCATCCTCGCCGAGGCCCTGACCTACGACGACGTCTATCTCGTCCCGGCCCATTCCCAAGTGCTGCCGCGCGACGTCGATACCTCCACCCGGCTCACCCGCACCCTGCGCCTCAACATCCCGATCGTGTCCGCGGCGATGGACACGGTGACCGAGGCGCGGCTGGCCATCACCATGGCCCAGCAGGGCGGCATCGGCATCATCCACAAGAACCTCACGGTGGAGCAGCAGGCCGCCCAGGTGCGCCAGGTCAAGAAGTTCGAGGCCGGCGTGATCCGCAACCCGATCACGGTCGGCCCGCAAACCTCGATCGGCGAAGTGCTGCGGCTGACCCGCGCCAACAACATCTCCGGCGTGCCGGTGGTGGAGGATGGCAAGCTGGTCGGCATCGTCACCAGCCGCGACCTGCGTTTCGAGCGCAAGCACGGCGACCCGGTGCGCAACATCATGACCCGCCAGGACAAGCTGGTCACGGTGAAGGAGGGTGCCAGCCAGGACGAAGTGCTCCAGCTCCTGCACCGCCACCGCATCGAGAAGGTGCTGGTGGTCAACGGCGACTTCGAGCTGCGCGGGCTCATCACCGTCAAGGACATCCAGAAGGCGCGCGACAACCCGAACGCCGCCAAGGACAGTCACGAACGGCTGCTGGTCGGCGCCGCCGTGGGCGTGGGCGGTGACACCGAGCAACGGGTGGCCGCGTTGGTCGAGGCCGGCGTCGACGTGCTGGTGGTGGACACCGCGCATGGCCACTCGCAGGGCGTGATCGACCGCGTGGCCTGGGTGAAGAAACACTTCCCGCAGGTGCAGGTGATCGCCGGCAACATCGTCACCGGCGATGCCGCGCTCGCCCTGCGCGATGCCGGCGCCGACGCGGTCAAGGTCGGCGTGGGTCCCGGCTCCATCTGCACCACGCGCGTGGTCGCCGGCGTCGGCGTGCCGCAGATCACCGCCATCGACCTCGTCGCCAGCGCGCTCAAGGACGACATCCCGCTGATCGCCGACGGCGGCATCCGCTATTCGGGCGATATTCCCAAGGCGCTGGCGGCCGGCGCCTCCAGTGTGATGCTGGGCTCGATGTTCGCCGGCACCGAGGAATCGCCCGGCGAGGTCGAGCTGTTCCAGGGGCGCTCGTACAAGAGCTATCGCGGCATGGGCTCGCTCGGCGCGATGGCGCAGGGCTCCAAGGACCGCTATTTCCAGGAAGAAACCGACGCCGACAAGCTGGTGCCCGAGGGCATCGAGGGTCGCGTGCCGTATCGCGGTCCGCTGCGCAACATCATCCACCAGCTGATCGGCGGCCTGCGCGCCTCGATGGGGTATCTCGGCGCGGCCACCATCGAGGACGTGCGCCACAAGGCACAGTTCGTCAGGGTGACCGGCGCCGGCGTCACCGAGGCGCATCCGCACGACATCCAGATCATCAAGGAAGCGCCCAATTACCGGCTGAACGCTTAAAAAACAAGCGAACGATGCCGGGAGCCGGCGGGTGAGAGCCGCTCCCGGCGTTTTTCCGACCCTTAAAAAACCGGCCGCCGACATCCTTTGGCGCGCTGGCCTTTTTCCTCATTTCCCTTCGCGATGGGCAGTGCATGGCCGACATCCACAGCGACAAGATCCTCATCCTCGATTTCGGCGCGCAGTACACCCAGCTGATCGCCCGTCGCGTGCGCGAGATCGGCGTCTATTGCGAGATCTGGGCCTGGGATCACGACCCGGCCGCGATCGCCGCATTCCGCCCCAAGGGCATCATCCTTTCCGGCGGCCCGGAATCGACCACCCGTGCGGACGCGCCGCGCGCGCCGGAAGAGGTCTTCAACCTGGGCGTGCCGGTGCTCGGCATCTGCTACGGCATGCAGACCATGGCCGTGCAGCTCGGCGGCGCCACCGCGGCCGGGGAAGCGGGGGAATACGGGCATGCCGAGGTCGAGGTGATGGTGCCCGATGCGCTGCTCGGCGGTCTGAGCGACCATGCCGGCGCCGCGCGGCTCGACGTGTGGATGAGCCACGGCGACCACGTCGCCGCGCCGCCGCCGGGGTTCACCGTCACTGGCCGCACCGATCGCGTGCCGATCGCCAGCATGGCCGACGAAAGCCGCCGCTGGTACGGCGTGCAGTTCCATCCCGAGGTCACCCACACCTTGCAGGGCCGCGAACTGCTGCGGCGCTTCGTGGTGGACATCTGCGGCTGCGCCACGCGCTGGACTCCCGCCAACATCATCGACGACCAGATCGCGCGCATCCGCGCGACGGTCGGCACCGACCATGTGCTGCTCGGGCTTTCCGGCGGCGTGGATTCCTCCGTCGTCGCCGCGTTGCTGCACCGGGCGATCGGCGACCAGCTCACCTGCGTGTTCGTCGACACCGGTCTCCTGCGCTGGAAGGAAGGCGACCAGGTGATGGCGACCATGGCCGAGCACATGGGCGTGAAGGTGATCCGCGTCGATGCCGCCGACCGTTTCTTCGCCGCCCTGGCCGGCATCAATGATCCGGAAGCCAAGCGCAAGACCATCGGCCGCCTGTTCGTGGAGATCTTCGACGAGGAGGCCGCCAAGGTCACCGCCGCCGGCCACGGCCAGGTCAAGTGGCTGGCGCAGGGGACGATCTACCCGGACGTGATCGAGTCGGCCGGCAGCCGGACCGGCAAGGCGCACGTCATCAAGAGCCACCACAACGTCGGCGGCCTGCCCGAACGCATGCAGCTCAAGCTGATCGAGCCGCTGCGCGAGCTGTTCAAGGACGAGGTGCGCCGCATCGGCGTCGAGCTCGGCTTGCCGCGCGCCATGGTCTATCGGCATCCGTTCCCCGGTCCCGGCCTGGGTGTGCGCATCCTCGGCGAAGTGAAACGCGAGTACGCCGAGCTGCTGGCCCGCGCCGACGCCATCTTCGTCGAGGAGTTGCGCAAGGCCGATCTCTACGACGCCGTGAGTCAGGCCTTCGCCGTGTTCCTGCCGGTGAAATCCGTCGGCGTGGTCGGCGATGCGCGCGCCTACGAATGGGTGATCGCGTTGCGCGCGGTGGAAACGGTCGATTTCATGACCGCCCACTGGGCGCATTTGCCGTACGACTTCCTGGGCAAGGTATCCAACCGCATCATCAATGAAGTGGGCAACATCTCGCGCGTCGTCTACGACATCAGCGGCAAGCCGCCGGCGACGATCGAGTGGGAGTGAATTGACGTCCTTCGAGGACTATCGCCAGCTATCGAAAAACTGACTTAACGTGTTGATTTAGAAAGAAATACGTCACAGCAGCTATCGGTGGCTATCGCCGGCCAGCAGAAAAAGTTGGCGGTAGAGCTGACGGTAAAAATCGAGGCCGGATTAAGACGCTCTCGTTCACTATTCAGATTTTTACCGTCTTTGACGGTAAAAGCCTTCTTGGGAATGCTTGTTTTGTGCGGCTTTCCGGGCATCAGCGGGTCTCCAGGTCCTTGACGGTAAAACCTGACGGTAAAGCCGTCACAAGCCGGAGGAAACCTCGATGCTTACTGACGCTGCACTACGAAATCTGAAGCCTAAGTCCAGGATTTATAAGGCTTCTGACCGGGACGGAATGTACGTGACGGTATCGCCTGGCGGCACTGTCACCTTCCGCTACGACTACCGCCTCAACGGCCGCCGCGAGACGCTGACCCTCGGGCGCTACGGCCCCGGCGGCATCTCACTGGCGATGCCGCGCGAACTGCTCCTGGACGCGCGCAAAGCCGAACTCAAGGGCACCTCGCCTGCGCTCGAAAAGCAGCGCGAGAAGCGCCGGGTGGTCGCCATCAAAACCTTCGGCACAGCGATGGAGACGTGGTTGGCCAATGCACGATTGGCAGACAGCACCCGTGCCATGCGCAAGCACATCATCGACCGGGACATCCTGCCGGTCTTCCAGAATCGCCATGCTGGAGGCGTTCATTGCGGGGGATCGGTGGTTCAGACGGGGCAGGGGAGACGACACCCGACCGGCCCCCCGCGCGGCCATGCCGAAGGGGTGAGCGTTTTGGATATGTTGTGATTGTCGTATCCAGACTACGACTGTAGGCACTATATCAAATTGACTTCTGCTTGGGAAAGTTTTAGAAATCGTAGTATGGCTACGACTACTTCAAGCAAGTTAAATGCCCTCTACACCCGGCTGGCACCGGGGACGCCACTGACCTCGGAAGACTTGGCGGCGCTGGGCATCTCTGCCGACCTGACCGTCCATTACGTCCGGGCAGGCTGGCTCACGCGCCTGGCCCGCGGGGTGTACGTCCGCCCGAACGACACCCTGGCCCTCCATCCCAGCCTGCTGCTGTTGCAGCGTCGGTTCGAGGGGCTGCACGTCGGCGGCAAGTCGGCGCTGGACTGGTATGGCGTGCGCCAGTACGTGTCGCAGCAACCTGTGCTGCATTTGTATGGCTGGACGGCGGCCCGTCTGCCGGAGTGGTTCATCGAACGCTTCCCGGCCGAGTACCACCGCAAGCGCCTGTTCGACGAGCAGCCGACCGCCTTGCTGCACGTCGGACCATTCGAGAAGCGCAGCGGGGCGCCGCAGGTTTCGGCGCCGGAGCGCGCCTTGCTGGAACTGTTGAGCGAAGTCGGGGTGCGCCAGCCCTTGCAGGAAGCCCGCGAACTCGTCGAAAGCGCGTACAGCTTGCGCGCCGATGTGCTGCGCGAGCTGTTGCAGCACTGCACGAACATCAAGACCGTTCGGTTATGCCTGCAATTTGGTCGCGAGGCGTCGTTGCCTTGGGCGGCGAAGCTCGATCCGGCAATGCTGCCGACGGGCAGTGATCGGCCTTGGGTGTCCCGATCGGCCGATGGCTTGCTGGTGCTCAAGCCATGAACCAGACCTATCTCGATACCGCGCGCCTGCTGACGCAGGTGGCGCCGCTGGTGTTCGTGGACGACACGTTCGCATTGAAGGGCGGCACTGCGATCAATCTGTTCGTGCGCGACATGCCGCGCTTGTCGGTCGATCTTGATTTGGTCTTTCCCGATCACACGCTGCCGCGTGATGAGGCGCTGACGCGCATCAACGAGGCTGTCAGGCAAGCCGCCGAACGGTTGATGAAGCAGGGGTTCCAGACGCACGCGCCGGCGGCCGCGGCAGGGGAGACGAAGCTGCTGGTGCGTCGTGGCCCGATCCAGGTCAAGGTCGAAGTCAACTTCGTCATGCGCGGCACGGTGCAGCCGGTGCGTCGCGCTTCGCTCACGCCAACCGCCCGCGACACCTTGCTGGCCGATCTGGAGATTCCGCTGGTGTCGCTGGAGGACGTGTACGGTGGCAAGCTGGTCGCAGCGTTGGATCGGCAGCACCCGCGCGACCTGTTCGATGTGATGCAGCTCTTTGCACACGAAGGCATCACGCCCGGCATCCGGCGTGCGTTCGTGGTCTATCTGTCCAGCAGCAACCGACCGATCCATGAAGTGCTGTTCACGCCGCTGCGAGACATTCGGCATGACTACGAGCACAACTTCCAAGGCATGACGGCCGAGCCCGTCCCACTCGATGCGCTGCTCACTGCGCGAGAACGCATGGTGCGCGAACTCCAGCAGGGCTTGGACGACAACGAGCGACGCTTCCTGCTGTCGCTGGCCGCTGGCACGCCGGAGTGGTCGCTGCTGGGCATCGCGCACCTCGAACAACTGCCGGGCGTTCGCTGGAAGCTGCACAACCTGGCGCAGTTGCAGAAGACCGATGCGAGGAGGTTCGCCGAGCAGGCCGACTTGCTCGCTGCGCGGCTGGCTGCGCTATCCTAGGGCTGGTCGATGATGAGCCGATGCCGCGCAAATCCGCGCCAGCAAAGGGCGTGTTTTTCTGACGGTAGAAGCGACGGTAAAGGCCCATGTCGATCAAAGCCAATCCCTTTAATCATGCGGACTTGCGCGACTCGTTGATGATCGAGTGGGAGTGATTGGTCTCGGTAGACAGCTTCAATAACGCCAAATACCTCTAGGCCCGCATAGTGCGGGCTTTTTTTACGGTAGTGACGGCAGTTCGGAAGCGGGAGGTGCTACGTGCCGCATTGGATTTTGCGTTGCCTGTTATGGACCGTAACTGCTTCTGTATGCGCTGGTATAGCGGGATGTGCCGCATCGCGGCGATCACGGCACTGGGTCGGCCTCGCATGGTTTGGTGCTTACATGCTGTTCGACACGCTCGTCACCATGGGCGGTTTGCAGCTCAATGCGGTGCTGGGTCTTTCCTACAACTGGCTTGGCAAGGGAGCGTGTTCTATCGCGGCGGTTCTATTCGTGACATTCGGCCCCCTGCAACGGGCAGAGGTCGGTTTTTGCATGCCGATTCGTTGGCGGGGCGCGTACTTGTGGGTACTGCTGGGACTGATGGTCTTCGCAGTGATGTTCGCGCCCGATTTGCAGGTCGGAGCGGAATCCTTCGGGTACCAATTGACCATGCCCGGGATTGCCGAGGAACTGACCTATCGAGGCATCCTGCTGGCGCTTCTGTTGCGCATATATGGAAATGACGCCCGGGCCATGTGGCTGGCGGCGTTGGTCACCAGTGTCGCCTTTGCCTGCATCCATGATCTGGATTTCCACGGTAAGCGGATCATTTGTCCGCCGGGACCGTTCGCATTCCATTTCGCGATGGGGATGTTTTTCGCCTGGATACGCTTGAGCACGGGCAGCCTGCTGATGCCGATCCTGGCCCATAATCTGTACAACACGGCTGCTGAAATGGGTGGCTTGTGGCGTCTTGCTGCCGGTCAAGTCGCAGCACGGGCGGCCAGCGCAAGAGCAGTGTGGGCAGTGTCCGCTCGACCCATCACACCCGTGCCTCGCGGATGGCCAAGCAATGATCGACCCAGCGCTCGGGTAGAAGTCACCGACTACGGCATCACCGGCGGCACGTAGGGCAGGGTGAGGCCGAGCAGCCACAGCAGCCCGAGCACCAGCGGTACGTGGATCAGGAACTGCGGGAAGGTGTAGCCGACCACGTCGCGCGCCTTGAGCCCCAGCACGCCGAGCAGCGGCAGCATCCAGAACGGGTTGATGAGGTTGGGCAGCGCCTCGGCGGCGTTGTACACCTGCACCGCCCAGCCCAGATGCACGTGCAGGTCGTTGGCCGCCTGCATCACGTAGGGCGCCTCGACCAGCCACTTGCCGCCGCCGGAGGGCACGAAGAAACCCAGGATGGCCGAATAGGCGCCGATCACCGCGGGGAAGCTCTCGGGTGAGGCCACGCGCACGAACAGCTGCGACAGATGATGCGCCAGGGTCTGGCCGTCGCTGCCCGGTGCATGCGTGAGCAGCGCGGCGATGCCGCCGTAGAGCGGAAACTGGATCAGCACGCCGGCGGTGGACGGCACCGCGCGCGTCACCGCGTCGAGGAAGCTGCGCGGTCGCCAGTGCAGCAGCAGCCCCAGCGTCAGGAACAGGAAGTTGTAGGTGTTGAGGTCGGCCACCACGGTGGTCGCCGGCTTGCTGGCGAACTGCCAGCCGAGCCAGCCCAGGCCCAGGATGCCGATCAGCACCGACAGGAGCGGGCTGTATTCCAGCCATTCGCCGGGGCGGGCGCGTGGCGGCAGCGCGGGCACGGAAAGGTCCGGCGCGATGCCGAAATCCTGCGCGGTGCGGGCGTTGGCATCGCGTGGCGCGGTAAGCCAGCACACCAGCAGGGAAACCGCGATGAGCACGGCGGTGAGCACGATCGACTGCCACAGGAAGATCGTCTCGGTGAAGGGCAACACGCCGGTGATGGCCAAAAGGCCCGGCGGCATGCTCTTGGGGTTGGCCTGCAGCTGCGCGGCGGATGAGGACAGCCCCATCGCCCAGACCGCGCCGAGGCCGAGATAGGCCGCCGCGGCGGCGGCGCGGTAGTCCATGCGCAGATCCGTGCGCCGCGCCAGCGCGCGCACCAGCAAGCCACCGAACACCAGCGAGAAACCCCAGGACAACAGCGAGGCGAGCATGCTGATCAACGCCACGTAGCACACCGCGCCGCGTCCGGTGCGCGGCAGCTTCGCCAGCCGTTCGATGAAGCGCGCCACCACCGGCGCGGTGGCGACGACATAGCCGCCGATCACCACGAAGGTCATCTGCATGGTGAAGGGGATCAGGCTCCAGAAACCGTCACCGAAGGCGCCGACGGCGACCCTGGGCGTGGCGCCGAAGGCCAGCGCGGCGATCGCCACGATCACCACACCGAGCGCGGCGAACACCCAGGCGTCCGGGAACCAGCGCTCCGACCAGGCCGCGCAGCGCAAGGCCGCGCGGGCCAGCACACCTTCCTTCGCCGTCTGCTCTTGCATGGCTGCGATCCCCCGTGATGCGGTCCCGGGCATGGTGGCAACGCCCGTGGGCGGCGGCAAGTCGGACCAAGGTCGAACGGCAGTCGCCATCGCGTACGCAGGCCCGCCGGGTTGCACCGCATGCGTGACATCAAGACAAGACAGCCCGCACCCATTCGGAAGGGAACCGGATGCGGTAGCCGCACCGGCTAACGCCCGCGCCGCCGGGATAGCGTGATCACCCCCACGCCGAGCAGGATCACCGCCATGCCGGCCAGTTCATGCACGCCGACGTGCTCGCCCGCGAAGAGCACGCCGACCAGCACCGCCACCGGCGGGTTGACGTAGGCATAGCTGGTGGCCAGCGCCGGCCGCGCGTGCTTGAGCACGTAGAGATACGCGCTGAAGGTAATCAGCGAGCCGAACACGGCCAGATAGGCCCGGTGACAGGGAAGCTGCAATAAGCGGCCAAAAATTGTGCAACATATTGTTGCAGCAAAGGAATTAGCGACTTCCAGTGTGCCGAAATTGCGTGGTCCTCCTCGCGTAGCTGATGTCCGATTCGAAGGAAACCCTTTCCGGCCCGGGAGCCGAAAGCGGCAACCGCGCTCGTAAGCAGCCGTCGGCTACTCAACAACGTGGAGGTAGTGGTGCCCCCGGCAGGATTCGAACCTGCGTGAGCGGCTTATCTGGCCGCTGCCTCAACCGGGTAGAAGGGTACGCCCCATCAATACGGCAAACTGGGCCTTGGTCTGATCGCTGAAGAAAGGCAGTACTGTCTGGCCGTTATCCGGACGCACGAACTGCACGAATTGCATGCGTCCAGCCGGCGGAGGTGTGCGAGGCACGTGTGCGTAGGCGGTTGCGGCGAGCAGCCCAGCGAGGAAGGCATCCTCGGCGCGGACGTCGTTTTTGGCGGCCTCGAGAAGTTGTCGCAACTGCTGGGTGGACGTCACGGGTTTCCCGCCCTCTTGGAAGCCTGGTCGAGGATGCCTTCGAGCCGCGCGACAACCTGGGCGGCGTCCGTGTAGCGGCCGGTGCGCTTGGCAGTTTCGGCGGCCGCCAATCCCTTGGCCACGAAGTCGCGTCGCCGCTGGCGGCGGTCGACCTGGACACGCACCGAGGTCTCGATAAAAGTCGTCAGGCCCTCGCCCTCGTCCAACACGGCTTCCACTGCTCGTAGCAGTTCGGCGTTCAGTTGCCCCACGGGCAGATGCATGGGTGGCATGGGTTCACTCCTTACTCGTAATCCAGGTCGTCGGGATGACGCTGTGGTAGACGTCGGCCGCGCCGTCGAGAAACATGATGCGGATATGGGCCGCGCCGCTATCGGGATGAACCACGCTGAGCACTTCGGCTGGCGCCAGCCACCGGTCCGTGCCGTACTTGGTCTTGTTGACCGATTTGAACCCGCATCCCGGGCCGGACCTCATCGCGCTCCATCTACCCTCCTCGATCTCATCACGCCGGCCCTTGAGGCCCCTGGTGGCCGGTTATATGCTGGCCGCGAAATTCAATCAGCCTACACGGCGCCGAGCGCAAACTCGCGCTGATCCCCAGCACAGGAGGCAGTCATGAAAAAACTCACGCACAAGCCGTTCGCAGCGGTACTCAGCGCCGCACTCTTCATGCTGGCAGACAGCGGCATGGCGCTCGCGCAGAACACCGTGCCGACCGATAGCGCTCACAACCCTGACACGATGGGCGCCATGCATTCGGGTCAAGGCATGAGCGGCATGCACATGAAGAACATGATGGGCATGCATGCGATGCCGGTTACCGTCAGCTCGGTTGATACCCAGACCGGCGTGGTGGACGTCAACGCCGAAGGCATGATGCTCAAGGTGCACTTCCCGGCCTCCGCGGTGACCAACCTCAAGGCCGGCGACAAGATCACCTTGCACATGGGCTACAGCAAGCCCTAAACCGCATGGACCTGCCTCCAGGGTTGAGGGGGCAGGTCCACGCGGGTACCCTCCAGTCCATGACCCCGTCGCTACGCCCCTTCGCACGCTCCCGTGGCCTTCGTGCCCTGGGACTGCTGGCGTGGCTGATGTTGGTCGTCACCTCGCTGGCCGCCGCGCCGTTCGGGATGGCAGGCACACCCACGCATGCCATGCACGCAGCGACCGCGGCGGTCGGTGAACCCATCCATCATGGGTCGAACCACGTGCCTTCGCACGATTGCTGCGAGGCACACACCCCCTGCTGCGGTACCCCGGCCGGCCACCTCTGCGCTTGCGCCGGCATGTGCGCCAGTGCCCTGCCGCCGACCCCGGCAGGCCGGTTCCCGGGCGCGTTGACGACCACGGTCTACCCGTCGCCGGGGCGTGTTCACGCGCCTTCGGCCCCGACGGCCCCTCCGTTGCGGCCACCTTCGGCCGGACTCTCCTTCGCTTGATCCGCTGAGCCGGGCCGAGCGCCTACGTGCGCTCGCGTTACCGCCTGTCGGCACCATCCTACGGTGCCTGTGATTCTGGAGAGTACCCATGAAACTGTTTCCCCCGCCTTCGGCGGCCGATCTGTCACGGCGTCGCTTTGTCCAGGGCGTGGCCCTGGGCGGCGCCGTCGCCGGCCTGGGCCTATTGCGTCCCAGCAAGGTCTGGGCGCTGACCAGCCCCGGCCAGCCCACCGTACTGAGCGGCACCGACTTCCACCTCGAGGTGGCCGAAACCCCGGTCAACTACACCGGCGCACCACGCATGGCCATCACCGTCAACGGTAGTTTGCCGGGCCCGATCCTGCGCTGGAAAGAAGGCACCACCGTGACCCTGCGCGTGACCAACCGGCTACACAGCCAGACCTCGATCCACTGGCACGGCATCCTCTTGCCGTTCCAGATGGATGGCGTGCCCGGCATCGCCTTTGACGGCATCGCCCCGGGCGAAACCTTCGTCTACCGCTTCGAGGTGCGCCAGTCGGGCACCTACTGGTACCACTCCCATTCGCGCTTCCAGGAGCAGACCGGCCTGTTCGGCCCGCTGGTGATCGAGCCGGCCGGACCCGAGCGCTATCCGACCGACCGCGATTACGTCGTCATGCTCAACGACTGGACCGACGAGGACCCTGAGCACATCTTCGCCAAGCTCAAGAAGCAAAGCGATTACTTCAATTTCACCCAGCCGACGGTACCGGACTTCTTCCGCGACGTGCGCGAAAAAGGCCTGAGCCAGGCGCTGGCCAAGCGCAAGATGTGGAACCAGATGCGCATGAACCCCACCGACCTCTCCGACGTCGGTGGCTATACCTACACCTATCTGATGAATGGCGCGGCGCCGGCGGGCAACTGGACCGGCATCTTCAAGCCCGGCGAAAAGATCCGCCTGCGCTTCATTAACGGCTCGGCCTCGACCCTGTTCGACGTGCGCATCCCCGGCTTGAAGATGACGGTGATATCCGCCGACGGCCAGGACGTCGCGCCCGTGTCGGTCGATGAGTTCCGCATCTCGGTGGCCGAAACCTACGACGTGATCGTGGAACCGCAGGACGCGCGCGCCTACACCCTCTTCGCCCAGGCGATCGACCGCACTGGCTATGCCCGCGGCACGCTCGCGCCACGCGAGGGGATGGAGGCCGAGGTGCCGGCGATGGACCCGCGGGTGTGGCTGAGCATGCAGGACATGATGGGGGCCATGCCGATGGGCGGCATGGGCCAGGGCGGTGGGCATACGGCCGGCGCCACGCCAGGCATGGACATGAGTGGCATGCAGGGCATGAACATGCCGGGGATGGACATGGGTGGCATGCAAGGCATGGGCAACCTCACGCCAGGCGGTCAACCCATGGTCCGGCACGCGCGCACCGAGTATGGCCCCGGGGTGGACATGCACGTGGACATGCCGCGCACCAACCTTGATGACCCCGGCATCGGTTTGCGCAACAACGGCCGTCGCGTGCTGACCTACGCGGATTTGCGTTCGCTCGATGGACCGATCGATCCACGCGAGCCGCAGCGCGAGATCGAACTGCATCTGACCGGCAACATGGAGCGCTTCATGTGGTCCTTCGACGGACAGAAGTTCTCTGAGGCCAAGCCGGTGCATTTCAACTTCGGCGAGCGCCTGCGCATCGTGCTGGTCAACGACACGATGATGAACCACCCGATTCACCTGCACGGCATGTTCAGCGAATTGGAGGACCCGAACGGACAGTTCCTGGCGCGCAAGCACACCATCAACGTGCAGCCGGCGCAGCGCATCACCTACCGTGTGAATGCCGACAACCCGGGGCGGTGGGCCTACCACTGCCATCTGCTTTATCACATGGAAGCGGGCATGTTCCGTGAGGTGGTGGTGTCATGAGCCTCTTTCTTTCCCTCCGACTGCAGCGCCTGGCGCTGGTTGCTGCCTTGTGCGCGCTGCTACCGCTTGCGGCGCATGCCCAGGATGTGCCGGCCACCGCCGGCAGCAGTGCAAGCATGGACATGGAAGCCATGCCCGGCATGGCCATGCCGGCGCCCGCATCCACCACGGCGCCGACGTCTGCCACCCCCGTCAACCCCAAGCCCGCCCCGCCTTCGACATCCAGCCGGTCGATGGACGGCATGCACAGGGTGGATCACGGCTCAATGCAGGGCATGGACCATGATTCGATGCAGGGCATGGACCATGGCTCATCGACCCCACCCCAGGCATCCAGTAGTTCGATGAACAGCATGCCGGGCATGGAGCACGGCTCGATGCAGGGCATGACCATGGGCCCGATGCAAGGCGGCCATCCGCCGCCCGATGCCCGCGACCCCGACTATTCCGCGGGCGTGGATTACGGCCCCACCAACGGCATCGACATGGCCATGGACGACAACGCCCGCATCACCATGCTGCTGGTTGACCAGTTGGAGGCCTTCCACGGCAAGGACGGCAACGGCCAGCAGTGGGAGATCGAGGGCTGGTATGGCAACGACTACGACAAGCTCTGGCTGCGCACCGAAGGCGAACGCAGCGGCGGCAAGCTCGACGATGGAAGCATCGAGGCGTTCTGGAACCACACCATCGCCACCTTCTGGAGCACCCAGCTGGGCGTGCGCACCGATGCCGGCGAAGGGCCGAATCGCCAGTGGGCCGCCTTTGGCATCCAGGGCCTGGCGCCCTATTGGTTCGAACTGGAGGCAACCGGCTATGTGGGTCCCTCCGGCCGTACGGCCGCTCGCGTCCGTGCCGAGTACGAGCTGTTCTTCACACAGCGGCTGATCCTGCAACCGGAGGTCGAGGCCAACGCCTACGGCAAGTCCGACCCGGCCAGGCACCTGGGCAGCGGTCTGTCCGATGCCTCTCTGGGCCTGCGCTTGCGCTACGAGTTCAATCGCCAATTCGCGCCCTACGTCGGCGTGGTCTGGACGCGCCGCTTTGGCGGCACCGCGGACTTCGCGCGCGAGGACGGCCAAGGGCTTTTCGACCGGCAGTGGGTGGCCGGCTTCCGTATCTGGTTCTAAGGGGGAACGCCATGAAGCAACACGTCAAGCACTACAGCATCGCGGTCGTCGCGCTGCTCGCCATCCTGATCGCTGGCGGCGCGGTCTTCATCTACTCCGGCATCTACAACATCGGCGCCGACGATCATCACACCCGTCCGGTCTTCGCGATCCTGCAGACGCTACGGGAGCGATCGATCCATGCGCGTTCGGAAGACATCCAGGTACCGAACCTCAAGGACCCGCAACTGATCCTCAAAGGCGCCGGCCAGTACGCCGCCATGTGCACCGACTGCCACTTGAAGCCGGGCATGAGCGATTCGGAGATCCGCCCGGGCCTCTACCCGCAGCCCCCCAATCTCTCGCAGGTGCGGGTCGATCCGAAGGATGCCTTCTGGATCATCAAACACGGCATCAAGATGAGCGCCATGCCGGCCTGGGGTACCAGCCACGACGACGACACCATCTGGAGCATGGTGGCCTTCCTGCAACAGCTGCCGGACATGACGCCCCAGCAATACAAGGACATGGTCGCCAAGGCACCGCCGGATGAGGACATGGACATGGGCGATGAGGCTGGCGGCCACCACAGCCACGGCGGCGACGAGGCGGAAGGCCACCACCAGGGCGAAGGTGGCAGCATGGATGCCATGGACGAGCACGCGGCGGGCGCCGGTCACAGCCATGGCGACGAGCCGCAAGCAGCGTCCGGTCCCGAGGCTCCGCTCTCGCGGGACGGCCTGACCCCGAAGGCCGCTCCCGACGCCGAGGAGGTTGCCCAAGCCTTCCATGGTGCGCTGGAGCATGGCGATCGCACAGTGGTGCTCGGCCTGCTCGCACCGGAGGCGACGCTGAGCGAAGGCGGCCAGACGCAATCGCGCGCGGCCTATGCCGCCGGCCATCTGAGCGAGGATCTGGCCTTCATGAAGAGCGCCAAGGTGGTGCCGCTGTGGATGGGCTCCATGCCGATGGGTGACACCGCCATGGTGGGCAGTGAATCCCGTATCACCGGCACGCACAACGGCAAGCCGTTCGCACTGCGCAGCCGCGAACGGCTGACCCTCAAGAAGGTCGGGGCCGCCTGGAAGATCACCGCGGTGCAGTGGCAGTCGGCGCCCGAGGCGAGCACGCCGTGAGGTCGCGCTTCCTCTCTGCTGTCGGCGCTCTGCTGCTTGGCGCGGGTGCCTTGCTGCCCACCGCCGTCCTGGCCGCCGGCACTGCGATCGCGGTCTACCGCGATCCGTCGTGCGGCTGCTGCGGCGCCTGGGTCGACTACCTGCGCGCCCACGGCTACACGCCCACTGTCCACGCGGAGGCATCGATGCCGGCGATCAAGGCACGCCTGGGCGTACCCACCGAGGCCGCTTCGTGCCACACCGCCGTGATCGGCGGGTACGTGATCGAAGGCCATGTGCCGGCGGAGGACATCCAACAGCTGCTGGCCGAGCGCCCCCATGCCCGCGGCCTGGCCGTCCCGGGCATGCCGATGGGCTCGCCGGGTATGGAGATGGGCACCGCGCAGCGTTACTCAGTGCTGCTGATCCTCGCGGATGGCAGCACGCAAGTGTTCGCCACCCACGGTCCACAAGCCTGACGGAAAGGGGTCGGTGCGGCCGTACAGGCCGTGGAGCAGCGCGGCGAACAGCGGCATGCTGGCCACCGCCACCGCCACCGCGGCGATGCCCGAACTCACCCGTTGTTCGGCGTAGCACACCAGGCCGTTGCCGAGACCGAGCAGCAGCACGCCGGTGATCGCGGCGTTGCGCCACTGTCGCCGCGTCGGTGCCGCTGCGCCGCGCCAGCGCAGGTAGCCGTACATCGCCACGCCGGCACACAGGAAACGCACGCCGGCGAGCAGGAAGGGTGGCCAGCTTTCCAGCGCGATGCGGATGCCGAGATAGGTCGACCCCCAGATCAGGTACAGCGCGAGCAGCGACAGCGGCACCAGCAGGCGCGGTTCCATGAGCGTGGGCGCCGCTTGCGCGGTGACGGTCGATCCGGTCATGGGCGATGACAAGTGCAAGCACGTCGCGCGACGCGGGACATCGCAGATTACTTGGCGCCGCGCCTGCGCGACAGCGCGTTGCCGGCGAGGCCGTCGCGCTCCCGCGCCAGCAGTTCGCGCTTGCGTTCCACGCCCCAGCGCCAGCCGCCGGGCGAGCCGTCCTCGCGCACCACGCGGTGACAGGGCACCAGGAAGGCGAGCCGGTTGCTGCCGCAGGCGCGACCGACCGCACGCGCAGCGCCGGGATGGCCGATGGCGGCGGCAAGCTCGCCGTAGCTGCGCGTCTCGCCGGCCGGGATGCGCGTCAGCGCGTCCCACACGCGCCACTGGAAGGCGGTGGCGGCGACGTCGAGCGGTGGCAGGTCGGCTGCCCGCGCGTCGTTCCAGCCGAGCATGGCGCTGACCCGGGCGATGGCCGCATCCAGCCATTCCGCGCGTCCGGCGTCGACCCGCTCGCGCGTGGCGCGCGGGAACTCCGCGGCCAGACGGCGCGCGAGTTCGTCGTCATCATCGCCGAGCGACACCGCGCACAGGCCGCGTTCGGTCGTCGCCACCAACAGACGTCCGAGCGGGGTCGTGGTGGTGGTGTAGCGGATCGCCGCGCCTGCGCCGCCGGTGCGATAGCTCGCCGGCGTCATGCCGAGCAGGCGGTCGCTGTGCTCGTACACGCGACTGGCCGAGCCAAAGCCGGCCGTGTAGGTCGCGGCGGTCACCGTGTCGCCGTCGCGCAACGCATGCTTGAGCCGCGCCAGCCGGCGTGCGCGGTGGTATTCGGCCGGACTCACGCCGTATCGCCGGCGAAAGCTGCGCTGCAGATGCGCCGCACTCAAGTGCACGGCGGCGGCCAGTTGCGCCAGACGCGGCGCTTCCTCCGCCTGCTCCAGCAACAAGCGGACCTGTTCCAGCGGATCGGCGTTCATGGGGCTTTCCATCGGGACGAGGCGCCCATGCTGTGCGCCGGGGCGTCGCCTCGCCATCCGTTTCATGCGCCGGTCGGCAGCGCGATTTTCAGCGCGAGGGCCCGCGTTCGATGACGACGAACTCGCCTTCCAGCACGGTACCGCCGGCCGGCGTGGTGTTCTTGCGCCCCTTGCGCGCCTGCCGGAGAGCGAGCCACAGGCAGCCGCCGGCGAGAAGGATGGCGCCGAGCACGAATCCGGCGAGCAGCAGCATCAGGCCAAGCACGAGGGTGAGCGCCAGGGAGAGCAAGCGCAACAACGGATGGCGCGGACGGACGGGGCGTGACAACCAGCGTTGCATGTTAAAAACCTGTTTTGATAATCAAGGACTTGCCTTGCTACCATGACCGTTTTCCGTATGCAGGACAAGTGTCCGATGGCCGCATCCCCGCAGACGCCGCTGTGCCGTCTGGACGAGATTGCCGAAGGCGAACCGAGCGCGGTCGAGGCGTCGCTTCCCGAGGGTACCGAGAGCCTGATCCTGCTGCGCCGCGGCGGCAGCGTATGCGCCTGGCGCAACGTCTGCCCGCATGCCGGCCGGCGGCTGGACTGGGCGCCCGGCCAGTTTTTGCGCAGCGGCGACACCTTGATCTGCGCCGCACACGGCGCGAGCTTCCGCCTGGCCGATGGCCTGTGCATCGGCGGTCCCTGCCGCGGCCAGCAGCTCCAGGCGGTGTCGGTCCGCGTGGCCGATGGTGCGGTCTGGCTCGACGGATGAGCCGCCTTCAGCGGTACATCAGATTGATCGCGACCAGGGTCACCACCAGCACGGCCAGGGTGAGCGGGGTGCCCACGCGCAGGAAGTCGCGGGCGCGGTAGCCGCCGGGGCCGGTGACCATCATCAGCGCTGGGTGGCCGGAGCTCAGCAGGAAGGTGTTGGACGAGGACACCGCCACGATCAGCGCGTAGGCGGCCGGGTTGCCGCCGGTGGCGGTGGCCACGCTGATGGCGATGGGCACCATCATGACCGTGGCGCCGACGTTGGACATGACCTGCGAGAACAGCAGGGTGAGCACGGCCAGCGCCAGCTGCAGCACCCAGTGCGGGGCGTGGCCCAGGTGCAGCAGGACTTCCTGCGCCAGCCAGCTGGCGGTGCCGGTGGCGTCCATCGACCAGCCGAGCGGGATCAGGCACGCGGTGACGAAGATGGTCTTCCAGTTGATCGCCTGGTAGGCCTCGTCCATGTTGAGCACGCCGGTGAGCAGCATGCCGACCGCGCCGGTCATCATCGCCACCGAGAGATCGAGATTGGTGAACAGCGCCAGGCACTTGGCCAGCACGAAGAAGCCGACCGCCTGCCACAATTTGTTCGGGCGCTGCTCCTCGCGCGGGATGTCGGTGACCACCACCAGGTCTTTGTCCTCGGCGGCACGCGCCAGATCGCGCCAGCTCGAATGCAGCACCAGGGTGTCGCCGGCACGCAGGCTGACATCGTGCAGATCGCCGCGCAGCACCTTGTCGCCGCGATGGACGGCGAGCACCGAGATGCCGTAGCGCTTGCGCAGATGCAGCTCGCCCAGGGTGCGTTTGATGAAGCGCGAATTGGGCGGGATCACCGCCTCGGAAATGCCGGCCCGGCTGGGGTTGAACAGATCCCCGAGCTGGCGCATGCGGAACGAGATGCGGCACAGCTGGTTGTTGGCGAACTGGGCCAGCTGCTCGCGCGGGCCGAGCACGCCGAGCACGGTGCCGACCCAGATCACGTGGTCGCCGGGCGGCGCCATGCGCGCCTCGTTGCCGCTCTTGATCGCCAGGATCATGGGCGCATCGTGCAGCTGCTCGACCTCGCCCACGCTCATGCCGACCAGCGGGCTCTCGGCGGTGACGGTGAGCTCGGCGGTCTCGCCGACGATGCCGTAGGTGTCGGCAAAATAGCTTTCGGTGCGGCCCGGCGTGACCTTGAGTCGCGGGTCTTCCCGCTCGGGCACCAGCCGGTTGCCGAAGAAATAGAAGAAAAAGATGCCGAGCAGGGCCAGCGCCAGACCCACCGGCGTCACGCTGAACAGGCCGAACTTGGGGATGGTGTGCGCGCCGGGCGGCAGGTTGTTGTTGGCGCTGGCGATGAGGTCGTTGAGCAGGATCAGCGGCGAGTTGGCGATCAGCGTGGTGTTGGTGGCGGTGAGGATGCAGCAGGCCATCGGCAGCAGCAGCCGGGAGAGCGGCACGCCGGTGCGCGCCGACAGCCGGCTGGCGACCGGGATCATCAGCGCCGCCAGCGCCTGGCTCGGGATCACCGCGCTGAACAGGCTCACCACCGAGTTGATCACCACGCCCAGCCGCGATTCCTTGCCGCGCGCCATGCGCATGACGAAGTTGGCGGTGAGCGCGAGCACGCCGGCGCGGTCCAGCCCCGCGCCCATGATCATGATGGCGATGATCGCGATCACCGCGTTGCCGGCGAAGCCGTTGAACACGCGGTCGGAAGGCACCAGGCCGGTGAGGCCGATCACCACCACCACCAGCAGCGCCACCAGGTCGGCGCGGACCCACTCCAGCACCAGCATCAGCATGGTGAAGCCCACCAGCCCGAGCACCAGGATCATTTCGGGGGTGAGCGAGAGGCTCACGGGCAGGCTCCCTCAACGGATGGACGGCGGATGGATGCGGTTTCCAGGCACCCCGCGAGGCGAGGCGTACGTGCAGCGATCGACGGCTGCCGGAGTATAAGCGCGCCCGGCGCCCTGCCGATGAATCGGCGCCGACGCGGCTGCAGGCCTCGGCACGGCGTTGCATGCCCTGTCGGTGGTACGCGCGGGTTGCCCTGTATGGCCGGTCCTGGACGGCAGGCCGCGGCATGGAGTAAGGCACCCCAAGCCATCGACGGCGGCGGCACGGACATGCGTCGTGCCATGGCGGTTTTTGAAAATCCCCCAAGGCGGCTCGCCGGCTCCGAAATCACGGGTGCGTGCTTCTATGATGCGCGGGACGTTTTTTTCGAAGCATCAGGCAAGGCGCATGGCGATGGTCCGTTTCCTGGCCGCGGCGAGGCGCGCCGCGCTGCTGTTGTCGTTGGCTCTGACGGGTGCGCCGGGCATGGCTGCGCCGCTGCCGCCGCGGGTGACGGTCGCCGGCGGCGTGCTCGAGGGTTTTCCAATCGCGCGACCCCAAGGAATGGTGCGGGCCTTTCTGGGGATCCCCTATGCCGCACCGCCGATCGGCGCCTGGCGCTGGCGGCCGCCGCGACCGGCAGCGGTCTGGCAGGGCGTGCGCCAGGCCACGACTTTCGGGCCGCGCTGCATGCAGCGGCCGCTCTTTGCCGACATGCGTTTTCGCAGCCCCGGCATGGCCGAGGACTGCCTCTATCTCAATGTCTGGGCACCGGCTGCCGGCACGGCGTATCCGGTGCTGGTCTATCTGCATGGTGGCGGGTTCCTGGCCGGCGATGGCTCCGAACCGCGCTATGACGGTGCCGCGCTCGCTGCCCGTGGCCTGGTGGTGGTGACGCTCAATTACCGGCTCGACGTGTTCGGTTTCCTGGCCTTGCCGGCCCTGGCGGAGGAGTCGTCGCAACAGGCCGCCGGCAATTACGGCTTGCTCGACCAGGCGACGGCGCTGGCCTGGGTGAAGGCCAACATTGCCGCTTTCGGCGGCGATCCTGCGCGGATCACCGTGGGCGGCGAGTCGGCCGGGGCGATGTCGGTGAGCGCGCTCATGGCCTCTCCACTGACACGTGATCTGATCGCCGGGGCGCTGGGCGAAAGCGGCGCGCTGATCGCCCCGCTCGCGCCGCTGCCCAGGGCGGAGGCGATGCAGCGCGGCGCGCGGTGGGCCGCCCGTGCCGGGGCATCGTCGCTGACCGCCTTGCGTGACTTGCCGGCCGCGGCGCTACTCGAGGCCAGCGCGGCCATCGAGCCCACGCCGGCGCGCCCGGACGTGGACGGCCTGTTTCTGTCCGAGCCGCCGGAAGCGACTTTTGCCCGCGGCGATCAGGCCAAAGTGCCGCTGCTGCTCGGCAGCAATACCCAGGAGGGCGATTACCCGGCCCTCCTGCATGGCGCCACGCCGACCCCGGCGCATTACCGCGCGGCGTTGCGACGCCTGTTCGGCACCCAGGCTGCGCAGGCGCTTGCGCTCTATCCGGGTGCGGACGAAGCGCAGGTGCGCCGGTCCGCGCGCGAACTGGCCGGCGACCTTTTCGTCGCGCACAGCACCTGGCGCTGGATGGATGCGCATCGGGCGAGCGGCGCGCCGGTGTATTTCTACCTTTACGCCCATCCGCGGCCCAGGCCGCGGGTGCCTGCGGCGGTGGATGCGGAGGCGCCCGGTGCGGTGCACAGCGCCGAGATCGAGTACGCGCTCGACAACCTGGCCGGCAACCCGGTGTATGCCTGGGACGCCGCCGATCGGGCCCTGGCGGGCCTGTTCTCGGCCTATGTGCGCGCCTTCGTGGCGCAGGGCGACCCCAACGACGCCGGCTTGCCGCCGTGGCCCGCCGTCGGTATCCATCAAGACCCGGTGCCGCGCCAGTGGCTGGAGCTGCCCGTGCATATCGAATACGACCCCGGCGCCGCCCGGCACGCCTTCCTGCGCAGCTATTTCGCCACCCATCGCGGGGAGGGGTGGTGAGCGCCGGCCTTGTGCTCGGTTGCCTTTGTGCCGGCCTGCCGGGGCTTCGCTCACCGCCTCACGGCTCGATCGCCAGAGCCTGGGATTCGCGAGGACGACGGCGGGCGGTGACGTCGCGCTGAAGGTACGGCATCCGGTGCCTTCCTGTTGCCCCGGCTTCTGCGCAGCGTGGCCGGGCGCTTCACGCGTGCAAAGCCGCGTCCTTGCCTTGCAGCCTGGCCGATCACGAGCGCAGGCAATGCCATTGGGTTTGACGCGAACGCCGGCAGGGGCGGTGGGCAAAAAGCCTGCGTCCCGTGACAATGCACGCGGTTGATCCGTCGGAGGTTGCGAGCGTGCGCGTGTGGATGGCAACGCTGGGAGCGATGCTGGCGCTCGTGCTGGCCGCCTGTGCACCGGTGCCCGCGCGCAATCCGCTGGCGAGCTGGGTGCCTTCGCCCCATCACGATGCGCGTCGTCCGGTGCTGATCGTGCTGCATTTCACCGACGAGGCCTCGCTGGCGCGCAGCCTGGCGATTCTGCGTTCGGCCAATGCGTCAGGTCCGGTGAGTGCGCATTACCTGCTCGGCACCGACGGGCACATCTATCAACTGGTGGCCGACGATGAGCGTGCCTGGCATGCCGGCGCCGGACGCTGGGGGACCATCACCGACGTCAACTCGGCCTCGATCGGCATCGAGCTCGTCAACGACGGCCATGCCCCGTTCCCCGAGGCGCAGATCGATGGTCTGCTGGTGTTGCTCGCCGATCTCACCCGGCGTTGGCGCATACCGCCGACGCAGGTGATCGGCCACGAGGACCTGGCGCCCGCGCGCAAGCTCGATCCGGGGCCGCGCTTTCCCTGGGCGCGGCTGGCGGCAGCCGGTTATGGTCTGTGGCCGCGCGTGCCGCTGGCCGATCCGCCGCCGGGGTTCGATCCGTGGCTGGCGCTGGCGGCGATCGGTTATCCGCTGGACGACCGCGCCGCCGCGGTGCGCGCGTTCCGCCATCATTTCCGCAGCCTCGAAGGCGAGGCACTCGAGGCCGACGACCTGCGCGTACTGTACGCGCTGGCGCGCCAGCTCGAGGGCGATGCGGGGCCATGACACACGACGGGGAGGGAGCATGCTGCAACTCATCGGTTTCGACGGCGACGACACCCTGTGGCACAGCGAGGACTACTACCGCGCCGCCAACGAGGCCTTCGCCGCCATCCTCGGCCGTTACGTGGACATGGGCGACGCAGCCGTGCATGCCGGCATGCTCGCCACCGAGCGGCGCAACCTGAAGCTGTTCGGCTACGGCGCCAAGGGCATGACGCTGTCGATGGTGGAGACCGCGATCGCGCTCACCGAGGCGCGCATCAGCGCCGCCGACATCCACCGCATCATCGAGCTCGGCAAGGACGTGCTGCAGCATCCGGTGGAACTCCTGCCCGGCATCGCCGAGGCGGTGGCCGAGGTGGCCGAGCGCCATGCGGTGGTGCTGATCACCAAGGGCGATCTGTTCCACCAGGAGCGCAAGGTGGCGCAGTCGGGCCTGGCCGGGCTGTTCCGGCGGATCGAAATCGTTTCGGAGAAGGATGCCGACGCCTATCGCCGCGTGCTCGGCGAATTCGGGCTCGCGCCCGGGCAGTTCGCCATGGTCGGCAATTCGCTGCGCTCGGACATCGAGCCCGTCCTGCGCCTGGGCGGCTGGGGCGTGCACATGCCCTATCACGTGACCTGGGCGCACGAATGCGAGCACACGCTCGCCGGTGACGAGTCACGCCTGCTCACGGTGACGGCGCCGGCCGAAATCCCGGCGGCGGTGGCGCGCCTGGACGCCTGCGCCGCGGCGGCGTGACCGCGCGGATCTCAGCCGAGCGCGGTGCTGTCGAGGATGGCCACGCCGGCGGCGGCCAGCGCGCTGCGGGTGGGCGCATCGCCCGCCGGCGTCACCGGGCGGGTGAGATCCCACAGCACGTGGGTGCGGAAGCCGAGCGCGGCGGCATCCTGCGCGCTCCACAGCACGCACACGTCGCGGGCGAGGCCGGCCAGATACACCGTGTCCACGCCGCGCCCGCGCAGCCAGCCGGCGAGGCCGGTGTCCGGGCGGGTGCCGGCCGGGCCGACGTTCTCGCGGAACGCGCTGTAGGAATCCACGCGCGCATCGCAGCCCTTGCGCAGGATGAGGTCGACCGGCGTCCAGTCGATGCCCGGATGCAGCGCCGCGCCGGCCGTGCCCTGCACGCAATGCGCGGGCCACAGCGTCTGCGGCTGCCCGTACAGCTCGATGGCGTCGAACGGCGCATGACCCGGGTGCGCATCGACGAAGGAGACATGCCCGCGCGGGTGCCAGTCCTGGGTGGCGACCACGTGGCGGAACCGTCGCCGGCCGAGCAGCGCGTCGATGCCGGGCACGATCGCGTCGCCCTCGTGGCAGGCGAGCGCACCGCCGGGCATGAAATCCGGCTGCACGTCGATCAGGATCAGGGCGGCGTCGGCGGAGGACATGGAGAGGCTTTCGCGATGGGTCAACCGGCGCAGTGTAGCCGCGTTGCCGTACGATGGCCGGTTCGATACGCGCGAGGCGACGATGCATTACGACCAAAGCTGGATGGGTTATGGCTGGGTGGGTGGGGTGGAGGCCGGTCTGATCACCGCGCTGGCGGCGGCGCTGCTGTATGTCCTGCTGCGGCGCGTCTGGCGCCAGCATCCGGGGCCGGCGCCGGCCATGGGCTGGGCCTTTCTGCTCGCCGTGCTGCTCACCGGCAGCGGCGACCTGTGGGACATGTTCTATTTCAACTACGCGCCGCTGGAGTCGCCGCAGCTGATGCGCACCAAGCTGATGCGCGTGCATGACCCCGACGGTATCCCGTTGCGGGTGCTGGGCGAGCTGGGCGGTGCCGTGCTCGGCGTGTTCGCCGGCTGGGTGCTGCTGGACGTGGCGCGCCCGCGGCGCCGGCGCACGGCATAACCGAAGCCCTCACAACACCGGTTCGAGCAGCCACACCAGGTGCATGGCCAGCCGGCGCAGGAACGGCGCATGGCGGTATTCGGCCAGATCCACGGCACGCGAGCGGGCGAAATCCGCCGCCAGCATCGCCTCCACCTCGCCGGCGAAGGCGCGATCCACCGCCAGCGCGGTGATCTCGAAGTTGAGCCGGAACGAGCGGCTGTCGAGGTTCATGCTGCCGACCGCGGCGGTGTCCTCGTCGATCAGCAGCACCTTCTGATGCAGGAAACCCGGCTGGTAGCGGTAAAGACGCACGCCGGCGCGGATCGCCTCGTGCGCGCGCAGCGTCGAGGCCAGGAACACCATGCGGTGGTCGGGTCTGGCCGGCAGCAGGATGCGCACGTCCACGCCGCGCAGCACGGCCAGCCGCAGCGCGGCCAGCACCGCCTGGTCGGGCACGAAATAGGGCGTGGTCAGCCACACCCGGCGGCGTGCCGCGTGGATCGCCTCGACGAAAAAGAGTGAGCCGCTCTCCTGCGGGTCGGCCGGACCCGTGGCCACCGTGAGCACGCTGGCCGTGCCGGGACCCGCGCGCGGCGGCATGAACGGGGCCTCCTCGCCGGTGGCCCAGCGCCAGTCGCGGGCGAAGCTGCGCTGCAGGTCGGCGACCGCTGGCCCCTGCACTTCCAGGTGCGTATCGCGCCAGGGCGAGAGCGGCGGCTTGAGGCCGAGGTATTCGTCGCCCACGTTGAGCCCGCCCAAGAAGCCGCGCCAGCCGTCCACCACCACGATCTTGCGGTGATTCCTGAAATTGAGCTGGAAGCGGTTGCGCCAGCGACGGGTGGCGAAGGGGCGGATGTCCACGCCGCCCCGGCGCAGCGTGTCCACGTAATGGCGCGGCAGCGCGTGGCTGCCGATGCTGTCGTAGAGCACGCACACGTGCACGCCGGCAGCGGCCCGTTCCAGCAGCACCTGTTGCAGGCGCCGGCCGAGGGCGTCGTCATGGATGATGAAAAATTGCACCAGCACTTGCCGCTCGGCCTGGCCGATCGCATCGAACAGCGCCGCGAAGGTGGCCGCGCCGTCGATCAAGAGACGCAACCGGTGCCCGCCGTGGAAACGCGCGCCCAGCATGCGTCCGATCGCGCGGTAGCGCGCGCACTCCGGGCGTGGCGGATGCTTGGCCAGATACTCGCCGCGGCCGGGCCAGGGCGCCGGACGCGTCTGTCGGCTGCGTAGCCGTTGCACCTGGGTATAGCCGTGGAAATGGCTGGAGCCCAGAAAAAGGTAGGGCGGCAGGGCGAAATAGGGCACGAAGATCAGCGCCAGCATCCAGCCGATCGCGCCCTGCGGCGTGCGCACGTGCATCACCGCGTGGATGGCGGCGGCGATGCCGGCGACATGGCAGGCGAGCGCGAGGGTGCCGATCAAGCCGGCCAGCACGGGCGTCTCCGGTATGGGTGGTTCTTTCCCCCGATCGCACGCATGGGCTAGGCGGCCAGGATGCGTTCGGCCAGGACGCGGGCGTGCTGGCGGATCTCGGGCATGGCGGTCGATTCCCACAGCGTGCCGCGCAACAGACCGCCGATTGTGTAGATCTGTGGCCAGGTGCCGCCGGCATGGCGCAGGCGGCCGTCGGCTTCGGCCTGCACGCCGAGGCCGAGCGGATCGGGCAGCAGATGTCCGTTGAGCGCCATCTGCCGCAGCAGCGGATGCCCGATGTCCTGACGCAGGTCGGTGTTGAGGCCGGTGGCCTGGATGACCAGGTCGCCCTCCAGGGTGCGCAGGTTTTCGGCGGGCGCCGAGAGCTGCACGCGGAGCGCGTCACCGGCCGCGGTCACCGCACGCACGCGGCCGCGCAGGCATTCGAGCCGGCCCTCGCCTTCCAGCGCGGCGACGGCTTCGGCCACCTGCGGCGGCATGCGGTGGCGCACCCGTTCCCAGGCCCAGCGCGCGTGCCGCAGGAAGCGGGCACGCTCTTCCGGCGGCAATGCCTGCCACAGCGTTTGCAGATGCGGGCGCAGGCCGTCGATGACGGCGCGCCAATCGCCGCTGGCGGCCACGGCTTCGCGCAGCTGGCGCATCCAGCGGCGTACCTGTGGTGCTTCGTGCAGCGCCTCGAACAGGGCGCCGCCGTCGTCCACGGGCGCGGCCGCCTGCGCGCGATGCGCCTCGGGCAGGTGGCCATGCCGGGACAGGGCGATGAACTGCGTCTGTGGCCAGCGTGCGGCAAGCTCCAGGATCACGTCGACCGCGGTAAGGCCGAGCCCGAGCACCAGCACTCGACGCGGTGGCGGGTGGCCGGATGCCGGCCGGGCCAAGAACGCCCAGGGATCGACCACGTAGCGACCCTGCGCCAGCGCCTCGGCGGCGACGAACGGCAGCGGTCGCGGCGGCAGCGTGCCGAGCGCGAGCAACGCAGCATCGGCATGGGTCTGTTCATCCCCGCAAAGGACGGTCACGCCGTCGGCTTCGGGCACCACCGCGGCGGCCGGCAGCGGACGCAGGCGCACGTCGATGCCGCGCGCGGGCGCCAGCGCCAGGGCGCGCGCGAGCTCGGCCTGCAGATAGTCGCCATACAGCCGGCGCGGCAGGAAATCGGTGCCTGCGATGCCGGGGTCGCGCTCGCGGGCAAAGTCCAGGAAGGCCTGCGGCTTGCCGCTGAACATGCCCATCGAGGCCGCGCGCACGTTGAGCAGCAGCCGCGGCGAGTCGATGCCGTAGGCCACGCCGCGACCGGGCTGGTCGGTGTCGGCGTACCAGTCCAGGTGCAGCGTGGCCGGCTGCGTCGCCGCGCGCTCCACCAGGGCTTGCAGCAGTGCCGCGGACGCGGCGCCGCCGCCGATCAGGGCGACTCGTCGGTACATATCGACTCCCGCTCAGGCGTTTAGGGATGCTTGGGATCAGGCGAGCTGGCCGATCACGCGGGCGCGCTGGCGCCGTGTGCGCCAGGCCGCCTGCGGCGTCGGTGCGTAGGCCAGGTAATGCTCGAGCCGGCCGCCGTAGACGTGCAGGCTGAGCGCGCACGCCTGCCGCGAAAGATTGCGGCAGCGATGCAGGCCGCTGGCGGCATCCTCGAACCAGCAGGCATCGCCCGGGCCCAGCCATTGCCGGCCGCCGGCTCTGAGCGAGCCGTCCGGTCCGCGTTGCCAGTTCTCCACGGACAGCGCGCCGTACAAGGCCATCTCCAGCCCCCACAGCCCGGCATGGTCGTGCACCGGCGTGGCGTGGTTGGGCGGCCAGACCATGATCAGCACCTCCGCGCCCTCGCCACGGTGTGCGCCGAGCCGCCAGCGCTCGAAACGTTCGGCGCGGCGCAGGGCGTCGAGCTCGTCGGCCAGCGCCAGCGAATGCCGGTGCACGACCGCGCCGAGTTCGCGCGCCAGCAGGGCGAGGTCGGGACGGCCGCTGCCGTGGGCGCGGACGATCTCGCCGAGTTTCTTGAGGTGTGGCCGCTTGTAAGCCATGGCGTCGAAAAGGAATGGCAGCAAGGACGCGCAAGTGGAGCATGGCCGCGGTTAAAGTGTCGTGACCCTGCGCTGCGACGGCGTCGTCACGGGAAAACGCGTCGACGCGCGCGGCCATCATCGCCAGATGGCCGACGCCCGTGTTCAGTACAGCACGCGTGCCCGCAGCGTGCCGGGAATCGCCGCCAGACGGTCCTTCAGCGCCGCCGCCTGCGTCTCGTCGGCGGCCACGTCGATCACCACGTAGCCCACCTCGGCATCGGTCTGCAGGAACTGCGCGTCGATGTTGATGTTGCCGGAGGAGAACAGCTCGTTGATGCGCGAGAGCACGCCCGGCACGTTGCGATGGATGTGCAGCAGGCGACGGCTACGCGGATGCTCGGGCAGCGACACTTCCGGGAAGTTGACCGCCGACAGCGTGGAGCCGTTGTCGCTGTAGCGCACCAGTTTGCTCGCCACCTCGATGCCGATGTTGTCCTGCGCCTCCTGCGTGCTGCCGCCGACGTGCGGGGTGAGGATGACGTTGTCCATGCCGATGAGCGGCGAGACGAAGGGCTCGTCGTTGCCCTTGGGCTCGACCGGGAACACGTCGATCGCCGCGCCGGCCAGGTGACCGCGGCGCAGCGCGTCGGCGAGCGCGTCGATGTCGACCACGCTGCCGCGCGAGGCGTTGATGAGCAGCGCGCCCGGCCGCATGCGGGCCAGCTCTTCCACGCCGATCATGAGCCGCGTGGCGGGCGTCTCCGGCACGTGCAGGGTGACCACGTCGGCGCGTTCCAGCAGCTCGCCCAGATGCGCCACCGCGCGCGCGTTGCCGAGCGCGAGCTTGGCCTCGATGTCGTGGAAGATCACCTGCATGCCCAGCGACTCGGCGAGCACGCCGACCTGGGTGCCGATGTGGCCGTAGCCGATCACGCCGAGCGTCTTGCCGCGCGCCTCGTAGCTGCCGGCCGCCGACTTGGTCCAGCCGCCGCGATGGCAGAGCATGTTCTTCTGCGGAATGCCGCGCAGCAGCATGATCGCCTCGGCGATCACCAGCTCGGCCACGCTGCGGGTGTTGGAATAGGGCGCGTTGAACACCGGGATGCCGAGCGCGCGCGCGGCGTCGAGATCGACCTGGTTGGTGCCGATGCAGAAGCAGCCCACCGCGATCAGCCGGCGCGCGCTCTGCAGCACGTCGGCGCTGAGCTGGGTGCGCGAGCGGATGCCGAGGATGTGCGCCTCGGCGATGCGTGACTTGAGTTCCTCCGGCGGCAGTGCGCCCGGATGACGCTCGATCTGGCTGTAGCCGGCGCGCTGGAAGGTTTCCACCGCGCTCGGGCTCACGCCCTCCAGCAGCAGCACGCGGATGTCCTGGCGGGGGAACGAGGTCTTCATCGATAATCTTGGCGACGATGGTGAAAGCGGCCACTATGCCAGATTTTGCCGCAGTGCAACGCTCTGTCGGCGCGCCCGAACAGGCCGCTGAAATACCTGTCGGCATCGTGGTCGTCATGGGCCGCTGCCGGCCGGGCAAAGGCCCCCGCGCCATCGGCGGCTGCATGCTGCACCTGGTGCGCATGGACGGGGCGCGGCCGGCCATCCTCGACCATGCCGCCATCGCGCGGATGCATGACTGAAGTCGCATGTTCGACGCCGACGCGGCAGCCTGCACCCCATCGGGTATCCTCGGGTGCATTCGCGTCGCAGGGGGAGCACCGCATGGAATCGAAGGAAACGCGCGAAGGTTGCGGGCGTTGCCGTGACGCGGCGCCGCTGGAGTTCGATTTCAGCTACGCGTTCCAGCCCATCGTCGATGTCGCCGCCCGGCAAGTGTTCGCCCACGAGGCGCTGGTGCGCGGCCCGGGCGGCGAGCCGGCGCCCACGGTGCTGACGCGGGTCTCCGCTGCCAACCGCTACGCGTTCGACCAGGCTTGCCGCGGCAAGGCGATCGAGATCGCTTCGCGCCTGGGGATGCAGTCGAAGCTGTCGATCAACTTCCTGCCCAACGCCATCTACCGGCCCGAGCTGTGCATCCGGTCCACCCTGGCGGCGGCGCTCAAGTACGGCTTTCCGGTCGAGCGGATCATCTTCGAAACGGTGGAAGGCGAGCAGGTCAACGATGGCAAGTGGCTCGCGGAGATCCTGCGCGAGTACAAGCGCATCGGCTTTCTGACCGCGATCGACGACTTCGGGGCCGGCTTCGCCGGGCTGAACCTGCTGGCCGACTTCCAGCCCGACATCGTCAAGCTGGATATGGCGCTGGTGCGCGGGATCGACCAGAACAAGCCGCGTCGCGCCATCGTCGCCGGTGTCGCGGCGATGTGCCGCGAGCTGGGCATCCGGGTGATCGCCGAGGGCATCGAGACCGGCGAGGAGATGCGTTGCCTGCGCGACCTCGGCATCCACCTGATGCAGGGCTATTGGTTCGCCCGTCCGCTGTTCGAGCAGGCCTGTGCGCCGGAGGCGATCGCCTGGCCGGCGTGAGCCGACCGGCATCCCTCACTCCCTGGCCAGCGCGCTCCAGGCCGCCAGTGCGGCATCGCGCGAGGCCGCCATGTCCACGATCGGCGCCGGATAGCCGCAGGCCGCCAGCGCCGCCGGGTGCTTCCAGGCCTCGTGCAGCGTCTTGGCCGGCAGTGCCGCCAGTTCCGGCAGCCAGCGTTTGAGGTAGGCGGCGTCGGGGTCGAACTTGGCCGATTGCAGGTAAGGGTTGAATACACGGAAGTAGGGCGCGGCATCGGCCCCGCAGCCGGCCACCCACTGCCAGCCCAGGGTGTTATTGGCAAGGTCCGCATCCACCAGCGTATCCCAGAACCAGCGGGCGCCGTGCAGCCAGTGCTGGCGCAGGTTCTTGGTCAGGAAGCTGGCCACCACCATGCGCACGCGGTTGTGCATCCAGCCGGTGTGCCAGAGCTCGCGCATGCCGGCGTCGACCAGCGGGATGCCGGTGCGGCCCTGCCGCCAGCGCGCCAGTACAGCCTCATCGGCGGGCGCCCACGGGAAATCGTCGAAGCGGGGGTTGAAGTTGGCCTCGGGCGTGTGCGGGAAGTGGAACAGCAGGTGGTGGGCGAATTCGCGCCAGCCCAGTTCGCGCAGATAGGGTTCCAGGTCCGGCCGCTGTCTGGCGTCGATGGCACCGGCGCGCTCCTGCAGGACGTGCCGGATCTGCCGCGGCGTGATTTCGCCGAAGTGCAGGTGCGGCGACAGGCGCGAGGTGCCGTGGCGGGCGGGCAGGTCGCGGCCTTTCGCATAATCCGCCACGGCATCGTCCGCGAAAATCTCCAGTAGCTCGCGCGCGCCGGCTTCGCCCGGCCGCCAGGCCTCGGCCAGCCCCGCATCCCAGCGGATCGCAGGCAGCAGGCCCATCGCCGCCGTCGGCAGGCTGCCCGGGACCCGCAGCCATTCGCGGGCCCGGGCCACCGGCAGCGGCGCCGCCTCCGGCAGCTGCGAGCGCAGATTGTGCCAGAACGGGGTGAACACCCGGTACGGCTGGCCGGCATCCGTGGCCAGCATCCATGGCTCGTGCCAGAGGTTGCCCGCATGGCTGTGGACCGCGATGCCGTCTTCGCGCAGGGCGGCTTTCAGCGCCGTGTCGCTGGCGATGCCGGCCGGCTCGTAGCGGCGGTTCCAGTGGATCGCCGTGGCGCCGCTGGCGCGCACCAGATCGCGCAGCTGGTCGAGGGGGTTGCCGATGCGAAGATGCAGATCCGTGCCTTGCGCGGCAAGCTGCCGGCGCAGCGCTTCCAGCGCATGGTGCAGCCACCAGCGGCTGGCGGCGCCCGGCGCCCACGGGGCCTCCTGCTCGGGCGCGTGGATGTAAACCGGCAGGACCCGGTCGTGCCCGGCACAGGCGGCCGCGAGGGCAGGGTTGTCGGCCAGGCGCAGGTCGCGCCGGAACAGCACCAGGGCGGTGGACATCGAGGTGAACGAGCGGCGAGTTCGGCGGAGGATGTTATCGGTTTTCCGATTCGTGGCACCCGACCGCCACCGGATGCCTGGAGCCGCGCGTGTGGTGTGGCCGACCATCATTGGAGAGCTGCCATCGCTGAAAAAAGCTCGCCATCACCCCGCGAACCCTGGCGGATCGGCCGCGAATCTGCCGCCCTTGGCCGCTTCGGGGTAGGGCGCGGCATTCGGCAGTATTTCCGCGACCGGCTAAAGCTGGCAGTCTGGACGTCCATTTCCCGGAGCCTTCGATGACCGATCCGCGACTTGCCGACCTCGCCGCCCGTTCGCCGGGGCTGCGCCTGCTCACCGAACCGGCGGATCTCGTGCATTACGGTCGCGACTGGACGCGCCGCTGGACGCCCGCGCCGATCGCCATCGCCCTGCCTTCGAGCGTGGCCGAGGTGCAGGACGTGGTGCGCTGGGCGAATGATCACCGTATCGCCCTGGTGCCTTCGGGCGGGCGCACCGGGCTTTCCGGTGGCGCAGTGGCGGCGCACGGCGAGCTGGTGCTGAGCCTGGAACGGATGCACCGCGTGCTCGGCTTTTCGCCAGCCGGCCGGCTGCTCGCCGTGCAGGCCGGCATCACCTTACAGGCGGCGCAGGAGGCGGCGCGCGCGCACGGCCTCATCTATCCGGTGGATTTCGCCGCGCGCGGCTCCTGCACGATCGGCGGCAACGTCGCCACCAACGCCGGCGGCATCCGCGTGATCCGCTACGGCAATACCCGCGACTGGATCGCCGGGCTCACCGTGGTGACCGGCGAAGGCGAGCTCATCGAGCTCAATCGCGGCCTGGTCAAGAACTCCAGCGGCTACGACCTGCGCCAGCTGATGATCGGCTCGGAGGGCACGCTGGGCGTGGTGGTCGGCGCGTTGCTGGAACTCACCGACCCGCCGCCGCCCGCGCAGGTGATGCTGCTGGCGCTGCCGGACATCGATGCCGTTCTGGCGGTGTTCGCCTTGTTCCGCCGCCGGCTTTCCCTGCAGGCATTCGAGTTCTTCACCGACGTCGCGCTCGCCCACGTGCTCGCCCACGGCGCCCAGCGCGCGCTGGCGGGCGAGTATCCCTGCTACGTGGTGACCGAGTTCGACGCCGCCGACGAGGCCGCGCAGCAGGCGGCGCTCGCCGCCTTCGAGGAGGGCGCCGCGCAAGGCTGGATCATCGACGGCGTGATCGCGCAGAGCCAGGCGCAGGCCGAGGCCCTGTGGCGCCTGCGCGAGGGCATCACCGAGAGCCTGGCGCCGCACAAGCCGTACAAGAACGACGTCGCGGTGCGCATCGATGCGGTGCCGGCGTTCCTAGGCGAGATCCAGGCCCTGCTCGCGCGTGAGTATCCGCAGTTCGAGGTGGTCTGGTTCGGCCACATCGGCGACGGCAACCTGCACATCAACATCCTCAAGCCCGCCGCGATGGACGATGCCGCCTTCATCGCCGAATGCGAGCGCGTCACCGTGCTGCTCGCCGCGGTGCTCGAAAAACACGGCGGCAGCATCTCGGCCGAACACGGCATCGGCCTGGTCAAGCGGCCCTATCTCGAAAGCACGCGCAGCGCGGCGGAGATCGCGCTGATGTGCGGCATCAAGCGTGTATTCGATCCGCAGCGCCTGCTCAACCCCGGCAAGCTGTTTCCGGTGGATTGAACAAACGCATCGTTCGGACGGCAAACGCGTGCGGACCGCCGAAGCTGGCTTGCATCGCCCGTGGGCTGCCCCCTAGCCTAAGGGGCTTTCCCGCCTCAGCTTTCGAGCCGCTCATGACCGAACGTCGCAGCCTCTATCCCGCGATCGAACCCTACGACAGCGGCTTCCTGCAGGTCTCGCCCTTGCACCGGATCTATTACGAGCAGTGCGGCAACCCGCACGGCAAGCCGGTGGTGTTCCTGCACGGCGGGCCGGGCGGCGGCTGCAATCCCAAGTGCCGGCGTTTCTTCGACCCGGAGGCCTATCGCATCGTGCTGTTCGACCAGCGCGGCTGCGGACGCTCCACGCCGCACGCGGAACTCACCGACAACACCACCTGGCATCTGGTCTCCGACATGGAGCAGCTGCGCGAGCATCTGGGCATCGCGCGCTGGCAGGTGTTCGGCGGCTCCTGGGGCTCCACGCTGGCGCTGGCCTATGCGCAGACGCATCCTGAGCGGGTGAGCGAGCTGGTGCTGCGCGGCATCTTCATGCTGCGCCGCTGGGAGCTGGAATGGTTCTACCAGGAAGGCTGCAGCGCACTGTATCCGGATGCCTGGGAGCATTACCTCGCGCCGATTCCCGAAGTCGAACGCGGCGATCTGATGAGCGCCTATCACCGCCGTCTGACCGGCGATGATCCGCGCGTGCGGCTCGAGGCGGCGCGCGCCTGGGCGACCTGGGAGGGCGCCACCGTCTACCTGCGCCAGGACCCCGACTACATCGCGGCGAGCGGCGAGGACGCCTTCGCACTCGCCTTCGCCCGCATCGAATGCCACTACTTCGTGCATGGCGGCTTTTTCGCGCACGACGACCAATTGCTGCGCAACGTCGATCGCATCCGCCACATCCCGGCGGTGATCGTGCACGGCCGCTATGACGTGGTCTGTCCGCTGCGCAACGCCTGGGATCTGCACCGCGCCTGGCCCGAGGCCGAGTTGCGCATCGTGCAGGATGCCGGCCACGCCGCCTTCGAGCCGGGCATCGCCCATGAGCTGATCGAGGCCACCGACCGCTTCCGCGGCTGAGCTGACCTTCGCACGAACGCGGCCGTGCGGCCGCGTGGATTGCCGATCATCCCGAAGCCTTCCCGCCGTGTGGCGGGAAGGCTGGGTGGCCCGCTTCAATGCCGCAGCGGCGGAATCAGCGGATCGACGAGGTCGACCACGAAGCCGTCGTGGTCGGAGACACCGATCGCCCGCGTCCAGTCCGCGGCCTGGGCGGCGTCGGCTTCGGTCTGGGCCGGTGCATCGATGTCGGCACGGCCATACTGCATGCGCAGGAAGCGCAGCCGCGCAGGCAGGTTGAGCAGGGCATGGTCGAGTACCTGCACGGTCGGCACGGTGCGCCCCGGGTTGCCGCTGCCGGCCTTGGTGTAGCCCTGGATCTCGCCGAAGTTCTCGGTGTAGAGATAGGAATAACGGTCGTTTTCCGGCACCGTCTCCACCGCATTCCACAGCGCCGGCCGCACGATGTTGGGTGCGTCGAGCTTGAGCAGGTTCTCGCTGTCCTGGTAGCGCCCGGCGATCAGCCCTACCAGATCGGCCCAGCCGTCACTGAACTGATAGGCGTTGAAATCACCCACCACCAGGAGCGGCGTCAGCGGCTCGGCGCGTTGCAGTGACTGCACCTGGGTGGCGATGGACTTCGCCTGCAGGAAGCGCTTCTGGCGGTCGCGCACCGCGGCGGCGGTGGCGTCGTCCACGTTCTGCCGCGCCTTGAGGTGCACGGCGATCACCTTGAAGCGCATGAGGCCGGCCTGCGCGGTGAGCAGCAGCGGTGGATGATCGTGGACATAGGCGCTCTGGCCATTGTCGTTCCAGGTCTCGTCGGCGGCGAGCTGCTCCACCGAGAGCACGCGGACGCGGTCGTGCCGCACCAGAAAGCCGACGTCGATGCCGCTGGGGTCGTGGCCGGGCAGCAGATAGGCGTCGTATTTCACCGGGTAGTCGTCGCCGAGCTGCTTGGCCAGGCCCTGCAGCAGCTCCAGCGTCTCCACCTCCTCCAGCGAGATCACGTCGGGCAGTTTCAGCACCCCGCCGATGTAGCTCGACAGCCGCCGGGTCTTGAGCGCCACCTCGTCCGCGCTCGGCTCCTTGCTGCCGCCGCTGCAGGTGTAGACGGTATCGAACGTACTGTCGCAGAAGCGCTCGACGTTGAAGGCGCCGACGCGCAGCGTCAGCGGCGGTACCGGCGTCACCGCGCGGGGCATCGTGGCGGCCTGCCTCACCTTAAGCGAGGTCGGGATGAAGGTGTAGGCGCCGAAGTCGTAGGCGATCACGCCCTCGGCGCTGAACGTGGTGCCGGCGTTGAACGGTGTCGCGGCCGGTACCACGCCGAAGTCGGCCGCGTTCATCTTGAACACTTCCGGATTGCCGTCCCAGTTGGGCAGGCTGACGCCGTCGGGCACCGGCACGCCGAATTCCACGCCGCGCTCGCGCAGCGAACGGCGGCCGTTGGCGGTGATGCTGACCTCGGCATAGGGCTCGTTGCTGAAGCGCTTGTTGCCGGTGTTGATCATGCCGTGCGCGATCTTCACGCGCATGCTCATGAAGCACTGGAAATTGGTGGTGCCGCAGGAAAGGCGGGCGGGATCGGGGGAAGGCGTGGACTCGTCGAATACGATCGCCTGCGGCAGCGCCGCGCCGTGCGCGGTGGCGGTGACCGTGGCGTCCTTGAGCTCGGCCATGTGGTAGTAGTCGGTCACCCGTGCGGCGACGTCGACCACGTCGCCCACCGTCACGGTCGGCGCGGCGCCGGTGTAGACGTAGATGCCGTTGGAGGTGAGCGGATCGGCGTCGGCGCGCGCATCCGGAGTCTGCATGGTGAAGCCTTGCGGCCCCACCGCGGTGACCACGTTGCCGGAGGTCAGCACCGACTTGCCGAGCAGCGGCGAGACGGCGTCGTGGCCGGTGATCTGCCAGATCTCGGCGGTGACCGGGATGTCGTAGAGGATCGCGCCGATCGCACTGGCGTCGGCCAAGGCCACGCCGCCGCTGGCGTCACCGAGTTCGACCAGGAAGGTCTTGTCCTCGCTCGGGGTGGTGCGGCCGTGCACGGTGACGCTGAGCTGCGCCTGGGTCTGGCCAGAAGCAATGGTGAGCGTGGTGTCCACCGCCTCGTAGTCGGTGCCGGCCTTGGCGGTGTCGTCGCGGGTGGCCGCATGCACGCTGACGCCGCCCTCGGGCGCAGGCTGGTTCAGCGTGACGGTGAAAGTCATCGCCACGTCGCCGGCGCCGCGGACGGTGGCGCTGGCATCGGCGATCGACAGCGCGGCCGCCTGCGCCACGCAACTGCTCGCGCTGTTGTGCGGCGAGGTCGGCGCGACCTTGACGAAGTCGGCGGCGTTGTCGCCGCTGTTTTGCGGCACGCCGGCGGCGTTTTGGCGGCGCGCATAGCCCTGGTCGACGTTGCTGCTGCCCAGCGAGACGAGCGGCGTGCCGGCCTTGTAGGCCGAGCCGCTGCTCAGGCCGACCTGATCGAGCACCGTGCCGCCGGCGTCGAGCACGGCCAGGCCGCCGTCGTCGGTGATGCCGGTGGCATACTTGAGATCGGCCGCCACGCTGCCGGCATAGCCGCCACTGGCGCCGTTGGCCAGCAGCAAATAGCAGCCCGGCTTGATCGCGGTGCCCGCAGGGAAGGTCAGCCGGGTGCCGGTGGTGCCGCTGGCGTTGGAGGCGTTGAGCCTGAAGCCGGCGAGGTCCAGCGTCGTCGCGCCGGCGTTGAACAGTTCGACGAATTCGTCGTTGCCGCCGGCCGGCCCGCGCACGCGGAACTGGCTGACGGAGAGGTCGGCGGCCTGTGCCGCGAAGCAGGATGCGACGATACCGACGAACGCGAGCCGAAGCCCGCGGCGCTTGAGCTTGCCGAGCATGCTGGTGTTCCCCTGGTGATGGGCTGCCCGGCAAGCTAGCAGGCTTTGAAGACAGTTTTGCGAAGGCGTGCGGGGCTTGCCGACGAAAGCGTGATGTACGCCGCCGGCGTCAGCCCGGCAACTGCTTGGTACCGAAGATCTTGTCGCCGGCATCGCCCAGGCCGGGCAGGATGTAGCCCTGCTCGTTGAGGCCCTGGTCGATCGCGGCGGTGTAGATCTCCACGTCCGGATGGGTGGCCTCGACGTGCGCCAGGCCCTCCGGGGCGGCGACCAGGAACAGGCCCTTGATGCGCCGGCAGCCGGCCGCCTTCAGCATGTCCACGGTGGCGACCAGGGTGCCGGCGGTGGCCAGCATCGGGTCGACGATCAGCGCGATGCGCTCGTCCATGCGGCCGGTGAGTTTCTCGTAGTAGGCGGTCGGCTTGAGGGTCTCCTCATCGCGCTGCAGGCCGACCACGCTGACCTTGGCGGCCGGGATGAGGTCGAGCACGCCCGGCAGCATGCCCAGGCCCGCGCGCAGGATCGGCACGATGGTGACCTTCTTGCCCTTGATGCGGTGGACCAGTACCGGGCCGGCCCAGCCTTCGACGGTCTCCTCGATGGTCTCGAGGTCCTTGGTCGCCTCGTAGGTGAGCAGGGCGGCGACCTCGGAGGCGAGCTCGCGGAACTCCTTGGTGCTGATGCCGGCGCGGCGCATCAGGCCCAGTTTGTGCTGGATCAGCGGGTGGCGGACTTCGACGATCTTCATGGGCGGCGGGGAATCTGGGCTCTTTTTCAAGACCGCGGCGCGTCATGCCGCGGTTTCGTGGAACATCGCGAGGTGGGTTCGCCCGGTTGGGGTTTTTACGGCGAGGCACCGTTCTTGAAGCATCCGCTCATGAATCGCTGAAGGCGGCACGCGTCGTCCTGGATGCGATGGCGCGCCGGCCTGGGGCACGGCCGCTTTTCATGCGGTCCTGCGGCGTGGCCGCGACGGTCGTCGGCGCCATGCGCGGACACGTTCAGGCCGCCTCGGCGGCCTGCTTGCGGGGACCTTCCAGCAGCGCCTTGCGCACGTGCGCGACGACCAGGTCGACCTCCGCGCTGGTGATGCGGAAGTGCGGGGTGAAGCGCAGCGAATTGGCGCCGCCATGGATCACGCCGATGCCGTGTTCGCGCAGGTACTCCTCGATCGAGCTGGCACCGTAGCACTTGAACTGCGGCGCGAGCTCGCAGGAGAACAGCAGCCCCGTGCCCTGCACCTTGGTGATGAGGCCGCCGAGTTCGTCCTTGAGCGCCTCGAGTTTGGCCAGGAACTCCCGGCCGCGGGCGCGGATGTTCTCGCGGACCGCGTCGGTGAGCTGACCCAGGGTGGCCACGGCGACATCCAGCGCGCGCGGGTTGGTGGTCATGGTGTTGCCGTAGATGCCCTTGCGATAGAGCCCGGCGGCGCGCTCGCCGACCGCCAGCACCGACAGCGGATACTGGCCGGCGTTGATCGCCTTGGAAAAGGTTTCCATGTCCGGCGGCGGCAGCTTCTCGAAACCGGGGTAGGCGGTGATCGACAGCACGCCCTGGGCGCGCAGGCCGGCTTGCACCGAGTCGACCAGGAACAGCGAGCCGTGCGCCTCGGTGAGCCGGCGCGCGGCGGCGTAGAACTCGGGCGTCACCGCGCGACCGGGGTCGCCTTCGCCCATCACCGGCTCCAGGAACATCGCCTCGATGAACCAGCCGTGGCGGTCGGCGTCCGCGAATGCAGCCTCGAGCTGCGCCACGTCGTACGGCTCGACGGTGAGCAGGCTGTCCTCATGGCGATAGCTCGCCAGGTACTGCTGGTAGACCTTGCGGTTGGAATCGGAATACAGCGCCGGGCGCTCGGTGCGGCCGTGGAAGGCGCCCTTCACCGCCAGGCGCTTGATCGTGCGTCCGGCATGGCGGCCGCCCGCATCGGTCATCTGCCGCGCATTGACGTCGGCGATGCGCCCGGCCAGGGTCACCGCCTCGGAGCCGGAGTTCAGGCACAGGAAGTGACCGTAAGGACTCTGGCCGCGGCCGCGGGAGAGCTCATCGAGCATGGCGCGGGTGAACTGGAGCTGCGCCACGCTCGGCGTCATCACGTTGGCCATGACCTGCGGCCGGGCCAGCGCGGCCAGGATGGCCGGATCGTTGTGGCCGAAGCCGAGCATGCCGTAGCCGCCGTTGTCGTGCAGCACGGCGCCCTTGAGGGTGACGATCCACGGCCCGCGCGCGGCGGCCGGCAGGTATGGGTTCACCGCATCGTCGGGATAGAAGTTGACGAAGCCGGCCTGCGCGCGGGCGATCTGCTCGGCCTCGTCCAGCCGCAGGAAGTCGGCCAGCTCCGCACGCAGCTCGCGATGGCGGGCGATCGCCGCGTCGACGGCCTCGCCGAGCAGGGCGTCGAGCGCGGCCATGCGCTCGACGGTGGCGTCGTCCAGGCCCACGGTCCTCGGCTTGCCGCCGAATTCGCGCAGCTCGCGCAGCTTTTCGATCACGCCCATCGCGTTGTCTCCTCAAAAGAAGTCTTGCCAGAGGGCGGTCTTTCGCATCCTGCGAAAGGCCGGCAGTGAGTCTGCAAGCGACACCTGACGGCCAGGCATGGCCTCGAAAAAGGCCATGTGTCGTGCGGTCCGCTTGTACTTGTCTCAAGGATAACGCCCCGTCCGGCGGGCCGGTACCCCGCACATGACGGCTGTCACGCGCACGGCCTGACGCGGGCGACTGCACGCGCCGCCTGCCGCCGCCTACGCTGCTCAGCACCAGGAGGACGCCGCCCATGAACACCCCGCTTGCACCTGTCGCCCGGCTTGCCGGTGCGGTGAAACGCTACGGCGCGCGCGTCGCGCTCGATGGCGTGGATCTCCAATTGCAGCGCGGCGAATTGCTCGCGCTGCTCGGGCCCAACGGCGCCGGCAAGAGCACCAGCATCGCGCTGCTGCTCGGCCTGCTGCGCCCCGACGCCGGTCGCGCCGAGCTGTTCGGACTCGACCCGCAGCGCATCGAGGCGCGCCGCCGCATCGGCGTGATGCTGCAGACCGCCACGCTGCCGTGGACGCTGCGCGTGGGCGAGCTGCTGCGGCTCACCGCCAGCTATTACCCGCGTCCGCGTCCGCTCAACGAATGCGCGGCGCTGGCCGGCATCGGCGACCTGCTGTCGCGCTACTACGGCAAGCTCTCCGGCGGCCAGCAGCGGCGCGTGCAGTTCGCGCTCGCGTTGTGCGGGCGCCCCGAGCTCTTGTTCCTCGACGAACCCACCGTCGGCATGGACATCGACGCGCGGCAGAAACTGTGGATGGCTATACGCGCGCTGGTCGCCGAAGGCTGCGCGGTGGTGCTGACCACGCATTACCTGGAGGAAGCCGAGGCGCTGGCGCAGCGCGTGGTGGTGCTCGATCAGGGCCGCGTGCTGAGCGAAGGCAGCGTCGACGCGTTGCGCGCCCGCGTGGCGCTCGCGCGCATCCGCTGCCGCACCGGGCTCGACGCCGCTGCCGTCGCGCGCTGGCCGCAGGTGGCCTCGGCGAGCTGCGCGGACGGCCGCCTGCACATCGCCACCGCATCGCCGGAAGTCGTCGTGCGCCGCCTGCTGGATGCCGATGCGGACCTGCGCGAACTGGAAGTGCTGCGCGCCGGACTGGCCGAAGCCTTCACCGAACTCACCCGCGAATCCCTACCGGAGGCCGCCTGATGAATACCGCCACGCTGGTCGACCACTCGCCTGCCGATGTCACGCGCATGTCGCCGCGCCGCCTGCTCGGCGCCTATCTCGCCGAGGCGCGCAGCGAGTGCCTGCGCTATCTGCGCAACCCCGGCTTCATGCTGCCGGTGCTGCTGTTCCCGAGCCTGTTCTATCTCGTGTTCGGCATCCTGATGGCCAAGTCGGAAGGCGCCGGGGTCTCGCGTTATCTGCTTGCCAGCTACGGCGTGTTCGGCGTGATGAGCCCGGGCCTGTTCGGCTTCGGCGTGTCGCTGGCGTTCGAGCGCGACGGCGGGCTGCTCACGCTCAAGCGCGCGCTGCCCATGCCGCCGGGTGCTTACCTGCTCGGCAAGTTGCTGATGGCGATGGGCGCGGCCGTCGTCGTCGTGCTGGTGTTGCTGGCGTTGGCTTTCGCACTGGCCCACGTGGCGCTGACGCCGCAGCAAGTCGGCGGCCTGCTCGCCACCGGCGCGTTCGGGGTGATGCCGTTCTGCGCGCTCGGCATGCTGGTCGGCAGTCTGGTCAAGGGCCAGGGCGCGCCCGGCGTGCTGCAACTCATCTATCTGCCGATGTCGTTCCTGTCCGGGCTGTGGTTTCCGCTGCCGATGTTGCCGAAGGTGTTGCAGCAGATCGCGCCGCTGTGGCCGAGCTACCACCTGGAGCGGATCGCGCTCGCTGCGGTCGGCGCCGCGCCGGCCGCGGGCTGGCCGCACGTGCTGGTGCTGGCCGGCTGGGCCGTGGCCTGCCTGGGGCTGGCCGCGCGACGCCTGCAGCGGCACGGTTGAAGTAGGATGCCGACCATGTCCGCCGTCCTGCCAGCGTGGCGTCGCCGTCTCGGTCGCTGGTTCCAGCCGGCGCCGGATTCGTTCGTCGCGCAGAGCCTGCGCCTGGGCAAGTCGCCCTGGGTGGATGCGGTGCACCTGCTGTGGACGGCGTGGGTGTTCATCACGCCGATCTTTTCCGACCGCGGCTGGGATGCGCGCTGGTGGTTGTGCACGGCGCTGTCCTATCCGCTTTTCCTGTTCATGTACGCCAAATCAGCGGTGGCGCCGCGTCGGCAGGCCCGCGTATGGGGCGAGGCGATGGCCTTGCTCAGCCTGGTGCTGATGCCGTGGTATCCGAGCGGGCTCACCTATTTCGTGTTCGGCTGCGTGATGCTGCGCGGTTGCGCGGCGATGTCGCCGCGCCGCTACGTGGCGATCATCGCCGCGCTCAATGCGGCGATGCTGCTGGAAGCCTGGCTGCTCGGTTATGCGTGGCAGGCGGTGATCAGCATTCCGCTGACCAGTTTCATCATCGGCATGATCGTCCATGCCGAGCGCGCGAACGAAGAGGTCACGGCAAAACTGAAGCTCTCGCACGAGGAAGTGCGCCGGCTCGCCACCATCGCCGAGCGCGAGCGCATCGGCCGCGACCTGCACGACTTGCTCGGCCACACGCTGTCGCTGATCACGCTGAAGCTGGAACTCTCGCGCAAGCTGTTCGACCGCGATGCCGATGCCGCGCGCCGCGAGGTGGAAGAGGCCGAGCGCGTCGCGCGCCATGCGCTGGCCGAGGTGCGGGCGGCGGTCACCGGCATCCGCGCCACCGATCTGGCCGCCGAGCTGGCCTCGTCGCGCCTGCTGCTTGCCGCCACCGGCGTGCCTCTGGACTATGCGCCGCCGCCGGCGGACTTGCCCGCCGAGACCGGACGCGCGCTGGCGCTGGTGCTGCGCGAGGCGGCGACCAACATCGCGCGGCATGCGCAGGCCAGCCACGCGCGGATCGCCTGGGAACGACAGGGCGACCGGCTGCGCCTGTGCGTTTCGGACGACGGTCGCGGCGGCGCGCATGGCGAAGGCAATGGCCTGGCCGGCATGCGCGAGCGCGTGCGCGCGCTCGGCGGCACGCTGGCGATCGATTCGCCGCGCGGCCGCGGCACGCGCATCGAGGTGCAGGTGCCGCTGCGCGCGGCATCGGCCTCGTCCGCGGCGTCCACCGTCGCGGAGCCATCCGCGTCGATGCCGGCGCCGACGCTGCAAGGACACGCCGCATGATCCGCGTGCTGCTGGCCGAGGATCAGGCGCTGGTGCGCGGCGCGCTCTCCGCGTTGCTCGACATGGAACCGGACATCGACGTGCTGGGTTCGGCGGCCGACGGCGAAGCGGCGTGGCGCGAGCTGCAACGGCTCAAGCCCGACGTGCTGGTCACCGACATCGAGATGCCGGGCCTGACCGGCCTCGAACTCGCCCAGCGCATCCAGCGTCATGAGCTGTCGATCAAGGTGGTGATCGTCACCACCTTCGCGCGCCCGGGGTTCCTGCGCCGCGCGCTGGATGCCGGCGTGTCCGGTTATCTCTTGAAGGATGCGCCGGCCGAGCGTCTGGCCGAGGCGTTGCGCACCGTGCACCGCGGCGGCCGCGCGATCGATCCCGAACTCGCGCTGGAGGCGTGGTCGGAAGCCGATCCGCTCAACGACCGCGAGCGGCAGGTGTTGCGGCTGGCCGGCGAAGGCCTCGCCGCCGGCGACATCGCCGCCCGGCTCAACCTCTCGCACGGCACCGTGCGCAATTACCTTTCCGAGGCGATCGGCAAGCTCGGCGTGGCCAATCGCATCGAAGCCTATCGCCTTGCGCGGCAGAAGGGCTGGCTGTAGCGGCCCGCGTCGCGCGTTGCGGGATAATGCGCGTCCCGTGGCCAAAACCTCACGCGCCTTGAAGAAATCCGATTTCGATTTCGCGTTGCCGCCCGAGCTGATCGCGCAGGCGCCGTTGCCGGAGCGCTCGGCTAGTCGTCTGCTGGTGCTCGACGTGCCCGCGCAGCGCTTCGAGGATCGCCGCTTCCGCGATCTCACCGAGCTGCTGCGACCCGGCGACTTGCTGGTATTCAACGACACCCGCGTGTTGCCGGCGCGGCTGTACGGGCGCAAGGAAAGCGGCGGCGCGGTGGAGATCCTGATCGAGCGCGTCACCGGCGCGCACGAGGCGACCGTGCAGCTTCGCGTCAGCAAGAAGCCCGCGCCCGGCGCGCGCATCGAGCTGGCCGACGGCAGCTTCGCGTGCGTGCTCGGCCGCGAGGATGCGTTCTTCCGCCTGCATTTCGAATCGCCCGAGCCGCTGGAAAAACTGCTGGCGAAGCTGGGCGAGATGCCGCTGCCACCGTACATCGCGCGGCCCGCAGGCGCCGATGACCTGGAGCGCTACCAGACGGTCTACGCGCGCTCGCCCGGCGCGGTGGCCGCGCCCACCGCGGGGCTGCATTTCGACGAGCCGCTACTCGATGCGCTGCGCGCGCGCGGCGTGGATGCCGGCTATGTGACCCTGCACGTCGGCGCCGGCACCTTCCAGCCGATGCGCACGGAACACCTGCACGAGCACCGCATGCACCGCGAGTGGCTCAACGTCGGCGCCGCGCTGGTGGAGAAGATCCAGCGCACGCGCGCCGCCGGCGGGCGGGTGATCGCGGTCGGCACCACCGTGGTCCGCGCGCTGGAGAGCGCGATCGTGGACGGCGTGCTGCGCCCGTTCGCCGGCGAGACGCAGATCTTCATCTTCCCCGGCTACCACATCACCAGCATCGACGGACTCATCACCAATTTCCATCTGCCGCAATCGACGCTGCTGATGCTGGTGTCGGCACTGGCCGGGCGCGAGTTCGTGCTTGCGGCCTATCGTCATGCAGTGGCGCAGCGTTACCGGTTCTTCTCCTACGGCGATGCGATGCTGATCCTGCCGCATGGTGTTTGAGCGGGAGCGTGGCGTCGTGATGAGACGGGTTGCTTGCGTGTTCGTGCCTTTCGGCGGCTGGGTTTTGGGTTCCGTCCGCCTGCCGGCGGCCGGGCTACTTTCTCTTGCTTGCCCGAAGAGAAAGTAGCCAAAGAGAACGGCACCCCGATGAGGCGCCTTGCCGTGCCTGATGGCCCGGCAAGGTGCGCGTTCGCCGGTCAGCGTTTTTCGACGGGGCTTCCTGCCCCGACGAAAAATGGCCGGCTTCCTGCCGGCCACCCTGCGGGCTTTGGCTGGCCGGCGATCGCCGCCTCATAGGGTCCCGAAAAGCCAAAGCTCAAGCCAAAGCCAAGGCCAAGGCCAAGGCCAAGGCAGCGTTTGTCGTCATGCCGGGTGGGGCCTTGGCGATGGGGTGACAAAGCGGGTGGGTTTGCGCGTGGGTCGCGCCTTGGCGATCGGATGGCGGTGGGTTTCGATGCCGGCTCATCGGGGACGGAAAGCAAAGGCCAAGGCGGCCGAGCGGTCGTCAACGACGTGGTTGTGCATCGAGGCCGAGATGAGGGTTTTCGTGGGGTGGCCGCGGTCGGAGACGCGCGATCGGCATGGGATAATCGGCCGATGACTTCCCTGACTTTCGAACTGCTCGCCAGCGATGGGGCGGCCCGTCGCGGCCGGTTGCATTTTCCGCGCGGCACGGTGGAGACGCCGGCGTTCATGCCGGTGGGCACCTATGGCTCGGTGAAGGCGATGACGCCGCGCGATCTCGTCGAGGTCGGCGCCGAGATCATCCTCGGCAACACCTTTCATCTGCATCTGCGCCCCGGCCTGGAAATCGTGAAGAAGTTCGGCGGGCTGCATCGCTTCATCGGGTGGGGCCGGCCCATCCTCACCGACTCCGGTGGCTTCCAGGTGTTCTCGCTCGCGCACCGGCGCAAGCTCACCGAGGAAGGCGTCACCTTCGCCTCGCCGGTGGACGGGTCGCGCGTGTTCCTGTCGCCGGAAGTGTCGATGCGGATCCAGACCGTGCTGGATTCGGACATCGCGATGATCTTCGACGAGTGCACGCCCTACGAGATCGACGGCGTGCCGATCGACGAGCAGCGGGCGGCCGAGTCGATGGCGCTTTCCCTGCGCTGGGCCGAGCGCTCGCGGCGGGCCTTCGATGAGCTTGGCAACCCCAACAACCTGTTCGGCATCGTGCAGGGCGGCGTGCACGAGGCGCTGCGCCGGCGTTCGGCCGAGGGGCTGGTCGGCATCGGTTTCGACGGTTACGCGGTCGGCGGGCTGGCGGTGGGCGAGCCGGAAGAGGTGCGCAACCGCACGCTGGATTTCACCGTGCCGATGCTGCCGGCGGACAAGCCGCGCTATCTCATGGGCGTGGGCCGGCCGGAGGACATCGTCGAGGCGGTGCGCCGCGGCATCGACATGTTCGACTGCGTGATGCCGACCCGCAACGCGCGCAACGGGTTTCTGTTCGTGCCCGAGGGCACGCTGCGCATCCGCAACGCGAAATACGCCGCCGATACCCGCGTGATCGAGGAAGGCTGCGACTGCTACGCCTGCGCCAACGGCTTTTCCCGCGCCTACCTGCGCCATCTGGACCGTTGCAACGAGATCCTCGCCAGTCAGCTCGCCACGATGCACAACCTGCGCCATTACCAGCGCCTGATGGCCGGCCTGCGCGCGGCGATCGAGGCCGGCACGCTGGAGGATTTCACAGCCGCCTTTTATGCGCGCAGGCGTGGCGCGGCGGTGGCCTGAGTCCCGGCTCGATACGGCCGCCTTCGCGCGGTTGGCGTGTCAACCGGCGCGTGGTTCGGGCTTGACCAGACGCAGTCTGGCGGCCTCGACCCCGGGCAGGGCGCGTACCGCACGCAGGAGTTCGGGCACGGCATCGATGCGCCAGTCTTCGCCGAGTTCCAGGTCGGCGCGGGCCAGGCGGTTGTGGTAGCCGTGCAGGGTCACCGTGGCCGCGCCGCCGCGATAGCCGGCCAGGGTCGCCTTGAGCTGCTCGGCGAAGCCGCCGCCCACGCCGTCGAGCTTGACCATGAGGGCGCGCGCATGGCGGCGGCAGGCATCGGCCAGGGTCATCACGCTGCGCGCGCGCAGCTGGAAGCCGCCGCCGGAGAATTCGTCGATGCGCAGGCCGCCTTCCACCACCAGCAGCTCGTCGCGCACCAACAGCGGCGCGGCCTGCAGATAGAGCTCACCGTAGAAGCTCACCTCGATGCTGCCGGTGGCGTCCTCCAGGCGCACGAAGGCGTCGCTTTCGCCACGTTTGCGCACGGCCACGACCAGGCCGGCGACGGTCCAGGGCGTCTCCGGGCCGCGGCGGAAGCGGTTGTCCTCGCCCTCGGCTTTGCGTGGTCGCGGCGGCTGGTAGCGCGTCGTGATCTCGCCGAGCGGGCAGGTGGCCAGCTGCGCCAGCTCTTCGCGCCAGGGATCGGTGGGATGGCCGGAAAGATAGTGGCCGAGCGTGTCGCGCTCGCCTTGCAGTTTCTGCTCCAGCGGCCATTCGGGCGCGGTGGGCAATTCGACGTGAGCGAGCGGCGTGGCATCGCCGCCGAGCGCACCGAAGATGTCGTTCTGGCCGGCCTCGCGGTCGCGTAGTTGCTGTTCGGCGGCCTTGATCGCGTCGGGCAGTTGCAGCATCAGGCTGGCGCGGGTGGGAGCCAGCGCGTCCATCGCGCCGGCGAGGATCAGCGCCTCCAGCACGCGACGGTTGAGCTTGGCCGGATCGACCCGGCGGCAGAAGTCGACGAGGTCGCGGTAGGGACCGTGACGCCCGCGTTCGGCGACGATCGCCTCGCAGGCGCCCTGGCCCACGCCCTTGATCGCGCCCAGGCCATAGCGGATCACCCGCGCGGGGCCGCCCTCCGCCGGCGCGGGTGGCACCGCCACGAAATGGTGGGTGGAGGCATTGACGTCCGGCGGCAGCACGGTGAGGCCGAGCGCCTTGGCCTCCTTCAGGAAGGTCACCACCTTGTCGGTGTTGTCCATGTCCGAGGAGATGGTCGCCGCCATGAACTCGGCCGGGTAATGCGCCTTCAGCCAGGCGGTCTGGTAGGACACCAGCGCATAGGCGGCGGCGTGCGACTTGTTGAAGCCGTAGCCGGCGAACTTCTCCATCAGGTCGAAGATCTGGTCGGCCCTGGCCGCCGGCAGGCCGTTCCTGGCCGCGCCCTCGCGGAAGATCGCGCGGTGCTTGACCATCTCCTCGGGCTTCTTCTTGCCCATCGCGCGGCGCAGCAGGTCGGCGCCGCCCAGCGTGTAGCCGCCGACGATCTGCGCCATCTGCATCACCTGTTCCTGGTAGACCATGATGCCGTAGGTCTCGGCCAGGATCGGCTCCACGCGCGGGTCGGGGTAGGCCACCGGCTCGCGGCCGTGCTTGCGCGCGACGAAGCTCGGGATGAGGTCCATCGGCCCGGGCCGGTACAGCGCGACCAGCGCGATGATGTCCTCGAAACGATCGGGCTGGGCGTCCTTGAGCATGCGCTGCATGCCCGGCGATTCGAGCTGGAACACCGCGACCGTCTGCGCCTTCTTCAGCAGCGCATAGGGCAGCGGGTCGTCCAGCGGCAGCGCGGCGATATCCAGCGGCGGCTCGCCGGTCTGTGCCCGCTGCGCGTTGATCGCCTTCACCGTCCAGTCGATGATGGTGAGCGTGCGCAGGCCCAGGAAGTCGAACTTCACCAGGCCGACCGCCTCGACGTCGTCCTTGTCGTACTGGGTGACCACGCCGGTGCCGCCCGGCTCGCAATACAGCGGCGCGAACTCGGTCAGCGGGCGCGGCGCGATCACCACGCCGCCGGCATGCTTGCCGGCGTTGCGGGTCAGGTTTTCCAGCTTGAGCGCAAGCTCGATCAGCGAGCGCGCGTCGTCCTCGTCGCGCTCGTAGAGATCGCAGAACTCGCGCACCACCCGCTCGGGTTCCTTCTTCGACTTCTCGCTGCGGCCGAGCGCGTCGGAAAGGGTGAGGTCGAGCGGACGCGAGGGAATCAGCTTGGCGATGCGGTCGACCTGGCCGTAGCTCATGCCGAGCACGCGCCCGCAGTCGCGCAGCACCGCCTTGGCCGCCATCGAGCCGTAGGTGATGATCTGGCTGACGTGGTCGCGGCCGTATTTGTGCGCCACGTAGTCGATCACCTCGTCGCGGCGATCCATGCAGAAATCGATGTCGAAGTCCGGCATCGACACGCGCTCGGGGTTGAGGAAGCGCTCGAACAGCAGGTCGAAGCGCAGCGGATCGAGGTCGGTGATCTTGAGCGCCCAGGCGACCAGCGAGCCGGCGCCCGAACCGCGCCCCGGACCGACCGGGATGCCGTGATCCTTGGCCCAGCGGATGAAGTCCGAAACGATCAGGAAGTAGCCGGGAAAGCCCATCTCGACAATGACGTCGAGCTCGCGCTCCAGGCGGGCGGCGTAGTCCTCCGGCGTGCGTCCGGGCGCGGGCGGCGCCTGCGCGAGCCGCTCAGCCAGACCCGTGCGCGCGCTCTCGCGGATGTAGCTGGCCAGGTCGTGCCCTTCCGGCACCGGAAACACGGGCAGGTGATAGGTGCCGAAGGACAGTTCCAGCGTGCAGCGCTTGGCGAGCTCCACGCTGTTTTCCAGCGCCTCGGGGAGGTCGGCGAACAGCGCGGCCATCTCTTCGGGCGATTTCAGGTACTGCTCGGCGCTGTATTCGCGCGGGCGCTTGGGATCGGCCAGCACGCGGCCCTGGTGGATGCACACGCGGGCCTCGTGGGCCTCGAAATCCTCGCGGGCGAGAAAACGCACGTCGTTGCTGGCGACCACCGGCAGGTCGAGCGCGGCGGCGAGCGCGAGCGCGGCATCGTTCCACGCCTCCTCGCCGTCGCGTCCGCAGCGGGTCAGTTCCAGGTACAGCCGGTCGGGAAAACGCCGCCGCCACACCTCGAGCGCGGCCTGCGCGGCTTCCAGGCCCTGGTTCGCGGCCAGTTGCGCGATCGCGCTCTCGCGCCCCAGGAGGGCGATCAGGCCGGCGCCTCCATCGGCCTCGAAGCCCTGCGGGTCGACCAGCGCGCGGCCGCCTTTCTGGCCCTCGCGCCAGGCCTTCGAGATCAGCCGCGACAGGTTGAGATAGCCGCCGTGGTGCTGGCACAGCACGGTCATCCGCCAGGGCCGCGCCTCGCCGCCGGCGATCCACAGGTCGCAGCCGCCGATCGGCTTGATGCCGGCCGCGCTGCAGGCCTTGTAGAACTTGACCAGGCCGAACAGGTTGCTGTCGTCGGTGAGCGCCGCCGCCGGCAGGCCCATGCGCGCGCAGGCCTCGATCAGGGCCTTGAGGCGGATGGTCGAATCGACCAGCGAGTATTCGCTGTGCAGGTGCAGGTGGACGAAGCGGGCGGACATGGGCGGGCTTGGGACGCGAACGCGGAAGGCTACGCGCCGCCGCCCGGTGCCACAAGCTTGACAGGCGCTCAGCCGCCGATCAGCAGGTAGGCATCCAGCGCCAGCACCAGCGCGGTGCCGAGCACGGCGCAGAGCATGAACGCAGGGCTGAAGGCCCGCCGGCCGAGCCGCGGATGGCGGTGCGCGATCAGCAGCATCGGCAACAGCGCGAACGGCAGTGCCAGACCCAGCGCGCACTGGCTGAGCACCAGCAGGCGGTCGGGACCTGCCTGCGGGACGAGCTCGAACAGGCCGATGGCCAGGCAGACCGCGGCCAGCCGGGTGGCGATGCCGCGCAGCCACAGCCGGCTTTCGCGGCCGCGGAAGCCCCGGCTCAGCAGCCGGCCGGTGAGCACGCCGGTGATCGCCGAGCTTTGTCCGGCGGCATACAGCGCCACCGCGAACACGATCGCGGCGAGCGGCCCGAGTTGCGCGCCCAGCGCGTGGTACGCCTCGGCCAGGCTGCCGATCGGCCGTCCCAGATGGTTGAGCGAGGCGGCGGCGACGATCAGGATCGCGGCATTGGCCAGCGTCGCCAGCAGCAGCGAGACGCCGGTGTCGGTCTCGACCACGTGCAGCGCGCGGTGGCGCTCGGCCGCGTCCATGCCGGCGCAGCGTTCGGCAACCAGCCCCGAATGCAGGTACAGGTTGTGCGGCATGATCGTGGCGCCCAGGATGCCGAGCGACAGCGCCAGCATGTCGTGATCGCCGAACAGGCGTCGGCCGGCGGCCATGCCGTGCCAGATTTCGGCCGGCTCCGGATGGGCGCGGGTCAACAGATAGCCGAAGGCCAGCGCGACCACCGCCATCAGCACGCCGACCACGCGCTCGTGCAGGCGCTGGAAAGCCTGCGACATCGCCATCACCAGCAGCGTGCCGGCGGCGGCCACGGTGACGCCGAGTACCAGCGGCAGGCCGAACAACAGTTCCAGCGCGAGCGCGCCGCCGATGAGCTCGGCCAGCGCCGTGGCGAGGATCGCCGCCTCGGCGGCCAGCCAGCACAGCCGGGCGAGCGGACGCGGCAGCAGCCGCGCGCTCAGGCGGGCCAGATCCTCGCCGGTGGCGACGCCGAGCCGGGCGGCCATGTTCTGGAACAGCAGTCCGAGCGCGCTGGCCAGGAACACCACGCCGAGCAGCGCATAGCCATAGGCCGAGCCGGCGGCGATCTCGGTCGCCCAGTTGCCCGGGTCGACATAGCCCACGGCGACCAGCAGGCCCGGGCCGATCAGGCGGCGCAGCGCGGCCCGCGCCATCGGCTGATGCCGCGGATGCATGCGATAGATCGTTTCGATGAGGGTGGTCACCGGGCTATTCACGCGCGCGGCCGGTCGTTTGTCCAAGCGATTGCGGCTATCCATCCCATAGCGGGCGTGAATGCGCGGCATGGAATCGGCCAGGCCCCGGCCTTCGCCTGGCGCGCCCGGCGGTGTCAACTGATGGCTTGGGCGTGAAAACTCAAGGCGGTGCGCCCACCCCGGGCCGTTCGGCCGCGGCGGCGGAAAGCCGCAGAAAAGGGCCGCGGCGCGGGGCGGCGCCGGCCTTCAGAACAGCGGATGGGTGTCCAGGCGCTCGCGTACCGGGGCGAAGGAGCGCCGGTGCAGCACACACGGCCCCAGCGTCTGCAGCGCGGCCAGGTGCTGCGGCGTCGAATAGCCCTTGTGCGCGGCGAACCCGTAGCCCGGGTACAGGCGGTCGAGCTCGCACATCACCCGGTCGCGGGTGACCTTGGCCAGGATCGAGGCGGCGCTGATCGCCGGTTCCAGGGCGTCGCCGTCGACGATCGCCACGCCCGGGCAGGGCAGGGCGCGCGGCAGCTGGTTGCCGTCGATCAATGCCTCGTGGGGCGCGACCGCGAGCCCGGCCAGGGCCCGGCACATGCCGAGCATGGTCGCCTGGAAGATGTTGACGCGATCGATCTCCTCGACCTCGACCAGCACCACGTGCCAGGCGAGCGCCCGCTCGACGATGCGCGCATAGAGCACTTCGCGCCGTTCCGGGGTGAGCTGCTTGGAATCGTCCAGCCCGCGGATCGGCCGGCGCGGATCGAGGATCACCGCCGCCACCGCGAGCGGTCCGGCCAGCGGCCCGCGGCCGGCCTCGTCGACACCGGCCTGCAGCAGCTCGGGCTTGCGCCACGGCCGGCGGCCGCGACGCGCCTTGGCCGGCGTGACAGCGGCAGGGGCGAGCAGGTCGGCGGAATCGTCATCGAACAGCACGGGGCATCTCCAGACATTCGTCGATCGCGGCCGCGGCGGCCGCCGCGGCGTTGGCGTCACCGGGGGCACGCAGGCTTTCGTGCAGGCGGCCGAAAACCGCGGCGATCCGCGCCCGTCGCGGGGCGTCGCGAAACAGCAGCAGCAGCGCCTTGGCCAGGCGCGCGGCGGTGCAGTCGTCCTGCATCAGCTCGGGCACCAGCGGCTGCTCGGCGAGGCCGGTCGTGCGGGCGAGGATATTGGGCAGGGCGTAGATGTCGGTCTTGAGCAGACGCAGCAGCCGTGCCAGGCGATAGCTGAGCGGCGACACCTTGTAGCCGACCACCATCGGCCGCTTGGCCAGCATGGCCTCGAGCGTGGCAGTGCCGGAGGCGAGCAGGGCGACATCGGCGGCGGCGAGCGCGGCGTGCGCCTGCCCGCCGAGCAGGCGCGGTGCCGGCAGCGTCGCCGGCCAGGCGGTCAGGCGCGCGGCGAGCTCGGCCTCCAGGCCGGGGTTGGCAGCCGGGATCACCACCTGCAGGCCCGGTATCGCGCCGGCCACCTGCGCGGCGGCGTCGAGGAAGGGCGTGCCCAGTCGCGCGAGCTCGCTGCGCCGGCTGCCCGGCAACACGGCCAGCACCGGCGCCTCGGCATCGAGCTTCAGCGCCGCGCGCGCGCCGGCGCGGTCGGGACGTTCGGGAAAGCGGTCGGCCAGCGGATGACCGACGAACCGCGCATCCACGCCGTGACGGGCATAGATCGGTGGCTCCATCGGGAACAGGCAGAGCACGCGGTCGGCGGCGCGGCCGATGGTCTCGACGCGCCGCTCGCGCCAGGCCCACACCGACGGACTGACGTAATGCACGGTGCGCAGGCCGCGCGCCTTGAGCCGGCGTTCAACGCCGAGATTGAAGTCCGGTGCATCGATGCCGACCACCACCGCCGGCCGCGCCTCAAGCAGGCGCTGGACCAGCCCGCGGCGCAGGCGCAGCAAGCGCGGCAAGTGGGCGACCACCTCGGCGAGACCGAACAGCGAGAGTTCGCGGATGTCGTGCCAGGCCTCGAAGCCCTGGCGGCGCATGCGTTCGCCGCCGATGCCGACGAAACGGGCATGCGGATGGCGCGCGCGCAGGGCGAGGATCAGGTCGGCGCCGAGCTGGTCGCCCGAATCCTCGCCGGCGAGCAGGGCGATGAGCGGCGAGGCGGGGACGGCGGCGATCATGGCGCGCAGTGTAGCGTGCGGACGTCCACGCTCAGCGGGCGTTCTCGGCCAGCACGGCGAGCACTTGGGGCGCGGGCACGTCGGCGACGATTTCGGCCCGGCCGATGCCGCGCCACAGGATCAGCCGCAGCGTGCCGGCGGTGTTCTTCTTGTCCAGCCGCATCAGTTCGAGCAGCCGTTCCGCCTGCATGCCCACGGGGATCGCCGTGGGCAGGCCGAGCCGCTCCAGCAGGCGCACGAGGCGCGTGGTGTCGGCGGCCGTGCCCATGCGCAATCGCTCGGACAGCCGTGCGGCCAGATGCATGCCCACCGCCACCGCCTCGCCGTGCAGCAGCGCGGTGTAGCCGCCGGCGGTCTCCAGCGCATGACTGAAGCTGTGGCCGAAGTTGAGCAGCGCGCGCTCGCCCTGTTCGGTTTCATCGCGCGCCACCACCGCGGCCTTGAAGGCGACCTTGCGCGCGATCGCCTCGGCCAGCGCGGCTTCATCACGCGCGACGAGCGCATCGGCGTGCTCTTCCAGCCAGGCGAAGAAGGCAGGATCGCCGATCGCCGCGCCCTTGACTACTTCGGCCAGTCCTGCGCGGTACTCGCGCGGCGGCAGCGTGGCCAGGGTGTCGAGATCGGCGACCACTGCGCGCGGCTGATGGAAGGCGCCGACCAGATTCTTGCCCGCCGGCAGGTTGACGCCGGTCTTGCCGCCGACCGAGGAGTCGACCATCGCCAGCAGCGTGGTCGGCATCTGCATGAAGTCGATGCCGCGCATCCAGCAGGCCGCGGCGAAGCCGGCCAGATCGCCGACCACGCCGCCGCCGAGCGCGATCACGCAGGCGTCGCGGGTGGCGCCGAGCGCGGCCAGCGCTTCCAGCACGCGGCCGGCGTTGGCGTAGGTCTTGTGCGTCTCGCCGTCGTCCAGCAGCCAGCTCGACCACGCCAGCCCGTCGAGCCCGGCGGCCACGCGTTGCAGATACAGCGGCGCGACGGTGGTGTTGCTCACCACCAGCGCGTGCCGGCCGCGCAGCGTGGCGCGCCAGCGGTCGGCTTCGGCGAGCAGACCGCGGCCGATCCACACCGGGTAACTGCGCGCGCCGAGCGCGACCTCGATGGTGAGAGGCTGCCGATTCATGCCGCGACGGATGCGCGCTGCCAATGGCGCTCGAGCAGTTCGATGCAGTGCGCGGCGGTGGCGGCGACATCGGCCTCACCGGCGGCCACCGCGAGGTCGGCGGTCTCGCGATACAGCGGCGTGCGCGCCTCGGCCATCGCCGCGAGCCTGGCACGCCGGTCGCCGGCGGCGAGCAGCGGCCGGTGGCGGTCGTGGGCGAGCCGTTCGAGTTGCCGCTCCACGTCGACGTCGAGCCACAGCACGAAGCCGCGCTCGGCCAGATGCCGGCGGTTGGCCGCGTCCAGCACCGCGCCGGCGCCGGTGGCCAGCACCACGGGCGCGCGCTGGGTGCAGGCGTCGAGCAGGGCGCGCTCGCGCCGGCGGAAGCCGGTTTCGCCTTCCAGTTCGAAGATGGTCGCCACCGACACGCCGCAATGGCGTTCGATCTCCTGGTCGAGATCGACGAAGGGCAGGCCATAATGGCCGGCCAGGCGGCGGCCCACGGTGGTCTTGCCGGCACCCGTCGGCCCGATCAGAAACAGGTTTCGCGCAGGGTTCATGGCGATGCAATGTAGCAGCACCGAAGCGCCGCTCGAACGCGTGCTGATCGCCGGCGCCGGCGATTTGGGCCTGCGCGTGGGGCGGCTGTTGCGCGAGCGCGGGGCCAAGGTCTATGCCTTGCGTCGCCATCCGCCAGTGCACGGCGACGACGGCCTCTGCTGGATCGGCGGCGACTTGACGGCGCCGGCCTCGCTCGGGCCGCTGCCGCGCAGCATCACCGCCGTGGTCTACGCACCCGCCCCGGACGAGCGCACCGCGGCGGCCTACCGCGCGCTGTATGTCGACGGCTTGCGCGGGCTCATCGCCCGGCTCGACACCCGCGCACTCGGGCGCGTGCTGTTCGTCTCCTCGAGCGCGGTGTACGGCGAGCACGGCGACGACTGGGTCGACGAGGACACGCCGCCCGCGCCGCTCACCGCCACCGGCGCCGCCTTGCTGGAAGCCGAGCGCTGGCTGCAGGCGCAGCCGCTGCCCGCGGTGGTGCTGCGGCTGGCGGGGCTGTACGGACCGGGTCGCACCGAGCTCATCGAGCGGCTGCGGCGCGGGCAGGCACGGGTGCCGCGCGAAGTCGTGCATTTCGCCAACCGCATCCACGTCGAGGATGCCGCGACGGCGGTGGCGCATCTGCTCGCCCGGCGCGAAACGGCTCCGCTGTACGTGGGCACGGACGATTCGCCGTTGCCGCTGGCGACGCTGTACGACCATCTGGCGGCACTGCTCGGCGTGCCGCCGCCCGCGCCAGGAGCGCCACCGCCCGGCGTGGGCAGCAAGCGGCTGAGCAACCGGCGCCTGCGTGCCAGCGGCTGGACGCCGCGATGGCCGGACGCCCGTGCCGGCTACGCAGCGCTGCTGGCACCGGACTAAAAGCCTTTTGGATGCCTCGCGCCGGCCGTTTGCCGGCTTGGTGTCCTTGGCCGCGGCCTTCAGGCGTGGCTCAAGCCGGTGACGCGGCGCTCGGTGTCGTATTCCACCACGCTGTCGGCCAGCGCCGGCAGCGTCGCCAGCGCATGCCGGCTCAGCCGCTCGAAATGGGCCAGGAATCGCGCCAGCGCCGCCTCGTCCATGGCCAGCGGCGCGCCGCGGGCGCGCAGACGAGCTTCCTCCTCGCCACGCCAGCGCCGCACCACCGACCAGTCCGGCGCCTGCAGCACGATCAGCGCGTCGAGCTTGCGCCACAACGGCTGATAGGCGCGCAGTTGCTGGTTGACCCAGCGCCGCCACTGGCCGTCGGCATCCTCCTCACGCTCGAGCGCATTGACTGGCGCCTCCAGCGCGGACTGCAGCTGCGGCCTCAGGCCGAGCGCCCAGCCTTCCAGGATCACCAGGCGCGGCGGCCGCACCACCCGCGGCCAGCGCGAGGGCGGCACGCGCGTATCGCGTCCCTTGTCGAAACGCGGCCAGCTCACCGGCAGCCGCGGCGAGGCCTGCGGCAGCGCGGCCAGCACCGAAAGCAAGAGCTCGATCTCGTGCGTGCCCGGCACGCCACGCGTGCGCAGCAGCGGATGCACCTCGCGGGCGAGGCTCTCGCGCTCGCCGCGCGAGTAGTAGAAGTCATCGAGAGCGAGCACCTCGGTCGGCCAACCACGCGCCTCGGCGGTGGCCTTCATCACCCGCGCGAGGGTGCTCTTGCCGCTGCCTTGCAAGCCGGAAAGCCCCAGCAGGTAGGGCCGGCGGGCGCGGGCGATGCGGCCGGCGTAATGGTCCAGCAGATGGCCGGCGAGGGCCTCGTTCTGCGTGCTAGCATCCTGGTTCATCGCGCCATGATGGCGTGTGGCGCCCGCGATGCAAGAGTCATGCTGAACTCCGAGATTCTGCAAACCTTCAGGTCGCTGCTGGCTGAAGCCGAAGCGGCCGGTGAACCCGAACCCCACGCGATGAACCTCGCCACCGCCGATGCCGGCGGCCGGGTGAGTTCGCGCATCGTGCTGCTCAAGGGCATCGACGAGCGCGGCCCGCGTTTTTTCACCAATTACCAGAGCGACAAGGCGCTGCAGCTCGAGGCGCATCCGCAGGCAGCGTTGTGCTTCCACTGGAAGCATCTGCGCGAAGGCGTGCAGGTGCGTTTCGAGGGTTCCACCCGCAAGCTGACCGCGGAGGAATCGGACGCCTATTTCGCCACCCGGCCGCGACTGAGCCAGCTCGGCGCCTGGGCCTCGTTGCAGTCGCAGACGCTGCCCGACCGCGCCGCGTTCGAGCAGCGCCTGGCCCACTACGAGCGCGAGTTCGAGGGGCGTCCGGTGCCGCGCCCGCCGCACTGGGGCGGTTACGTGCTGGAGCCGGACATGGTCGAGTTCTGGTACGGCGCCGCATTCCGGCTGCACGAACGCCAGCGCTGGAGCCGCCACGGGCAGACCTGGACCTGCCGGATGCTCTATCCATGAGCACCCGCGGCTTGCCGTTGCGCCACATCACCCAGAGCGACATCACCGTACACACGCGCGGGCGCGGCCTGGTCGAGATCACGGCCCCGGTCGTCGAGGCGGTGGCGGCGAGCGGGGTGGGGCTCGGCCTCGTCCACGTGTTCACCACCCACACCAGCTGCTCGTTGCTGATCGGCGAGAACGCCGATCCCACCGTGCGCGACGATCTGGAGCGCTGGTTCGCGCGGGCGGTGCCCGACGGCGACCCGCTGTTCCGCCACGATGCCGAAGGCCCGGACGACATGCCCGCCCACGTGCGCAGCATCCTCACCGGCGTCGACCTGACCGTGCCGGTGCACGGCGGCAAGCCGCGGCTCGGCACCTGGCAGGGCATCTACCTCTGGGAACACCGGCACGACCCGCACCAGCGCAGGATCACGCTGACCGTGCTCGGTCATTGAAACACCGGGGCGTGCCGTGACCGCGTGCGGACCGCAGCGCATCGTCTGTCTCACCGAAGAGCCGACCGAGGTGCTCTACGCGCTCGGCGAGCAGCATCGCATCGTCGGCATTTCCGGTTTCACCGTGCGCCCGCCACGGGCGCGCAGGGAAAAGCCCAAGGTCAGCGCCTTCACCAGCGCGAAGATCGACGAGATCCTCGCCCTCGAACCGAATCTCGCCATCGGTTTTTCCGACATCCAGGCCGACATCGCCCGCGCGCTCGTCGCCGCCGGCGTGGAGGTGTGGATCAGCAACCACCGCAGCGTCGAGGGCATCCTCGACTACATCCGCCGCCTGGGTGCGCTGGTCGGCGCCAGCGATGGCGCCGAGGCCTACGCGCGCCGCGCCGAGGCGCACATCGCCGCGGTGCGTGCGGCCGCCGCCGCGCTGCCGCGCCGCCCCAGGGTGTATTTCGAGGAATGGGACGAGCCGATCATCGTCGGCATCCGCTGGGTCGCCGAACTCATCCGCATCGCCGGCGGCGAGGACGTCTTCCCCGAGTGCGCCGCCGCGCCGCTCGCGCGCGATCGCATCCTCGCCGACACAGGTGAAGTGGTGCGCCGCGCGCCGGACATCATCATCGGCTCCTGGTGCGGCAAGCGCTTTCGTCCCGAGCGCGTCGCCGCGCGGCCCGGCTGGTCCGCCATCCCGGCCGTGCGCGACGGCGAGCTGCACGAGATCAAGTCGCCGATCATCCTGCAGCCCGGCCCCGCCGCGCTGTTCGACGGCCTCGATGCCCTGCATGCACTGATCGCCCGCTGGGCGCAGCGACGCGCCTGACCTGCGCGGGCCTCGAAGCCCCGTGACATCAACTGTCGCCGATCCCGTCGGACGACATCAGCGCACCCACCATAGGCTTTAGCCCATGATTCAAAAAGACAGGACCGCCATGGCCATGAAGGGAAGGGCACGGAACGACACCACCAGGAACGGCAACGGAGGCAACCTCGGCTTCGAAGCCGAGCTGTTCAAGGCCGCCGACAAGCTGCGCGGCAACATGGAGCCCAGCGACTACAAGCACGTGGCGCTGGGGCTGATCTTCCTCAAATACATCTCCGACGCCTTCGAGGCCCGCCACGCCGCCCTGCTGGCCGAAGACCCAGCCGCCGCCGAGGACCGCGACGAGTACCTCGCCGACAACATCTTCTGGGTGCCAAAGGACGCGCGCTGGTCGCATCTGCAGGCCAACGCCCGCCGCCCCGAGATCGGCCAGCTCATCGACGACGCCATGCGCGCCATCGAGCGCGACAACGCCTCGCTCAAGGGCGTGCTACCCAAGGACTACGCCCGCCCGGCGCTCAACAAAGTGATGCTGGGCGAGCTGATCGACCTCTTTTCCAACATCGGCCTCGGCCAGGAGGCCGACCGCGCCAGGGACGTGCTCGGGCGCGTGTACGAGTATTTTCTGGGCCAGTTCGCCGGCGCCGAGGGCAAGCGCGGCGGCGAGTTCTACACCCCGCGCAGCGTGGTGCGCGTGCTGGTGGAAATGCTGGAGCCCTACCACGGCCGCGTCTACGACCCCTGCTGCGGCTCCGGCGGCATGTTCGTGCAGAGCGAAAAGTTCGTGCAGGAACACGGCGGGCGCATCGGCGACATCGCCATCTACGGCCAGGAAAGCAACTACACCACCTGGCGCCTGGCGCGCATGAACCTCGCCGTGCGCGGCATCGACGCCGACATCCGCTGGAACAACGAAGGCAGCTTCCACAAGGACGAGCTGCGCGACCTCAAGTTCGACCACATCCTCGCCAACCCGCCGTTCAACGTCTCCGACTGGGGCGGCGAGCGCCTGCGCGACGACCCGCGCTGGCTGTTCGGCGTGCCGCCCGTGGGCAACGCCAACTTCGCCTGGCTGCAGCACATCTACTGGCACCTGGCGCCGTTCGGCACCGCCGGCGTGGTGCTGGCCAACGGCTCCATGTCCTCGCAGCAGTCCGGCGAAGGCGACATCCGCCGCGCCATGTGTGATGCCGACGCCGTGGACTGCATGGTGGCGCTGCCGGGGCAGCTGTTCTACTCCACGCAGATTCCCGCCTGCCTGTGGTTCCTGGCGCGCGACAAGTCCGGTGCGCGCCTGCCCTCGCCCGCACGCGCGCCCGGGGCCGGCGGCAAACTGCGCGACCGGCGCGGGCAAGTGCTGTTCATCGACGCGCGCCGGCTGGGGCACATGGTGGACCGCACCCGGCGCGAGCTGAGCGATGACGACATCGACCAGATCGCCCGCACCTACCACGCCTGGCGCGGCGAGCCCGACGCCGGCGCCTACGCGGACATCCCCGGCTTCTGCAAATCCGCCACGCTGGACGACATCCGCCGGCACGGCCACGTGCTCACGCCCGGCCGCTACGTCGGCGCGGCGGCACAGCAAAACGACGGCGAACCGTTCGAAGACAAGATGGCCCGGCTGGCCGGGCAGTGGCGCGACCAGCAACAACAGGCGGCGCGGCTGGATGCGGCGATCGAAGCGAACCTGCGGGAGCTGGGGTTTTGAACGTTGCGTTGAATACAGCCACGAAACTGGCCCATGATCAGCGCAGCGTTAATCATGAACGCCAATCGTCCGCCTCATGAACACAAGTGAAAACAAGCCCCATCGCGCCGGGCGCTATGTTCGCCAGCCGGGCGGCTACCGCGCCTTCATCCCCGCGCCGTTGCCGCCCGACCCGCCGCCGGACCTGTCCGGCGCCCTGCGCGAGCGGCTGTCGGAGGCCGACTATGCCCTGGGCAGGCTGGATGGCGCCGTACTCACCCTGCCCAACCCCGACCTTTTCGTCTTCATGTACGTGCGCAAGGAGGCAGTGCTCTCCAGCCAGATCGAAGGCACGCAAAGCTCGCTGCAAAACCTGCTGGCCGCCGAAGCGCAACTGTTCGATCCCGACACGCCCAAGGACGTCACCGAAGTCGCCAATTACGTCCGGGCGATGAATCATGGCCTGGCGCGACTGGCCGAACTGCCGGTGTCGGTGCGCCTCATCCGGGAGATCCATGCCGTGCTGATGGAAGGCGTGCGCGGCAGCCGCCTCACACCCGGCGAGCTGCGCACCAGCCAGAACTGGATCGGCCCGGCCGGCTGCACGCCGGCGACCGCCACCTTCGTGCCGCCACCGCCGCATGAAGTACCCGATGCCCTCTCCAATCTCGAAACATTCCTGCACCACGGCGCCGGCTTGCCGCCGCTGATTCAGGTGGGACTGGCCCACGCCCAGTTCGAAACCATCCACCCCTTCCTCGACGGCAACGGGCGCGTCGGACGGCTGCTGATTGCCTTTCTGCTGACCGAAAAGGGCCTGCTCAGCCGGCCGGTGCTGTATCTGTCGCACTACTTCAAGCAGCACCGCGCCGAATACTACGAACGCCTGCAAGCCGTGCGCGATGAGGGCGACTGGGAAAGCTGGCTGCTGTTCTTTCTCGACGGGGTCATCACCGTCAGCCGCGAGGCCACGCAAACCGCCGCCGCCATCCTGCGCATGCGCGAGGACTACCGCGCCCGCATCACCGAGCACCTGGGTCGCGCCGCCGCCAATGGCCAACGCGTGATGGACCGGCTCTTCGACCATCCCATCGTCACCGTCGCCATCGTGCGCGACTGGCTCGGCATCACCGCCACCGGCGCGCACCAGATCGTCAACCGGCTAGAAGGCATCGGCCTTTTGCGCGAAATCACCGGTTACGCACGCAACCGGCGGTTTCGCTTCGAGCCGTACCTGAGACTGTTCGAGGAGGCGGAAGAGGACGCCGTATGAGCAAAGCAGCAGATGCGGTGACGCTTCGTGGACAACCGGCGCAGGCTGCAACGCTTGGCGGGGCGAGCGACACCAACCTTACGGAGATTGGGTATGGCGGGTGAGTGGCAGATGGTTCGCTTGGGCGACTACGTGGATTCAAACCTCGGGAAGATGCTCGATGCGAATAAAAACAAAGGAGTCCCTCGCCCATACCTTGGAAACAGCAATGTCCGCTGGGGCTCATTCGAGCTCAACGATTTGGCATTGATGAAATTTGAAGAAGGCGAAGAGGAACGTTACGGAATTCGCGATGGAGATCTGATTGTTTGTGAAGGGGGCGAACCGGGCCGTTGCGCAGTCTGGCGGGAACAGGTTCCCGACATGAAGATTCAGAAGGCCTTGCACCGAATCAGGCCGAAAGATGGTCTGAATAATTACTACTTGTTCTATTGGTTCATGTTGGCGGGACGCGCAGGGTGGTTGGAACCGTTCTTCACGGGAACGACCATCAAGCACCTGACAGGAAAGGCTCTAAGCGAGCTGAAAGTGCCGTTGCCGCCCATCGAAGAACAACGCGCCATCGCCCATATCCTCGGCACGCTGGACGACAAGATAGAAAACCTGCGCCGCCAGAACGAAACCCTGGAGGCCATGGCCCGCGCCCTGTTCAAGGCGTGGTTCGTGGACTTCGAGCCAGTGCGCGCCAAAATCGAAGGCCGCTGGCGCCGCGGCGAGATGCTCCCCGGCCTGCCCGCGCACCTCTACGACCTTTTCCCCGACCGGCTCGTCGAATCGGAGTTGGGGGAGATTCCGGAGGGGTGGGAGCGGGTGACGCTAGGCGATATCGCTGAGCACCCGCGTCGCAATATCCAACCTGACGCAATCGATCCAGATACTCCATACATTGCACTCGAACACATGCCGAAGCACTCCATCGCTTTGTCTGACTGGGGATTTGCCTCAGGAATCGAAAGCAACAAGTTTGCATTCAGAAAAAGCGAGATCTTGTTCGGAAAACTCCGGCCGTATTTCCACAAGGTCGGCGTTGCACCGATTAATGGTGTTTGTTCCACAGATATCGTAGTCATCGCACCGAAAGAACGCTATGAGTTCGCTTTCGTTTTGGGATTGGTTTCGAGTGACCAGTTCGTCGAGTTTACAAGTGCCGGATCGACAGGTACCAAAATGCCGCGCACGAGTTGGACGGACATGGCCCGATATGAAACCGTGCGCCCGCCAAAATCTATAGCAGCTTTGTTCACCGAAACAATTCAGCCAACGATTGAAAGAATCATCACTAGCATTCACGAATCCCGCACCCTCGCCCACCTCCGCGACACCCTCCTGCCCAAACTCATCTCCGGCGAGTTGCGGGTGAAGGATGCCGAAGCCTTTTTGGAGCGCGCTGGGGCATGAGCCAGCAATGTGCTTGTCGTGGAGCCCGCCGCACCCATGATCCATTTCGGGAAGGAAATCCCATGCAGTCTGCCGACCAAGTCATCATCTACGACGGCGCCGAGGCGCGGGTCGAAGTGCGGCTGGACCGCGAGACGGTTTGGCTCACGCAAGAGCAGATGGCCGCGCTGTTTGGGCGTGAACGCTCGGTCATCACCAAGCACATCCGCAATGTGTTCGCCGAAGGCGAGCTGGAAGAAAAAAGCAATGTGCAAAATTTGCACATTGCTGGCTCGGACAAGCCGGTACGGTTCTACAACCTCGATGTGATCATCTCCGTTGGCTACCGGGTCAAGTCGCAGCAGGGCACGCGCTTTCGCCAATGGGCCACCGGCGTGCTGCGCGAGCACCTGACACGCGGTTTTTCGCTTGACCGCCAGCGCTTCGAGCGCAACGCCGCCGAGCTGGAAGCCGCGCTTGCGCTGGTGCGAAAGGCCGCCGCGGGCGAGGCACTCACCCTCGACGAGGGGCGCGGGCTGGTGGACGTGATCGCCCGCTACACACAGACGTTCCTCTGGCTGCAACGCTACGACGAAGGGCTGCTTGAGGAGCCGCCGGGCAGCCCGGGCGGGGTGCTGCCTTCGCTGGAAGAAGCCCGCGCGGCCATCGCGCGCCTGAAAGCCGACCTGATGGCGCGCGGTGAAGCGTCCGACCTGTTCGGCCGCGAGCGCGGGGACGCCTTCGCCGCCATCTTGGGCAATCTGGAGCAGACCGTGTTCGGCGAGCCGGCGTATCCCAGCATCGAAACCAAGGCCGCGCACCTGCTGTATTTCGTCATCAAAAACCACCCGTTTGCGGATGGCAACAAACGCACCGCGGCGTTTTTGTTCGTGGATTTTTTGGCGCGCAACGGCCGCCTGATGCGCGGCGGCGAGCCGGTGATCAACGACGTGGGGCTCGCCGCGCTGGCGCTGCTGGTGGCGGAATCGGACGCCAAGAACAAGGACGTGATGATCCGCCTGATCGAAAACATGCTGGCTCAACCCGCCAGCAGAGGAGCGTAAACAATGGCCTATCTGCCGGAAGCCGAACTCGAGCAGGCACTGCTCGACCAGCTGCGCGCGCTGGGCTATGCCGTCGAGCGCGAGGAGGACATCGGCCCGGACGGTCATCGCCCCGAGCGCGAGAGCCATGACGAGGTGGTGCTCAAAGCGCGCCTGGAGCGGGCGGTCGAGCGCCTCAATCCCGCGCTGCCCGTGGCAGCGCGCCACGACGCCATCCGGCGCGTGACGCAGGCCGAGCTGCCGAATCTGCTGGAAGAGAACCGCCGGCTGCATCGTCTGCTGACCGAAGGCGTGGACGTGGAGTACGACGCCGACGACGGCGCGCTCACCGCGGCCAAGGTGCGCCTGATCGACTTCGATGACCCGGCCAACAACGACTGGCTGGCGGTGAACCAGTTCGTGGTGATCAACGGGCAGACCCAGCGGCGGCCGGACGTGGTGGTGTTCGTCAACGGCCTACCGCTGGCGGTGGTCGAGCTGAAAGCGCCGGGCAGCGCCCAGGCCAGCGTGGCGGGCGCCTTCAACCAGTTGCAGACCTACAAGCAGGACATTCCGCAGCTGTTCCACACCAACGCGATCCTGATCGCCTCCGACGGCCTCACGGCGCGGGTGGGGTCGCTGTCGGCCGATTTCGAGCGCTTCATGCCCTGGCGCACCACCGACGGCACGCGCATCGCGCCCAAGGGCACGCCGGAGCTGCCGACGCTGGTGGAGGGCGTGTTCGAGCCGCAGCGCCTGCTGGCGCTGCTGCGCCATTTCACGGTGTTTTGCGAGCGCGGCGACGGGCCGGTCAAGCTCATCGCTGGCTACCACCAGTTCCACGCGGTGCGCAAGGCGGTGGCCTCAACGCTGCGCGCCAGCCGCCACAACTGGCAGGCCGAGGACCCGGCCGCCTACGGCCTGCCGAGCGTGGCGAACCAGCCGCCGGGCGACCGCAAGGCCGGGGTGATCTGGCATACGCAAGGTTCCGGCAAGAGCCTGCTGATGGCTTTCTACGCCGGCATGCTGATCGAGCATCCGGCCATGGCCAACCCGACGCTGGTGGTCATCACCGACCGCAACGACCTGGACGACCAGCTGTTTGCCACCTTTTCGCAGTGCCGCGACCTGCTGCGCCAGACGCCGGTGCAGGCGCAGGACCGCGAACATCTGCGCGCGCTGCTGAACCGCGCCTCGGGCGGGGTGATCTTCACCACGCTGCAGAAGTTCTCGCCGGCGGTGGACGAGGCCAACGTTGCCACGCTCACGGATCGGTCCAACGTGGTGGTGATCGCCGACGAGGCACACCGCAGCCAGTACGGCTTCCGCGCCCGGGTAGCCGGCAAGACCGGCGAGATCGCCTACGGCTTTGCCAAGTACCTGCGCGATGCGCTGCCCTGCGCCTCGTTCATCGGCTTCACCGGCACGCCCATCGAAACGGACGACGTGAACACGCCGGCGGTGTTCGGCCACTACATCGACGTCTACGACATCAGCCGCGCGGTGGAAGACGGCGCCACGGTGCCGATCTACTACGAATCGCGCCTGGCACGCATCGAGCTGGACGAGGACGAGAAGCCGAAGATCGACGCCGAAATCGAAGCGCTGCTGGAGGACGAGGACGAACCGAGCGCCGAGCGCGCCAAGCAGAAATGGGCCACCGTCGAGGCGCTGGTGGGCGCCGACAGGCGTCTTGCCCTGCTGGCGGCCGACCTGGTGCAGCACTTCGAAGACCGCGTGGCAGCGCTGGACGGCAAGGCGATGATCGTGTGCATGAGCCGGCGCATCTGCGTCAAGCTCTACGACCAAATCGTCAAGCTGCGCCCGGACTGGCACAGCGACGACGACGCCCAGGGCGCCATCAAGATCGTGATGACGGGTTCGGCGGCCGATCCGCCGCAGTGGCAGAAACACATCGGCAACAAGGCGCGGCGCGATCTGCTCGCCAAGCGGATCAAGGACCCGGCCGACCCGCTCAGGCTGGTGATCGTGCGCGACATGTGGCTGACCGGCTTCGACGCGCCCTGCCTGCACACCCTGTACCTCGACAAGCCCATGCGCGGCCACGGCCTGATGCAGGCCATCGCCCGCGTGAACCGGGTGTTCCGCGACAAGCCGGCCGGGTTGATCGTGGACTACATCGGCATCGCCCAGAACCTCAAATCGGCGCTCGCGCAGTATTCCCGGCCCGATCAGGACCAGACCGGCATCGACGAGGCCGAGGCGGTGGCGGTGCTGTTGGAGAAGGTCGAGATCGTGCGCGCCATGTTCCATGGCTTCGACTACCGCACGGGCCTTGCCGGCACGCCGGCCGAGCGCCTGGCGATGATGGCCGGCGCCATCGACTGGATGTTGGCCCGGCAGCAGCAGTGGGCGGCGGCGGAAGCCACGCCCGACGGCAAAAAGCAGGCGCTGCGGCGCTTTGCCGATGCCGTGCTGGCGCTTTCCAAGGCGTTTGCGCTGGCGGCGAGCGCGGACGAGGCGCGCGCCATCCGCGAGGAGGTCGGCTTCTTTCAGGCGATTCGTGCCGCGCTGGTCAAGACGGCCGACGGCGCCGGCAGCGCCCGCCCGGACCGGGACCTGGCCATCCAGCAGATCGTCAGCCGCGCCGTGGTGTCCACCGAGATCGTCGACATCCTGGCCGCGGCCGGCATCAAGAGCCCGGACATCTCCATCCTGTCCGACGAGTTCCTGGCCGAAGTGCAGCAGCTGCAGAAAAAGAACCTGGCGCTGGAGGCGCTGCGCAAGCTGCTGGGTGACAGCATCCGTTCCCGCAGCCGCACCAACGTGGTCGAGACCCGCGCCTTCAGCGAGCGGCTGCAAGGCGCCATCGCGCGCTATCACAGCAATGCGCTCACCACCGCCGAGGTGCTGCAGGCGCTGATCGAACTCGCCCGCGACATCCGTGCGGCACGCAGCCGCGGCGAGGAATCGGGACTTTCCGACGAGGAAATCGCCTTCTACGACGCGCTGGCCGAGAACGAATCGGCCGTGCAGGTGATGGGCGACGACAAGCTGCGCGTGATCGCCCACGAGCTGCTGATGTCCCTGCGCGACAACGTCACCGTGGACTGGGCGCACCGCCAAGCCGCCCGCGCCCGCCTGCGCGTGCTGGTCAAGCGCATCCTGCGCAAGTACGGCTACCCGCCGGACCTGCAGGATGCCGCCGTGCAGACCGTGCTGGCGCAGGCCGAGGCGCTGTCGGCCAGCTGGGAGCTCTCGGCACGAGCGCCCGTCGCGCCTCCGGTTTAGACCGCCAGACGCATGCCGAGGTCGAACAGCGGTGCGGCGATCAGGATGCGGGCGAGCAGCAGGATCAACATGACCACGGCCGGCGCGAAGTCGAACATGCCCACCACCAGCTTGCCGCGCAGCGGGCGCAGAAGCGGCGCGACCAGGGCGCCGGCGAAACGTTGCAGCGGGTGGTAGCCGTCCGGATGCAGCATGGAAAGTAGCGTCCAACCGAAGATCAGCACCAGCCAGGTGAGCAGCAGGAAATCGACGAAGTCGGCCAGCACCAACACCAGCAGCGCCGCCGGCGTGACGCTGTAGCCGGCCAGGGCGAGCAGCGCCAGCCGCTTGATCAGCAGGATCAGGTAGGTCACCAGCAGGGCGGCCAGATTGATGCGCCGCCAGTTCGGCAGCATGCGTCGCAGTGGCGCCAGCACCGGGTTGGAATAGCGGTAGACGAATTGGCTGAAAGGATTGTGGAAATCGGCCCGGGCGGCCTCGGCGAGGAGTCGCAGCACGAACAACGCCGCGGCGGCGTCGAGCAGCAGGCCGAGCAGGAGGGCGAGTGCCTGGCTGAGGTAATTCATCGCGCTGGGGTCTCCGGATCATCCAAGGACTTGGCCAGTTGCTCGCCGCGGCGGGTGGCGGCGGCGACCGCGCGGGCGACGATGCGTGAAAAGCCGTCGGCGGCCAGGCTCTCCAGGGCGGCCTGGGTGGTGCCGTTGGGTGAGGTCACGCGGCGGCGCAGCTCGGTCGCTGATTCGCCGCTCTCGCACAGCATGCGTCCGGCGCCGAGACAGGTCTGGGCGGCGAGTGCGCGGGCGATCTCGCGATCCAGCCCCTGCGCGACGGCGGCGTCTTCCAGGGCCTCGGTGAGGGCGAAGAAATATGCCGGTCCGGAGCCGGAAAGGGCGGTCACGGTGTCCATCAGGCGCTCGTCTTCCAACCATCGGGTGAGGCCCACGGCGTCCAGGATGTGCTGGGCCAGGGCGCGCTGGGACGGGCTGACGCGGGCATTGGCGACCAGCGCGGTGGCGCCGGCACCGATCAGCGCCGGCGTATTGGGCATGGCACGCACGATCGGCAGCGCACCGAACCAGCGTTCGAGCTGATCCAGCCGCACGCCGGCGGCGATCGAGATCAGCAGTGGCCGCTGGCGTCTGAACGCATCGCCGAGTTCCTCGCGCAACGCCGGCATGACCTGTGGCTTGACCGCCAGCACGACGACGTCGGCGTCGGTCACCGCCGCAACGCCGGTGGCATAGGTCGCAATGCCAAAGTCGTGACTCAAGGCGTCGCGCTGGGCGGCCTGCGGCTCGGCCACATGGATGGCACTGGCCGGGAAGCCGGTCTTGAGCAACCCGCCGATCAGGCTGCGGGCCATGTTGCCGCCGCCGACGAAGGCCAGTCGGGTCATGCGTTTTCTCCCTTCGAAAAAAACCTTGCGCAGGCTACCTCAAGCCAGGCGGTTGCGACGGGGCTTGCGCCTTTTCGCAGTTTCGCCCGCCTGTCGTGGCCTTCACTGGCCGCGATGTCCCTGCCGCGAGTAGTATCGCGGGCATGGGGGTCGCGGCTGATCGATCGATGCGGCATCGACAGTAGAACCGCTTGCATGCGCTAGGGGGCGCTTCATGGATATTGCCGAGCTGCTGGCTTTTTCGGTCAAGAACAAGGCTTCGGACCTGCATCTGTCGGCCGGCCTGCCGCCGATGATCCGCGTGGACGGCGACGTGCGCCGAATCAACCTGCCACCGCTCGATCACAAGCAGGTGCATGCGCTGGTGTACGACATCATGTCGGACAAGCAGCGGCGCGATTACGAGGAATTTCTCGAAGTCGATTTCTCGTTCGAGATTCCGGGCCTGGCGCGTTTCCGCGTCAACGCCTTCAACCAGAATCGCGGCGCGGGCGCGGTGTTCCGCACCATTCCGAGCGAGGTCCTGACGCTCGAGGATTTGGGCGCGCCCAAGGTCTTCAAGGAGCTCATCGAGCAGCCGCAGGGTCTGATCCTGGTGACCGGCCCAACCGGTTCGGGCAAGTCGACCACGCTGGCGGCGATGGTCGATCACATCAACAAGACCGAATACGGGCACATCCTCACCATCGAGGATCCGATCGAATTCGTGCACACCGCGCAAAAGTGCCTCATCAACCAGCGCGAGGTGCATCGCGACACCCACGGCTTCAGCGAGGCGCTGCGTTCGGCGCTGCGCGAGGATCCCGACTACATCCTGGTCGGCGAGTTGCGCGACCTGGAAACCATCCGCCTGGCGCTGACCGCGGCGGAGACCGGGCATCTGGTGTTCGGCACGCTGCATACGAGCTCGGCCGCCAAGACCGTCGATCGCATCATCGACGTGTTTCCCGCGGGCGAAAAACCGATGGTGCGCTCGATGCTGTCCGAATCGCTGCGCGCGGTGATCAGCCAGTCGCTGCTCAAGAAGGTCGGTGGCGGACGCATCGCCGCGCACGAGATCATGGTCGGCATCCCGGCCATCCGCAATCTCATCCGCGAGGACAAGGTGGCGCAGATGTATTCGTCCATCCAGACCGGACAGCAATACGGCATGCAGACGCTCGATCAGTGCCTGCAGGACATGGTCAAACGTGGCCTGGTGACCAGGCAGCAGGCCATGGAATATGCCAAGAACAAGGACATCTTCAAATAGGGCGCGGAACGGCAAAGCCACGGGCGGCGCGGCGTGCATCGGATGCCGCCCCATGCCGAGGCTCCTGCTTCATCCATTGACCGGAGGGACCGATGAGCGAGTTCGATTTCACCGCTTTTTTGAAGCTCATGGTGCACAAGAAGGCTTCCGATCTCTTCATCACCGCCGGCCTTGCGCCCTCGATGAAGGTCCAGGGCAAGATTGCGCCGATCACACAGAGTCCGCTCTCGGCCCAGCAGGCGCGGGACATGGTGCTCAATGTGATGACGCCCGCCCAGCGCGAGGAATTTGAAAAGACCCACGAATGCCAGTTCGCCATTTCGGCCCAGGGCGTCGGACGCTTTCGCGTCTCGTGCTTCTACCAGCGCAACTGCGTAGGCATGGTGTTGCGCCGGATCGAAACCAAGATCCCGACCGTGGAAGAACTCAACCTGCCGCCGATCGTCCAGCAGCTTGCCATGACCAAACGCGGCATCGTGATCCTGGTCGGTGCGACGGGTACCGGCAAGTCGACTTCGCTGGCGGCGATGATCGGCTACCGCAACCAGCATTCCAGCGGTCACATCATCACCATCGAGGATCCGATCGAGTACGTGCACCGCCACGAGGGCTGCATCATCACCCAGCGCGAAATCGGCATCGATACCGACAGCTGGGAGAACGCGCTCAAGAACACGCTGCGCCAGGCCCCGGACGTGATCATGATCGGCGAGGTGCGCACCCGCGAAACCATGGAGCACGCGATCAATTTCGCCGAGACCGGCCATCTGGTGCTGTGTACGCTACATGCCAACAACGCCAATCAGGCGCTCGATCGCATCATCCATTTCTTTCCCGAGGATCGGCGCCAGCAGGTCTTCATGGATCTGTCGCTGAATCTCAAGGGCATCGTCGCGCAGCAGCTGATTCCCTCGCCTGACGGCAAGGTGCGCCGGGTCGCGGTGGAAGTGCTGCTGGGCACGCCACTGGTGCAGGACTACATCCGTCAGGGCGAGGTGCACAAGCTCAAGGACGTGATGAAAGAGTCGACCAACCTCGGCATGCAGACCTTCGATCAGAGTCTGGTCGAGCTCTATCACGCCGGAGAGATCAGCTACGAGGATGCGCTTCGCCACGCCGACAGTTCCAACGAAGTGCGCCTCGCCATCAAGCTCGCGCGCGGGGGCGATGCACGGACCCTGTCGCAGGGCTTAGATGGCGTCGAGGTCGAGGAGGCGCGTGACTGGCAGGGTGGCGGGGCGTATATCAGGAAGCGTCCGTAGGCGATCCGGAAATAAAAAACGCGGACAGCCTTTCGACTGTCCGCGCTGCGACCTAGACGGCCGACTCAGTGCGCGCTGTCGCTGTGCGCGGCGGCATCGACCTTGAGTTCACTGGTGTCGACCTTCTTGACGCCCTTGACCTTGCTGGCGACATGTTCGGCCTTGGTGCGCTCCTGGTTGCTGCCGACGGTGCCGCTCAGGGTGACCACGCCATCGGTGGTATGGACTTCGATGTTGGTCGAATGAATGCCCTTGGTGGCGGCAAGCTCAGACTTCACCTTGGTCGTGATCCAGGCGTCGGCCGCCTTATCGGGCACGGTCTGGTTGCTCGAGGCTTGCGTCCCGGTGGTGCTGGCTTCCTGCGCCTGCGCGGCAGCGGCGCCGATGGCCGTCATAGCCAGGGCAGCGCTCAGCAGGGCCTTGCGGACGGGGAAAAGGCTGGGCATACGAGACTCCTTTGGGTTTTTCCGTAAGGGATGAGTGGCGGCATGGGAATGCCGTCGCCACCGAAGATAATCGGACCCCCGGTGAAGACGGCGTCGCCGCCCGGCGTGCCGTTCAGCCCATCGTCAAAATCTTGCCGGCATCGGCCGAGGCGTTTCCTACTTGAATTCGGTCGTGCTGGTGAGGACCAGGCCGGCGTTTTCCAGGTGGGCTTCCAGCCGCAGCGACTTGATGCGCTCGGCCTGCGTGCGCATGGCCGCGAATTGCCGTCGCAGGCGCTCGCGGGCAGCGGCTTTTTCGGCGTCCACATCGCCCGCCTGTCCAGTCGCCGGGCCACCGATGTCCGCCAGCGTATCGGCCTTGTCCTGCAGCAGTTTGACCCAGGTGAGGTACATCGCGCCGTCCACATGGGCGCGCAACAGTTGCCCGGCGGCACCGGGCGGATCGGCCAGATCGCGGGCCAGGCTGGTGTCGGCATCCTGGCCGATGGCCAGCGCCAGCACCTGCGGCGTCATGGCCAGCCAGCCGGGCTGGCCGAAGGCGGCGCTCAGTGCTGCCGGTAGGGCGACGGGCTTGCCGTCCGGATGGATTTTGAGCTCGGCCAGCGCCGGATTCATCATCTGACCGGTTGCCAGCAATCCGGCCGGGTTGCGTGAGGCCACCAGCAGGCTGCCCTTGATCGTGGGCGTCGTCCGGCCGGATTTCGCGTCAGCCTCGTCCAGGTCGAGCCGATCCAGGGCCAGGCGCACACCGAGCAGGTCGCCGAAGGGCGGCATCGCGGCCTTCTGCATCGCCAGACCGAGCTTGGCGAAAGTCTCGTTGAGGTCGACCAATGCCGGGCAGGTGAAGGGCTTGGCGGTCACCGCATCGGCCTGCGCCGTCCAGAACGAGCGCATCTGCATCACCGGCAGCGCCAGGCTGAAATCGAAGGGGGCGACATGACCGCCGCCAAGGCCGGGCAGGGCGATGGCCTGCATGAAGGCCTGGGTGATGTCGCCGGCCAGGGCGACGTCGAAGCGCACTTCCTGCAGATGGGCTTCCAGGCGCGTATAGCCCAGGCTGACGGCGGGTACGCGGGCCGCGATGCGTGCGGCATCGGCGGCACAGGAAGGATCGCTCTGCAATTGATTGGCGACCGGTTCGCCGGTGCGTGCCGATTCCGTCTCGGCATGCGCCTTGCGCAGCGCGGCGAACAGCGGGTCCTTGCCGCTTGCCAGCATGGGCAGGGCGCGGGTGAGATCGAGCTGGCCGACCAGCCAGGGCTGGTAGCCCTTGGCCTTGGCCAGATCGCGCAGGCGATCGTCCTCTTCCAGGTTGTGCTCGGGCCGGTCCAGGCCGAAGGTCTGGCGCAGCATGGCCCGGGGCGCCTCGGCGGGCAGCAGCGCGGCCACCGCCTGTCGGCCGACCTGCGCGAGCACGAATTGGGTGCCGGAAGCGGGCAGGACGTAGCGCCGGTAACGCTGGCCATCGACGGCCACCTGTTCGAGCGCTTTGCCGTAGGCGGCTTCCAACCGGCCGACGAAGGCGTCGAAGGCGGCGGGATCGGCCAGCTGGAAACGGGCCACCGGCGCCAGACCAAGCCCGTAGACGGCCGAGTAGCCCTTGATGTCCAGGCCCACGTCGTGGGCGAACTGGGCGATGGACTTGCCGTCGAGCTCGCCGGCGAGGGCGCGCAGCAGCCGCGCGCCTTCCGGATCGCGGGCCGCCAGTTCATCGGCAGCGGCGCGCAGCTGCTGCAGCTGCGCGGGAAGCTGCGCGTCGGCCTGGGCCAGCAGCGCCTGGCGGGTGGCATCGTCGAGCAGCTCGAGATTGGCAAGGACATAAGGCGTGTCCACCGGCACGTAGGCCAGTGGCACATCCTTGGCCCGCTTGTGGCCGCAGGCAGCCAGGAGCAGGCCGGTCAGGCCAAGCGCAAGCACGCGCGTCGTGGTTCGCATCGCTGTTCCCAAAAGTTAAAAAAATGCTGGGCCATTATGCCCAAGGGCGACCTCTGCGGTACACGCCGCTCAGCGGCCGAGTAGCTCCGCCAGGACGGCCATGCGCACGAAGACGCCATTGCCCACCTGTTCGAGAATGCGCGACTGCGCGCCGTCGGCGACCTCCGAGGCGATTTCGACATCGCGGTTGAGCGGTCCCGGGTGCATGACCAGGCAGCCGCGCGCGGCCAGCGCCAGCCGGCGGCGATCGAGGCCGTAGGACCTGAAATAGGCTTTTTCGTCGGGGAGCTCGGAGGTCGCCATGCGTTCCTTCTGCAGACGCAGCATGATCGCGACGTCGGCGCCGGTGATGGCTTCGTCGAAGTCCTGGTAAAAACTGCACTGGGGAAACTCGGCCGGTTCGGGCATCAGCGCGGCCGGACCGCACAGGCGGATTTCGCGCACGCCGAGCGTGGCCAGCGCATGCACGTCCGAGCGCGCGACCCGCGAATGCTTCACGTCACCGCAGATGGTCACCGTGAGCGCGTCCAAATCGGGCCGGTGCTGGCGGATGGTCAGGACATCCAGCAAGCCCTGGGTCGGGTGCGCGCGGTTGCCGTCGCCGGCGTTGATCACCGAGACGGCGCTCATCGCATGGCGCACCAGCTCGTCCGGCGTGCCGGAAACCTTGTGCCGCACGATGATCGCGTCCAGATGCATCGCCTCCAGCGTGTGCAGGGTGTCGTACAGCGCCTCGCCCTTGCTGGTGGAGGAAAAGCCGATGTCGAAGTTGACCACGTCGGCGCCGAGCCGGCGTGCCGCCAGCTCGAACGAGGTGCGGGTGCGGGTGGAAGGCTCGAAGAACAAATTGAGCACGGTGCGCCCGGCCAGAAGGTCGAGCTTGCGCGTCCCGTGGGCGCAGGCATCGCGCATGGCGAGGGCGCGGTCGAGCAGATGCTCGATGGTTGCGCGGGGCAGATTTTCCAGCGTGGTCAGATGACGCAGGCGGCAGCTCATGGTCGGCTCGGCTCGGAAGGATCGGGACTTGCGCAAGCCGGATCGAGCAGCCAGCGCTCCAGAATGACCGCGGCGGCCACGGCATCGAGCTGCGCGGCATCGCGTCGCCTGCGCAGGCCCTGCGCGCGCGCGGCGGCGAAGCGTTCGGCAGCCTCCTGCGAGCTGTGCCGCTCGTCCACCAGGACCACCGGCAGGCCATAGCGTTGCCGCAGGTCGTCGGCGAAACGGCGCGCGCGGCGGCTCGCCGGCTGTTCGGCGCCATCGAGCCTCAGCGGCAGGCCGACGACCAGGAGCTCGGGCTGCCAGGCGCGATGCACAGCATCGATGTGCGACCAATCCGGCGTCTGCCCATGCACGGCCGCCACGGCCACGGCACGCGCACTGGCGGCGATGCGGTTGCCGACGGCGATGCCGATCCGTCGATGCCCGACATCAAAGCCCAGCACGTTGCTCATGCGTGGCCGGCATAGCCCGGCAGTTGCAAGGGATCGATGCCGACCAGGCCGGCCGCCGCGCTCCAGCGCTCCTCGAGCGGGGTTTGGAACAGCACCCGGTCGCTGGCTTCCACCGTGAGCCAGGTGTTTTCCTTGAGCTCCTGCTCCAGCTGCCCGGCGCTCCAGCCGGCATAGCCCAAGGCCAGCAAGGCCTGGCGCGGGCCCTCGCCGGCGGCCAGCGCGACCAGGATGTCGCGCGAGGTGGTGACCGACCAGCGCTCGTCGATGCGATAGCTCGACTCCCAGTGGCCGTCGTCGCGATGGAGCACGAAACCGCGTTCCTGCTGGACCGGGCCGCCGATCAGTACCGGCCGGTCGGCGATTTCGGGATCTTCGCAAGACAGCTTCAGCTGTGCGAGCACGTCGCCCAGACGGTATTCGGAGACCTGGTTGATCAAGAGGCCGACCGCGCCGTTCTCGTCGTGCTGGCAAAGAAAAGCCACCGCGCGGGCAAAGGGCGGCTCGGTGAGCCTGGGCATGGCAATCAGGAAATGGCCAGCCAAAGTCTGGGAGGTGCGAGAGGACATGGCGTTCATTGTAGATAAGTGGCATCACCCTCTGCACGCCGGATGCAGAAGAAACATGAACGAAAATGCGCTTCGTGCATACACGGCCTCAACCGTAGCCTGGGGTATAAGGTGCCGGCGCGAGTCAAGACGGTTGCGCTCGAAGCCTTCGGTTCAAAGGTATTTGCGCATTCGCACTCGCCAAACAGCCCGATTTCATCTACCAACGTGAAGAGGATGGATGTCATGAACAAGCGTCGACTGAATCTCAAGCTGCCGACCGTGTGCATTGCCGCGGCCCTGGTCCTGGGCGGACTCACCATGAGCGGCTGCACCACCACGCCACCCAATTCGGATGCCAGCGGCCAGAGCGCCCGCGCCGCGCTGGACCACGAAGTGGATGCCACCTTGGCGCGTCTGTACAAGGTGGTGCCGGGCTCCAAAGAGCTGATCCAGCGGTCGGCCGGCGTGCTGGTGTTCCCGTCGGTGGTGGGCGGCAGCTTCATCGTCGGTGCCGAATACGGCAAGGGCGCGCTGCGCGAGGGCGGCCGGACCACCGGCTACTACAGCACCACGGCAGGTTCGCTCGGCTTCCAGGCCGGCGGCCAGTCCAAGGCCGTCATCTATGTGTTCAACACCCGCGAAGCCCTCAACGAGTTCAAGGCCAGCAGTGGCTGGACGGTCGGGGCCAACGCCCGCGTGGCGGTTGCCAAGATGGGTGCCGATGGCTCCATCAGCACCGAAACGGCCAAGCAGCCGGTGGCCGCTTTCGTGCTGACCAACGTCGGCCTGGAGGCCGGCGCGGCGATCGGCGGTGCCAAGATCAGCCGCATCACGCTGTAAATCCGCTTGCTTTCTTCACCCGGCGTCGCGTGATCCTTGCGGATCGCGCGACGTTTTTTTGCGTCAACGGTTCCTGAGCACTCCGCCGGGCAGGAACTGCCAGGTGCGGGTGATGTGCAGCTCGTCGATGCGTTCCTCGCTCGGTATCGGGGCGAAGGGCGCGGCCAGGCGCACGATCTGGATCGCCGCACGGTCCAGGATCGGCTGACCGGAGCTGCGTGTCACGTCGATGGCCTTGACGCTGCCGTCGCGGGCCAGGGTCACGGTCAACTCCAGCTCGCCGTGCAGACCGCGCCGGCGCGCCTCCTCGGGGTAATTGAGGTTGCCGATGCGTTCCACGCGGTCGACCCAGCCGCGCATGTAGGCCGCATAGGCGTACTCCCGCGTATTGGCGGAGATGAATTTCTTCTTCGGCCGCTTGGCATAGGCTTCGGTCCGCGCGCGCAATTCCGCGGCGAGGGCGGCCATTTCCTCGGCGCGACGGCGTTCGTCGGCGTCGGGCAGGGCCTGGGATTCCTGCACGCGGTGCTCCTGCGCGCTTGGGACCGTGACGCCGGCCTCGCCACGGGTGGTGATGAGGTGCATGGGCGTCGCCGTCTGCGGGCGAGGTTCGGTCGCCTCGACCGGTCGTGGCGCAGTGCCCTGGGTGGGTATCGGCAGCGGTCCGGCGACGGGCGCCGAAGGGCGCGCCACGCGATCCTGCTCGCCGCCGCCCTGGTTGTCGAGCTGGGCCAGGAAATCCGCATGTACGGGAGCCCGGCGGTTGGCTACGTCCACCAGGGTGACGTCCAGGGTGGGCAGGGACGGGGCGGGCTTCGCGTAATGGAAGGTGACGCCGAGGATGACCAGACCATGCAGCAACAACGAGAACAGCAGGGTGGCGCCGAAGGGCTCGGCGCCGGCGTTGCGGCCGACGGCGTTCACGCGCGGTCGCGCTCCAGGGCGTCGAACAGCAGTCCGGCGATGTTGAGGCCGTACTGGGCGTCGAGCTCGCGCGCGCAGGTCGGCGAGGTGACGTTGATCTCGGTGAGATAATCGCCGATCACGTCCAGCCCGACGAAACGCAGCCCGCGCTGGCGCAATGCCGGACCGACCTCGGCGGCGATCCAGCGGTCGCGCTCGTTGAGGGGGACGCCGACGCCGCGCCCGCCCGCGGCGAGGTTGCCGCGGAACTCGCCTTCCCGCGGGATCCGGGCCAGCGCGTAGGGCACCGGCTCGCCGTCGACCATCAGGATGCGCTTGTCGCCAGCCTGGATCTGCGGGATGAAACGCTGAGCGACGGTGAAGCGGCGGCCTTCGCCGTGGGGCCCGCCGCCGAGCAGGGTCTCCAGGATCACGTTGAGATTGGGGTCGCCCGCCCGCACGCGGAAGATGCCGCGTCCGCCCATGCCGTCCAGCGGCTTCAGCACGACCTCCTCGTGCTCGGCGACGAAGGCCTTGAGTTCATCCGCATCGCGGGCGACCAGGGTGGGCGCCATGCACTGCGGAAAGTCGAGGGCGAACAGTTTCTCGTTGCAGTCGCGCAGTGCCCGCGGGTCGTTGACCACCATGACGCCCGCCCGCTGGGCGCGTTCGAGCACCATGGTGTCGTAGACGAACTCGGCATCCACCGGCGGGTCCTTGCGCATCAGCACCAGGTCCATCTCGCGCAGATCGCGCCAGACCGGCTCGCCGAGCAGATACCAGCCGTTGACGTCGTCACGCACCGACAGCGGCGCCAGCCGGGCGAACGGGGCCTCCTGGCGCAGCGCAAGGTCGCCCTGCTCCATGTAATGGAGCGCATGGCCGCGCCGCTGGGCTTCCAGCAGCAGGGCGAAGGTGGTGTCCTTGACGATCTTGATCGATGCGATGGGGTCCATCAGCACCGCGACCGAACGCGGCATCGTGTGTCTCCGATAGAAGCGTGCCGGAACCCGGCATACGCATGTTCGCCGAGCGCGATGCCTTGCGGCAAGCACCGGATGCCCTCAAGCCGCCGTCATTGCATACCGATAAGCTGTGATGGCAAGTGCAGAGTGCAAAGGCTCGGCTTGACGCGCTGCGGGGCAGGCAGTAAACAGCAGGTCGGCAGTGATCGGCAGCCGTGTCGCCGCACCTTCAAGTCGTCTGGTTCTTCATGCGCGCCGCTGGCGCTTTGTCGAAGTTGTTGCCTCGGCCTGGGGTGGGCTGCGGGGGGAATAGTGAACCTGAACTCGAACGCTAACGGTCTGGCCGGTCTCAAGGTCATGGTGATCGACGACTCCAAGACCATCCGGCGCACCGCGGAGACGTTGCTCAGGAAGGAAGGCTGCGAGGTGCTGACCGCCGTCGATGGCTTCGAGGCGCTAGCCAAGATCGCCGAGCACAAGCCCGCGATCATCTTCGTGGACATCATGATGCCGCGGCTGGACGGCTATCAGACCTGCGCGCTGATCAAGAACAATCCGCAGTTCCGCGGCACGCCGGTCATCATGCTGAGTTCCAAGGACGGCCTGTTCGACAAGGCCCGGGGGCGCATCGTCGGCGCCGAGCAATACCTCACCAAGCCCTTCACCCGCGACGAACTCTTGGGCGCCATCCAGCGCCACGTCGGTCAGCCGGCCTGAAGGAGCGGACAGGGGACATGGCGAGCATTTTGATCATCGACGACTCACCGGTGGACGTGCGCGTGCTCACCGGCATGCTCGAAAAGGCCGGGCATCGGGTCGTGGCCGCCGGGACGGCCGAGGAAGGCATCGAGCGGGTCCATCGCGAGCGTCCGGACCTCATCCTCATGGATGTCATCATGCCCGGCCTCAACGGCTTCCAGGCCACCCGCATGCTGACCCGGCATCCGCAGACCATGGACGTACCGGTGGTGATGATCACCACCAAGTCCATGGAAAGCGATCGCGTATGGGGCCTGCGCCAGGGCGCGCGCGCCTTCATCACCAAGCCGGTCGATGCGGGCGCGTTGCTCGCCTGTATCGACGACCTGCTGGCGCGCGCCGCATGAATGCCCTCGCGCTCTCGCCGTTCGAGATCCTGGCGCGCTACGAGCGTCTTTCGCTTGCGCATGCGCTCGAGCTGGAGGATCGCCTCGACGCTCCTGGCCTGTGGCGCGGCATCGGCTATCGCGTGGGCGCACGCAGCCTGGCCAGCGGCATCGAGGAAATCAGCGAACTGCTCGCGGTGCCCGCGATCACTCCGGTACCGGGCACGCAGCCGTGGATGCTCGGCATTGCCAACGTGCGCGGCAATCTGGTGCCGGTGATCGATCTGGCCCGGTTCCTGTTCGACATGCGCACCACGCCCGGGGAGCGCAGCCGGTTGCTGGTGGTCCGTCAGGGCGGCGGCGCGGTGGCGCTGCTCGTCGACGAGGTTTACGGACAGCGCACCGTGGATGAGACCCAGCGGCAGACTTCGGTGGCCGAGGATGATCCGCGACTCGCGCGATTCGTGGAGCGGCGCGTGCAGGTCGATGGCCAGGAGCTGGCACTGTTCAGCATGAGCCGGTTGGTGCGGGCTCCGGATTTTCGCCAGGCAGCCGCCTGAATAGTGCGGACGTGATGGAGAGGCGCCTTGCCGGGCCTTTTTTCGAGGGAAATGCCGCGCCGTGGTCGTACGGCGCGGCGGGTGGAAAGACGACGAGGTGGCCGAAATGAAAGCAGCAGGGGGCGTCGGCAAGGAACGGGGCTATACCGGCCTCATCGTTCTCTTGCTGCTGGCGATCGCATTCGCCGCGGTCGATTTTTTCATGCTGTTCCAGAAAAACGGCGAGGACCGCCAGGCCATCGGCCTGACCACGCAGATCCAGGTGCTTTCGCAGCAGACGGCGAAATATGCGCTGGAGGCCGCGGGTGGCAATGTCGACGCCTTCAAGGAACTCGAAGGCACCCGCAACGCCATCGACTCGGCGGTCACCCGCCTGGCCAAGGGCGATCCGCGGACTGGCATGCCGGCCTATGGTGACGGCAATGCCAGCCCGGTCGGGCGCGCGGTCACGGCCCTGAGCCAGGCCTGGACGCAGCTCGACGGCGACATCCGCAAGATCCTTTCCAGCAAGGCGGTCATTCTGGAGTCGGCCGACCGCGCCGACCGCATCGCCAAGCAGATGCCCCTGCTCAATTCGAGCATGGACCAGGTCACCAACATTCTGCAGCAGCGCGGCGGCAACGCCGAACAGATGCTCGGGGCCTCGCGCCAGATGCTGCTGGCCGACCGCATCATCCGCCGCGTACAGGAGGTCCTGCAGGGCGGCGAGGGTGTGCAGGCCGCCGCGGATGGCCTGGCCCGTGATGCCCAGCTCTACGGCGCGGTGCTGGACGGTTTGCTGCAGGGCAACGCCGACACCGGCACCCAGGCGATCGGGGACGCGAATGCGCACAAGATCCTCGCCGACATGCAGGCCAACTGGCAGACCCTGGCCGAGCCGATCGCCAAGCTGGTCGCCACCGCCGGCAATCTCGCCGAGGTGAAGCTGGCCGGCAACCAGGCCTCGCTGGATTCGCAGAACGTGCTGTTGCGTGCGAACGAACTGGCCGAACAGATCGGCCGGCTGCCCTACCGCCGCCTATTCCCCAACGTGGAGTGGGGCGTGTTCGGCGCCCTGGCCGCAGTGGCCTTCGCACTGCTTTTGGTGGTGGCCCTGGTCGGCGATCAGCGCCGTCGCTTCCGCGAGAGTACCGAGCTCAACCAGCGCAACCAGGAGGCGATCATGCGCCTGCTGGACGAGATGGGTTCGCTGGCCGAGGGCGACCTCACCGTCAAGACGACCGTTTCCGAGGACATCACCGGGGCGATCGCCGATTCGGTGAACTACGCGATCGACGAGCTGCGCACGCTGGTGACCACGATCAACGAGACGTCCGAGCAGGTGTCCTCCTCCGCGCAGGAAACCCAGACCACCGCCCGCCAGCTCGCCGACGCCGCCGAGCATCAGGCCCAGCGGATCAGCTCGGCCACCAGCGCGATCAACCAGATCGCGAGCCAGATGGACGGCGTGTCGCGCGATTCGGCCGAATCGGCCGAGGTGGCCGAGCGCTCGGTCGAGATCGCCTCGCGCGGCGCGCAGGTGGTGCGCGAGACCATTTCCGGGATGGACTCGATCCGCGACCAGATCCAGGAGACCTCCAAGCGGATCAAGCGGCTGGGCGAATCCTCGCAGGAGATCGGTTCGATCGTGGAGCTCATCAACGACATCGCCGAGCAGACCAACATCCTCGCCCTGAACGCGGCCATCCAGGCCGCCTCGGCCGGCGAGGCCGGACGCGGTTTCGCGGTGGTCGCCGACGAAGTGCAGCGGCTCGCCGAGCGTTCCGCCAGCGCCACCAAGCGCATCGAGGCACTGGTCAAGGCGATTCAGTCCGATACCAACGAGGCGGTCCATTCGATGGAGCAGACCACGGCAGAGGTGGTCGCCGGCGCGCGCAAGGCCGAGGATGCCGGCAGCGCGCTCGGCGACATCGAGCGCGTGTCGCACGATCTTTCGGCGCTGATCCAGAACATCTCCACCGCCGCGCGCGCGCAGTCCGATGCGGCGACGCACATTTCCCAGTCCATGAACGCGATCCAGGAGATCACCTCGCAGACCTCGCAGGGCGCGAGCCGGACCGCCGAGTCGATCGGTTACCTGGCCAAGCTGGCCAGCGACCTGCGGCGTTCGGTGGCGCACTTCAAACTGCCGGGTTGAGCGGCGGGACCTTACGGCAACCTCGTCGGTTGCGCGCTGCGTTGCGCAGCCTCAAGAGGCAGGCATGAGACTCCAAGAAAACATCGATTTCACCACCCTGCAATGGGTCAAGCCGGAGCTCGACGAGACGCTGGCCCGCGCCCGCGAGGCGCTCGAGGCCTACGTCGGCCGTCCCACCGTGGCCGAGCCGATGCGCGACTGTGCCGAACGGCTGCACCAGGTGCAGAGCATCCTGCGCATGGTGGAGCTGTACGGGGCGGCGCTGGTCACCGAGGAGATGGAATCGCTCGCCCTGGCGCTGCTCGCCGGTGGCGTCGATCGTCGCGACGATGCCTATGCCGCCCTGATGCGCGGGCTGGTGCAGCTGCCCGACTATCTGGAGAGACTCTCGAGCGGCCATCGGGACGTGCCGATGGTCCTGCTGCCGCTGCTCAACGAGCTGCGGGCGGCGCGCAATCAGCAGGCCTTGTCGGAGGCCGCGCTGTTCATGCCCAACCTGGAGGCGCCGTTGCCGTCCCAGGTGCCGGGCGCTGCCGATGCCGGCGAGGCCGAGCGGCATCTTGGCGAGATCGCCGAGCTGCGCGTCCGCTTCCAGCAGCATCTCCTGGCCTGGTTCCGCAACCAACAGCCGGCACAGCGGCTGGCCGGCATGCGTCAGGCCCTGCTGGGCATCAGCGCCCGCTGCTGGAGCGTGCCCGGGCGGCGGGTCTGGTGGATCGCCGCCGCCGTGCTGGAAGGCCTCGAACAGGGCCTGCTGAAAAGCCAGGCCGGTGAAATCCGTCGGCTGATCGGCCGGGTGGACCGCAACATCCGCCAGCTGCTCGACCGCGGCGAGGAAAGCCTGCGCGGCGGCGATGCCGATGATCTGGCCAGGCAACTGCTCTATCTCGTCGCCCAGGCACCCCAGCGCAGCCCACAGATGGAGTTGCTGCGGCAGGTGTACCGGCTGGACAGCCTGCTGCCGGACGCCGCCGAACTCGAGCATGCGCGTGGTTCCATGTCCGGGCACAACCGCGCGCTGCTCGATTCGGTCGCCAAGGCGCTGAAGGAGGACCTGCTGCGGGTCAAGGATGCGCTCGACCTGTTCCTGCGCCAGCCGGACGCGGATCCGGCCACGCTCGGCGTGCAGTGCGAGGTGCTCGAACGCGTCGGCGACACGCTCGGCATGCTCGCCCTGGGCGTGCCGCGGCGGGTGATCGGCGAGCAGCGCCGCGTGCTCGCCGAGATCGTCCGCCGTGCCCGGCCCGCCGACGAAGAAACCCTGCTTGATATGGCCGGCGCGCTGCTCTACGTCGAAGCCTCGCTCGACGACCACATCGACAGCCTGGGCGCGGACGAGGACTCGGCCGACGAGGCCGGACCGCTGCTGCCGCGCAGCGAGGCCAGGCACATCCTGGCCACGCTGATGCAGGAGGCGGTGGGCAATACCGCCAAGGTCAAGGACGCCATCGTCGCGTTCGTGGAATCGGGTTGGCGGCACGACGCGCTCAACAGCGTGCCGGTGCTGATGGACGAGGTCGCCGGCGCGCTGCGCATGCTTTCGGCGATGCGCCCGGCCGACCTGGCCGAAGGCATCGGCCGTTTCGTCCGCAACGAGCTGCTGGTCGAGCAGCGGGTGCCGAGCGCCGCGCAAATGGATCACCTGGCCGACGCCCTGGCCGCGCTCGAGTACTACCTGGAGGCCGCGCGCGAGCATCGTGGCGGTCTCGATCACATTCTGGACGTGGCCGAACACAGCCTGGGCGAGCTCGGCTACTGGCCCCTGCCGCAGGCGCGTGCCCTGCTCGAGGCGACCGCTGCGCCCGCACCCGCGGTCAGGACCGAGCCGCCGCCGGTGCCGGTCCTGGACGAACCGGTCAGTCTGGCGCCGGGTGACGCCCCCGAGACCCTGTTCTTCGGTGAAGCCCGGATGCCGGCCGAGACCGGGCAGGACCTCTCCGGCCTGCGCCTGGTGCAGACGGAAGAGGGCATGACGCCGCCGGCAGCGGATCAGGACTGGACCGAGATCGAGGAAACCATCGTCGAGGAGCGTCCCGTCGCCGATCCACTCGCGGCGCAAGCCGGCTTCGAGCGGGGTGGCGAGGACATCGACGATGAGATCCGCACCATCTTTCTCGAGGAAGTCAGCGAGGAAATCGGCCATCTCGAGGCTGCCGAAAGTGCCTGGCGCATGGCGCCCGAACAGCAGGCGCTGCTGGTGCCGATCAGGCGCTCGTTCCATACCCTGAAGGGTTCCGGGCGGCTGGTCGGTGCGCGCGTGCTCGGCGAATTCGCCTGGAAGGTCGAGAACATGCTCAATCGTGTGCTCGACGGGACCATCCCGCCACACGACGATGTCGTGGCGCTGGTCCGGCATGCGATCGCCGCGCTGCCGCAGCTGCGTCGGGCGCTGGCCGACGGCACCCCGCCCGAGGCGCCGCTGTCGGCGATCATGCAGGTGGCCGATCGCCTGGCCGCGGGCGAACGGGCGACGGTGGAGCAGGTCGTGGCGGCGGCCGGTACCGAGGCCGTGCGCCGCACGGTGCGCCGGCGCCTGCCTGCCGTCGACGCCGATGCCGCGCCGGCCGCCTTGTTCAACGATGCCGGTCTCGCCGGCGTAGCGGCGCAGCCGGCGCCGGAGGAAACCATTCCGCTGCCGGCGATGCCGCCGGTAGACCCGGTCCTGCTCGAGATCCTGCGCAGCGAAGTCGCCCAGTATCTGCAGACCATCCGGGCCGCGCTGGCCGACGCCGGCCAGGCGATCCCGGTCGAAGACGACCTGTTGCGCGCGGTGCACACCCTGCATGGCGCCATCGCCATGGTCGACGTCGAACCCCTGATGCGGCTGCTTTCCCCGCTGGAGGGACTGATCAAGCGATTGCGCGGGGCCGGAACGCCGCTGTCCGCCGAAGCCGCGGAGCTGGTGTCGTCCGCCGCGGATCTGGTCGAGCAGTACATGCGGGAGTTCGATGCCGCCGAGCCGCAATTGCCGGACGTCGAGCCGCTGGCGGCCAGGCTGGCCGCCCTGCGCGACGCACAGCACGAATCGCCCGCACCGATCGTGTCACTCGAGCCACCCATCGAATTCGCCGGCGCGTTCCCGGACCTCGTGGATCACGACGCCCGCGTCGAGCAGACCGCCGAGCCGGCACGGCCGCCAGACGTAGAGCCCGTCCGGGAAACCGCCGACGAACAGAAGTCGCCCTCGTCCGCCGCGGGCGATGCCGACGAGGCATCGTTCGCGCTGGACGAAGCCCTGATCGCCGCACTCGATGCGTTCGAACCGCCGATCAGGGAACCGCTCGAAACGCCGCATGACGAGCAGGAGCTCGACGCCCTGCTCGATGCCCTGCTCGAGGAAAGGCCCGCCCCGACCGACGCCGCAGAAGCGCAGGCGGATACGGGCGAGGCGCTCGAGGAGGCCGCGGACATGACCGCGATGACCGACGATGCGGCCGCGGAGGCTCCGGACGTCGAACCCGAGCCGTCTTTCGTGGCGTCTTTCGACGCGGCAGCCCACGCCGTCGATACCGGCCTCGCGGAGCACGCCGAAACGCCGCAAGAGCGCACTCCGCAACCTGCGGCGCCGGACGAAGTTCAAGCGGCCGCCGCGCCGGAACACGACGAGCTTGCTGCGATTGCCGACGTTTCCCAGGCGCCGGCGGCTTCTCTCGCGCCCGAAGTACCCGAAACTTCCGAGGCTCAAGAGGCTCAAGAGACTCAAGAGACTCAAGAGACTCAAGAGACTCAAGAGACTCAAGAGACTCAAGAGACTCAAGAGGCTCAAGAGACTACCGAGGTGTCTGCGGCCCCGACCGGTCCGGTCGATCAGGCGGTGGACCAGGACCTGCTGGAAGTCTTTCTGGACGAGGCGCGGGACCTGCTGGACCACGCCGACGCCACGCTCGCGCAATGGCGGGCCGCGCCGGAAGAGATGGCGCCGGTCAAAGACCTGCAGCGCGACCTGCACACGCTCAAGGGCGGCGCACGCATTGCCGGACTCGCCCCGGTCGGCGATCTCGCCCACGCCATCGAGACCCTGCTCGAAAAACCGATCGCTGAACCATCGCGCGCGGTGGAGGTCATCCGCCTGCTCGAGCACGGTTTCGATCATCTCCACGGGCTCACCGAGGCGCTCGCGCAGGGCCGGGCGATGGCCTATCCGCAGGCGCTCATCGATCGCGTCTTGGCCCTGGCAGGCGCCAGTGCTGCGTCGACGCCCGTCGAACAGGCCGCCGTGGAGCCGCTGCCGGCCCTGCTGCCCGAGGAAACGACGGCCGAAGACGGCCCGAACCGTGGTGGCGCCGAGCAGATCAGGGTGCGCGCGGATTTGCTCGACAGCCTGGTCAATCACGCCGGCGAGGTGGCGATCTACCGCTCGCGGCTGGAACAGCAGGTGTCCGCCTACCGCTTCAACCTGGCCGAACTGGAGCAGACCGTCACCCGCCTGCGCAGCCAGTTGCGCATGCTGGAGATCGAGACCGAGGCGCAGATCATCGCCCGTTACCAGCGCGAGCATCGCGAGGCCGGCATGGCCGCGTTCGACCCGCTCGAGCTGGACCGCTTCTCGCAGCTGCAGCAGTACTCGCGCGCGCTGGCCGAGTCGGTGTCCGACCTGGTCTCGATCCAGGGCACGCTCGACGAACTCACCCGCCAGGCCGAAACCCTGCTGATCCAGCAGTCGCGGGTCAGCAGCGATCTGCAGGAAGGCCTGCTGCGCACGCGCATGCTGCCTTTCGACACCCTGGTGCCGAACCTGCGCCGGACCCTGCGCCAGTCGGCCCTGGAAGAGGGCAAGCTGGCCCAGCTGGTGGTGGAAGGCGCGCACGGCGAAATGGATCGCAACCTGCTCGACCGGCTCAAGGCGCCATTCGAGCACATGCTGCGCAACGCGGTGGCGCACGGCATCGAGTCGCCCGCCGATCGCCGCCGCGCCGGCAAGCCGGAAGAAGGCACCGTGCGCATCCAGGTGGCGCGCGAGGCGACCGAGGTGGTCGTGCGCATCAGCGATGACGGCCGCGGCCTGGACCGCGCCGCGATCCGCGCACGCGCGCTGGAGCGCGGGCTCATCGAGGCAGACGCGACGCTGGATGACGCACGGCTGCTCGCGCTCATCGTCCAGCCTGGCTTCTCCACCGCCGGCACGGTGACCCAGCTTGCCGGCCGCGGCGTCGGCATGGACGTGGTGGCCAACGAGATCCGTCAGCTCGGCGGCTCGCTGGCGATCGAGTCGGCGCCGGGCGAGGGCACCACCTTCGTGCTACGGCTGCCTTTCACCCTGGCGGTGACCCAGGCCATCCTGGTGCGCATCGGCGAGGCCAGCTTCGCCATCCCCATGGCCTCGGTGCAAGGCGTGGCGCGGGTGGCGGCGGACGAGCTCGCCGCGCATCTGGCGAACGACACGCCGGTATTCGAGCACCACGGCGAGGCCTACGGCATCCACGACCTGGGCGAACTGCTGGATCTGCCCGCCCGCCTGCCGTCCGGCGATGAAACCGTACCGCTGCTGCTGACTCGCGCGGGCGACGTGCGCGCGGCCATCCGCATCGACGCGGTGATCGGCTCACGCGAAATCGTGGTCAAGTCGGTCGGCCCGCAGGTAAGCTCGGTGCCGGGCGTGCTCGGCGCCACCATCATGGGCGATGGTTCGGTACTGGTCATCCTGGACCTGCCGCCGCTGATCCGGCACAACCTGACGCGGCGTGCCCGGCGCGTCGCCGAAGGTCGGCCGGCGGTGCCGGCGCCGGTGGCGGCGGCACCGCGCCAGCGGCCGCTGGTCATGGTGGTGGACGATTCCATCACCATGCGCAAGGTCACCAGCCGCGTGCTCGAACGCCACGAATACGAGGTCGCCACCGCCAAGGACGGGCTCGATGCGCTGGAGAAGCTGCACGAGTCGCGGGTGCCCGATCTCATGCTGCTCGACATCGAGATGCCGCGCATGGACGGCTACGAGCTCGCCACCCAGATGAAGGCCGACCCGCGCCTGCGCGAGGTCCCGATCATCATGATCACCTCGCGCACCGGCGAGAAACACCGCCAGCGCGCCTTCGACATCGGCGTCGACCACTATCTGGGCAAGCCCTACCAAGAATCCGAGTTGCTCGCGTTGATCGGCGAGATGCTGCAACCCCTGATGGAGACGCCGCATGGATGAGCGGGAAACGGCCGTCGCGCTGCTGTTCGACGACGACATTCTGGGTGCGCATCTGCGCGAGGCCCTGCAGGCACGCGGCGCGCGCATCGTGCACGAGGGGCCGCTGAGCGGCATCGACCGCGGGCTGCTCGATGATTGCGGCGCCGAGGTGCTGGTGGTCAATCTCGACGAGACCGACGAGGGTTCGCTCGAGCGTCTGTATGCGGCGGTCGAGGACCTGACACTGCGCATCGTGTTCAATGATGCCGAGGCCAGCCGCGGCCTCGAAGGCTGGGATCGCGCGCGCTGGGCCCGGCACCTGGCGCTCAAGGTGCTCGAACGCGGGGAACTGGACCCACCGCGCCCGCGCGATGCGCGACCGATCGAGGCCGTGCCGGGCCATGTCGCCGGCGCGCCCTCGATCCATGCGGACGACGTCATCCCGTTTGCGGCGAGTCCTGCCGATTTCGAACGCGATCCGCGTGCCGACCAGGATGCAGAGGCGCTCGCGGCCGAACTCGAAGCCCTGCTGGCGGCGGCGGAGGAGAGTGCAGGCGCGGAGAGTGATGGCGCCGTTCCCGCCGACTCCGAGAGTCCGGGTTTCGAGCCGGATGTGGCCTTCCCAGTCCAGGACTTTTCTCTGTCGTCTGCCACCGGCCCGGGTGCCGAGGTTGAAACGCCGGCCGCGCCGCGGCCGTCGGACAGCTGGACCCTCGTCGATGACGATGCGCCTGGCTTTCCTGCCGCTGCCACCGGTGAGGACGAGACGCCGCCAGCATCCGTCCAGCTGTCGCGCGAAGCCGAGGTTTCCCATCCCGAATGGCCCGCCTACGTGCTGGTCGATGATGAGGATGACGTGCCTGCGCGTAACGACACGCAGCCTGTCGCCGAATCCTGGCTCGACGAGGCCGGTCTGATCGAACGCGTGGTGGTGATCGGCGCAGAGGCGGGCTGCGATGCGGCGGTCGAAACCTTCCTGCAGGCCCTGCCCGTGTCGGCGGGCGCGCTTTTGGTCCACGTGCAGCAGGAGTCCGCGCCAAGCGACGAGGCCCTGGCGGCACGGCTGGCCGCCGGCGGTGCCTGGCCTGTCCGGGTGGCCACGTCCGGCGGTCGCGCGCGACAGGGCGAAGTGTTGATCGTGCCGTCGGGCCAACAGTGCGAACTGGGTCGCGACGGTCGCATCGCGTTGCATCCGCTCACCGCGCGCCATTTCCGTGCCGCCGCAATCGATGCCAATTTCACCGCGCTCGCCCACAGCTTCGGGCGCGATCTGGTGGCGATACTCTTTGCGGGCCAAGCGCTCGACGCCGTCGGCGGATGCCAGGCCGTGCACGATCGCGGCGGTGAGGTCTGGCTCGAGACCGCGGCCGTGCATACCGCCGACGTCGGCGAGGCGGTACGCGCCGAGCGCTTGTTCCATTTCATCGGCACGCCGCGGGAGCTCGCCGCGCGACTCGTCGCCCGGCTGGCCATCAACGACCCCAAGAGCCCGTGATGAGCGAACCGACCCTGCCTCGCGAAATCCGCTGCGTGCTGGTGCCCGCCGGTGATCTGCGCCTGCTGCTGCCCAATGCCACCGTCGCCGAGGTCATCACGCTGCCCACGCCCGAGCCCGTCACCGATGCGCCAGACTGGCTGCTCGGCCACATCGCCTGGCGCGGCTGGCGGGTGCCGCTGATCGCCTTCGCGCGTCTGGCCCATGCCGGCGAAGGCGATCCGGAACTCACCGTGCGCGTGGCGGTGCTCAAGGCCGTGGGCGGTGATCCGGCGCTGCCCTTCATCGCCGTGTTGACCCGCGGGTTTCCGCGGCTGACCACGCTCAATCCCGAACTCATCATCCCGGCCCACGACGGCGCGCCGCTGCCGGCCGGCGTGCGTGCACAGGTGCTGGTCCGCGACGACATGGCGGTGATTCCGGACCTGGAATGGCTGGAGGCCGAACTTCGCCGGCTGTTGCCGCAACCGGCCTGAAAGCGCATGGCTGGCGTTGCGCGAGCCGTGGCTCCGGGCTCGCGCCGGTTGTTCAAAAGTCGCCGTAGAGCGCCTGCAGCGCGGCGAGCGCGGCCAGTCCGGCGGTCTCGGTGCGCAGGATGCGCGGCCCCAGCCGCAGTGCGCCGAAACCGGCTTGTTGCAGGGTGACGGTGTCGCGCGCGCCGAGGCCGCCTTCGGGGCCGACCACCAATATCGCCGCCCGCGGCGACGCGAGTTCGCGGACGCTTTGCCCGCCCTCCGGGAGCAGGGCCAGCCGGCAAGCGTCGCCGGCGCGCAGACCCGCCAGCCAGGCCGACAGCGCCTGCGCCGGCTCGATCACCGGCAGCGTGGCGCGGCCGCATTGTTCGCAGGCCGCCGCCGCCACTTCACGCCAATGGACGAGTCGACGGCTGGCCCGCTGCTCGTCGAGCCGCACTTCGCAGCGTTCGGTGAGCAGCGGAACGATGCGCGTCACGCCGAGCTCGGTCGCCTTCTGCACGATGAGATCCATTTTCTCGCCGCGGGCGATGCCCTGCGCCAGGGTGAGCGCGAGCGGGGATTCGGCCGCTTGCGCCGGGCGCCGCTCCTCGACCCTTGCGCAGACCCGGCGCCGGTCGGCGGCGAGCAATCGGGACGGGTAGTCGAAGCCGTCGCCGTTGAAGAGCACGACCGCGTCACCCGCCACCAGGCGCAACACGCGCGCCACGTGTTCGGCCGCTTGCGGCGGCAATGGAAGCGTTTCGCCGACGGTGAGCGGATGATCGACATGAATACGGATCGTGCGCATGGAGGGATCGCAGGCTCAATAGCCCATCATTGTGCGCGAAAGCCGCGGCCGATGACGGCGGCCAGGCGCTGGCACAATGGCGGCCTTTCCGCCATCGCGAAGCGCCGCCGATGTCCTGGTCCCTGCTGCTCCTCGTCCTCGCCGCGTTCGCCGCCGGCGTGCAGAACGCGCTGGCCGGCGGCGGCTCGTTCCTCACTTTTCCGGCACTGCTCGTCGCCGGCATCGATCCGCGCACGGCGAACATCGCCTCGACCATCGCGCTCTTTCCGGGCCAGGTGACCACCGGGCTGGCCGGGCGTCGCCATGTCGCCGGCGCGGAAGGGCTGTCGTTCCGCACCCTGTTCTGGATCAGCCTCATCGGCGGCGCGGTCGGCGCGGTGTTGCTGCTGGTGACGCCGGTCAGCGTGTTCACGCATCTGGTGCCGTTCCTGGTGCTGTTCGCCACCCTCGTCTTCGCCTGGGGCAGCTTTTTCCGCAAGCCACGCGCGGAAGGTGCGCCACCCGTGCTCGGTCGCCGCGCGGCGATGCTCGTGCAGGGCCTGATCGCGATCTACGGCGGTTATTTCGGCGGCGGCATCGGCATCCTGATGCTGGCGGCGCTGACCGCGGCGGGCCTGGGCGTGCGCGTGGCCGGCGCGACCAAGAACGTACTCGCGGCGGTGATGAATGCCTCGGCGGTGGCGATCTTCTTGCTGCGTGCGCACACGCTGCCGTGGCTGCCGATCCTGTGCGTGGCGGTGCCGGCCATCCTCAGCGGCCAACTTGGGGCGCTGCTGCTGCACCGGGTGAACGAGAAGGCCCTGCGGGTGGTGATCGTGTGCATCGGCACGGCGCTCAGCATCGGCCTGTTTTTGCGCGGCTGAGGCTTCGGGTCTCGTGCCGCTGCGCTAACATGGATGGCTGCTTTCCATCGCGAGCGAGCCCACGCCATGTTTCCGAAAGACGCCACCATCGCCGGCTACGACCCCGAACTGGCCCAGGCCATCGCCGACGAGGCGCGTCGGCAGGAGGACCACGTCGAGCTGATCGCCTCGGAGAACTACGCCAGCCCGCGCGTGCTCGAAGCGCAGGGCAGCGTGCTCACCAACAAATACGCGGAAGGCTATCCCGGCAAGCGCTACTACGGCGGCTGCGAATACGTGGACGTGGCCGAGCGCCTCGCCATCGAGCGCGCCAGGCAGTTGTTCGGCGCCGACTACGTCAACGTGCAGCCGCATTCGGGCTCGCAGGCCAACCAGGCGGTGTACTTCGCGCTGCTCCATCCCGGCGACACCATCCTGGGCATGAGCTTGGCGCACGGCGGGCATTTGACCCATGGCGCGGCGGTGAGCTTCTCCGGCAAGCTGTTCCATGCGGTGCAATACGGCGTCGACGCCCACGGCATCGTCGACATGGACGAAGTCGCGCGCCTGGCCCGCGAACACCGGCCGAAGATGATCGTCGCCGGCTTTTCCGCCTATTCGCAGGTAATGGACTGGGCGCGCTTTCGCGCCATCGCCGACGAGGTCGGCGCGTATCTGTTCGTCGACATGGCGCACGTCGCCGGTCTGGTCGCCGCCGGCGTTTATCCCAATCCGCTGCCGCATGCGCACGTGGTCACCTCGACCACCCACAAGACCCTGCGCGGCCCGCGCGGCGGCCTGGTGGTGGCGAGCCGGCAGGGCATGGGCGAGCGCGCCGAGGAGATCGAGAAGAAGCTGCAGTCGATCGTTTTTCCCGGCATCCAGGGCGGGCCGCTGATGCACGTGATCGCGGCCAAGGCGGTGGCCTTCAAGGAGGCGCTGGAGCCCGCCTTCAAGGACTACCAGCGTCAGGTGGTGAAGAACGCCAAGGCGATGGCCAGGACCTTCATCGAGCGCGGTTACAAGATCGTCTCCGGCGGCACCGAGAACCACCTGATGCTGGTCGACCTGATCGGTCGCGCCGTCACCGGCAGGGATGCCGAGGCCGCGCTCGGCCGCGCGCACATCACGGTGAACAAGAACGCCGTGCCGAACGATCCGCAGAAGCCCTTCGTCACTTCGGGCCTGCGCATCGGCACGCCGGCGGTCACCACGCGCGGCTATCGCGAAGAGGACTGCATCGCGCTGGCGCACTGGATCTGCGACGTACTCGATGCGCCGACCGACGAGGCGGTGATCGCGCGCGTGCGCGATGAGGTCACCGCGCAGTGCCGGAAGTTCCCGGTCTACGGCTGAGCCGCCGCGACGCATGCACTGCCCGTTCTGCCAGCACGAAGACACCCGCGTGATCGACTCGCGGCTGACCGAGGACGGCGCCATCGTGCGTCGCCGGCGGGAGTGTCCGCGCTGCGGCGAGCGTTTCAACACTTTTGAAACCGCCGAGCTCAAGCTGCCGACGGTGATCAAGAGCGGCGAGCGGCGTGAGCCTTTCGACGAACGCAAGTTGCGCACCAGTTTCGAACGTGCGCTGCAGAAGCGCCCGGTGGCGAGCGCCGCGCTGGATGCCGCGGTGCGTGCGGTGATCGACGATCTGCGCAGAAGCGGCGAGCGCGAGCTGCCTTCACGCCAGATCGGTGAGCTGGTCATGCGCGAGCTCAAGAAGCTCGACCAGGTGGCCTACGTGCGCTTCGCCTCGGTCTACCGGCGCTTCGAAGATGTACAAGCCTTCCGCGAGGAAATCGAACGGCTGGAGCGCGATCCGCCGGAGTTGGGGAAGCTGCAACTTTCCCTGCTCTCCAAGTCGCCCGGCGAGCCGATCTGACTTCACCCCAAGAACGCGCATCCTGAAGAGGGCTGAGTTGTCCCGATTCCATCACCACGCGCGCCGGGCCTGGCGTCATCTGGCCAGTCACGACTACCTGTCACCCCGGCAATGGCGCCGTCGCCTCGCGTTCTGGACGGGTGCGGTCGCCGTGGGTTTGGCCGCCGTGCTGTTCGCCAAGTCGGCCGATCGCGCCTTCGGGCTGTTTCGGTCGATGGTGCGCCACGGCGGATGGGTGCCGTTCCTGCTGACGCCGGCGACGTTCGCCCTTCTGAGTGGCTTGACCGAAGGCGCCTTGCGCGCCACCCGCGGCTCGGGCATTCCGCAGGCCATGGCCGCGCTCGCGGTGGAAGATGAGGGTTTCCGCCAGCGTCTGCTGTCGCTCAAGGTGGCGGTCGGCAAGTTGGTGTTGACGCTGGTGGCTTTGGCCGGCGGCGCCTCGGTCGGGCGCGAAGGGCCGACCGTGCACGTGGGCGCCGGTTTGCTCTATTCCATCGGGCGACGTTTCGGCTTCGACGAACCGGCCGCGGCAGGCCGGTTCATCCTCGCCGGATCGGCTGCGGGGCTGGCCGCCGCGTTCAACACGCCCCTGGCCGGCGTGGTGTTCGCCATCGAGGAGATGGCCGGCGCCTTCGAGCACCGGATGAGTGGCACCTTGCTCACCGCCGTCATCCTGGCCGGCATCGTGTCGCTGGGGTGGGTCGGCAACTACGCTTATTTCGGCACGGTTGCCGCGTATCTACCCCTGGGTCGGGCGTGGCTTGCGGTGCTGCTCACCGGCGTCGCCGGCGGCGCGGCCGGCGGCCTTTTCGCCCGCCTCATCCTGCCCTCGGCGATGGGGTTTCGCGGGTATCTTCGCAGCCTGCGTTCGCGCCAGCCGGTGGTTTTCGCGGCGGCCTGCGGTCTGGTCCTGGTGCTGTTGAGCCAGTCGAGCACAGACGGGCTCTACGGCACCGGTTATGACCAGGCCCGCGCCATACTCGAAGGACACGCCAGTACAGGACCGTGGTTCGGCGGCTTGAAGTTCCTGGGCAACCTGGTCTCGTCCTGGGCCGGCATTCCCGGCGGCATCTTTTCGCCGGCACTGGCGGTCGGAGCAGGGCTGGGCGGCGATATCGCGCAATGGTTTCCCGCCGCGGACATGCCGGCCGTCGTCCTGCTCGGCATGGCGGCTTATCTTGCCGGGGTGACGCAGGCGCCGCTGACTGCCGTCGTCATCTCCATGGAATTGACGGCCACCCACCAGATGGCGGTGCCGCTGATGGGTGCCTGCCTGCTGGCCCGGGCGACGTCGGCTTTGTTCTGCCCGTCACCGGTCTACAAGGCCCTGGCGCGGGAACTCGTCCTCACCCATGAGGCATCGAAAGTCCGCGCGTCGAACGGGTGAGCCATACGGCCTGCGACGCATCCGGCCGCTGCAGACCTCCCTTGAAGGCGAGGCCGCTTCAGCGTGATGCCGGCCGTCCCGGTGCAGCGTCCGTCATGGCGAGCGGCGCAGAGCGGAACAGCCGCGCCGGGTCCAATCCACGATCCAGCGCGTCGGCCCATACCAGCGCCGATACACCGCCGGCCTCACCGACGATCGCCAGGCGATGCGGACCGGCGCTCAGATGAAAGCGTTGCTGGGCCGGGCCGTCGTCCACCCGCAGCCAGAGCCGTCGGCCATCGGCCCGAACCGCGGCGTAGTCGGCAGGCACGGCGATGTCGACCGTCACCTGCGATCCTGCCGGCAGCCGTTGCCCGAGCAGGCGCAGACGCTGCCCGATCGGCAGGTAATGGCGGATCACGAACCAGGCATCTGCGGGCATCAGGTTGGCGTCGATGGCCACGGGCGTGCCATGGGCGACGATTTGCGCCACGGTATCGTCGGGCAACAAGCCGCGTCGGATGCGATAGCGGGTGATGCCTTCGAACACCAGCCAGGTCGGCCGTTGGCGGAAGATGCTCTCGCCCTTGGCGTCGATCACCGTATCGGCGGGCGTGGTGATCTGCAGCAGGGTCTTGAGCTCATCTTGATAGGCGGAAAGCTGGATACGTTGGCGGACCATTCGTGGCCGATGATCGCATTGTGCAGCACATGACTGAGAAGGCCGCCGCGCAGCATGGTTTGCCAATGCCGAGATTTCCCATCCAAAAAGCGCTATGGCCACCGAGGTTATAGCCACGCGCCGACAGAATCGGAGGGTATCGCCGCGTTCCGCGCTGAGGACGGCAAATGCCAACCCGACCAGCGGCATCGCCGGCAGCAGATGTTCGCGCGGAATCAACGGCCAGAAGCTGTACAGCGCAGCAAGGTAGATCCACGGCCAGAGCAGCAGGAAACGGCGGCGCAACGCCTCGGCATCCGCCGGTGGCCGGCGCAGCAGGAGAACGATCGCCGCGCACAATGCGACGGTGAAAATCGCGGCCCGCACGATCAGACCGTTCCAGTTGCCGAGCCCAGGCACGACGTTGTGCTGGACGATGCAGTACCACGCCACCCCGGCCGCGCCGTGACGGGCGAAGTAGCCGAAAACGAGCGCTGCGGGCAGCAGCATGACCGGCAGCCCCACGGCCATCGCGACGACCATGCGCCGCCACGGCCATGCCCGCGGTGCGGTGAGGATCAACAGCACCAGCGTCAGGCAGGCGCTGCCGATCAACAGCGTGCTCTTGGCCGAGATCGCCAGCGCCAGGCCGGCCAGCAAGCCGATCGCCGCCGCGCGGCGCGCATGCCAGTCGCGGGCGGACACGACGAGCGCCAACGCCGCCAGCCACGCCAGCGCCCAGGCATTGTCCGGCCGGAACTCGATCGAGGCGCCAAGGTAATAATGCGGCAGCAGACCGATCAGCGTGGCTCCGTAGAGTCCCGTCCGCACACTCCACAGCCGCCTTCCCAGATGCACGGTCAGCAGCAAGGTTGCAGCGGTCAGCGGCCACTGGGCGAGCCGCATCAGCAAAAGCGCCTCGGGGCGAGGGCCGATCCAGCCCAACAGCGGCGCGCACAGCCACTGGAACAGCGGCATGTGGTTGTCGAAGAAATCGCGGTATGGCAACCGGCCTTGCGTCCACTCCCACACCACGTGCAGGTGTTGCGGCTCGTCGCTGTCCACGGGCATGTGCCACACCGCGTACAGACGCAGAGCGAGCATCAGACAGAACGCGAGCCAGGCCAGTGGCGCCTCGCGCCAGAAACGGCACGAGCTTCGAAGGTGTTGCAGCGGCATGCACAAGTTTCGGTGGCGATCGGTGCGCGTATTGACGCCGAGCCGACTTTCGATTCGCCTACGCCATCCTTTCGCTCACCGCAAGGTTAGGATGCGCTTTTTGCCAATGGCCACGTCGTCGCCCATGTCTTTTTCCGCCATCGACCACCTGCACATGGCGCAAGCATTGCGCCTGGCCGAACGCGGTCTCTACACCACCCAGCCCAATCCGCGCGTGGGTTGTGTGATCGCGCAGGGGGGCGAGCCGGTCGGCAGCGGTTGGCATCGGCGTGCCGGCGGCCCCCATGCGGAAGTGTTCGCGCTGCGCGAGGCGGGCGAGCGGGCGCGCGGCGCCACCGCTTACGTGACGCTCGAGCCGTGCGCGCATCATGGCCGCACTCCGCCGTGTGCGGATGCGCTCGTGGCGGCCGGCGTGGCACGCGTGGTGATCGCCGCGGAAGATCCGTTCCCGGCCGTGGCTGGACGCGGCATCGCCCGCCTACGTGCCGCCGGCATCGCGGTGGAAACCGGGCTAATGCGCGAGGCCGCGCGCGAGCTCAACCTCGGTTTTTTCAGCCGCTTCGAACGCGGCCGGCCGTTCGTGCGGGTAAAGCTGGCCATGAGCCTGGACGGCCGCACCGCACTTGGCAATGGCGAGTCCAAATGGATCACCGGCGCCGCTGCGCGCGCCGACGTGCAGCGCTGGCGCGCGCGCAGCTCGGCCATCCTGACCGGTATCGGCACCGTGCTTGCCGACGATCCGCGCCTGACCCTGCGGCCGGCGGACTTCCGCGGCGCGTTCGTCGCGTCGGAAATGGGGGATGCAGCGCCAGGCTTGGCTGACGTGGAGACACCGCCTGGGGCCATCGTCCAGCCGCTTCGCGTGGTGCTGGACGGGCGCCTGCGCACGCCAGACGGCAGCCACGTGCTGGACGGCTCGGTGCCGACGCTGATCTTCCACGATGAAACGGTCAGGCCCGACGGCCGCTTTGCCCGGGTGAGCTGCGAGCCGGTCCCCGGTCACGATGGACGGCTGGATCTTTCCGCCGTGCTCGCCCGACTGGCCGCGCATGCCTGCAACGAGGTCCAGGTCGAGGCCGGTGCCCGATTGAGCGGCGCATGGCTCGAAGCCGGGCTGGTCGACGAAATCCTGCTCTATGTCGCGCCGACGTTCCTGGGCGATGCCGCGCGGCCCTTGTTCGTACTGCCGCCGCTGACCGACATGTCCGCGCGGCGTCCGCTGCGATGGCTCGACCGGCGCATGATCGGCGAGGACGTGCGGCTGCGGCTGCGGCCCGGCGCCGCGGCAGACGAGGCGGGCCCGCGCGATCCGGCTTGAGCCGTGGCCCAGGCAAGGGCACACTGGAAACGAGCCGCGCCGCGGCCCTGGGGTTTCATGGCATGTCGTTCGTCCACAGAGCCAGCTTGGCCGCCGTTTCCGGCCGCGCCTGCGCGGTCCTGCTGCTGGCGCTTTGCGGCGCGCCATCGTACGCCCATACCGAAGCCCTGTACCGCTGCGTGGGGGCAAGCGGAGAGACCGTCTTCAGCAGCAACCCGCAGGGTTACCGGCAGTGCCGGCGCCTTCCCGCGCCAGCCGTGCCGGTGTCGCACGTTGCTTCCCTGAAGCCTCCTGGCCCGGAGGACGGCGTGGGCCGGAAGGCCGCGACCGGGCAAGTCACCGCACCGCTCGCCCGCTGGAGCTACAGCGAATCGAAGTCGCCGCCGCCCGGGCCATCCCTCGCCGGCCAGCCCGGCGCACGCGTGCTGCGCGGCGCGGTCTATCGGGTGGTGCACGCCGACGGCAGCGTGGAATACACCAACGTGCCGCCGGCCGGCCGGGGCAGGGCGGTGACGCTGCTGTTCAGCTACATCGCCACCTGCGTGGCCTGCGACGTGCATTCGCCGATCGACTGGAACCACGTGCGCCTGGACCTTTCCTCCTATGCCGAGGCGGTGCGGGCGGCCAGCCGCGAGTTCGGTGTCGAGGAGGCCTTCCTGCGCGCGGTGATCCATGCCGAAAGCGCCTTCCAGCCGCATGCACTCTCGCTCAAGGGCGCGCAGGGGCTCATGCAGTTGATGCCCGCCACGGCCGGCGACATGGGCGTGGTCGACGCCTTCGATGCCGTGCAGAACATCCGTGGCGGCGCGCGTTATCTCGCCCTGTTGCTCAAGAGCTTCAATGGTGACGAGCGGCTGGCCGCCGCGGCCTACAACGCCGGTCCGGCCGCCGTGCAGCGTTACAACGGCGTGCCGCCCTATGCCGAGACCGAGGTCTACGTGCAGCGCGTGGCCACCCTGCGCCAGCGCTATGGCACGGCCTTGCCGCGCGCATTGGCGGCGACGGCGCCCACGCTGTAGGTGCGGCTGGTTTTCCCGGCTAAGGCGCGGGTGTCGGCGGCGGGCGCCGGGTCACCCCGACCCTGGCCTGGAATGGCGAGCCGTTGCGCAGCCCGGCGACTTCCACCGTGCGACCCGGCGTCAGGTCGGCCTCGATGCGGCGCAGATCGGCCGGGTTGCGGATGTCGTGGCCGTCCACTTCCAGCAGGATGTCGTGCTGCTTGAGCCCGGCCTGCGCGGCCGGGCCGCCCGGATACACGTCGACGATCTGCGCGCCGCGTGCGGCGGCCGGCAGGCCGCTGTTGGCGGCAATCGGCACGAAGCCGTAGTCGGCGCCTAGCCAGCCGCGCACCACGTGTCCGCTGGCGACGATCTGGTCCAGCACCTTCTTGGCGTTGCTGGCCGGGATGGCAAAGCCGATGCCCTCGGCGTCGGCTTCCTTGCCGATCAGCAGGGCGTTGATGCCGATCAGCTCGCCGTGCGCGTTGATCAGCGCGCCGCCGGAATTGCCGAAATTGATCGCCGCATCGGTCTGGATGAAGTCCTCGGGGCTATTGCTGTCCAGCTGCCGGCCGGTGGCACTGACGATGCCCATGGTCACGGTCTGGTTGAGCCCGAGCGGATTGCCGATCGCCAGCGCGATGTCGCCGGCGCGTACCGACTTGGGGTCGGCCATCTGGATCACCGGCAGGTTGCCGGCATCGATCCTGAGCACGGCCAGATCGGTCTCCTCATCGGCGCCGACCAGCGTGGCGCGGGCCACGCGTCCGTCGTAGAGCAGCACCTGGATGTCGTCGGCCTTGGCGATCACGTGGTTGTTGGTCAGCACATAGCCCTGGCGGCTGACGATCACCCCCGAGCCGAGCACCTGGCGCGTGCGCCGGTAGGCGGGACCGGCCGGCACGCCGCCGAGCAGGCGCTGCAGCAGCGGATCGGCATACATGCGGATGGCCTGCTCGGTGACCATGCGGTTGGCATAGATGTTCACCACCGAGGGCGCCGCCCGGGCGACCGCGTCGGCATAGGACACCGGCGCAGTCGCGGCCGCCACGGTCGTCTGCGGGGCGGCATGCCAGCCCAGGCGGCTGCGCAGGCGGTCGCCGCTGGACGGCCAGATCAGGCTGATCAGGAAGGCCGCGGCGAGCCCGATGACCGCGAAGCGGGCGAAGAAGGCTAGGATGCCGGCGACTTGTCTCATGAGCGGCTCTCGTGACGGGGCAAGGCAGCGGGACCGCTGCCGGCCGGAGCGCACGTCCACGGTTTCATCCCCTGGTCGATTCGATTGTATGGGTGGTGGCCTGACGCTACACTAACGCGATTTTTGCGGCACCTGAAACCCGCATTCCAGTGGCCTGCATGTACCGGAGAGCCTGATGGCGAACGAAGTCGTCGATCATGGCCGCCGCCGCTTCCTGACCGTGACCACGAGTGTGGTGGGCGGCGTGGGAGTGGTTGCCGCGGCCGTGCCCTTCATCAAATCCTGGGAACCCAGCGCGCGCGCCAAGGCGGCCGGTGCGCCGGTCACGGTCGACATCAGCAAGATCGATCCCGGCCAGAAGGTCACCTACCCCTGGCGCGGCCTGCCGGTGTTCGTGGTCCATCGCACCAAGGAGCAGCTGGACGCGCTGCCCTCGCTCGATCCGCGCCTGGCCGACCCCAAGTCCGACGGCGTTTCCGCCACCCAGCAGCCTCCTTACGCCAAGAACGAGTACCGCTCGCTCAAGCCCGAGTGGCTGGTGGTGGTCGGCATCTGCACGCACCTGGGCTGCGTGCCGGACTTCGTGCCGGAGGTCAAGCCCGAGCCGTTCGATCCGGAATGGAAAGGCGGCTTCTATTGCCCGTGCCACAAGTCCCGCTACGACATGGCCGGGCGCGTGTTCAAGGGCGTGCCGGCACCGAAGAACCTGCAGGTGCCGCCGTACCACTTCGTGGACGACAAGACCATCCAGGTGGGTGTGGATCCGAAGGAGGCCGGCTGATGGCCAATGTATTTTCCCGTATCGGTGCTTGGGTCAACGAGCGCGCGCCGAATCTGGTGCCGACCTACCGCAAGCACATGACTGAGTACTACGCGCCGAAGAACTTCAACCTCTGGTACTACTTCGGCTCGCTGGCGCTGCTGGTGCTGGTCAATCAGATCCTGACCGGCATCTTCCTCACCATGAATTACAAGACCAGCGCGGCGGAAGCCTTCGACTCGGTCGAGTACATCATGCGCGACGTCGAGTGGGGCTGGCTGATCCGCTACATGCACTCCACCGGCGCCTCGCTGTTCTTCGTGGTGGTGTTCCTGCACATGTTCCGCGGGCTGATGTACGGCTCGTACAAGAAGCCGCGCGAGCTGGTCTGGCTGCTCGGCATGCTGATCTTCCTGGTGCTGATGGCCGAGGCCTTCATGGGCTACGTGCTGCCGTGGGGCAACATGTCGTTCTGGGGTGCCAAGGTGATCATCTCGCTGTTCGGCACCATCCCGGTGATCGGCAACGGCCTGGTCGAGTGGATCATGGGCGACTACCTCCCCGCCGATGCCACGCTCAACCGTTTCTTCGCCTTGCACGTGATCGCGCTGCCGCTCGTGCTGTTGCTGCTGGTGGTGCTGCATCTGGCCGCGCTGCACGAGGTCGGCTCGAACAACCCGGACGGGGTCGAGATCAAGAAGGGGCCGAAGGGCAACCGCTGGTCGGCGACCGCGCCGGCCGATGGCATCCCGTTCCATCCCTACTACACGCTCAAGGACCTGGTCGGCGTCGGTTTCTTCCTGCTGATCGCCGCGTTCATCATCTTCTTCGCGCCGACCATGGGCGGCTGGTTCCTCGAGCACGACAACTTCATCCCGGCCAACAACCTGGCCACGCCCTCGCACATCAAGCCGGTGTGGTACTTCACGCCGTTCTACGCGATCCTGCGCATGATCCCATCCTTCTTCGGCACCGCCGTGTGGGGCGTGATCGGCATGTTCGGCGCGATCGTGCTGCTGTTCCTGCTGCCGTGGATCGACGCCGGCAAGGTGAAGTCGATCCGCTACCGCGGCACCGGCTTCAAGGTCGCGCTGATGCTGTTCGTGCTGTCCTTCATCTTGCTCGGCGCCGTGGGTGCCGGCGTCACCGCCGAGGTCATTCCGGCGTGGTTCGGCAACGTCGACGTGACCGTCTGGGAGAACACCTTCGGTCGGCTGATGGTGCTCCTGTATTTCGGCTACTTCGTGTTCCTCGGGTTCTACACACGCCTCGGCTGGGAGAAGACCAAGCCGGTTCCGGAACGGGTGACGACGCATGACTAAGCGGTTCCTTTCCTCGTTGATGCTGGCGCTCGGGCTCGTCGTCGGCTGCGTGTCCGTGCAGGCGGAAGAAGGCGGTCTGCCGCCCTCGGGCGCCAATGTGCGCGACCAGGCCTCGCTGCAACGCGGCGCCAAGCTGTTCTTCAACTATTGCGTGGGCTGCCATTCGCTGAAGTTCGTCCGTTACTCGCGGATGGCCGAGGACCTGGGGCTCAGCGAGAAGGAGGTGATGGAAAACCTCAACTTCACCGGCGCCAAGTTCGGCGAAACGGTGGTCTCGCACATGCCCCAGGCGTTGGCCGAGCAGTGGTTCGGCAAGGCGCCGCCGGATCTGTCGCTCGAAGTGCGCGCCAAGACCGCCGACTGGGTCTACGCCTACCTCAACGGTTTCTATCTCGACCCGAGCCGACCGGTCGGCTGGAACAACGCGGTGTTCCCGAACGCCTCGATGCCGTTCCCGCTGTGGGAGCTGCAGGGCATCCAGACCGCGGTGAAGAAACCCGGCGGCGAGGAGGTCGAGAAGCTCGAGCTTGCCAAGCCGGGCAAGCTCACGCCCGAGCAGTATCACCAGGCCGCGCGTGACCTGACCAGCTTCCTGGAATACGCCTCCGAGCCTGCCGCGTTGCAGCGCCATCATTACGGGCTGTGGGTGCTGCTGTTCCTGGCCGTCTTCACCCTGCTCGCCTACCTGCTGAAGAAGGAATACTGGAAGGACGTCCACTAAGGGACGTCTTTTCCACCGCGCGATGCGGCGGCTGCGCGGCCGCCGCGTCCAGCCAGCCGATGGAGACCCAAGCATGGTGCAAAGCGCGCGCTCGCGTACCGTTCTCACCCTCTACACCACGGCCACCGGCATCCAGTGCCATCGCGTCCGTCTGGTACTGGCCGCCAAGGGCGTCAGCTACGAACGCGTCGTGGTGGATCCGGACAAGCCGCCGGCCGATCTGCTCGACCTCAATCCCTACGGCACCGTGCCGACCCTGGTCGACCGCGATCTCACCCTCTATCACACGCCGGTGGTCTGCGAATACCTCGACGAGCGCTATCCGCATCCGCCGCTGATGCCGATCGATCCGCTCTCCCGCGCCCGGCTGCGGCTGGCGGCGGTGCGTATCGAGCGCGACTGGCTGCCGGAGGTGGACGGCATCCTCGCCGGTGGCCGTGCCGCCGACGCGGCGCGCAAGCGTCTGCGCGAACACCTGCTCTCGGCGCTGCCGCTGTTCAAGGCGGCCAAGTTCTTCCTGAATCCGGAGATGAGTCTCACCGACTGTCTGGTCGCGCCGGTGGTCTGGCGTCTGCCGTGGCTCGGCGTGGATCTGGGCCGCGAGGGCAAGCCGATCATCGACTACGGCGAGCGGCTGTTCCACAGCCAGGGTTTCGCCCGCAGTCTGACCCCCGAAGAAAAGGCGATGCGTCCCTGATGGATCGCGAAGGTCCGCCCATGAGCTCCAATCGCCCGTACCTGCTGCGGGCGATCTACGACTGGATCAGCGACAACGGGCTCACGCCCTATTTGCTGGTGGACGCCGCCGTGGAAGGCGTGCAGGTGCCGCCGCAGGCAGTGCGCAATGGCCAGGTCGTGCTGAATCTGGCCATGCGCGCGGTGGCCGACCTCGATCTCGGCAACGAATGGATCACCTTCCAGGCGCGTTTCTCCGGCGTCAGCCATGTCCTGCGCATTCCGGTGCGGGCGGTGCGGGCACTGTACGCACAGGAAAACGGCCAGGGCATGATGTTCCCGGCCGACGACGAGCCGCCGCCGCCGTCGCCGCCGGCCGAGGATCAAGGTGGCGACAGGCCGCCACGCGGCTCGCCGCGTCTGCGCGTGGTCAAGTGAGCCTGCCCCGCTCGGCCAGACGCTCGGCGATGTGACGGCCAATCGGAATGGCCGCGGTGGCCGCCGGCGAGGGCGCGTTGCCCACATGCAAGGTGCGCGGCGTCTCGACGAAAAGGAAATCCTCGACCAGGCTGCCATCCGCGGCCACCGCCTGCGCCCGCACGCCGGCCGGGTGGGGCTCCAGATCGTCGAGTTCGAGCGTCGGACAATACTTGCGCAGCAGGGCGAGATAGCCGCGCTTGCACAGGGAATGCTGAAGTTCGTCCCAGCCCGCGCGCAGGTGCCGGCGCAGCATCCGGCGGATGCCCGGGTAGCCAGCCATGTCGATGAGATCGCGCAGCGATACGTCGCGCTTGCGATAACCCTCGCGGGCCAGAGCCAGTACCGCATTGGGGCCGGCGGTGATGCCGCCGTCGATGGTGCGGGTCAAGTGGACGCCGAGAAAGGGCAGGGCCGGGTCCGGCACCGGATAGATGAGATGGCTGACCAGCCCCTGGCGGCGCGCGGCAAGACGATAGTATTCGCCGCGGAACGGACAGATGCGAAAACCCGGTTCGATACCGAGCAGCCGCACCAGGCGGTCGGCCTGCAGCCCGGCGCAGGCGACCAATCGGCGGGTCTGCCAGCAGCCGGCCGGGCTTTCCACGATGACGACCTCGGCGCGTTCCTCGAGCGTCCGCACCTCGCAGCCGAGCCGGATCTCGCCACCCAGCGCGGCCAAACGCTCGGCCATGACCGCGCAGACCTGCCGATAGTCGACGATGGCGCTGGCTGGCACCCGGACGGCGGCCAGACCACGGACGGCGGGCTCGCGGGCGCTTAGCGCGGCGGCATCGAGCCACTCGCGTTCCAGACCGTTGGCGCCGATGCGCTCCCACAGCTGCCGCAGGCGCGTGACCTCGATTGCGTCAGTGGCCACCAGCAGCTTGCCGCATTCGACGAAGGGGATGCCATGCGCGGCGCACAGCGCCTTGGTGGCGCGATGACCCTCACGACAGAAGCGGGCCTTCAGGCTGCCCGGCCGGTAGTACACGCCGGCATGGATCACCCCGCTGTTGTGTCCGCTCTGATGCGCCGCCAGACGGTCCGCTTTGTCCAGCAGCAGCAGCTTGAGCCGCGGATGCCGTTCCAGCAGTTGCCAGGCGGTGGACAGGCCGACGATGCCGCCGCCGACCACGATCACGTCGTACCCGCGCATGGGCGAGCTAATCCCAGCCGTGCAGCTCGCGCCCGCGCGTTTCCGGCAACAGCAGCACGGTGAGGATGACCACGAGATAAGCGCCGCCGGCGAAGACCCCGATCGCCATGCCGAGCCCGCCGCGTTCGCTCAGGTAGCCGACCAGGGTCGGGAAGAGCGCGCCAATGCCGCGCCCGAAGTTGTATGCGAAACCCTGGCCGGAGGCGCGCACGCGCGAGGGATACAGTTCGGTGAGGTAGGCGCCGAGCCCGCTGAAAATGCCGGAGGCGGCGAATCCGAGCGGGAAGCCGAGCACCAACATGAGCGTGTCGCTGAGCGGCAGCTGGGTATAAAGGTAGAGGCTTGCCCCCGAGAGCAGGGCGAACACGATCAGATTGGCGCGCCGGCCGAAGCGGTCGGTCAGCCACGCGCCGCCGAGATAGCCGAGGAACGAGCCCAGGATGACCACCGCAAGGTAGCCGCTGGTGCCGAGCACCGACAGGTGCCGCTCGGACTTGAGAAAAGTCGGCAGCCAGGTGGTGATGGCGTAATACCCGCCCTGCACGCCGGTGCACAGCAGGCTGGCCAGGGCGGTGGTCCTGAGCAGGTCCGGGGCGAAGATCTCGGTGAAACGCACCGTGCGCGTCGCACGCAGCCTCTGGGTCTCGGCGAAGATCGCAGGTTCAGGCACCTTGCGGCGCACGTAGAGCACCAGCAGCGCAGGCAGCACGCCGAACCAGAACAGGCTGCGCCAGGCCACTTGTTCGGGCAGCAGACTGAAGGCCAGGCCATAGAGCAGCGCCGCCAGCGCCCAGCCGATCGCCCAGCCGCTCTGCACCGTGCCCACCGCGCGGCCGCGGAATTCCGAGCGCACGATCTCGCCCATCAGCACCGAGCCCACCGCCCACTCGCCGCCGAAGCCCAGACCCTGCAGTGCGCGCAGTACGAAGATCTGGGTGAAGTTCTGGCTGAAGCCGATCAGCACCGTGCAGACCGAGAACCACAGGATGGTGAACTGGAGGACGCGCACCCGACCGTAGCGGTCGGCCAGGATGCCCGCGCACCAGCCGCCGACGGCGGAAAACAGCAGCGTGACCGTGCCGAGCATGCCGGCCTGGCCGCGGTCGATGCCCCACAGCGTGATCAGCGTCGAGATGACGAAAGTGAAGACCATGAAATCCAGCGCATCCAGTGCCCAGCCGCCGAAGGCGGCGACGAAGGCATGGCGTTCGGCGGGCTTGAGCTCTTTGAACCATTGCATGGCGAGGCCTCGATGCAGGGCGCGCGTTAGAAGTCGTAGAGCACCGCGGGGTTGTCCACCAGGATGCGCCGGCGCAGGGTCGCGTCGGCGATCCATTCCCCGAGCAAGTTGCGCAGGTGCCCCGTGTCGGGCATGGCATGGGGCACCGCCACGTGCGGCCAGTCGCTGCCGTAGACCAGCCGCTCGGGCGCGGCCTCGATGAGCGCCGCGGCCAGCCGTGCGGCGTTGGCGTAGTGCCGCTGGTCGGAATCGATGCGATAGGCGCCGGAGAGCTTGGCCCAGCCGCCCTGCCGACCGACCAGCTCGAGCAGGGCCTGGAAACCGGGATGGGCGACGCCGAGCTCGGCCGGCATGTGGCCCATGTGGTCGACGACCACTGGCACCGGCAACGTGGTCAGCCGCGACAGCAGGGGCGGCAACTGGCGGGCGTCGAGCAGCAGCTCCAGATGCCAGCCGAACGGCGCGATCCTGGCCGCCAGCGTCTCCAGTGCGTCGAAGCCGACGCCACCGCCGAACAGCACGTTGAGTCGCACGCCACGCACGCCGAGCGCATGCATGCGCGCAAGTTCGGCTTCGGCGACGCCGGCATCGACCACCGCGATCCCGCGCAGCCGCCGGGGATGGCGGCCGAGCACTTCGAGCATGTAGCGGTTGTCGGTACCGTAGACGCTGATCTGCACCAGCACGCCGCGGCTCATGCCGGTGGCTTCCAGCATGCGCAGATAGGCCGATTCCGGTGCCGGCGGCGGGGTGTAACTACGCGCGGCGACCAGTGGATAGCGGTCGGTGTCGGCACTCACCACGTGCGCATGGGCGTCGCAGGCGCCGGGCGGCAGCGGGAAGCGCGCCGGCTCGTAGTCCGGTCGTGGCGGCGGACAGGGCGGCGCGGCGGCGGACGGGTCGGCGGCCATGCTCAGTGGTGCTGGCCTTCGCGGCGGCGCGGCCGCAACGGAATCACGTTGTCAGGCAGCGTCTCCGACGGCGGCAGCGCGGCCTCCGGCCGTTCGGGCAGGGTGATGCCAGCCGGCCCGGCGGCGGTCATCCACAGGCTGCCGCGGGCACGGTCGGCACCGTCCATGCTCACTTCGAAATCGTAGCGGCAGGCGAGATGGAACCGACCCTGCACGCGACGCAGCCGCACCACGCGCCAGCCGATGCTGTCATCGAGCAGCTGCAGGCCGCGGCGCCGGCATTGCCGCCGCACCTCGGCACCGGCGTGCTCGCGCATGCGGGTGAGCGCGAGCCAGGCCGCGGCGATGCCCGCGACCAGCAGCAGCAAGACGAAATCGAACGCGTTGCCCATGCCGCCGAGTGTGCGACTTGCCCCACGGCACCGGCAAGTTTCAGACGAGCCGCAGGCGCAAGGAGAGATCGATGGCGCGCACGTGCTTGGTGAGTGCGCCCACGGAAATGAAATCCACGCCGGTCCGTGCCAGCTCGCCGATGCCGGCCAGGTCGACGTTGCCGGAGACCTCGAGGGGAACGCGCCCCGCGACACGTGCCACCGCCTCGCGCAGATCGGGCAGGGAGAAGTCGTCGAGCATGATGCGGTCGACACCGGCGGCCAGTGCCTGCGCGAGTTCGTCGAAATCCTCGACTTCCACCTCCACCGGCAGGCGGGGATGCAGGGCGCGGGCGGCGGTGACCGCGGCAGCGATACCGCCGGCCGCGGCAATGTGGTTTTCCTTGATCAGGATGGCGTCGTAGAGACCGTGGCGATGGTTGTGGCCGCCGCCCGCCCGCACCGCGTATTTCTGCGCGGCCCGCAGGCCCGGGAGCGTCTTGCGGGTGTCCAGCAAACGCACGCCGGTGCCGGCGATGGCCGCCACGTACGCGGCGGTGGTCGTGGCGGTACCGGACAGCAGCTGCAGAAAGTTGAGTGCCTGGCGTTCCGCGCTGACCAGCGCGCGGGCCCGCCCGCCCAGGCGACAGAGCACGGCGCCGGCCGTCACCCGTTCGCCGTCGGCCGCTTCCCAGCTGAACCGCGTCTGCGGATCGAGCGCGCGGAAGCAGGCCTCGAACCAGGCGCGGCCGGCGAGCACGGCCGGCTCGCGGCAGGTCAGTACGGCCTCCGCGGCGGCCGCGGCCGGCAGCAGCTCGGCAGTGACGTCGCCGCTGCCCAGATCCTCCGCGAGCGCACGGCGCACGTCGGCCTCGATGAGGGCGGCCGCGGGAAGTTCGAGTGCCACGCTCATGCCGCCGGCGTTCCAGGCGGCTGGCTCAAGCGGTCGACGATGGCGTCCAGGGCACGGTCGAACAGGGGTTCGGCCGGCAGTACGCGCGCGCTGCCGGCGGCCAGCGCGGCGGCCAGCTCGTGCGGGGCGTAGTCCGCCACCTTGAGGCCGCGGCGGTTGACAAACAGATAGCGACCGCTCATCGGGCTGATCCAGGACAGCTTGGCGCGCTCGGCCGGGGCGCCGGTGGGACAGAACTCGAGCCACGTACCAGGCTTGAGCGCGTAGACCTGTTCGAGCTGCGGGATCTCCGGCGGCGGCGCCGTCGCGGCCTCGCGTTCGGCCTGCAGCGCCGGCGCTTCCTGCTCGACGATGGGCTGGATGCTGTCGGGAATCGGCAGTGGGCCTTCCATGGACGACGCAGCCTGCGCAGGGGCCTCGCCCAGCCGCTCACGGTAGTAGCCCGTGAGCTGGGCGAGCAGCCGTTCGATGTCGCTTTCCTGGAAGGCCACGCTGGCCAGGCCCCGGCGCAGGCTGCGCTCGATGCGCGGCATGAGCTGCCGCAGGGTCTGCCGGCTTTCGGCGTCGCGCACCGGCAGCGTGCTGGCGATGAATTCGTCGACGAAGCGCAGCGCTTCGGAAAACTCCAGTGAATCCTCGCCCTGGCGCAGCAGGGTCAGCACCAGGTAGTTGGCCCAGGCCCGCGCCAGCACGCCGTGCACCAGCGGCGGCAGGGCACGCCCGCCGATGCGGTCGAGGATTTCCCGCGCCGCGCGCCGGCGCGCCAGCTCCAGTCGCTCGCGACCGTGGGTGGCTTCGGCCACGCGCTGCTCGGCCAGCTCGGCGCGCCGGCGCAGCGTTTCCTGGAAGGCGGCAAGCTCTCCGCACAATCGCTCGAAAAGGCCGAGATCGTCGTCGAAATCATGCAGCAGCCGCTCGACGACCGATTTCACCCGGTCGAACACCCGATGATCGCGGTCCGCTTCGGGCGACCAGCCCTTGGCGAGCTCGGCCAGCATGTCCAGCAGGCGCCGTGCCGGGTGCTGGCGCTGGGCGAACAAGCGCCGGTCCAGCAATGCCGCCTTGAGGTAGGGAATCTGCAGCCGCGCCAGCAGCGCCTGCATGGTCGGCGGCAAGGTGTCATCGGCCAGGATGAATTCGAACAGCATGCCGACCAGGTCGATGGTGTCCTCGTCCATGCCGGCCATGGCCGATGGCCGGGCGCCGCGCAGTGCGCCCAGCTGGCTCATGAGCAGGCTTTTCAGCGCGGCGGCATCGGCGGCGCTCTGCTGGGCGCCGGTCGATGCGGGCACCGGGCTGGCATGGTCGGCCAGCTGGCTCTGCAGCACGCTGAGCGCCCCGAGCAGCTCGTGGACCGAGGGCGCCGGCGCCGCAGCCGCCGGGGGCGGAGCGGTGGGTGCGCGCCCACGGCGGGCATTGAAGAGCTGGCTCAAGGTCTCGAGCACGTCCTCGGCGGCGCCGGCGTCCTGTCCGCCCGCCGCGACAGCGGATGCGGCACCCGCCGCGGCGTGTTCCGGCGCGGCATGCCGAGCGCCCTGGCGGAACTGCGGCAGCACGCCGGCCCGCATCAGCTCGGCATTGATCTCCGGATAGAGCGCATCGAGACCGGCCATGACATAGCGGTCGAACAGCTTGTAGATGAGCAGCTTGACGCGAACGTCGGCCTCCAGCTCGCCCATGGCCTGCCGGAAGGCTTCGGCGAGTGCGGCCGGCGCGAGCGGGCTGTTGGATTCGTCCAGCTTGATCCCGCCGCAGATCACCCCGAGCCGCTGGTTGAGCGCATGCAGCTCCTGCGCGAGCCGGGCCTCGTTCTTGCTGGCCATGCTGGTGACCGCCAGCGATTCCTCCAGCTCGTCGTCGGCCACCAGCGAGAGCTCGCCGGAAGCGGACGGCGCGGTCGTGGCGCGCGGCGCGACCGGCATCGGGCCGAGCATGCGCGTCACCTGGGAAAGATAGCTGCGCTCGATCGCCAGCCGGCGTCGGCGGACCTCGCGCATGCCGTCGAAATAGTGCATCTGCGCGGCGTTGTTCTCAGCTTTTTCGGCCAGGTCGAACAGCGCATCGTCGACGTGCTCGAACATCTGCCCGAGCAGTTGCTGCAGGCGCCGGGTGGCCATATCGCGCACCGCCTGCAGCAGCTCACCGCCGCGCGGGTGGCCAGGTTCCAACCGCTGATGGAGATTGACGACCTTGGAAGGCTCGTAGGCTTCAGCCATGGCCATGCCTCTTTGCTCGATTGCGACCGGCCAGCCGGGCCGCAGCGGCCCGTCCGGCCGACGATAGATGAAAACCTGCCGCCCTGTCATGACCGGCGGTGCGGGATGGCGGCGTAAGCCCTCCGGGGCTCGCCGTCAGGCCACGCGCGGGAAATCCTGGAACTGCACCGTGCCGATGCCCTCCTCGGGCAGGAGGACCGGGATGCCGTCCTCGACGCGGTAGATCACCTTGCCATCGACCGTGATCAGGCCCTCGGCGAGGGCGTTTTCGACGCGGCTGCCAGCCACGGTCAGGACCTCGCCGCGGGCGATCGCCGCATTGAGCGCATCCAGCTCCTGTCGGCCGAGCAGACGCAGCGGCGTCTTGCTCACGGGGCAGCACAGGATGTCGAGCAGGCGCTTGTCCATGAGCGTGGTGGCGATCGTGCGTTGCGGAAAAGAAGCCCTACAATAACCTTTTTTCAGGCTGGAAAGTCATGACGGCAGCAGCCAATGCACGGGTCGGCGTGGTGATGGGATCGCGCTCGGACTGGGAAACCATGCAACACGCCGCCGCCACGCTCGAGGAACTGTCCGTGCCCCACGAGGTGCGGGTGGTTTCGGCCCATCGCACACCCGATCTCCTGTTCGACTACGCCGAGGCGGCGGTGGCGCGCGGCATCGAGGTGATCGTCGCCGGTGCCGGCGGCGCCGCCCACCTGCCGGGCATGCTGGCGGCCAAGACCCGGTTGCCGGTGTTCGGCGTGCCGATCCAGTCCAAGGCGCTCAACGGCATGGATTCGCTGCTTTCGATCGTGCAGATGCCGGCCGGCATTCCGGTCGGCACGCTGGCGATCGGCCGCGCCGGCGCGGTGAACGCCGCGCTGCTGGCCGCGGCGGTGCTGGCCCTGCACGACCCTGCGCTGGCCGTCGCGCTGGACGCCTTCCGCGCCCGTCAATGCGAGGCCGTGCTCGCCCATCCGGATCCGCGCGCATGAGCGCGCACCGGCAGCCGGTCCTCGGCATCCTCGGCGGCGGCCAGCTCGCCCGCATGCTGGCCCTGGCTGCCGCGCCGCTCGGGGTCAGGACGCGGGTGGTGGATAGCGCCGCCGATGCCTGCGCCGGCCAGGTGGCGGCGCTCACCGTGGCCGATTGGACCGACAAGGACGCGCTGGCACGCTTCGCCGAGGCGGTGGACGTGGTCACCTTCGACTTCGAGAACGTGCCCGCGGAAACCGCGCAATGGCTCGCCGACCGGGTGGCGGTGTTTCCCAATCCCCAGGCGCTGGCGGTGGCGCAGGACCGGCTGGCCGAAAAAACGCTGTTCCGCGACTGCGGGCTGGCCACCCCGGCCTATGCGGCGGTGGACACCCGCCGGGGCCTGGACTTCGCGCTGGAAGTGATCGGCACGCCGGCGATCCTGAAGACCCGGCGCCTGGGCTACGACGGCAAGGGCCAGTTCCGCCTGCGCACGGCCGCCGACGCCGATGCCGCCTGGGCGGTGCTCGGCGCAGCCGCCGCGCAGCACGGCTTGATCCTCGAGGCCTTCGTGCCGTTCGACGGCGAGCTCTCGGTGCTGGCCGTGCGCGGGCGCGACGGCGACCTGCGTACCTGGCCACTGACCCGCAACTGGCATCACCAGGGCGTCCTCAGCCTGAGCCTGGCGCCGGCGCGGGCAGATGACGCGCTGAAGGCGCAGGCCGGCGCGCTCGCGCGCACCCTCGCCGAACGCCTGGATTACGTCGGCGTGTTCGCGTTGGAACTGTTCCTCAAGGACGGGCAGTTGCTCGGCAACGAGATGGCCCCGCGCGTGCACAACTCCGGGCACTGGACGATCGAGGGCGCGCTGACCAGCCAATTCGAGAACCACGTGCGCAGCGTGCTCGGCCTGCCGCTCGGCGACACTGCCGCGCGCGGGCCGGCGCTGATGTTCAACTGGATCGGCGCGTTACCCGATCCCGCTCCCGTGCTGCGCACCAGCGATGCGCACTGGCACGACTACGGCAAGGCCCCGCGCGAGGGGCGCAAGGTCGGGCATGCCACCGTCTGCGCGGCCGATGCCGCCACCCTGGCCGCGCGGGTGGACGCGCTGGCCGGCGCGCTCGGACGCCAGGCACAGGCGGCGCCGGCGCTGGCCGAGCTCGCCCGCTGGTGACACACAACGCTGCGCGCCGCCCGTGGGCGCATGGCATAATCCAAGACCTTTTTGACCCGGCTCCCCGGCCTTGGCTGCCGACGGGGCCGCTTTGCGAGACGATGCCATGAACCTTGCCATGCCCCTGATCCTGGCCCAGGCCGCGCCCGCCGCCGCGCCCGGCAATCCGCTGATGACCTTCCTGCCGCTGATCGTGCTGTTCGGTCTCATGTATTTCATGATGATCCGCCCGCAGATGAAGCGGCAGAAGGAACACCGCGCCATGCTCTCGGCGCTGTCCAAGGGCGACGAGGTGGTGACCACGGGCGGCATCGCCGGCCGCGTCGAGGAGGTCGGCGAGAGCTTCGTCACCGTCGAGATCGCGCCCAACGTCAAGGTCAAGCTGCAAAAGAGCGCGGTGTCGCAGGTGCTGCCCAAGGGCAGCCTCAAGTCCGCCTGAGCGCGGCGGGAAATGCGGCTCGAACGCGACGACGATGCGCCCGAGCCGCCTTTCCCGGGGACGGCGCCGCCGTCGGCATGGCTCGCGCCTGCCGCCGCTCGCCCGCGTGCCGCCGCAGGCAGGTGAGCCGCGCGCAGCATCCTCGGGACTTTCATGGAACGCGGTGCGGGCCTGAGCCCCAAGCCGCAGCGAGCCGGACATTTCCGCGAAGAATGGCCGGCATTTTTTCAGGACCCATGCCATGAGTGACTTTCCACGCTGGAAATACGTGCTGGTCGCGGTCGTGCTGCTGCTCGGCATCGTCTACGCGTTGCCCAATGCGTTCCCGCCCGCGCCTTCCGTCCAGGTTGCCGCCAGCCACGGCGCCTCCGTGGACGCCACGTTGCGGCAGAAGGTCACCGACGCCCTGGCCAAACAGGGCATCGCCTGGCGCACTCTGGCGCTGGAGGGCGAGCACCTGGTCGTGTCGTTCGACAACGCCGACGTGCAGGCGCGCGCGGCCGACGTCATCAAGGCTGCCGTGGGGGACGACTACACGGTGGCGCTCAATCTGACTTCCACCGCGCCGCGCTGGCTGTCGGCGATCGGCGCGCGGGCGATGCCGCTCGGCCTGGATCTGCAGGGCGGCGTCAACTTCCTGATGGAGGTCGACCAGGAGGCGGTGATCGAGAAGCGCCGCGACGGTTATGCCGACGGCATCCGCGACCTCCTGCGGCAGAAGAACATCCGTTACGACGCGGTCACTCCCGCGACGACGCCCGGGCAGGCGACGATCAGCGTGGTGTTGCGCTCGGCCGCCGACCGTGCCGCCGCCGCGGAAGCCATCGCCGCCGAGTATCCCGACCTCACCGTCAGCGAGGGGCCGAGCACGGCCGATCGCTTCGTGCTCAACGTGGCGATCCGTCCGGAGAAGCTGCGCGCACTGATGCAGGACGCGGTCAGCCAGAACCTGGCCACCCTGCGCAACCGCATCAATGCGCTCGGCGTGTCCGAGCCGATCATCCAGAAGCAGGGCGACAACCAGATCGTGGTGCAACTCGCCGGCGTGCAGGACCCGGCCGAGGCGAAGAAGACCATCGGCGCGCAGGCCACGCTGGAATACCACCCGGGCGTCGTGGATCCGACCGGCGCGCTGGCGATGCAGGCCGCGCGCACCGGCATCGTGCCGCCGGATCAGCGGCTGCTCACCATGCGCGGCTCGCACCGGCCGGTGCTGGTGGGCAAGCGCGTGATCGTCACCGGCGATGAGCTCGAGGATGCCGCCTCCGGCGTCGATCCGACCACCGGTCAGCCAAAGGTGGACGTCACCCTGAACGCGAGCGGTGCGAAAAAGATGCTCGACTACACCAGCGCCAACGTCGGCAAGCCGATGGCGGTGGTCTATGTCGAGCGCGTGGTCGACACCAAGGTGGTCGACGGCAAGGAAGTGCGCGTGCCGCGCGTCACCGAGGAGGTGATCAGCAACGCCACCGTGCAGGGCGTGTTCGGCAAGCGCTTCCAGACCACCGGCCTGGGCAGCCCCAAGGAAGCCTCCGAACTCGCGCTCCTGCTCAAGAGCGGCTCGCTGGCGGCGCCGATGGACATCGTCTCCGAACAGGTGATCGGCCCGAGCCTGGGTCAGGACAACATCCGCAAGGGTTTCCGCGCGGTGATGATCGGCCTCGGCCTGGTGCTGGTCGCGGCGGCGGTGTACTACAAGCTGTTCGGACTGGTAGCTGACATCGCGCTGTTCTTCAACCTGGTGCTGCTGCTGGCGGTGATGTCGCTGATCGGCGTGACGCTGACCATGCCGGGCATCGCCGGCATCGTGCTCACCCTGGGCATGGCGATCGACGCCAACGTGCTGATCTGCGAGCGCATCCGCGAGGAGCTGCGCAACGGCTCGACGCCGCACGCGGCGATCCGCGCCGGCTACGACAAGGCCTGGGCGACGATCCTGGATGCCAACGTCACCCACCTCATCGCCGCGCTGGCGCTCACCACCATGGGTTCGGGACCGATCAAGGGTTTCGGCGTCACGCTGCTGATCGGCATCCTCACCTCGATGTTCACCTCGGTCACCGTGACCCACGCGATCACCGCGCTGATCCACGGCAACCGCAAGTTGAAGACGCTGTCGGTGTAAGGCCCGGGGAATCGCCATGGAAATCTTCAATCACAACGCCAACGTCAACTTCCTCGGCATGCGGCGCATCAGCATCGGCATCGCCGCCTTGCTGATGCTGGCCTCGGTCGTGCTGCTGTTCACCCGCGGCCTCAACTACGGGCTCGACTTCACTGGCGGCGTGGCGGTCGAGGCGGCCTTCGAGCAGCCGGTGGACATCGGTCAGGTACGCCAGGCGCTGGCCGCGCACGGCATGGAAAACGCGGTGGTGCAGAGCCTGGGCGGCAGCCGCGAGGTATCGATCCGCCTGCAGCCCACCGCGGCGATGAAGGACGAAAAAGGCCGGGTGAATCTCGACAAGGTGGCCACCGAAGTCACCACCGCGCTCAAGTCGACGCGTCCGGACGTCACGCTCAAGAGCCGGTCTTCGGTCAGTCCGCAAGTCGGCGAGGAACTGCGCAGCGACGGCATCGTCGCCGCGATCTTCGTCATCATCGGCATCGGCGTGTATCTATGGATCCGCTTCGAGCGGCGCTTCGCCATCGCCGCGCTGGTGACCGAGGTGCACGACGTGCTGATCACGCTGGGCGTGATCGCGCTGATGCGGCGCGAGTTCGACCTCACCGTGCTGGCTTCGGTGCTGGCGGTGATCGGTTATTCGATCAACGACAAGGTGGTGGTGTTCGACCGCATCCGCGAACTGTTTCGCCTGGCGCGCAAGGCCGAGCCGGAGGAGATCCTGAACCGCTCGATCAACAGCACGCTCTCGCGCACCATCATCACCTCGCTGTTCACCGGCATCACCATGGCCGCGCTGTACTTCATCGGCGGCCCGGTGGTGCATGGCTTCGCGGTCACCATGCTGATCGGCATCGTGGTCGGCACGCTGTCCTCGATCTTCGTGGCCAGCCCGATCCTGCTCTGGCTCGGCGTCTCCAAGCAGGATCTGATGCCGAAGACGCGGGAAAACCCCGAGCTCGCGCGGCGGCCCTGAGCCGCCCCGGGCTGCCGCGCCGCCGGGTGCGCGGCAGCTTGCCGCAGGCGTGGCCGGGCGGCTCAATTTCTGGCGGGTCGCGCCGATCTAGGCGACATTGGAGCCGTCCGTCGCGGGGGTGTCATGCTGGTCATCGTGGGTTCTCTGGTCGTCCTGGCCTGCGTGCTGGGCGGCTTCGTGCTGTCGCACGGCCAGCTGCTCGCGCTGTGGCAGCCCTACGAGCTGCTGATCATCGCCGGCGGCGCGTTTGGCGCCTTCCTCACCGCCAATCCGCCCAAGGTGGTCAAGGCCGCGATGCACGATGCGCTGGCCCTGCTCAAGGGGCCGCGCTATCGACGCCAGGACTACGTGGATCTCTTGTCGATGCTCTACGACATCTTCGGCGTGATCCGCAAGGAAGGCGTGCTCGGGCTCGAGGCGCATATCGAGGATCCGCAGTCCAGCTCGATCTTCAGCGCCTACCCCCGGCTGGTGCGCGAACACCACCTGATCGAGTTCACCACCGACTGCCTGCGCCTGATCGTCGGCGGCAACATGAATCCGTTCGAGCTCGAGCAACTGCTCGACCTGGAACTGGAAAACCACCATCGCGAAGCCGAGGCGCCGGCGGCGGCCGTGATGAAGATGGCCGATGCCTTGCCCGGCTTCGGCATCGTGGCGGCGGTCATGGGCATCGTCACCACCATGTCGCAGCTGGGGGAGGACACCAGCCGGATCGGCATGCACGTGGCCGGGGCGCTGGTGGGCACCTTCCTCGGCATCCTGCTCTGCTACGGCTTCATCGGCCCGCTGGCGTCGGCCATGGAGGCGCGGGTGCAGGAGGACGGCAAGGCCTTCGAGTGCGTGAAGGTGGCGCTCATGGCCAGCCTGCGCGGCTACAACCCGAAGGTGGCGGTCGAGTTCGCACGCAAGGCACTGTCCGCGCGTGAACGGCCGAGCTTCCAGGATCTGGAGGACCATCTCAAGGGCGAGGCCCGCGCCGGGGCGGCGGCATGAGCGAGGAGGCCCCGGAGACGCCGATCGTCATCCGCAAGGTCCGCCGTGGCGGCCATGGCCATCACGGCGGCGCCTGGAAGGTCGCCTATGCCGACTTCGTCACCGCGATGATGGCGTTCTTCCTGGTGATGTGGCTGGTCGGCGCCGGCACGCGCGAGCAGCGCGCGGCGATCTCGGAATATTTCAAGAACCCCAGCCTGACCCGGGGCACCGCGACCGTGGCGCCGCCCGGGCGCATGGGACCGGGTGGCGCCAGCAACAGCCTCATCAAGCTCGGCGGCGCGATGGATCTGCCGCGCGGGCCCGGCAAGGACAAGCAGGGCGCCAGTGCGGCCAGCGCGGAGCGCAAGGTCAGCGAGAAGGATGCCCGCCAGCTCGAGCGCGCGCGGCTGGACGAACTGATGCAGCAGTTGCAGGCGGCGATCCAGAGCAGCCAGGCGCTGGCGCCGTTCAAGGACCAGCTGCTGATCGACATCACGCCGGAAGGGCTGCGCATCCAGATCGTCGACAAACTCAACCGGCCGATGTTCGATTCCGGCCAGGCGCAGCTCAAGCCCTATACGCAGGCCATCCTGCGCGAGCTGGCCGCCTTCATCAACCGCGTGCCCAACCGCATCGCCATCTCCGGGCACACCGACGATGCGCCCTACAACGATGCCCACTACAGCAACTGGGAGCTTTCGGCCGACCGCGCCAACGCGGCGCGCCGGGCCTTGCTGGAAGGCGGCCTTGCCGAGGACAAGGTGGCGCGGGTGGTCGGTCTGGCCGCCTCGGTGCCTTTCGACAAGACGCATCCCGGCGATCCGATCAACCGGCGCATCAGCATCATCGTGATGACCCAGCAGGCCGAGGCGGCCAGCTGGGCGCAGGAGACCGGCGGCGAGGATGCCGGCGACAAGGCCTCGCCGCCGGCCAACGGCGCGCCGTCCCCGCCGCTCATGCCGACGGTCACCGGTGCCGCGCTGCAGGCGCCGGCCGCGGTGAATCGTTGAGCCGGCCTCAGCGGAGGTCGGCTCGCAGCCTGGCATCCAGTTCGGTAAGCTGCGCGGGCGTGCCCACGTTGTGCCAGCGCCCGAGGTGACGGGCGCCAGTGACCTTACCCTCGCGCATCGCCTGTTCGAAGAGCGGACGCAGCTTGAAGCATCCGGGGGCGTGGTCGCGGATGAATGCCGGCCGATAGACGCCGATGTTGGCGAAGGTCAGCCGCTCGCCGGGTCCATCCGCGTGCAGGCGGCCGTCGGCGTCGAGCACGAAGTCGCCTTCGGCATACCAGGGCGGGTTGGGCACCATCAGCAGATGCGCGAGACCGACCGGCTCGGCGGGCAGCACGGCGTAGTCGACGTCGCTCCAGATGTCGGCGCTGACCGCGATGAAGGGCGCGTCGCCGAGCAGGGCGAGCGCGTTGCGCATGCCGCCGCCGGTTTCCAGCGGCTCCGGGCCTTCGTAGGCGTAGCGGATGCGCAGGCCCCAGCGCGCGCCATCGCCGAGCGTTTCCGCGAACTGCTCGGCCAGGTGCGAGGTGTTGATCACGATGTAGCGCACGTCGGCGGCGGCGAGTTTTTCCAGGTGCCAGACGATCAGCGGTTTGCCGCCCACCGGCAGGAACGGCTTGGGCGTGCGCTCGGTGAGCGGGCGCATGCGCTCGCCGCGGCCGGCGGCGAAGATCAGCGCGTGTCTCATGGCGCGGCCTCGGCGAGGTTGCGGCCTTGGGCGTGGCGTTCGATCAGCGCGGCGAAATCGGCCAGCTCCGGATAGCGCGCGGCCACTTCGACGACATAGCGATAGACCGCCGGCACATCCTGCAGATAGCCGGATTTGCCGTCGCGGTAATGCAGCCGATAGAACTGGCCGAGCACGCGCACGTGGCGATGCAGGCCGGTCAGATCGAACCAGCGCCGGAAGCGCGCCGCGTCCACCGCGGCGTCGATGACGCCGGCCGCGACGAGGCGCCGCCGATAGCCCTCCGCCCATGTTTCCACGCGCTCGCGTGGCCAGACGACATAGGCATCACGCAGCAGCGAGGCGAGGTCGTAGGTGATCGACCCGGAGCGTGCGCCCTGGAAGTCGATGATGCCGGGATTGTTCTCGCTGACCACCAGCAGGTTGCGGCTGTGGTAGTCGCGGTGCACGAAGCGGCGCGGCTGTTCCAGCGCATTGCGCACGATCACGTCGAAGGCCGCCTCCAGCACGTCCCATTCGGCGCAGGAAGGCGTGTGGCCCAGGTGCCGGCGCAGGAACCACTCGGGCATCACTTCGAGGCCCTGCACCAGCATTGGCCAATCGAACGGCGGCAGGTCGCGGTGTTCGACGCGGGTCTGCATGACGAACAGGGCGTCCAGGGCATCGTCGTAGAGCGCGTCGGCGCTGGTTTCATCGAGCGCGTCGAGATAAAGCCGGGGGCCGAGATCCTCGATCAGCAGGAAGCCGGCGGCGAGGTCTTGGGCATACACCGCCGGCACGCGCAGGCCGGCCGCGGCCAGCCGCTCGCGGATCGTGAGCCAGGGGCGCAGGTCTTCCTGGTCGGGCGGGGCATCCATCACCAAGCAGTGCCTGCCGTCAGCGTGCACGCGCCAGTAGCTGCGCAGGCTGGCATCGCCGGCGATCGGCTCCAGCATGGCGGCGGGATCGCGCAAGGCGCGGCGGGCGAAGGCCAGACGGGGATCGGTGCGGTCGGCAGGGAAGGTCATCGGCGGGCAATCTCGGCACGGCAGACCCTCAAGCTTAGCCGGGTGGGCTTTTTCGGTAACCTTGCGAGCCTTCTCTTGGTCAAAGTGCATCCCGACATGCTCGCCTCCCCGCCGCGCCTTGGCATCCTCGGACTCGGATATGTCGGCCTGCCGCTGGCCGCGGCGTTCGGCCGGCATTTCGACACCGTGGGCTTCGACATCGATCCCGACCGGATCGCCGAGCTTGCCCGCGGCCACGATCGCACCCGCGAGGTCCCTGACGCGGAGCTTGCCGCCGCCGGGCGTCTCAGGCTCAGCGCCTCGCCAGAGGATCTTCGCGACTGCAACGTCTACATCGTCACCGTGCCGACACCGATCGACGAGGCGCAGCGCCCGGATCTCACGCCGCTGCTTTCGGCCTGCCGCCTGCTCGGACGCATGCTCGCCCCCGGCGACCTCGTGGTGTTCGAGTCCACCGTCTATCCCGGCACCACCGAGGAAGTGTGCGTGCCGGTGCTGGAGGAGGCCTCGGGGCTGGTCTTCAACCGCGATTTCTTCTGCGGCTACAGCCCGGAACGGATCAACCCCGGCGACCACGCGCGGCGGGTGACCGACATCGTCAAGCTCACCTCCGGCTCCACGCCCGAGACGGCCGAACGGGTCGATGCGCTCTACCGCACCATCATCCGCGCCGGCACCTTCAAGACCTCTTCCATCCGCGTCGCCGAGGCGGCCAAGGTGATCGAGAACGTGCAGCGCGACGTCAACATCGCCCTGGTCAACGAGCTGGCGCTGATCTTCCAGCGGCTCGGCATCGACACCCTGGAAGTGCTCGAGGCGGCGGGCACCAAATGGAACTTCCTGCCGTTTCGCCCGGGGCTGGTCGGCGGCCACTGCATCGGCGTCGATCCTTACTACCTCACCCACAAGGCCGAGGTCACCGGTTATCACCCGGAGCTGATCCTCGCCGCGCGCCGCATCAACAGCCGCATGGGCACCTACGTGGCCGACCGCGTGATCCGCTTGATGAGCGAGCGGGGGCGGGCGATCGCCGGCGCGCGCGTGCTGGTGCTCGGGCTCGCCTTCAAGGAGAACTGTCCGGACCTACGCAACACGCGGGTCGTCGACATCGTGCGCGAACTGGCCGCCGCCGGCGCGCAGGTGGACGTCTACGATCCCTGGGCAGATGCGGCGGAAGCGGAGCGGACATGCCACCTGCGACTGCTCGCGGAGATACCCGCGGGCGTCTACGATGCGCTGATCGTCGCGGTCGCACATCGCGAGTTTCAGGCCATGGGGGCCGAGCGTATCCGCGCCTTCGGCAAGCCGGGCGCGGTGCTCTATGACGTCAAGGCCGTGCTGCCCAGCGCGGCCGTGGACGAGCGGCTGTGAAGCCCCGGACCCGCGGCGGGTCCGGGGCGAACCCTCACAGGTTGTAGGCGCGTTCCTCGTGCAGGGCGAGGTCCAGCCCCATCAGTTCCTGCTCCTCGGTGACGCGCAGGCCGATGGTCCAGTCGATCAGCTTGAGCAGGACCAGGCTCAGCACGCCGCTCCAGACGATGGTGAAGCCGACGCCCTTGGCCTGGATCCACAGCTGCGCCATCGGCGAGGTCACCGCGGCGTTGAAGCCGCCCAGCGCCGGCGAGGCCAGCGGTCCGGTGAGCAGGCCGCCCAGGATGCCGGCCACCGCGTGCACGCCGAACACGTCGAGCGAGTCGTCATAGCCCAGTCGCCGCTTCAGGCGGGTCGCGCTGAAGAAGCACACCGCGCCGGCGACGATGCCGAGCACCAGCGCGCCGCCGGGGCCGGCGGTGCCGGCGGCCGGCGTGATCGCGACCAGTCCCGCCACTGCGCCGGAGACGATGCCGAGCACGCTCGGACGGCCATGCAGGGCCCATTCCACCGTCATCCAGCCGAGCGCGGCGCCGGCGGTGGCGATCTGCGTCACCAGCATGGCCATGCCGGCGCTGCCGTTGGCGGCCACCGCCGAGCCGGCATTGAAGCCGAACCAGCCCAGCCACAGCAGGCTGCCGCCGACCACGGTGTAGCCGAGGTTGTGCGGCGGCATCGGCGTGGTGGGGTAGCCCTTGCGCTTGCCGATCACCAGACACGCGACCAGACCCGCGATGCCGGCATTGATGTGCACCACGGTGCCGCCGGCGAAATCCAGCACGCCGAGGTCGCCGAGCAGCGAGCCGGCGCCGCTCCACACCATGTGCGCCATCGGCAGGTAGACGACCGTCAGCCACAGGCCGCTGAACCAGAGCAGCGCGCTGAACTTCATCCGCTCGGCGAACGCGCCCACGATCAGCGCGGGGGTGATGATCGCGAAGGTGAGCTGGAACATGGCGAACACGCTTTCCGGCACGGTGTTGTAGAGCGTGTCCGGCTTCATGCCGGCGAGGAACACCCGGTCCAGCGCGCCGACGATCGAATGCCAACCCACGTGACCGGCCTGCATGCCGGTGGTGCTGAATGCGGCCGAATAGCCGTACACTAGCCACAGCACCGACACCAGCGCGGTGATGGCGAAGCACTGCATCAGCACCGACAGCAGGTTCTTCGCCCGCACCATGCCGCCGTAGAACAGCGCCAGGCCGGGGATGGTCATCAACAGCACCAGCATGGTGGCGGTGAGCATCCAGGCGGTGTCGCCGCTGTTGAGCGTCGGTGGCGGCGTGCCTTGCGCGTGCGCGGCCATGGACAGCCCGGACAGGCCGCACAGCAGCGCGACGCGCGCCGGCGTGCGGCGGTTCCCCACACTCGAACGCTTCATCTCACAGCGCATCGGCGTCGACCTCCTGCGTGCGGATACGAACGACCTGTTCCAGGGCCGAGACGAACACCTTGCCGTCGCCCACCTTGCCCGTGCGCGCGGCGTTGCCGATCGCTTCCACCGCCTGCTCGACCTGCGCATCGGTGACGGCGATCTCGATCTTGAGTTTGGGCAGGAAATCGACCACGTACTCGGCGCCGCGATAGAGCTCGGTATGGCCGTGCTGACGGCCGAATCCCTTGACCTCGGTCACGGTCATGCCCTGCACGCCGACTTCGGCCAATGCCTCGCGCACTTCGTCGAGCTTGAACGGCTTGATCACCGCGGTGATCCACTTCATCGGGCGGCCCTCCCTTCGCTGGTGTTGCTGCGATACAGCACGATGCGTGCCATGGGCCTGCGGACGCCGCTGGCCGCTGGTGCTGCATTGCGCGAGGCCAGCTTTCGCCTCGCGACGGTGCATGGGCCGCGCACGATTGGTGCAATTCCTGCGATTTGACCGCGCCGCCCGCAATCCGTACCATTTTGGTCTTGATTTTGTGGGCTTCCCGGGCCATTGCGATGCTGCGCGTCAGCCGTCTCGTCGATTACGCCACCATGGTGATGACCTGCCTGGCCAGCCATCCGGGCAGCGTGCTGAGCGCGGCGCAGATCGCCGAGGAGACTCGGCTGGAGCAGCCCACCGTGGGCAAGCTGCTCAAGGTGCTGGGGCAGGCCGGGCTGGTCGCTTCGTTCCGCGGCAGCAACGGCGGCTACCGGTTGGCGCGGCCGGCCCGGCAGATCAGCGTGGCCGAGATCGTCGAGGCCGTGGAAGGGCCGCTCGGCATGACCGAATGCAGCCAGGCCGACGGCCAGTGCCTGCGCGAACCGGGCTGCCCGGTGCAAGCGGGCTGGCGGCGCATCCATCGGGCGGTCGAATCCACGCTGCGCGCCATGCACCTGGATGACATGCTCGCCCCGCCCGTCACCGCCGTGGCGATCGCCGACATCGGCCGCCGCCCTCATTCCGGAACCGCGCCATGACTTCCGATCCACATGTTCCCGTCACCGACACCACCCAGGGCAACGAGGAGATCCTCGAGGCGCTCGGCCGTCGCTATGCGGCGGGCTTCGTCACCGAGATCGAGACTGACAGCTTGCCGCCGGGCCTGTCCGAAGAAATCATCCGCGAGCTTTCCGCGCGCAAGGGCGAGCCGGCCTGGATGACCGACTGGCGCCTGGCCGCCTACCGGCAGTGGCTCGCCATGCCGATGCCGCACTGGGCGAAGCTTTCCATCGCGCCGATCGACTTCCAGGCGATCAGCTACTACGCCGCGCCCAAGAACCGGCCCAAATCGCTCGACGAGGTCGATCCGAAACTGCTGGAAACCTACGACAAGCTCGGCGTGCCGCTGCACGAGCGCGCGCGGCTGGCCGGCGTGGCGGTGGACGCGGTGTTCGATTCGGTCTCGGTCGGCACCACCTTCCGCAAGGAGCTGGCCGAGGCGGGCGTGATCTTCTGCTCGATGAGCGAGGCGATCCGCGAACATCCCGAACTGGTGCGCCGCTATCTGGGCAGCGTGGTGCCGCCGCGCGACAACTACTTCGCCGCGCTCAACGCCGCGGTGTTCTCCGACGGCTCGTTCGTGTTCATCCCGAAGGGCGTGCGCTGCCCGATGGAGCTTTCCACTTACTTCCGCATCAACGCCGGACACACCGGCCAGTTCGAGCGCACGCTGATCATCGCGGAAGAGGACAGCTACGTGTCGTACCTGGAAGGCTGCACCGCGCCGATGCGCGACGAGAACCAGCTGCACGCGGCGGTGGTGGAGCTCGTCGCGCTGGATCGCGCGCAGATCAAGTACTCCACCGTGCAGAACTGGTATCCGGGCGACGAGGAAGGCCGCGGCGGCATCTACAACTTCGTGACCAAGCGCGGCGACTGTCGCGGCGACGACTCGAAGATTTCCTGGACGCAGGTCGAGACCGGCTCGGCGATCACCTGGAAATACCCGAGCTGCATCCTGCGCGGCGACCGTTCGGTGGGCGAGTTCCATTCGGTCGCGCTCACCCACCATCGCCAGCAGGCCGACACCGGTACCAAGATGATCCACCTGGGCCGCGACACGCGCTCGAAGATCGTCTCCAAGGGCATCAGCGCCGGGCGCAGCAGCAACAGCTACCGTGGCCAGGTGCGTATCGAGCGCGGCGCCGCCGGCGCGCGCAACCACACCCAGTGCGACAGCCTGCTGATCGGCAAGCACTGCGGTGCGCACACCTTCCCTTATATCGAGGTGCGGCATCCGGATGCGATCGTGGAACACGAGGCCACCACCTCGAAGATTTCCGACGAGCAGCTCTTCTACTGCCGCAGCCGCGGCATCGGTGAGGAGGATGCGGTGTCGATGATCGTCGACGGCTTTTGCCGCGAGGTGTTCCGCGAGCTGCCGATGGAGTTCGCGGTGGAGGCGAAGAAACTGCTCGAAGTCTCGTTAGAAGGCGCGGTGGGATGAGCGGGGCGTCTCTTGAAACCGAGCTCGTGATCCGTCCGGCGCGGCCGCAAGACGCGGTTGCGATCCACGCACTGATCGGCGAATTGGCCGACTACGAAAAACTTCGCCATGAAGTGGACGCGACGCCCGCGGATATCGAGCGCGACCTGTTCGGGACCAATCCGCGCGTATTCGCCGAAATCGCACAGTGGCAGGGCGAGCTCGCCGGCTTCGCGCTGTGGTTCTACAACTATTCGACCTTCCGCGGCCGGCACGGCGTGTATCTCGAGGATCTGTTCGTGCGGCCGGCATGGCGCGGCCGCGGCATCGGCAAGGCGCTGATCGTGACTCTTGCCAGGCGTTGCGCGGCGGAAGGGCTGGCGCGCTTCCAGTGGTCGGTGCTCGACTGGAACACGCCTGCGATCCAATTCTATCAATCGCTCGGCGCGCAACTGACGCCGGAGTGGCTCGGCTGTCGCCTCGAGGGTGACGCGTTGAAAAAGCTGGCGGACGCCTGAGTCGACAAGGAACAGAACATGGCAATGCTGAAGATCGAAAACCTGCACGTCCGCATCGAAGGCAAGGACATCCTCAAAGGGCTGAATCTCGTCGTGGACGCAGGCGAGGTGCACGCCATCATGGGCCCCAACGGCGCGGGCAAGTCCACGCTGGGCGCGGTGCTCGCCGGGCGTGAGGGCTACGAGGTGACCGCCGGCTCGGTCACCTTCGAAGGCCGCGACCTGCTGGCGATGACGCCGGAAGAGCGTGCCGCCGCCGGCGTGTTCCTGGCCTTCCAGTATCCGGTCGAGATCCCCGGCGTGAACAACACCTATTTCCTGCGCGCCGCGCTCAATGCGCAGCGCAAGGCGCGCGGCGAGCCGGAGCTCGACGCCATGCAGTTCCTCAAGCTGGTGCGCGAGAAGCTCAAGGTGATGCGCATCTCCGAGGAACTGCTGCATCGCGCGGTGAACGAGGGTTTTTCCGGCGGCGAGAAAAAACGCAACGAGATCTTCCAGATGGCGGTGCTCGAGCCCAAGCTCGGCATCCTCGATGAGATCGACTCGGGCCTGGACATCGACGCGCTGCGCCAGGTCGCCGCCGGGGTGAACGCGCTGCGCGCACCGGTGCGCTCGTTCATCGTCGTGACCCATTACCAGCGCCTGCTCGACTACATCGAGCCCGATTTCGTGCATGTGATGATCGACGGGCGCATCGTCCAGAGTGGCGACAAGCAGCTGGCGCACAAACTCGAAGCGCAGGGCTACGCCTGGGTGGCCGAGCGCGGCGAGCCGGCCGGGGCAGGGGCATGAACCGTCCGAGCGTTCCCTTCGTCGACTCGCAGTCGGCCGCGCCGTTGCCGAGGAGCGGCCTGGCCTGGCTCGACGCCGCGCGACGCGAGCATCTGGAGGCCTTCGCCGCCCGAGGCTTGCCCGACACCCGGGACGAGAACTGGCGCTACACCGCCCTGCACGCGCTGGCCCAGCGCCGCTATGCAGTCGGCGACGATGAGGCGGCAGAGCGCCCGGTGGCGGCCGCATCCCTGGCCTGGCCGCAGGCCGAGGGGCCGCGTCTGGTCTTCGTCAACGGCGTCTATCGTGCCGATCTTTCTCAGCACGACGACTTGCCCGAGGGCGTGAGCCTGCGTCCGCTCACCCGCGCGCTGCACGAGGACCCCGAGCCGTTGCGGTTCGTGCTGGAGCGCCGTTACCGCGAGGCGGGCGACGCCTTCGACCGGCTCAATGCCGCCTTCGCCGCCGATGGCGCGGTGTTGCGCGTGGACGCCGGTGTGCGCGTACCGGCGCCGGTGCAGCTGATCTTCATCGGCGCGCCGGCGGCGACCGCGTGCACCTGGCACCTGCGCCATGTCATCGAGCTCGGCGAGGGTTCGGCGCTCACTTTGATCGAGCGCCATCTGGGCGAGGATGCGGGCGACTACCTCGCCACGTCGGTCGGCGACCTGCGTCTGGGCACCGGTGCCCGGCTCGATCACCTGCAGGTGCAGACCGCGCCCGGCAAGGCGACGCTGATCCGTCGCGAACGGCTCGACCTGGCTGCCGACGCGCAGGTGCGCTGTCATGTACTGGAGCTCGGCGGGGCGCTCGTCCGGCACGACGTGCAGGCGATTCTGCACGGCGAGCGGGCGCGGTTCGACAACCGCGGCGTGTTCGCCCCGCACGGTCGCCAGCACGTGGACAGCGAACTGGCCATCCGGCATGCCGGCCGCGAGACCGTGTCCTCGTCCGACTGGCGCGGCGTGGCGGGTGCGCGGGGCAGGGGCGTATTCCGCGGTTCGATCATCGTCGATCCGGGCGCGGACGGCGCCAATGCCGCATTGACCAGCAAGAACCTGCTGCTGTCGGCGCAGGCGGAGATCGACACCCGGCCGGAACTGGAGATCTACACCGATGCGGTCCAGGCCGCGCACGGCGCCACCGTCGGCCAGCTCGACGAGCGTGCGCTGTTCTACCTGCGCGCCCGCGGCATCCCGCTCTCCCAGGCAAGATCCATGCTGACCGAGGCGTTTTGCGCGGCGATGTTCGCGGATCTCGAACCGGCCGACTGGCGCGAGCGCCTCGCGGCCTTGCTGGCCGCCCATCTGCGCCGCGGTGACGAGACATGAGCCCGCCGTCCCGGCCTGTCGCCACGGCAGGCGAGTCGGGTTTCGACGTGATGCGCGTGCGCGCGGATTTCCCTCTGCTCGAGCGCAGCGTGCACGGCAAGCCGCTCATCTACTTCGACAACGCCAATACCAGCCAGAAACCGCGCGGCGTGATCGAGGCGGTGGATGCGTTCTATCGCGAGCACAACGCCAACGTCTCGCGGGCGGTGCACACGCTCGGCGAGGAAGCCACCGAGCTTTACGAGGGGGCGCGCGACCGGCTGGCGCAACACATCCATGCGCCATCGCGCGACGAGCTCGTGCTCACCTCCGGCGCCACCCAGGCGATCAACCTGGTCGCCTACAGTTACGCACTGCCGAGGCTGAAAGCCGGCGACGCGATCCTCACCACGACGATGGAGCACCACGCCAACATCGTGCCGTGGCAGCTCGTCACCGCGCGCACCGGCGCGACGGTGAAGGCCGCGCCGATCGATGCGCGTGGCGAGCTGATCGTCGAACGCTTCATCGACCTGCTCACACCCGAGGTGAAACTCGCCTGCGTGGCGCACGTGTCCAACGTGCTCGGCACCGTCAACCCGGTGCGCAAACTGGCGCGCGAATGCCGGCGCCGCGGCATTCCGCTGCTGGTCGACGGCTCGCAGGCGGTGCCGCACCGGCCCGTCGACGTGCAGGCGCTGGGCTGCGATTTCTATGCCTTCACCGGCCACAAGATGCTGGCGCCGACCGGCACCGGCGCGCTGTGGGCCAGGCGCGAGCATCTGGCCGCGATGGAGCCGTTCTTCGGCGGTGGCGAGATGATCCGCGAGGTGCGCTTCTCCGGCACTGTCTTCGCCGACCCGCCGCACCGCTTCGAGGCCGGCACGCCCAACATCGCCGGTTTCGCCGGCATCGGCGCGGCGCTGGATTACTACGCCGGTCTCGGCTTCGCCGCGATGCGGTCGTGGGAACAGCGCCTGCTCGCCTACGCGACCGAGCGGCTTCGTGAGCTGCCCGGCCTGCGCCTCTTCGGCGAGGCAAGGGAAAAAGAGCCGGTAATCTCCTTCCTGATCGAAGGCACGCAGGCCACCGACCTTGCCACCCTGCTCGACCTCGAAGGCGTGGCCGTGCGTTCGGGCCATCATTGCGCCCATCCCTTGATGCAATTCTTCGGCGTGCCGGCTACGCTGCGCGCCTCGCTCGCCTTCTACAACACGCTCGAGGAGGTCGATGCCTTCGTCGAGGCGCTGCGCAAGGTGCGCAAACTGCTGCTGTGAGGCGCCTTTGCCCGTTTTTCGACGACGCCGGCCATGATCGACCCATCGACGTTTCGGCCGGAGGACCACCGGCGCGTGCTGATCGTCGCTCCGCATCCGGATGACGAGACACTCGCCGCCGCCGGTCTGATCCAGCGCGTCCAAGCCGCCGGCGGGACCGTGCGCGTGCTGCTGCTGACCGACGGCGACGCCAATCCCTGGCCGCAGCGCTGGCTGGAGCGGCGCCTGCGCATCGGCCCCGCCGACCGCGCCCGCTGGGGGCGTCGTCGGCGAGACGAATGGCATGCGGCGCTCGACCTGCTCGGCGTGCCGGTGGGCGAACGGCGGGCATTGGGCTGGCCGGACATGGGCCTGACGGCGCGGCTGGCCCTGGCGCCGGCGCTCTGGCGAACGCCCTTGGTGCGGGAGCTTAAGGATTTCCGCCCGGATCTCGTCGTGCTGCCGGCGCTTGCCGACCGTCATCCCGACCACGGCGCAGCCCACGTGCTGATGCGCCTGGCGCTGGCCGCCTGGACGCAGGAACCGCCGGCCCTGCTCGGCTATCCCGTCCACGTGCGCGACGTGCCCGGCGCCCGCATCGAGGTGCCGGCATCGGCGGCCTTCATGGCGCAAAAGGAGCGGGCGCTGGCTTGTCACCGCACCCAGCTCGCCTTGAGTGGCGGCCGTCTGCGCCGACTGATCGAGCGCACCGAATGCTACGTGCCGACCACGCCGGTGACAGCGCCGGGTGTGCTGCCCTGGCGACCCTCGCCGGTGCTGGGGCCATGGCTGCGGCTGACCATCGCCACGCCCGCCGGCCTGCGCACGGTGCCATGGTCGACGCTGCCGCGGCTTCGTGCGGGATCGCCCCCCCGAGTCGAGCTCGACGACCCTGCGCCGCGCTTCGTCAAGCTGCACACCAACCTGCCTTCGCCGTGGATCTTCGACCTCTGGGGCTGGGCCGAGCTCTGACCGCTCGCGGTCGCTTTGCATGCTGCTGGACTTCGTCGTTACGATGCCAAAGCCCGCCTGATCGCCCGGAGCCTCCATGTCCATCGTCGCCGCCCGCCAGGGCATTTTGTCGCTCAAGCTCAACGATGCCGCCGCGCTCTACAATGCCTACATGCCTTTCTTGAAGAACGGCGGGCTGTTCGCGCCGACGACCCAGCGTTACAGCCTTGGCGATGAGGTGGTCCTCTTGGTCACGCTGCTCAACGAGGCCGAACGGCTGTCGGTGGCGGGCAAAGTGGCGTGGGTGACGCCGGTCGGCGCGCAAGGCAACCGGGTGGCCGGCATCGGCGTGCATTTCGCCGACTCTCCCGACGGCGAGGCCGCGCGCCAGCGGATCGAGAATCTGCTGGCCGGTGCTTTCCCGGCCGAGCGGCCGACCCATACGATGTAGCGCGCACACCCTGAAAGACCGGGCGATTCATCGCCCAAGGGCGGGGATCGCCACGCTTGGCGACGCCGAGCGCCATACCTTGAAGAAATCCATGACCCAGCACCTGGACCTGCTCGAAGCCGAGAGCATCTACATCCTGCGCGAAGTGTTCGCCAGCTTCCAAAAGCCGGTGATGCTCTATTCCCTCGGCAAGGATTCGCAAGTGCTGCTGCACCTGCTGCGCAAGGCGAGTTTCCCCGCGCGCCCGCCGCTGCCGCTGCTGCACGTGGATACCCTATGGAAGTTCCGCGAGATGATCGCCTTGCGCGAGCGCGTCGCCGCCCGCGGCGACGTGGAAGTGCTGGTGCACGTCAACGAGGAAGGCGTGCGCCAGGGCATCTCGCCGCTGGTGCACGGCGCGGCGGTGCACACCGACATCATGAAGACGCAGGCGCTCAAGCAGGCGCTGGACAAGTACGGCTTCGATGCGGCGATCGGCGGCGCGCGCCGCGACGAGGAAAAATCCCGCGCCAAGGAGCGCGTGTTCTCGTTCCGCAACGCGCAGCATCGCTGGGATCCCAAGCGCCAGCGGCCCGAGTTGTGGCAGGCCTACAACACGCGCCTCTCGCCCGGCGAGAGCGTGCGCGTGTTTCCGCTTTCCAACTGGACCGAACTCGACGTGTGGCGCTACATCCGGCGCGAGGGCATCGAGGTGGTGCCGCTGTACTTCGCCGCCGAACGCCCGGTGGTGGCGCGCGACGGCACCTGGATCCTGGCCGAGGACGCGCGCTTCGTGCCGCGACCCGGCGAGCGTGTCGAGCGGCGCAGGGTGCGCTTTCGCACGCTCGGCTGCTGGCCGCTCACCGGCGCGATCGAATCGCAGGCCGACACGCTGGACAAGATCATCGACGAGATGGAGCGTTCGCGCAGTTCCGAGCGTCAGGGCCGGCTGATCGACCACAACGCGACCAACTCGATGGAACGCAAGAAACAGGAAGGGTACTTCTGATGGCCGCACGGCTTCGCTTCATCACCTGCGGCAGCGTCGACGACGGCAAGAGCACCTTGCTTGGAAGGCTGCTGTACGACGCCGGCGCGGTGCTGGAGGACCAACTCGACGCGCTGCGCCGCGACAGCCGTCGTCTGCATGGCGAGGAGTCGCTGGATTTCGCCCTGCTCACCGACGGCCTGGAGGCCGAGCGCGAGCAGGGCATCACCATCGACGTCGCCTGGCGCTACTTCCACACCATGCGCCGGCATTTCATCGTCGCCGACTGCCCCGGCCATGAGCAGTACACCCGCAACATGGCCACCGGCGCCTCGCAGGCGGAGCTTGCGGTGGTGCTGGTCGATGCGCGCAAGGGGCTGCTGGCGCAGACCCGCCGGCACAGTTACATCTGCGCGTTGATGGGCATCCGCCAGGTGATCCTGGCGGTGAACAAGATGGATCTGGTCGGTTTCGACGCGGACGTCTATGCGTCCATCGTCGAGCCGTACCGGGCGCTCGCCGCGCGGCTCGGCATCGAAACCATACACGCGCTACCGGTGGTGGCGCCGGACGGCGACAACGTCGGTGCGCACTCGGCACGGATGCCCTGGTATACGGGGCCCACGCTGCTGGAACTCCTGGAAAGCGCCGAGGCCGAGCCCGCGCCGCCGCGCGCGTTCCGGCTGCCGGTGCAGTGGGTCAATCGTGCGGATGCCGATTTCCGCGGTTACGCCGGCACGGTGAGCGGTGGACGCGTCGCCGTCGGCGACGAGGTCGTGGTGCAGCCGGCCATGCAGCGCGCACGGGTGGCGCGCATCGTCACCGCCGACGGCGATCTCGCCGCCGCTGCGCATGGCCAGGCGGTCACACTGTGTCTGGACCGCGAGGTCGACGCCAGCCGCGGCGACGTCATCGCCAGTGCCGCCGAACCGGCGCCGGTCGCCGACCAGTTCGGCTGCCATCTGATCTGGATGGACGAGGCGCCACTGCTGCCCAACCGCAGTTATCTGCTGCGTCTCGGCACGCGTACGGTCAACGCACGCGTCACCGCGATCAAGCACAAGGTCGACGTCAACACCCAGGCCGAGCTCGCCGCGCGGCGCCTGGAACTCAACGAAGTCGGCTACTGCAACGTCGACATCGATCAGCCGGTGCCGTTCGAGCGCTATGCGGACAATCGCACGCTCGGCGGATTCGTGCTGATCGACCGCCAGAGCAACGCCACCGTCGCCGCCGGCATGATCGATTTCGCGCTGCGCCGCGCCAGCAACATCCACTGGCAGCACACCGACGTGGACAAGGCCATGCGCGCGCTGGCCAAGGGCCAGCAGCCGCTGTGCCTGTGGTTCACCGGCCTGTCCGGCGCGGGCAAGTCGACCATCGCCAATCTGGTCGAACGCCGGCTCGCCGCGCAGGGCTTCCACACGTATCTCCTGGACGGGGACAACCTGCGCCACGGGCTCAACGTCGATCTCGGCTTCACTGCCGAGGCGCGGGTGGAGAACGTGCGCCGCGTCGCCGAGGTGGCCGCTCTGATGGTCGATGCCGGGCTGATCGTGCTGGTGTGCGTGATCTCGCCGTTTCGCAGCGAGCGCGAATTCGCCCGCAGCCGTTTCGCCGAGGGCGAGTTCGTCGAGATCTTCGTCGATACGCCGCTGGCCGAGTGCGAGCGGCGCGATCCCAAGGGTCTCTACCGCAAGGCCCGCGCAGGCGAGATCCGCAACTTCACCGGCATCGATTCACCCTACGAGCCACCCTTGCAGCCGGAATTGCACCTGCATGCCGAGGGCCGCCGCGCGGAGCAGCTGGCCGAGGAGGTGCTGGCCAAGGTGGCTGCCCTGCAGACCCGGGCGGACTGACCGGCGCCGCCGCTTCACGCGCGGCGCCAGGACGCTTCAGCGCCGCGACGGCGGCTTCCTGCCGGGCTTGCGCGAACGACCCTCGCCCTGCCGTGCCGGCCCTGCCTTGCGCGGCGGCCGCGTGCCGCCGCTCTCGTCCTCGCCATCCCAGGCACTGATGCGCAGTTGCTGCTGGCTCACCCAGACCTTACGCAGATGCTCGAAGATCTCCTTGGGCATGCCTTCGGGCAGGTCGATCAGGCTGTAATCCTCGCGGATGCTGAGGCGGCCGATGTGCTGGCTTTCCAGCCCGGCCTCGTTGGCGATCGCGCCGATGATATTGCCGGGCTTGACGCCGTGCCGATGGCCGACCTCGATCCGGTAGGTGCGCTTGCCCGCCTCGGTGACGTGCGGCCGAGCCGGGCGCGCCGCCTCACGCCGAGACGGCTCGCGTGAAGGGCGGTCGCGCCGGCCGTGCGCTTCCGTCTCTTCGCCGTGCGCGGCGGTGTCGCGCGGTTCGCGCCGCGGCGGCGGATCGAGCAACAGCGGCTGGCGGCCCTGGGCGATGCGCGCCAACGCGGCGGCGATCTCCAGGGCCGGCACGTCGTGCTCCTGTTCGTATTCCTCGACCAGGCGCTGGAACAGCTCCAGGCCGCCGGCGGCCAGGGTGTCGCTGATGCGCTGCTTGAAACGGGCGATGCGCTGATCGTTCACCGCTTCCACGGTCGGCAGTTTCATCTCCTCGATCGGCTGGCGGGTGGCGCGCTCGATCGCGCGCAGCATGCCCTTCTCGCGCGGGGTGACGAACAGGATCGCCTCGCCGCTGCGGCCCGCGCGGCCGGTGCGGCCGATGCGGTGCACGTAGCTTTCGGTGTCGTAGGGGATGTCGTAGTTGAGCACATGGCTGACGCGCTCCACGTCCAGCCCGCGGGCCGCGACGTCGGTGGCGACCAGGATGTCGAGCTTGCCTTCGCGCAGTTGCTGGATCACCCGCTCGCGCTGCGGCTGGGCCATGTCGCCGTTGATCGCGGCGGCCGCGAACCCGCGCGCGGCGAGTTTCTCGGCCAGTTCCTCGGTGGCCTGCTTGGTGCGCGCGAACACGATCATGGCGTCGAAGGGTTCGGCCTCGAGGATGCGCGTCATCGCGTCGAGCTTGTGCACGCCGCTCACCCACCAGTAGCGCTGGCGGATGTTGGTGGCGGTGGCGGTGGCGGCCTTGATCGCCACCTCCACCGGATCCTTCAGGTGCCTCTGCGCGATCTTGCGGATCGGCGCCGGCATGGTGGCGGAAAACAGCGCCACCTGGCGGTTCGGCGGGGTCGCCTCCAGCACTTTCTCGACGTCGTCGACGAAGCCCATGCGCAGCATTTCATCGGCTTCGTCGAGCACCACGAACTTGAGCTCGGCCAGGTCCAGCGTGCCGCGCTCGAGGTGGTCGATCACCCGGCCCGGCGTGCCCACCACCACCTGCACGCCGCGACGCAGCGCGTTGAGCTGGGGGCCGTAACTCTGACCGCCGTAGATCGGCAGCACCTGCAGCCCGGACAGATGCGCGGCGTAGCGCTGAAAGGCCTCGGCGACCTGGATGGCGAGCTCGCGGGTCGGCGCGAGCACCAGCGCTTGCGGCTTGCGCGTGTCGAGGTCGATGCGCGAAAGGATGGGCAGGGCGAAGGCGGCGGTCTTGCCGGTGCCGGTCTGCGCCTGGCCGAGCACGTCGCGTCCCGCCAGCAGGGGCGGTAGGGTGGCGGCCTGGATCGGCGAGGGCGATTCATAGCCGACCTCCGCCAGTGCCTGCAGCAGCGCAGGCTTCAGGCCGAACGCGGCGAACCCGGCGCTGGCCAGGGATGAGTCGGAAGCAGGGGAAGTCATGGGGGAAGCCTCGAAAAAAGCCATGCCCGTCACGGGGCATGGAGAGATAATCGAACATTGTAGCAGTCTCATCGAACGGCCCCGTCGGGTCATGACATTTCATGAGGAAAAACCCATGTCGCAGCAACGCCTGAAAGACCGCATCGCCCTGGTCACCGGCGCCTCGTCCGGCATCGGCGAGGCCACCGCGCTGGAATTGGCCCGTCAGGGTGCCAAGGTGGCCATCGTCGCGCGCCGCCGCGAGCGCCTGGAGGCCCTTTCCCGCCAGCTCGAAAGCCTGGGTGCCGAGCCGCTGGTGTTGGTGGCCGATCTCTCCGACGAGCATCAGGCCCAGCGCGTCGTGAAGGACACCGAGGCGCATTACGGACGGCTGGACATCCTCGTCAACAATGCCGGCGTGATGTATCTGGAACCGGTGGCCGAGGCCGACCTGGGCCGCTGGCGGCGCATGCTGGAGCTCAACGTGCTCGGCCTCATCGCCTCGACGCAGGCCGCGCTGGCGGGCATGCGGGCACGCCGCGATGGCCACATCGTCAATGTGTCCTCGGTGGCCGGGCGTTTCGCCAATCCCAACGGCGGCGGCTATTCGGCGACGAAGTTCGGCGTGGTCGCCTTCTCCGAGGCGCTGCGTCGCGAGGTCTACAAGGACAACATCCGCGTCACGGTCATCGAGCCGGGCATGGTAGCCACCGAGCTTCGCGAGCACATCGCCCATGCGCCCACCCGCGAGATGGTGGAAGGCTGGACGACCGGAATGCGCCAGCTGCAAAGCCAGGACGTGGCCGAGGTGATCGCCTTCTGCGTGAGTCGTCCGGCACACGTCAACATCAACGAAGTGCTGATGCGGCCCACCGATCAAGAGCGCTGAGCTTCATCTCCCTGCGCCGCATCCGCCGGCCGCCGCGCCACCACCAGGTAGCTGTTGAACGGCGTGCGCCCCCATAAGGGCTCCATATGGACATGGAGCCCGGCCGCGCGCAGCGGCGCCGCGATTTCCTCGGCGGCGGGGTAGTGGGTGGGACGTACGCGCATCCAGCCGGAGTAATAAAGGCATTGCTCCTCGAGCACGGTGGCGTGATAGCGCCAATGGCGCTGGCGCAGCACATTGCGCAAAAGCAGCAGGCCGTCGGGCGCCACCCGCTGCGCGAGTCGCTCCAGCAACAAGGGCTGACGCCAGGCGGGCAGGTAGTGCAGGACATCGAGCAGGGCCACGTGTCCGGCGAATTCGCCCAGGCTGTCGACGTCGCCATGCTGGAAACGCAAGGCCCCACCCAGGGCCGCGGCCGCATGGCGCGCCGCCGCGATCTTGCGCTCGTCGTGGTCGATACCGAGATAGCCATGCAGCACGCCGGCCGCGTGCAGGTACTGGCCCAGCAGGCCGAGCCCGCAGCCGACGTCCAGCAGCGGCAGCGGCGCGGCGGTGGCAAGCCGGCTCGCCACCGCCGCGTACAAGGGGTCACCGGCCAGCTTGCTGCGCACGTACAGGCGCTGGGCACCTGCCGCAAAGCGCCGGATGATCGTGCGGCGCGATCCCCGGCTGAGACCGATCGCGGTCTCGCCGCCTTTCGGGGCTTGACGGACAGGGGCGGGCGTCTCCTCGATGGCCGTCATGGATCAGGTCGCGTGGATGCCGACGTGGCTGGCGTATGCGTCGCGCGTCGGCCGGTCGTTGCCGTCGCAATCGCCCCGGCGAAAGGCTCGCGCAGCTGTCAAGCCCTCCACGCCGCGCGGAAGGTCGCTGCGTTTGAGATGGCGGCGGTGCGCCTGGTCCAGGCCGGCGAAATCAGGCACGGGCGCGTGCCGGGACTGGGCAGGCTGCGGACGGCCGGTCTGGGAAGTCATGAGCGGGGTGGCGCTAAGGGCAGGGACGGCAAGCGCGGCGAAGCCTGATGCGTGCATGGCGGTGATCCTGCGAAAGCGGCCTCGTCAGGCTGGCCGGCGCGACGTGGATCCGGCGTGATCGTCTTGCAGTGCCGCATCATGCACCGGATGCCTATGCTAGCTTCGCCTGCAGCCACTAAAAGGTATGTGTCGCCATGCGCCTGATGCCGGCCGCGATACGGGAACTCAACACCGACCAGCGGCATACCGTGCTCGCCAGCTTCCTCGGCTGGACGCTGGATGCCTTCGACTACTTCCTGCTGGTGTTCGTGATCGGCGAGATCGCCCGCGACTTCCACACCAGTCCGACCCGGGTGACCACGGCGCTGTTCCTCACCCTGGCTGCGCGTCCGCTGGGCGCGCTGGTGTTCGGACGGCTGGCCGATCGCTACGGGCGGCGGCCGGTGCTGATGGTGGACGTGGTGCTCTATTCGGTGCTGGAACTTGCCTGTGCATTCGCGCCTTCGCTGAGTGCCTTGCTGGTGCTGCGATTCCTGTTTGGCATCGCCATGGGCGGGGAATGGGGCATCGGCGCCTCGCTCGCCATGGAGGCGATTCCGCCCTCCGCACGCGGCCTGGTGTCCGGGCTGCTGCAGAGCGGCTATCCGTGCGGGTATTTCCTGGGTGCGATCGCCTATTGGCTGGTCTTCGACCATTTCGGCTGGCGCGGCATGTTCGTGGTCGGCGCGCTGCCTGCTTTGCTGGTGCTTTACATCCGCCACAAGGTACCCGAGTCGCCGGTGTGGCAGGAGGCACGCAAAAACGGCACCCAGGTCAGTGCACGCGTCGCCATGCGTGGCCATTGGGGGCGCTTCGTCTATCTCATGGCGCTGATGATGGCGTTCAACATGTTCAGCCACGGCTCGCAGGACATGTATCCCACCTTCCTGAAGTCCCAGCTTCATCTGGGCACCGGCGAGGTCACGCTCCTCACCCTGCTGCTCAATCTCGGCGCCATCGTCGGCGGTCTCGCCTTCGGCGCGTGGTCGCAGCGCATCGGCCGGCGCCGGGCCATCATGATCGCCGCGCTGTTGGCGCTGCCGGTGATTCCGCTGTGGACGCATGGCGGCTCGCTGGCGATGCTCGGACTCGGCGCCTTCCTGATCCAGGTGATGGTGCAGGGCGCCTGGGGCGTGGTGCCCAGCCATCTCAACGAACTCTCGCCCGATGCGGTACGCGGCACCCTGCCGGGCTTTGCCTATCAGATGGGCAACCTGCTGGCCGCGATCACCGCCACCGCGCAGAGCTGGCTGGCCGCGCGCCACGGCGGCGATTACGCCTTCGCACTGTCGCTGTGGATCGCCGTGGTGGCCGTGCTGCTCGCACTGCTCACCCGGTTCGGGCCGGAGGCGCGTGGCATCGGTTTCGGCCGTGCCGCGGCTTCGGGTGACTCTGCGACCTAGGCTAGAATGCGCGCCTTTCACACTCGACAGGGCACGCAACATGCAGGCGGGCAAGGACAAGGTCATCGCGTTCCATTACACGCTGAGCGTGGATGGGGCCCAGGTTGAAAGCTCCCGGGATCGCGGCGAGCCGCTGTGGGTGCTGCTCGGGCATGGGCAGCTGATTACGGGTCTCGAGCGGGCGCTCGAAGGTCGCGAAGCCGGGGAGACTTTCGAGGTGGAGATTCCGCCGGCCGACGCCTACGGCGAGCGCCGCGAGGGCTTGAGCCAGCGCGTGCCCAAGAAGTACTTCCAGCAGCCGGCCAGGCTCAAGCCCGGCATGACCACCGTGCTCGCGCTCAAGGAGGGTGGCACGCGCGCCGTGGTGGTCGAGAAGGTGGGCATGACCACGGTGGATGTCGACCTCAATCACCCGCTGGCCGGCAAGACGTTGCGTTTCGACGTGGCCATCGAGACCGTACGCGAGGCCAGCGAGGAAGAGCTCCAGCACGGTCACGCCCACCCGCCGGGCGTCGCGGCGCACTGAGCGTTCCGAAAGCCGCCGATGGTCCCTGAGCTTCCACGGTCAGGGGCAGGACGCCGGGTGACCCATCGAAGCGCGTACTCCTGCCGCTTCGATGGCGCGAAACACAGCGCCGGGCGTGTTTTGGGGTTCAGTCCAGCAGCCGCTTGCCGTAGGCGAAATGCTCGCGCCAGTAGCTGCCGGACAAGTCGTCCAGACGAACCGTGCCGCCGCTGTTGGGGGCGTGCACGAAGCGACCCTGGCCCACATAGACCCCGACGTGCTCGATGCCGCTGCGACCGGTGAAGAACACCAGATCGCCGCTCGCCAATTCGGCCATGCGCGCGATCGTGCGGCCGCTTGCAGCCATCTCGCGCGCGTTGTGCGGCAGCCTGATGTCGACCGACTGGCGATAGACGTAGTCCACCAGTCCGCTGCAGTCGAAGCCGCCTTCCGGCGTATTGCCGCCCCAGCGGTAGGGCGTGCCGACCAGGCCCATGGCGCGGAACAGGATGTCGTTCGCACGCTGCGCATTCGCCGCCGATGGGGCGCGCGGCGGAAGCATCGCCAGGGCAGGGCGACTTCCGTTTTCGTGTACCGGATGACCGGCGCAGGCCGCGAGCAAGGCCAGCCCGACCATGAGCAGGCTGCGCGTGACTGATGTAACCATGCGACGCGACATGGGAAGACGGGCCTCTGGGACGGTCGCTGCGCATAATGTCGCGCCAAAGTTGCATGAGAATCAAGCGTTTTCCGCTTGCATTGCAGGAGATTCCACAGGTCATCGCGGGTGATGCGGACTTCGCCGCCGTCATGGCTCGGCGCGGCGCATGGGTCGCTAGAATGGCCGCATGGACGAGACTTCCAGCGATGTGCTGATTCTGGGTGCCGGGGTGATCGGACTGGCCTGTGCGTTGTATCTGCGGCGGGCCGGTTTCGGTGTGCGCGTACTCGATCAGGCCGCACCCGGCGCCGGCGCCTCGCACGGCAATTGCGGCACGATCACGCCGAGCCATGCGCCGCCCCTGACCATGCCAGGCAGCTTGGGTGTCGCCTGGCACGCGCTCTGGCATCGCGATGCGCCGCTCTACATCAACCCTCGCGTCGACCTCGAGCGTCTGCGCTGGCTGTTCGGCTTTGCCCGTCACTGCAATCGTCGCGACTTCGAGCATGCGGTCCATGCCCGCGCGGCGATCCTCGGGCGTTCGCGCCGGCTGCTCGCCGAACTCGTGCGCGCCGAGGGCATCGAGTGCGAATTCGTCGAGGCGGGCGAGCTCTACGTCTATCGCGATCGCGCGACCTTCGAAGCGGATCTGCGCCATCACGCCGATGTGCTCGACCGGCTCGGGATCACCGTCGAGCGGCTGGACGGCATGGCGGTGGAGGCACGCGAACCGGCGCTCAAGCCGGGCGTGGTCGGCGGGCTGTTCCATCCGGGCGACGCGCGCTTGCGACCGGACCGCTATGTCGAGGGATTGGCCCGGCGCGTGCGCGAGCTCGGCGGGGTGATCGAAAGCGATGCACGCGTCGAAGGTTTCGAGACCGATGGCCGGCAGGTGCGACGCGTGCATACCCGTCGCGGCACCTTCGTCGCCGACCATGTGGTGCTCGCGCTCGGCGCCTGGTCGCCGCGGGTTGCGCGCGGGCTCGGCTTGCGCCTGCCGATGCAGCCGGGCAAGGGCTATTCGATCACCTATGCCCGTCCGCGCCTGGCGCCGCGGCATGCACTGGTGCTGCGCGAAAGCGCGGTCTGCGTGACCACCTGGGACAGCGGCTACCGGCTCGGCAGCACGATGGAGTTTTCAGGCTACGCCGAGGGCTTGAACCGCGCCCGGCTCGATGCCCTGCGCCGCGGCGCCGCGAGCGCCCTGCATGAACCGGAGGGGCCGCGCGTGGAGGAAGAATGGTGGGGCTGGCGGCCGATGAGCGTGGATGAGATACCGATCATCGGGCCGAGCACCCGCTACGCCAATCTTTCCCTGGCCACCGCACACGGCATGCTCGGCGTCAGCATGTCGGCGGCCACCGGGGAACTCATCGCCGCGCAGCTCACCGGCACGCCGCCGGCGCTGGATCCGACACCTTACGCCCCGGCGCGTTTCGGAATCTGAGCAATGCCTTCGCCCCTCATCCACTGCCCCGGCGGAGAACGGCCTTGACCGCGTGCTACGACCTCGTCGTGCTCGGTGCCGGCTCGGCGGGGCTCAGCCTGGCCTTGCGTGCCGCCGAGCATGGGGCACGGGTCGCGATCTGCGATCCGGGACGATTGGGCGGCACCTGCGTCAACGTCGGTTGCGTGCCGAAGAAGGCCTTCTGGTACGCCGCGCAATGGGCGCAATCGCAGGCATTTGCGCGGACCTGCGGTTTCCGGCCGGCGCCAGAGGCAGCCTTGGACTGGCGACTTTTCCGCGCGCGCCGCGAGGCCTACATCGCCAGCATCCGCAGCCGCTACGCCGAGCGCTTGCGTGCGGCCGGCATCACCCTGATCGGGGCGCACGCCCGCTTGCTCGCGTCCGATCTCGTCGAAACCGCCACCGGCGCGCGCCTCGGTGCGCCCCGGGTGGCCATCGCCACCGGTGCCAGGCCGCTCCGGCCCGATCTGCCGGGCGCTGAGCTCGGCATGGTCTCGGATGACATCTTCGCTCTCGAGCGACCGCCGGGCCGCATCGCCGTGGTCGGCGGTGGCTACGTGGCGGCCGAATGCGCCAGTCTGTTGCAAGCCCTCGGCGGCGAAGTCGAGCTCCTCGTCCGTGGTCGGCTACTCGCCGGTTTCGACGAGGAGCTGGTGGGCCATCTGGCGCAGGCCATGCAGGCGCGGGGGCTGCGCATCCGCCGCCAGGTCGAGGTGCGTCGCGTGTATCGCGACGGCGCCGTATATCTGGAAGAAGCCTCCGGTGCGCGTCTGGGACCCTACGATGCCTTGCTGTGGGCGGTCGGCCGCGTGCCCAACAGTGATCTGCCCGGTCTCGATCGACTCGGCATCGCGCTGGATGAGCGAAGACGCATCCGCGTCGATCGTTATCAGGAGACCGCTGTGGCAGGCGTGTGTGCGCTTGGCGACGTCAGCGACAACCGCGCGCTGACGCCGGTGGCGATTGCGGCGGGACATGCCCTCGCCGAGCGCTGGTTCGGCGGTCGCCCCGACGCCCATCTGGAGCAGGAGTTCGTACCCAGCGTGGCCTTCACCGACCCGCCGCTCGGCGGTGTCGGTCTCGACGAAACCCAGGCCCGCGCGAGGTACGGCGAAGCCGTCCAGGCCCATGTACATGCGTTCGTGCCGATGTCCCAGGCGCTTGCCGACGGCGAGGAACGCAGCTGGGTGAAGATGCTCTGTGTCGGCCAGGAGGAACGCGTGGTTGGCCTCCATGCGTTCGGTCCCGGGGTCGATGAATACTTGCAGGGTTTTGCCGTGGCGATGCGCCAGGGACTCACCCGCCGGGATCTTCGCGCGGCGATCGCCATTCATCCCACGGCGGCGGAAGAGTTGCTGCTGCATTGAGGTGCATGGGCCGGTGTGACGGGGCTCGGGTGGGCGCGCGAGCCTTGTCGGCCGGCAAAAACGCTCATTCAGCCGCCATACGTGAGTCGGGGCACAGGCTTGCCGACGCCACGGCGATCCGGCCTTCCGGCACCTGGCGCAACCCCATTTCGAGGATAGCCATCATGCGCAAATTCTTGCTTGCTTCCCTGCTGACCTGCGCCGTGTTCGGCGGCGCCGCCTTCGCCCAGGACACGACGCCACAGAGCTCCGGACAGTCCGGACAGAGCTCCACCCAATCCACATCGGGATCGGACCAGTCCACGTCGGGCGGCAGCCAGTCGGGCCAGCAGGGTACGTCCGGCCAGAAGTCGACCATGCATCACCACCACAAGACCAAGAGTCACAAGAGCGGCGAGGGCAGCGGCCAGTCGACCCATCCCAGCAGTTCGTCCAGCAGCGGGATGTAATCATCCAGATCCATGCCTTACGGACCCCGGCGCAAGCCGGGGTTTTTTATGCCGAAGCACGCAGGGCGGAGCGACTACGGCTCAGCCCACGGCAGGCTCATCAGCCTCTGCACGGCCGACTCGTAGGCCGGCCACAGCGCATCGCCCTGGGACACGTGCAGGCCCAGATCGTTGATGTGGCCGTTGGCGAGGCTGTAGCACCAGGCGTGGATCGACAATGGCTGTCCGCGCTCCCAGGCGTCCATCACCATGCTCGTCTGGCAGACGTTGATCGCCTGTTCGATCGCGTTGAGCTCGCACAGCCGGCGATTGCGCTCGAGCGGCAGATCGATCGCGGCGAGAAAGCCGACATGGCGCCGCGCCACGTCGGCCACGTGCCGCAGCCAGTTGTCTACCAGACCGAGCCGGCGCTCGTCCAGCACCGCCTGCACGCCGCCGCAGCCATAGTGACCAACCACGATGATGTGCTCGACCTTGAGCACGTCCACCGCAAACTGGATCGTGCTCAGGCAGTTGAGGTCGGTATGCGAGACGACGTTGGCGACGTTGCGCTGGACGAAGATCTCGCCGGGCGGCAGATCGACGATCTGCGTGGCCGGCACGCGCGAGTCGGAGCAGCCGATCCACAGATACTTGGGCGACTGCTGTTCGGCCAGGCGGGCGAAGAAGCGTGGATCCTGCGCGGTCATCGCCGCCGACCAGCGGCGGTTGCTGTCGAGCAGGTCCAGCAGTGGGCTGTGGGCGGGGTCGAAAGAGCTTGTTGCCATCGGTTTTTTCAGTTCAGGGCGCGGATGTGCCCGCCGTCCACGGGAATGCTGACGCCGTTCACATAGGCTGCCGCCGGCGTGCACAGGAAGGCGATCATGGCGGCGACTTCCTCGGGCCGGCCGAAGCGGCGGGCGGGAATATCGGAAAGGAGTTCGGCGGCGATGTCATCCTCGCTGCGCCCCTCGCGGGCGGCGCGGGTGGCGAGCAGCCAGCGCAGCCGATCGGTCTCGGTATAGCTCGGCAGCACGTTGTTCACGGTGATGCCGTCGGCGGCCAATTCGGCGGAGAGGGTCTTGGACCAGCCGGCCATGGCCGCCCGCACGGTATTGGAAACGCCAAGGCCAGGAATCGGCTCCTTCACCGAGGTCGAGATCACGTTGACGATGCGCCCGTAACCGGCGGCACGCATGCCGGGCAGCACGGCCTGCATCAACACCTGCGCAGCAAGCACGTGTTGCCGGAAGGCGGCGATGAAGGCCTCCGGCTCGGCCGTGTGGATCGGTCCGCCCGGCGGCCCGCCGCTGTTGTTGATCAGGACCTGCGCCGGCGCGGCGGCGACGAGGTCGGCGGCCACGGTCTGCAGCGCCAGGGTGTCCAGCATGTCGACCACGCGCCAGGCGTGGTGCTGACCCTCGCGCACGCGCGGCAGCGCGTCGACCACCGCCTGCAGGGCCTCGGCCGAGCGGGCGAGCACGGTGACGTCGGCGCCCAGCCGGGCGAGCTCGATCGCGGCGGCACGGCCAATGCCCTGCGAGGCGCCGCAGACCAGCGCGTGTCGAGCGGAGAGATCCAGTTGCATGATGTCACCCCATGGAAAAGCGTCAGCGATGCGTGGCCAGCCATTGCACCGCCAGGGCGGCGAGCAGACCGATCCACGCCAGCCACAGCGAGGCACGCCAGATGCGATACCAGCGCCCCAGCTCGGCATCCTCGAGCAGCTGCGGCAGGGGCGGGCGCGTGCCGCGCAAAGCGCGTTGCAGCCGCAGCCAGGTGCTGAACAGATTGCTGCCGGCAATGATCTGCCACTGGCGCGGGTGCTGGTCGCGCAGACGGCATGCCATGCGGTACTGGGCAAAGTAGTACAGCACGAAGCACACCACCACTGCGGCGAGCAGGGCGAGATAGAGCAGGGCGGCGATCAACTGCCGCTCCAGGGCAGCGGCAGGGCAGTGCGCAGGGTATTGAGGATGCCGTCCCCCTGGGTTGCCTTGTCGCAGATCGCGTTGTCGACCGCCTTGCGGAAGCTGTGATTCATCAGACCCACCCAGAGCGTGCCGTCCGGCCCGTGCGGGATGCGGAAGCTGCTCTGCGTCGGCGCCACCACCGGCGAGTCGACCGAAAACACCGCCGGGGACTGCTCCCAATAGGTCGAGCCGCCTTGCTGGGCCGCCGAGCTGTAGATCACCAGATAGCGCGCCTTGGGGTTGTCGATCCGGTAACGGCCGAAGGCGCCGCTGCTCTTGTCGCTCCAGCCCATGTATTCGCACAGTGTCACGTCGCGGTGGTCGAGCGGCTGGAAGGCCTCGTCGAGCACCACCACCGTCGGCGCGAAAAGATAGCTGGCATGCAGCCAACGGCCGTTGAGCTCCGCTTTCAGCGCGATCTCATAAGGCAGCTTGACGTCGGTCGGCAGCCGGAAAGCCAGGAAATAACTGTGCGTGCCGTTGAGGTTGACCACCGGACCGCCCTGGCCGAGCGTGAAGGCTTTCGGTCGCCAGGGCAGCAGGTTGGCGTAAGAGAAGTCCGCGAAGCTGGTGCAGCACGGCGTGGCCTGTTGAAGGTTCTGCCGCGCCTGCTCCAGGGTTTTGGCCGGATCCTCGGTCGGCCGCAGGTTGGGCGGCACCAGCACCTTGGCACTCTGGCAGGCGCCGAGCAGCAGCGTCAGCGCGAGCATGGCGATGGCTGGAGGACGCGGGCGCATGGAGATCGAAAGGCTCAAAAGTCGGCGCTGCCGGCGACCCGGGGGAAGGGGATCGCATCACGGATGTTGGACAGACCGCAAACGTAGACCAGCAGACGCTCGAAGCCAAGCCCGAAGCCCGCATGCGGCACGGTGCCGTAGCGGCGCAGGTCGCGATACCAGCCGTAACGGCTCGGGTCCAGACCGAATTTCGCCATGCGCCGGTCGAGATAATCCAGCCGCTCCTCGCGCTGGCTGCCGCCGATGATCTCGCCGATGCCAGGGGCCAGCACGTCCATGGCGGCGACGGTTTTTTCGTCGTCGTTGAGGCGCATGTAGAAGGCCTTGATCGCCTCCGGGTAGTTCATCACCACCACCGGCCGGCCGACGTGTTTCTCGGCCAGGTAGCGCTCGTGCTCGGTCTGCAGGTCCGCACCCCAGGCAACCGGAAACTCGAACTTCTGCCCGGATTTCTGCAGGATGGCGATGGCCTCGCCGTAGTCGAGACGCTCGAACGGGTGGGCGATGAAGCTTTCCAGCCGGCTGATCGCCTCGGGCAGCACGCGGTCGGCGAAAAAGGCCATGTCGCCGGCGCGCTCGGTCAGCACCGCCGTGAAGATCGCCTTGAGGAAGGCCTCCGCGCAATCGGCATCGGCGGCAAGGTCGGCGAAGGCGATCTCCGGCTCCACCATCCAGAACTCGGCCAGATGGCGCGGCGTGTTGGATTTCTCCGCACGGAAGGTCGGGCCGAAGGTGTAGACCTTGCTCATCGCCAGGCAATAGGCCTCCACGTTGAGCTGCCCGGACACGGTGAGAAACGCCTCGCGGCCGAAGAAGTCCTTGCGGAAGTCCACCTTGCCGTCCGGCGTGCGGGGCAGGTTGGCCAGGTCCAGCGTGGAGACGCGGAACATGTCGCCGGCCCCCTCGGCATCGGAGGTGGTGATGATCGGCGTGTTGACCCAGAAGAAACCCTGGTCCGTGAGATGGCGGTGGATCGCGGTCATCATCGTGTGGCGCACGCGGGTCACCGCGCCGAACAGGTTGGTGCGCGGGCGCAGGTGCGCTACCTCGCGCAGGAACTCGAGCGAATGCTGCTTGGGCTGGATCGGATAGGTTTCCGGGTCGTCGACGAAGCCGGCGACCTGCACGTGCTCGGCCTGGATCTCGAAGGCCTGCCCCTTGCCGGGGGAGGGTGCGAGCGTGCCGGTGACGATCACGCTCGCCCCGGCGGTCAGGTGTTTCACCTCACTCTCGAAGTTGGGCAGCGTCGCCGGCACCACTGCCTGGATGGAATCGAAGCAGGAACCATCGTTCACATTGACAAAGGAAACGCCTGCCTTCGAGTCGCGCCGTGTGCGCACCCAGCCGCGCACGGTCACCTTCGTGCCGGCCTGAATCGCCCCGGAAAGGGCCTGTTTGACACTGCACAAGGTCGCATCGACCGCCATGACTTGAAACTCCTCGAAAGCCGCCGCATGTCTGGGCGACCGTGACCAGTGGAGACTGTCGGTGCCCGTGGGCACAGGCAAACTGCCATGATAATGGAGCGGTCCCTGGCACCGCGACCTGCCAGTCCAATACCCGTATCGCCATGACGCTCGCACTGACTCCCGCCGCCCGCCAACGCATGCAGGCCTTTCTCGCCCAGTCGCCGCAGGCCGCCGGCGTGCGCTTCGGCGTACGCCGCACGGGCTGTTCCGGCTTCGGTTACGTGGTGGACCTGGCCGGCACGGTCGAGGCGGAGGATCGCGTCATCGAGGTCGATGGCGTGCCGTTGGTGGTGGATGCCAGGAGCCTGCCGCTGGTGGACGGCACGGTGATCGACTTCCGGCGCGAGGGGCTGAACGCGAGCTTCGTCTTCCACAATCCCAACGCCACCGGCCAGTGCGGCTGCGGCGAAAGCTTCACCGTAGCCGAGGCGCACTGATACCGGCGATGCCGGCCCATGGGGCGGGCCTTTTCACCCGCCAGGTCGCCGGCTGATCGCGACTTGCCCGCAGCGCACCCGACAGCCTACAATTCCGCTTCTGTGCCAGTTTTTTTGAGTCTGCGCACAGGCCCTTGCCTCACCGCATCCAGCGGGAGGCTGCGAGGCCCTTTGGGGCCGCATCCACAAGAGGACATCCATCCAATGACCCTGCGTCATTACGAAATCGTGTTCCTGGTCCATCCCGACCAGAGCGAACAGGTACCGGCGATGCTCGAGCGTTACCGGACGCTGATCGAAAGCGACGCCGGCAAAGTGCATCGTCTGGAAGACTGGGGGCGACGCCAGCTGGCCTACTCGATCGAGAACCTGGCCAAGGCCCATTACGTCCTGCTCAACATCGAGGTCAGCCAGAACGTGCTGAACGAGCTGGAGGCGGGCTTCCGTTTCAACGATGCCGTGTTGCGCCATCTCATCATCAAGCGCGATGCCGCCGATACCGAACCTTCCTTCATCCTGAAGGCGAAGGAAAAGGACGACGCCAAATCCCCGCGTCGCCGCGACGATGATGCCGACCGCGATGGCGGCAACGACAACGACGAGTGACCCGGAGCCTTCCCATGTCCAAGTTCTTCCGCCGCCGCAAGTTCTGCCGCTTTACTGCCGAGAACGTCAAGGAGATCGACTACAAGGATCTCAACACGCTGCGCCAGTACATCACCGAGAACGGCAAGATCGTACCCAGCCGCATCACCGGCACCAAGGCGCGCTACCAGCGCCAGCTGGCCACCGCGATCAAGCGGGCACGTTTCCTGGCGTTGCTGCCTTACACCGACAACCACGACGTTTGAAGCTCATCGAGGGATGGCGCATCGGGAATCGGAAACAAAAAAGGGGCGACCTCGCGACGCCTTGACTTTCCCCGTATCCCGATCCCATTCCTCTGCCCCTCCTTCGGACAGCCGTCCCAAGGCTGCGCCGGCCTCGCCGACGCTAACGAAAAGGAACCACCATGGAACTGATTCTTCTCGAGAAAGTCCGCAACCTCGGCAACCTGGGCGACAAGGTCAAGGTCAAGCCGGGTTACGGCCGCAACTACCTGCTGCCGCAGGGCAAGGCCGTGCCGGCCACGCCGCAGAACCTCGAAGCCTTCGAGAAACGCCGTGCCGAGTACGAATCCAAGGCCAACGCCCAGCTGGCCGATGCACAGGCCCGCAAGGCACGGCTGGAAGGCGTGGAAGTGACCATCGCCGCCCACGTCAGCCCCGAAGGCAAGCTCTACGGTTCGGTCGGTCCGCGCGACATCGCCGATGCGCTGCAAGCCGCCGGTCACGAAGTCCACAAGGGTGAAGTGATCCAGGGCGAGGGCCCGATTCGCAGCACCGGCGAATACGAGGTCATCATCGCCCTGCATGCGGACGTACAGACCACGGTCAAGGTAACCGTCGTCGGCGAAAAGTAAGCCGAGCCTCGGCAGAAAACAGAGGTTTTTCGTGGATCACTGGAGCGCGATGTGGAAAATCCACGTCGCGCCAATGAGACCCTTAAACTGGCCACTCGTCTTCGTCCAGACACATCCCGATCGCCGTACGAAGGGCTGAGAGCCTCCATCGGCACGCCCGCCCTTCGGGGGCATGCCAATCGGCAAGATGCCGCAGTCGGCAGGCCGCCTAAGCCGCGGTGATTGCAATGATGGCCGCGGCGCGGCCATGCTTGCAGACTGAGCTGTTCGCGCAGCGTGGCGCCGATACCTCGCCGTGCACTTTCCCTCCACCTATCCATGCGAAGTGGGGTGCGGTAGTCAGGGCATTCGAACCGCCGGCACATCAGCGCAAAAAGCGTGATAGGCCGACCGCCCAAGTCGCTCCGAGCCGCTCCCTTTTTGAAAAGCGACAAGTCAGCATTGACGCCGCCAGCTCCGGGGCAGGGCGCGGGCCCACCAAGGTCACGGCCACCTGCGAGGTCGAGATCAAGAGCGTGACGGCTTCGCCTCGCGGGGGCTTCGCCCCCACACCCCCGGCCGTACGGCGGGCGAAGTCCTGCCGCCAGAACCGCGCCTGCTCGCACAGGAGCGGCCACAGGGCCAGCTTGCCGGGCTCGAAGCGGTAGCCGTTCGGGCTGACGAGCTCGCCGGTCCGCGCGTGCAGCGTCCAGCCCGCCCAGGCGTCGTGCAGCGCGCCCAGATCGCCCAGCCGGTGCAGCCGCAGGAGCCGCACCGCCGACCACGGCACGCGGCATCGACCGGCTTCCCAGTAGCGGACGGTGCGCAGGCTCACGCCCAGGAACTGGGCGCAAGCCTCCCGGCTCATGAAGCAGCCGTGGCGAAGCTCCCGGAAGCCTTCGGGCGACAGGAACCATTGCCGGCGCCTGGGCCTGCGTGACTTCGCATAATGTTTATTATGTCAAATAGGCGACTCGAACGCCGACGCCGCCAATCGGGGCGAGTACGACCAAAGCGGGCTGGGGTTTGCGTCCACCTGTCCGCTGCATGACATGAGTGTGTCCCTGCCGGGCGGCCGCTCGTTCGTGATTCCGTTCGGCAAGGGCTGCGAACTGGGCGGCTGGTTGCGCGCCATCGTGATTGCCTTCGCCTTCTTCGCCGCCGCCCGTATCACTGCCGGAGGGTCTGCCTGATGCTGGCCCGAATCGTGCTTGCCGTAAATCCCCAACCGCAAGGAGCCGCCATCATGGGACGCCCACGCAACCGCTTGCCGTGGCACTACGACGACCAGCGCCAAGAATTCACGACCGACGCCGGCTATCGCGTGACGCTGCACGAGCTCGCGCAACTCAGCTATGACGTGAGAAGAAACCGAATCGACCTGGTCGGACCCTGGCAAGGCTGGCGCCTGCGCGGTCCTCGCCTGCATCCGCCTCGCGCTTACGGCAACATCACGATGAAGCACGAGGTACTCGGACAATTCCTGACCTGGCTCAAAATCCAAAGCCGCTACTCAACGCAGAGGCCGATCGGCTACGCGCCCAACGCAACGGACAGGAGCAGCGATCGAACCGATCTGCGTATACGTGGTGCCGTTGACGCGGACGACATACCCGCCGACGCACTGCATGTCATCGGCGAGCTGGTAGCGGGCTCGCTCGGCCGCCTGCTGCGCAGCCCGTAAGGCTGCGCTTTGCTGCGCCTGGCGCTGCTCCTGTTCAAGCTCCTGCTGGGCGTAGTCGGTGATGCCCTGCATCACCTCCTGCGCCTGGCGAATGTCCCGAGCCCTGTCGAACTCGTGATAAAGCACATAGCCCACCACCAGCACAACCGCCGCGCCGATGATGCCCAAAGCGATCTTCGCTGAACCGTCCATCGTCTGACCCCTGTAGCTCCCCGAAAAAGCGTACGGCACGCGGCCCCTACGGGTCCACGCTCGAGCGCAAAGCAGGCCCGGCTAAAGACCATCCACCGTCCACAGGTTTTGCCGAAACTGCCAGGCAGTTTCGGCCCGAACGCCGGGCGCTGAATTAGCAAAAAGCGGTTCGGCGAGAGAAGGTAACTACCGAAGGAACGGGCGGCAAGGGATGCGGCCGGGGAAGGCATGCGACATGACAGACGATACGGCCGGCCTAGGGACGCTCCTTCCAGTCGCTCGGGCCTGCGGCCCAAGAACGTGCAAGCTCACACGTTGGGATCAGCACGAAACCAGCCGCGCAGCAGGCGATGCGAGATGACGCACTACCGCTTGAACGCGCCACGCTCGCCCAGCGCATCCGGATTCCAAGCGTGGAACTCTGGCGGCACATACGCCGCCGCCGTCGCACGCGGCCAGCCTGCGTCCGCTGCATCGTCGGCGGTCACAGCCCCACCAGCAATCGCCGGCCCTGCCGGCGACAGCTGGCGCGGCTGCACCGCCGCCTCTTGTCGCTGCTCGGCCGTCTGCAGCTGCTCGTCACCCACGAAAGGATTGTAAATGCCGTTCGCGGCGATGGACCGACACCGATCGGCCGGCATCTCATACCGCGTGCCCTGCTCGGTGTGACACGTGCAACGACCATCATCGACGGCAATGCAAAACAGCCTTGGCACACTGCGCACTTGCAGGTTGTCATAGGCCGGCGCAGACCACGGCAAACCCGGCACACGCGGCCGCATCCACGCCTCGAAATCAGACCGTCGCAAACCTTGATCGGGATCGCTAGACGAAGATGCGCCGCCCTGCTCTTTCGTCGCCGGCGTCGTGCCCGCCGTGATCGTCTCAACATTGTGCTGTTGAGCACGCCGAATCAGGAACGGGACCGAGATCACCGCAGCAACACCGATCACCAACAGGGCGATGAAGTAATAGACCTTCGCCGGTATCCGGCGCTTCATCGTGTGCAGACTGGCGGACTTGTAAAGCTCGAACACCTCCTTGGGATGCGTCCAGAGGCTCGAAATCGCGCTCTTTTGCGCAAACCGCTTTTCGGGATCATCCATGCAGCGGCCCCACTGGTAGCGGTCTACCACGTGAGTGTTGAACTTGCGGACGAGATGCACGTGCATATCCACCAGGCGACGGACATACGCGCTCATCAACGCCGGATGCTGCGTCGTGAGAATGAAATCGATGCCGTGATGGCGCACCTTCGAGAGTTTGCGGATCCACTCGGGCGTGTTGCCGCGCTCAACGGGCATCAGCTCTTGGCACTCATCGATGCAGACGATTGAACCAGGCGGCAGCTCGTCCCACCGGCGCACTTCGTCATCCGTGAGCGGCGAGGCGATGCCATCCTTAAGACCGTTGACGCCGTACACGAACACCGGCCGGCCCGGCTCTTCCTGGCGAAGCTTGAGCATCTCATGCACCAGGCCCAAGGTCTTACCGGCGCCAGGAAGGCCCGTATACAGTTTGACGGGCATCAGCTGGCCTTCTTCACGAAAAATGCCTTGGCACTGTTGACGGCCGTGCGACCGACCCAGGCACTCAGGATGATGGTAATAGCCGTGTCGATGCCGAGAAAACCGACATACTGCGCGAGATCGCCGGCCACGCTCAAACGCATGGCGATCTGCTGACGCACAGGCGCAACGACAAAGTGATATGTCGCAATGCCCACCCCTGCCCCGATGATTGCGCGCACCACAAACTCACCGGCTACGCTCAACAGGACTCGACCAATCCACGCCATGACCAAAGGCATCAGGCAGACCCTCCGGCAGTGATACGGGCGGCGGCGAAGAAGGCGAAGGCAATCACGATGGCGCGCAACCAGCCGCCCAGTTCGCAGCCCTTGCCGAACGGAATCACGAACGAGCGGCCGCCCGGCAGGGACACACTCATGTCATGCAGCGGACAGGTGGACGCAAACCCCAGCCCGCTTTGGTCGTACTCGCCCCGATTGGCGGCGTCGGCGATCGAGTCGCCCGTGCTCGCCGTGTCGCTCCACACACCATCGGCGCTCGGGCTACGCCCAGGCGCCGGCGCGTCGCCGGGCGGCGTGCCGTCACCGACCAAATCCTTGCGCGCCTGATCCGCACTCGTCTTGGCCGAACACCGATTGCGCCAAGTCTCACGCGCGATACCGCACAGCACCGCATCACCGCTGCACACCGGCGGACTGTTGCAATCGCCACCGTCGCCATAACTGCCAGGTTTCGCCGGCGCCGTACTGGCAGGAGCCGGACCGCTGTCAGTAGGTCCCTGCCCGCTGCTCGTTTGCGTGCTGGGCGAAGCAGTAAATACATTGGCTGTCACTTGCTGAACAGGCCCACCATTCGTTTGTTGCGTGTACTTGTCTTGCTGGCGTACCTGCGTTGCAGGATCGACAATGGGCGGATTGGGCGGTGCAGGCGGCGGCGAACCCACGCACAAGGTGGCGTCACCACTCGACGCACAGCCGCCAGAGGTGCGAGCCTTGGAACCGGGCACGCAAAACTGCTGGCCGCCAGACGTGGCGCAATACTGATCGGTTCCAGGATCATAGCAACTGCCGCCACCGCAAGGCTTGCTGATAACGGCAGGTTTCGGAAGATAGCTTTGCGGCGTATTCGGCGGCGGGTCATTCGTCGCACCACCTCCCGAACCGTCACACGTGGCACCGGTAGGCTTCCACGTCGCAGCCACAGCGCTAGCACCGGAAGCATTGCGCGTGATGGTTATACCGGCCGACATATCAACGGCGAAACCGCAACCATCATCACAAATACCGTCGTTTTGATTGCCGTTAAAAATAGAAAAAAATGGAGACTTGGAATTGCATCTATCCGCAACCGAACAAGGCTCATAGGGAACTCCCTGCCCACCATTGCCAGCAGCATCAAAGGCCACGATAAGAGTTCTGCCCAAAGCGACATAAGGTTTACATGTAACATAATTTTCATGAAGAAAATTCGCTTGACAATACTCGTATGCGTTCTGCATGGATGGACACCAAGAATAATCGTCAGCTTTAGAAAGTAAGGGAAAAAACAAAATGGCGTAAATAATCAATCGTCCCGCGATGGCCCGAATAGTATCCATCCAGCCCCCAGCATTGCGATAAGTACGAAATATCCGGCCATGACGATAGGTTAATACCTGCGAATTAGGGGACAAACGTACGTTTGTCCCCTAATCCTCCGGTCTTAACCGGCCCCCTTGATCCACTTGTACAGCTTGATGCCGTAATGCATCGACAAGACGGCAACGCCAATCGCAGCACCAGCCGTCGCAGCTTCGCCAATGGTGGAAACGATATCGGTGGTATCCACCGCAGCAAACGCAAAAAGCGGGGAGAGCGAACCGGCCACGAGGCCAGCACCAACCTTCAACTTCATCGTGTTCATGCTTCAGTCTCCAGCCCGCCGGAGTACGCGATAAACGTATGCCGTCGCCCAGCAGGCCAAAATCGCGACAGATACGGCGACGCCGGACGAGGCGTCTAGTTCAGGCAAAAGCCCCTGCTGATGAATCCAGACCGGATGCGTGCAAATCCCGGTCGTGGTGTCCAGGTCTGCGGCATCGCAAGCCATCTGCAACAGAGATTCGTTCATGGGCAGGGGCTCACTCATCAGAAAAGGTTTTTCGGAGAACGGTTTGGCGATCCCCTTCGGGGCCGGGCTGCTACGGGTTCGGCTTTCGCCTCATCCCAGCCGGAAACCGGCTGGGACTTCGCCCTTCGCATCCCTATCGCATCAGGCAGCCTTGGAGTCCGCCTTAATGGGCACGAACTCGCGGCCGATCTGAAGCCGGCCATTGCGGTCGAGATATAAGCCGGTCGCCCTGACCTGATAATCGCCAGGCGGCAGGAAGTGCGAATTTTTGGAAGGATCAAAATACTGCTCGAACTCTTCAACCCTGCCCTCGCCTTTCACAATGCCGCAGGTCTGGAATCCATGACGGCGCGACGGATCGTTACGATCTGGAGTAATGCGAACCTCGTTATAGGCGCGCAAAATGGTGTAGTTAGGATGCGTAGACATGACTGTTTCTCCGTGATCTAGACAGATGGTTCGGCGGTGACAAATGCGGCGAATGCAACGCCTATGGATTCCCGACCAAGCGGGTTTTCTTGCAACCAGCGCGGCCGACATGACCGCGCGATGCGACGACGGACAAACGCACCGAGGGCGTGATCGTCCAAACTCAATTCAGCGACAAGGTTCAGAAGGCCGCCGTACTGGCGGCGGCAATGACGAAGGGCGCGAAAAATGTTGGCCTTGGAACGCTCGACGGCCGTACGAAAGGACGACATGACGGCGCTGATCCAGCTCAAGGCCGGGTACTCGCTGACGACGAATTCCCATGGCGCCTCGAGAACAGCAGTCGGGATCGGCCGATTGCGGGCGTAGAACCGGGCCTCCCACCGAACCCAGTTCACACCCTCGTCACCGTCACGCAAGCCCTGCTCCCTGCCCTTCTCGTACACGACGAGCTGACGGGTGGCCGTCTTCTTGCCTATGTACAGGGTGAAGCCGCTGCCATCGTTCCAGCCCAGGCGCTGGATGGCGGGCCGCTTGAAAGCACCGTCGAACTGGCCGGCCTCGTACATCTCAAGGGCGGTCGCCAGATTGCGCGTGCCGGCATAGTCGTCGTGCGCGGCATGGTACTCGGTGATCCTAGCGCCCACCGCGTCCAACAGGCGGCGGACGTGACCCCACGCTTCCGCGAAGGGTCGCGCCGCCGTAACGCGGGCGCATCCTGCGCCGGTCAACTCAATGGACGCGGTGCCCCGCTGACGGTCGCCGCCGAAAGAGACGTCGCCGCACGGCTGACCGTCCGGCGTGAGCAACTCGAAGTGATAGGTATAGCCGCGCCGACCACCGCGCCGCTCCGCTTCCATGACGATACCGCTACCAGGGAAGAACTCCTGCAAGAACTCGTAGACCCGGCGCGCCTGGGCGTCGGCATCGTAGGCATCGCCCAACACATGCCGCTCAGCCACCGTGAAACGCAGAAAGTCCGCGATCATCGGAAGCCGGCTGTTAAGGTTGGTAGGTCCCCTGTTAGCCGCCGGGACCCCTGGAAGGCCGCGCTTCATGCACGCACTCCTTCAAGCGTCGCGCGCTGACGGGCGACGAGACGACGTAGCGAGAAGAAGACGCGAAGCGCCCAAGCGGCGCTTACGAGGAAAGGCAAAGCGGATAGCGCGTGCATCAAGCTGGCCCCTGCTGTCAGAGATGGTCTGACACGGGGCGATGTATAGTACCCTCTGACATCAGTGTCAAGAGGTTTCTTACATGAACGCTTCGCTCGTACTGCTAGACCGCTACAAAAAAGCTCTGAACATAGGCGCCGACAACGCAGCAGCAGAATCCCTAAACATCACGCGAGCAACAATCAGCGGATGGCGGCACGGCAAATCGCATCCAGATGCCGAAAGCGTTGCCCGGATGTGCGAAGTCACCGGCGAACCTCTGGCGAAGTGGTTGCCGCTGATCGAGGCGGAACGTGCACGCAGCCCGGAAGCTCGAAAGGTCTGGCTTCGACTTGCTCAAATGGCTGCGGCAATGGCGCTAGCCATCGGCATCAACCCTGCCCCGTCGGCTCACGCCGTGAAGGTTTCGGTTGAGAAAATGTTTATTATGTAAAATTAAAGCAAGAAACGCATTCTCTTCCCGTGGCTGTAAACACGAATGCCCGCATCGATCCGATGCGGGCATTCGAAGTGACCCGTTGCGGATGCCGGGCCAAAGACCACCCGGCACGGCACCCCTCCCGGGCTTACTGCTGCACCTGAAGCTCCGTGCGACGGTTGCGCGCACGACCCTCGGGCGTGTCGTTGGTGTCGATCGGATCGTTCTCGCCATGCCCAATCGGACCCTGCAGACGACTCGGATCGATCCCGTGACTGGTCAGATAGTCATACACGATCTGCGCACGACGCTCCGACAAGGCCTGGTTGTACTCGTCCGTACCCACCGAATCGGTGTAACCGGCCACCGTCACCTTGACGTCCGGATAACGCTTGAGCGTGTCCACCGCCTGATCCAGGATCGCCAACGACTCGCTGGTCGGCTCGGCCAAGGCCTTGGCAATCTCCGCCGCCTTCACGTGACCCTTCTTCGGATAGTCGAACTTGAAGTTCACGCCCCGAAGATCGATCACTACCTTCTGCGCACAACCGTCCGGACCCACCATCGTGCCCGCCGGTGTACCCGGGCACTTGTCGTCGCAATCGTTCACGCCATCGCCATCACTGTCCTTGGTCGAACAATCATTCACCGGCGCAGGCGCGGCAGCCGGTACCGGCTTGGCCGGCGGCTCGCCAAATCGCGACACGATGCTGAAACCCAGGAACCAGTCGCCATAACCGTCTTCCTTGCGCTGCGACTTGTCATCCCAGTCATAACGATAACCCGCCTCGACACGGAAATCCGAACTGTCCGTGATCGTCTTGGACAAGCCCGCACCCAACTCCGCCGCCGGCGACCAACCATCGTCATTCCGGTTGTTGTGATAACTGCCCATCACGCCAGCCAACAGATACGGACGCCACGCGTTCCAGTCGCCCGCGTAAAAACGCGCCGCCACACCCACACTGTTGTTCGACCAGTTGCCACCACCCGCACGGCGGTCACGATCACGCTTGGTGCGGTCGGCAAAAATGTCGATCGAGGCATGCGGCGATATATACCGACCCACCGCCAACCCGTAATACACCTGACGACTGCTCGTGTTGCGGTCCGTGTCGTTGTAGTAACCACCCACCGTCGGCGCAATGTACCAACGATCGTCATAGCTGGCCGCATCCATCGCCACGCCCGCACTGCTGCCCGCCGACGCCGGCGCCGCATCCTGCGCCTGCACCACCCCGGCACCACCCAGGGCCATGGCCATCAAGATATACATACCCTTTCGCTTCATCTCGGTGTCTCCTTCAGTTATTCGTATTTATGCGCGTCGAGAGCCCATGCGCATCGGATCCTGTGCGGACCCTGCCGATCCGTCGTCGTCAAGTTCCTGCCTGAACGCCGGGAAGTGTAGCAAAACCGTTAAGGAATGAATATCCGGAAGCCCCGCGCCGGCCACTCGGTGAGCCATCGTTCAGGTGACCTGAGCAATCGCCGCACTGCGACGCCATGCCGTCCCCGCCATGGCCCAAGCGCCCTTCTCAAGGTGCTGTCGCCGCGCGCATACTAGTCGGCTTTAGAGCGCCAGCCGACAACCCGCCCATGACCTTCGTCGTCACCGAAAACTGCATCAAGTGCAAATACACCGATTGCGTGGAGGTTTGCCCCGTCGACGCCTTTCATGAAGGCCCGAACTTCCTGGTGATCAATCCGGACGAGTGCATCGACTGCACGCTGTGCGAACCGGAGTGTCCGATCAACGCGATCTATCCGGAAGACGACGTGCCGGCCGGGCAGGAGGTCTTTATCGCGCTCAATGCCGAGTTGGCCAAGTCCTGGCCTGTCATTACCGAGCGCAAGGACCCGCTGCCGGACGCCAAGGCATGGGAAGGCAAACCCGGCAAGCTCAAGCTGCTGGAACGCTGATCGCTCCGGATGCGCCGGCCCTGCCCTGCCGGCGCAATCGATAACTTTTCACTTGGCTTCGGCGACCCCGAGGCGATCACGCAGGCCATCCACCAGCTTGGCCACCGCGGCGGCGTTGCCCTGCGCGCGGACCTGGCTGGCGTCCGTACCGCTGCCGGTGACGGTCACCTGCACCTGATGGGCGGCAGCGCCGGGAGCCTGCGTATCGTTATCGGACTTGCCGCGACCGAGCAGGCGACCGAAGAGGCCCGGCTTGCGCGTCGGTGCCTCGCTGGCCACCACCTCGACACTGAAGGTGTGCGCCGCGTCGTCGTGCGCGAGCAGACGCCCGAACGAACCGCTCTGCAAGGCCTCGCCGACCCGCCGATACGCATCGTCCACGCTGTCTTTCAGCACGAAACCGTCGGTGATGATGCCGCCATTCTTGCCGAAGCGCGAAGTCGCGCCGTTGGCGGTGGGCTGATTGGCGCCCGGCGGTGGAATGACCAGCGCATCGCTGGCCGAAGGCGTGTCCAGATCGGGCGGGATTTCGAGCGGCGCTTCCTGCTTGGCGGTCTCCCAGCTTTTCTGCGAACGGAACATACCGCAGCCCGTGAGCGCGAAGCCCATGAGCACGCTGGTCGCGAGGAGGACGTACGCGTTTTTCTTCATCAGATCGAGATCCCGGGATTGGGCAAAGGTTGGATAAGGAAGGCCGTCAGGCGACCTGCGCCAGCGTAGCGAGCCTGCCCATGGCCTCGCGCAGGCGGGCGTGCGCGGATGGATCCTGCAAGGCCACCAAGGGCAAGCGAAGCGCCCCGGTACCCAGCCCAAGGAGGGCAAGACCGGCCTTGACCGGGATCGGGTTGGGTGCGACGGCGATGGCCTCCAGCAGCGGCCCGAGCCGCTCGTAATGCCGCGCGACCTGGGGTTGATCTCCGGCCAGTGCAGCGTCGCAGAGCGCACGGAATGCCGCCGGCACCAGGTTGGCGACCACCGAGATGGTACCGGCGGCGCCAGCCAGCATGGCCTCGCCGGCACTGCCGTCGTCGCCGGAAAGATAGCTGAAGTCCTCGCGGACCAGGGCGGCGATGGCGCGGACGCGGGAGGCGTCCGGCACGGCCTCCTTGATGCCGATGATCCGCGGATGCTCGCGCAATGCGGCGACGGTGGCCGGCTGCAGATCGCACGCCGTCCGCGTCGGCACGTTGTAGAGAATGATCGGCAGACCGCCGCGCTCGGCCACTTCCAGAAAATGGCGGCGCAGCCCCTCCTGCGTGGGCCGCACGTAATAGGGAGTCACCACCAGCGCCGCATCGGCACCGAGGGCGGCGGCACGCCGGGTCTGCGCGACGGTGCCGGCGGTGCCGGCCTCGCCGGTGCCGGCGATGACCGGGACACGCCCGGCCGCCCGTTCGAGCGCGAAACCAAGCAGACGGTCGAACTCGTCCGGCTCGAGCATGTGCGCCTCACCGGTGGACCCGGCGACGACCAGGGCCTGGGTGCCATGGGCGAGCTGATAGTCGATCAGCCGTCCGAAGGCATCCAGATCGAGTGCACCATCGGCTGCGAAAGGCGTCGCCAGTGCGCAGATACTGCCGCGAATGTCCAAGCGGGTTTCCCGAGCGAATTCGAGCCCAGCATGTTACTTGCGGCCTCGCGCGGCGGGCAAGTAAGCTCGCGCAGCCCGCCGCAGTCCCGCGGCGCGGATCTTTCGAGCATTGCCAGGCAGAACTTTCTTGAATCGACTCCAGACGCGCAGCGGCAACGACCATCAGTTGTTGGTGCACGCGCTCACACCGGCAGCGCGCTCGGCGTTGCAGGGACTGGCCAGACGCATCGTGGAGACCGGCTGTCACCTGGCCGACGCACGCGTGGCCACCATCGGCGGCGACGCCTCGATCATGCTGCTGGCCGTCGGCTCGTGGGACGCGGTGGCCAAGCTGGAAAGCGCCCTGGGCAAGCTGGCCCGGGACCAGGAATTGCATCTGACGTACTACCGGACCCAGCCACGCGAGCCGGGCGCCCCGCTGCTGCCCTATCTCGTCGAGGTGGTTGCCGCGGACCGCCCTGGCATCCTGGTTCGGCTCATCGAGTTCTTCAACCATCACGGCATCCGCATCGAGCAGATGAACTCGATGCGCTACCAGGCCATGCAGACCGGCGCGGACATGTTCCAGGCGCAGATCAGCATCGGTATTCCGGCCGAGCTGCACCTGGCGGCCCTGCGCGACGATTTCTTCGAGCTGTGCGACGGCCTCAATCTCGATGCCGTGCTGGATCCGATCAAGTTCTGACCGGCGCGACGGCGGGCGACTTGCCAACCCGCACGATCCAATCGCACCATGCCTTTGTGGGCGTCCCATAGGGATGCCCACCCGTCGCTCACTTGGCCACATTAGGGAATCGCGATGCCTGAAATCGGCACGAAAGTGGAAGACCTCGAAGGCGTGAATGCCGCCGGTGAAACGGTGCGGCTGTCGGATTTCAAGGGCCGTTGGCTGGTGGTTTATTTCTATCCGAAGGATGCCACCAGCGGATGCACCCTCGAGGCGCAATCGTTTCGCGATCTTTATCCCGAGTTTCGCCGGCGCGGCGCCGAGATCATCGGCGTATCGCGCGACAGCGTGCACTCGCACGCCCGTTTCGCCGCCAAGCAAGCACTGCCCTTCACCCTGATCGCCGACACCGACGAGCGCTGGTGCCGCACCTTCGACGTCCTGCACGAGAAGGTGCTGTACGGCAAGCGCCATCTCGGCGTCGTGCGCAGCACCTTCCTCATCGACCCGGAAGGCCATCTGGTGCGCGAGTGGCGCAACGTCAAGGTGCCCGGGCACGCGCAGGCCGTCCTCGAGGCCATTCCGGCGCAATGAATGCAGGCCGCCGCGCACACCGACCACCGCCCTCCCCACGAGACCGCCGCGCATGACCGCAAGCAAGCGCATCTATGCCCTCGACACCAACGTGCTGCTGCACGACCCCACCGCGCTGTTCCGCTTCGAGGAACACGACATCTTCATCCCGATGACCGTGCTCGAGGAGTTGGACGAGAAGAAAAAGGGTGGCTCGGAAGTCTCCCGCAACGGCCGTCAGGTGAGCCGTTTCCTCAATGAACTGATCGAGCGCGGCAACGGCCAGGGCATCGAGCAGGGGCTGGCGCTGGTGAGCCCGCAGGGCCTCAATCTGAAGCGCCGCGCCGATGTCGGCCGGTTGTACTTCCAGGAACGCACCGGAAACGGCCAGGGCAAGGCGGACAATCAGATCCTCGCGGCGGTGATCGAGCTGCGCGACGAGCATCCCGAATGCGCGGTCATCCTGGTCACCAAGGACATCAACCTGCGCATCAAGGCGAAGATCTACGGCATCCATGCCGAGGACTACGAGAACGACCGCGCGCTGGATGACTTCGCCCTGCTCTACACCGGCTCGACCGAGCTGCCGGAGGATTTCTGGGACCGCCACCCGGAAGTCGAATCATGGAGTGAGCGCGGCCGCACCTTCTATCGCCTGGAGCGCCACGCGGGCGAGGACTGGCACCCCAACCAATGCCTGTTCCTGCCGGGCGAAAACGCCGTGGAACTGCGCGTGCTCGCACTGGACGCGACGCACGCCACGCTGGTCCTGCTGGACGACCACAGCCATGCCAACCATGCCGTCTGGGGCATCACCGCGCGCAATCGCGAGCAGAATTTCGCGCTCAACGTGCTGATGGACCCGGACGTCGATTTCGTCACCCTGCTCGGCACAGCCGGCACCGGCAAGACCCTGCTCGCGCTCGCCGCCGGACTGGCGCAGGTGATGGACATGCAGCGCTACCGCGAGATCATCATGACCCGCGCGACGGTTTCGGTCGGCGAGGACATCGGCTTCCTGCCCGGCACCGAGGAAGAAAAGATGACGCCGTGGATGGGCGCGCTCACCGACAACCTCGAGGTGCTGGCCCATCCGGAGGAAGGCGGCAGCTGGGCCCGCGCGGCGACCAATGACCTGCTGGCCTCGCGGATCAAGATCCGTTCGCTCAACTTCATGCGCGGACGCACGTTTCTGAGCCGCTATCTCATCATCGACGAGGCGCAGAACCTCACCTCCAAGCAGATGAAGACGCTGATCACCCGGGCCGGTCCCGGCACCAAGATCGTGTGTCTGGGCAACGTCGAGCAGATCGACACGCCCTACCTCACCGAGACCACCTCGGGCCTCACCTATGCCATAGACCGCTTCAAGGACTGGGAGCATTCCGCGCACATCACCCTGCGCCGCGGCGAGCGCTCGCGGCTGGCGGACTTCGCCTCCGAGGCGCTGTAGGACACGCGTGCCGCAGCGATGGCATCCAGCGCGCATCGTCCTCATCCGCTCCGGCAGGCCAAGCCGATGCTCCGTACGCCGCCGCCCAGCGCACTGACCATCGCCGGTTCCGATTCGGGCGGCGGTGCCGGCATCCAGGCCGACCTCAAGACCTTCCATGCGCTCGGCGTGCATGGGCTCTCGGTGATCACGGCGGTGACCTCGCAAAACACCCGTGCGGTCACCGCCGTGCACGCGCTGCCGCAAGCGCACATCCGCAGTCAGATCGATGCGGTCTTCAAGGATTTCCCCATCCGGTCGGTCAAGACCGGCATGCTCGGCGGGGCGGCGGTGGTGCGCACGGTGGCCGGGGAACTGGCGAGGCGCAAACCACCCGCGCTCGTGGTCGACCCGGTGATGATCGCCACCAGCGGCGCGCGCCTGCTCGATGCCGAGGCGGTCGCGGTACTGATCGCGCGCCTCCTTCCGCTGGCCGACATTCTCACGCCCAACCTGCCGGAAGCCGAGGTGCTGCTCGATCGGCCGATCCGCACCGCCGCCGAGGCCGAACGCGCCTGCCGCGAACTGCGCACGCTCGGTCCGCGCGCCGTGCTGCTCAAGGGCGGGCACGCCCGCGGCCGTACCGTCGTCGACCGCTACTGCGACGAGCGTGGCCTGATCGAAATCCGGCATCCACGACTGGCCTTCGAGGCCCACGGCACCGGTTGCACGCTGGCTGCGGCCATCGCCGCCGAGCTGGCCAAGGGGCGGCCGATGCGCACGGCCGTGCGCCGCGCGATCGCCTACGTGCATCGCGCCTTGGCACGCGGCTATCGACCCGGCGGCGGCGCGGTGCTCGTGCTGGGGCATTGAGCCGCAGCGAAGGAGGCACCATCGGCGGCGGAGTAGAATCCTAACGGCCTTTTCTCATCGTTCCTGGTCGCCATGGTTCTCACCCCGCGTCTGGTATTGCTGGTCGTTTTCGTCCTGTTCGTCTTGTGCGTGCTGCTGGTGCACCTGCGTGGGCGGGCGCGGCTGCGTTTCGACCGCCAGCTGGTCGACCACTCGGCCGTCTTCATCCCCTACAACCTGCTGATGTATGCGTTTTCCGCGGTGCCGGCACGGCCGATCCTGGACCGCCGCGACTTCCCGCAGCTGGATCTCTTGCAGCAGAACTGGCAGGTGATCCGCGACGAGGCGCTGGGACTGCTCGATCAGGGCCGCATCCGCGCGGCGGAAAAACACAACGACGCCAGCTTCGACAGCTTCTTCAAGCAGGGCTGGAAGCGTTTCTACCTCAAGTGGTATGGCAAACCGCTGCCTTCGGCCGAAGCGCTGTGTCCGAAGACGGTGGCGCTGCTGAATGCGATTCCCGACATCAAGGCGGCGATGTTCGCGGTGCTGCCGCCGCATTCCAAACTGAATGCGCACCGCGATCCGTTCGCAGGTTCCTTGCGCTATCACCTAGGGCTCATCACGCCCAATTCGGACAAGTGCCGCATCCTGGTCGACGGCGAGCCGCACGCCTGGGGCGATGGCAAGGACGTGGTGTTCGACGAAACCTACGTGCACTGGGTGGAGAATGACACCGACCAGACCCGGGTGATCCTGTTCGCCGACGTGGAGCGTCCCTTGCGGACGCGCTGGATGCAGGCGATCAATCGCCGTGTCGGTGCCTTCATGGGCCGGATCACCGCCTCGCCGAACATCGAGTCGCCGCAGGAAAAGGTCGGTTTCGTCAATCGCCTGTATGCGCTCAACCAGCGCAACCGCGAACGGATGCGCAAGTTCAAGAAGAAGCATCCCAGGCTCTTCCGCACGATCAAATACATCGGCATCGTGCTGTTCCTGTGGCTGGTGTTTCTGGCGCCCTGGCCGCTGCTGCGCTGATCGCAGACCCGCGCCTTTCTCGCTTTCAGCAAAGAATCACCGCCGGCCGGGCGATCCCGGCCGGCGGTAATGTTTTTCAGGCGGCCTGACGGACGCGCCGGGCTATGGCCGCGGCAAAACTGCGGGTGCTGCCCTTGCCGCCCAGGTCCGGCGTGGCCGCATCGTGCTCGTGCGCCAGGGTGTCGCGAATCGCCTGCCGGATCGCCGTGCCCTTGGCCACCATGCCCAGGTGATCGAGCATGTCGGCGGCGGCGAGCAGCAAGGCACAGGGATTGGCGATGCCCTTGCCGGCGATGTCCGGCGCCGAGCCGTGCACCGCCTCGAAGATCGCCGCGTGCTCGCCGATGTTGTCGCCGGGCGCCAGCCCCAGGCCGCCGACCAGGCCGGCGCAGAGATCGGAAAGGATGTCGCCGAACAAGTTGGTGGTGACGATGACGTCGAACTGCTCCGGCCGCATCACCAGCTGCATGCAGGCGTTGTCCACGATCATCTCGTTGAACTCGATCTGTGGATATTCCTTCGCCACCTCGCGGGCCACGCTGAGGAACAGCCCGGAGCTGGTCTTCATGATGTTGGCCTTGTGCACGGCGGTGACCTTCTTGCGTCCCTTTTTCACCGCCATCTCGAAGGCGTAGCGCACGATCCGCGTACTGCCCTTGCGCGTGTTGCGGATGATCGACTGCGCCACCTCGCCGTCCTCGGAGATCGTCTGTCCCTCGGCCAGGTACGCGCCCTCGGTGTTCTCGCGCACGGTGATGATGTCGATGTTCTGATAGCGCGCCTTGGTGCCCGGAAAGCTGATCGCCGGGCGCACGTTGGCGTAGAGATCGAAATGCCGGCGCAGGGTGACGTTGATCGACGTGAACCCGCCGCCGATCGGCGTGGTCAGCGGCCCCTTGAGCGCGACCTGATGCCGGGCGATGGCATCCAGCGTGGCCTTGGGCAACAAATCGCCATGCTTTTCCAGCGCCACCATGCCGGCCTCGACGGTGGCATAGACGAGCCCGCAGTCGAGGGCATCGAGCACCTCCAGTGTGGCGGCCATGATTTCCGGCCCGATGCCGTCTCCCGGAATCACGGCGATGGTCTTGCTCATGGGAACTCCTCGAAAGAAAGGCCTGTGGGGAAAGGGAGGCACCCGCACGGCCAGAGCGCGCCGGGTGACCGCCCATTATCCCCCAAGGCACCCGCATGCGGCAGCCAGCTCATGCCATCGCGCCGACGCGACGGCGGGCAGTTTCGTGTCAGCGGTGTTCTTCGCAGGCTGACGCGCCAGCCCCGTCGGCGGCCTCGAGCCGGTCGAGGAAGTCCACGGCACGACGCAGGTGTGGGATCACGATCGATCCACCGACGACCAGGCCGACACCGAACGCCTCGAAAAATTCATCGCGCCCGACGCCGGCCGCGCGGCACTGCGCGACGTGGTAGCTGATGCAGTCGTCGCAACGCAGGACCAGGGAAGCCACCAGGCCAAGCAGCTCCTTGGTCTTCACGTCCAGCGCGCCGGGCCGATAGGCCTGGCCGTCCAGGGCGAAGAAACGCCGCACCACCTGGTTGTCCTCGGCCAGGATGCGTTCATTCATGCGCTGCCGGAACGCGGTGAACTCGGCGACCCGGTCGCCCCCATCCTGCCCACTCATGTCGCGCTCTCCAGCAAGGTCTTGAGTTTGCCGCTGCGATCGGCGGCGACGAGGTCGTCATAACCGCCGACGTGCTGGTCGTTGATGAAGATCTGCGGCACGGTGCGGCGGCCGCCGCTGCGCTCGAGCATGCGCTCGCGCTGGGCCGGATCGGTGTCGATGCGCACCTCCTCCCAGCTCAGCCCCTTGGCCTTCAGGAGATTCTTGGCGGCGGTGCAGTAGGGACAGGTGGCGGTGGAAAAAATCTCGATGCGGGGCATCGCGGGCTCCTTGGCAAAGGAAAGCTATGAACGGGTGACATCGGGGCGGCGGAGTCCGCCCGCAAGTCGGGGAACCGGGCGCCTTGGGCGCGGTCTGCAATGGTATCGTCTGACGTCTATGGTCATGGCAAAACGAGTCTGGTTTCCGCGTCTGGCGACGCTCGCGGCGGCGCTGATGGCCTGTGGCCTGAACGCCCAGGAAGGGGTGCGCCTGCCCGATCTTGGCAGCTCCGCCGATGCGCTGATCTCGCCGCAGGACGCACAGGATTACGGCGCGGCCATGTTGCGGCAGATGCGCTCGCTGGGTCTGGTGCTGGACGATCCGCTGGTCAACGACTACATCAACGATCTGGGCTACCGGCTGGTAGCCGCCAGCGAGCGGCCGCGCGAGCATTTCTCCTTCTTCGTCGCCAAGGATGACGTCATCAACGCCTTCGCCGCGCCCGGCGGCTACATCGCGGTCAATTCCGGCCTCATCGTGCTGACCCGCAACGAGGACGAACTTGCCGGCGTGATCGCGCACGAAATCGGCCACATCACGCAGAATCACCTGCAGCGCGCCTTCGAGGACTCGAAAAAGAGCGCGCCCTTGATGGCGCTCATCCTGCTGGGCGCCATCGCCGCCGGCAGCGGCGCCCACTCCGGCGACTCCTCGGCGGCGGTGCTGATGGGCGGTCAGGGGCTCCTGATGCAGCGCGAGATCAACTTCACCCGCAAGGATGAAATCGAGGCCGACCGGGTGGGCATCCAGACCTTGGCTAATGCCGGTTTCGATCCGCATGCGATGGCCTCGTTCTTCGACCACATGCAGGACACCCTGCGCGTGGGCATGGGCGACGACCTGCCCTCCCTGTTGCAGGACCACCCGGTCTTCCCGGCCCGCATCAGCGACGCCAATGCGCGTGCCGATGCCCTGGCCGCGCGGCAAAAGCTGCGCCCGACCGGCTCCACCTTGAGCCGCGAGCAGTGGGAGAAAGCCACCGCGCCGGTCGCCTATCTCAAGGACCCGAGCGCCCTGCTGCCGCGCCATGATCACGACGGGCTGGACACCTATGCGCTGATCCGCGAGCGCGTGCGGGTGCTGTCCGGCGATCCGGCGCGGCTGGCCGACTATTACGCGCGCAACCTGGCCGAGCACGCGGCGTTCGACACCCCGGCCAACCGCTATGGCTATGCGCTGGCTCTCACCTTGAGCAACCGCGGCGAGCAGGCGCTGACGCAGCTGGCCCCGCTCCTGGCCGGCCATCCGGACAGCCTGCTGCTGCAGCTGGCCCAAGCCGAGGCCATGCTGCAGGCCGGCCATCGGGCCGAGGCGCTCACCCGCTATGCCGAGCTCAACGCGCGCTCGCCGCGTAATCACGCCGTCGCGCTGGCCTACGCCAAGGCGTTGAGCGAAGGCGGCAGCCGCGAGCAGGCCGCCAGCGCGGCAGCCCTGCTGCGGCCGCTGCTGGATGACAGTGACGAGCCGGACATGTATCGCACCTATGCCCGTGCCAGCGAGCGCGCCGGCGACAGCGTGCGCGCCGGCGAGGCCTATGCGGATGCGAGCTATCTGTCGGGACGGCCGTTCGACGCGCTCGAACAGCTGAAGCGCCTGCTGCGGCGGGACGACCTCGACTACTACGCCCGTGCCCGCATCCAGGGTCGTATCGCCCAGCTCACGCCGCTGGTGATGGAGCTGCGCAAGCGCAAGATCCCGACCGAGGACAACCCCGACGCCGGCAGCCCGCCGCCACAGCTGCGCGCGGCCGGCTGCGACACCGGGGATTGCGTGCGCGTACGTTGACCACCACCGCTGTCATCGCCGCGTAACATGGCCTCGCTGCAATACGATCGTCATCACAGCGCGGGATCCCGAGCGTGCAAAAACGCATCCTGATCGTCGAAGACGAAGCCTCGATCCGCGACATGGTGGCCTTCGCGCTGCGCAAGGCCGGCATGGAGGCGATCCCGGCCGCCGATGCGCGTGCCGCGCAGCTGGCCATCGCCGAGCAGGTGCCCGATCTCATCCTGCTCGACTGGATGCTGCCCGGCACCAGCGGCCTGGAGCTCGCGCGCCGCCTGCGCAAGGAAGATCCCGGCCGGGAAATCCCCATCATCATGCTGACCGCCCGCGGCGAGGAGATGGACCGCGTCAACGGCCTCGAGGCCGGCGTCGACGATTACGTGGTCAAGCCGTTTTCCACCCGCGAGCTGCTGGCGCGGATCAAGGCCGTCCTGCGCCGCAGCAAGGGCGACGACGGCTCGGGGAACGTCGAGATCAACGGCCTGCGCATCGACGGTCCGGCGCACCGCGTGTTCGCCGGCACGGATGCGGTGCCGATCGGTCCGACCGAATACCGCCTGCTGTATTTCTTCATGACCCATCCCGAGCGCGTCTACACCCGCGCGCAACTGCTCGACCATGTCTGGGGTGGCAGCGTGTACGTGGAGGAGCGCACCGTGGACGTGCACATCCGGCGCCTGCGCAAGACCCTCGAGCCATGGCAGCTCGACCGCATGGTGCAGACCGTGCGCGGCTCGGGTTACCGGTTCTCCGCCAGCCCTTGAGTCGCCGGCCCGCGGGACAGGCAGGCTTGGCGCGTCGCGACACAAAAAGTCAGGCCGTGACGCCTTGCGAGGCCAGAACCCGGTGCCGCGAGGCCAGCGAAGCCTCGGCCACTTGCCGGCGCTTGCCGAACGGCTAGTGATTGCCGATGCTCGACCGCTCACCCACCCAAGCCCCCGATGACGCCCACCGCCCGCTGGAAACTGCCGCTTGCCTGTGCCGCGCTGCTCCTCGCCGGCACGGCGGTCGGGGCGTGGTTCGGTCAGGCCGCGCTCGGCGCGGCGATCGTCGCGGTGGCGGAAGTTGTCGCATTACTGACCCGAAACGGTCATCCGGGCGGTTCCATCATGCGCCATCCGGCCTCGTCCCCGCCGCTGCATGACCGTCCGATGACACGTTCCCGCCGTATCGCCGCCAGCCTGCGCGATCTGCGCAGCGCCGCCGGCAGCCTTCCCGATGCCGTGGTGCTGATGGACGCCGCGCAGCGGATACGCTGGTTCAATCCGGCCGCCGAAAATCTGCTCGGGCTGCAGCGGCCGCAGGATCGTGGCAGGCGGCTGTCCGAGCGCCTGGCCGGCAGCGCATTCGCCGCCTGGCTCGAGGACGGCGCCCGCGAGCCGCTCGCCGACGTGCCGGCACCCGGACGGGCCGACGGCCACCTCAACGCCACCCTGCTCGGTTTCGGCCGCGGCCTGAGCCTGCTCGTCGCCCGCGACACCACCGAGCTAGCACGGCTGGAGCAGATCCGGCGCGATTTCGTCGCCAATGTCTCGCACGAGCTGCGCACGCCGCTGACCGTCATCCACGGCTATCTGGAACTGCTCGACCCGGAGGACGTGCCGGAGCTCGCGCCGGTCCTGGACGAGATGCGCGCGCAGTCCAAGCGCATGGGCCAGATCGTCGAGGATCTGCTCACCCTGTCGCGGCTGGAAACCCAAGAGCGCGTCATCGACGAACGCGTGGCGATGGCGCCGCTGCTGGCCACCTTGCGCAAGGAGGCCGAGGCGTTGAGTCATGGCCGCCACCGGATCGTCGTCGAGGACACGGCCCGGCTGGACCTGCGCGGCTCGCCCAAGGACCTGCACAGCGCCTTTTCCAATCTGGTCAGCAATGCGGTGCGCTACACGCCGACCGGCGGCAGCATCGCCATCGGCTGGCATCGCACGGACGGTGGCGGCGCGGTCTATGCGGTGCGCGACACCGGCTATGGCATTCCCGCCGCGCACCTGGCCCGGCTCACGGAACGTTTCTACCGCGTCTCCTCCAGCCGTTCGCGCGAGACCGGCGGCACCGGCCTTGGGCTGTCCATCGTCAAGCACGTGCTCAACCTGCATCAGGCCCGGCTGGAGATCGAAAGCACACCCGGGCGAGGTTCCACCTTCGCCTGCCATTTCACCGCCGAACGGCTGGTCGCGCCCGGCAGCGGCGAGGAAAGCTGACGTGCCCGCGCGGCAGCGCGGCATGTCGCCGCCGCGGCCTTCGGCCAGAATCGCACGCATGAAACACAGGACCACCACACCCGATCTCACCGCCCCGGAGCTTTACCTCAACCGCGAGCTCGCCGCGCTGGAGTTTCATGGCCGCGTGCTCGCCATGGCCCGCGATCCGGCGGTGCCCTTGCTGGAACGGTTGCGCTATCTCGCCATCACCGCGGGCAATCTCGATGAATATTTCGAGGTGCGGGTGGCGATGCTCAAGCATCATCACGCGTTCGGTTCGGCCGCACCGGGACCCGATGGCATCCCTTCCGGGGAGCTGCTCACACGCATCCGCGCGCGCGTGCTCGAGCTGGTGAACGATCTCTATGCGCTCTGGCAGCGCGAGCTCAGGCCGCAGCTCGCCGCCCAGGGCATCCGCTTCCTGACCCGCGAACAATGGAGCCCACGCCAGCGTCGCTGGCTGCGCGGCTATTTCGAGCACGAGGTACTGCCGGTGCTCTCGCCGCTCGGGCTGGACCCGGCCCACCCGTTTCCACGCATCCTCAACAAGACGCTCAACGTGGTGGTGGTGCTCAAGGGCCGCGACGCCTTCGGGCATGAAGGCCACACCGCGCTGGTGCGCGCGCCGCGTTCGCTGCCGCGGATCGTGCGCATCCCGGCCATGGTCGATGGCGGCGGCGACGATTTCGTCTTTCTGGGCGAGCTGCTGCAGGCCTTTGCCGATGCGATGTTTCCCGGCTTCAAGGTGGGCGGCGCCTATCCGTTCCGCGTCACCCGCAACAGCGAGCTGATGATCGAGGAGGCCGAGGTCGAGAATCTGGCACGCGCGCTCAGCGAGGAACTCATCGGCCGCGGCTATGCGCGTCCGGTGCGGCTGGAAGTGGCCGCGGACTGCCCGCAGGCCATCGTGCGCATGCTGGCGGACAATTTCGGACTGGAGGATGCCGACGTCTACCGTTGCGACGGTCCGGTCAACATCCTGCGGGTCGGCCAGGTCTACGAGCAGCTGGACCGCCCGGAACTGAAGTTTCCCCGCTTCGTGCCACGCCAGCCGCCGGCGCTGGTCAACGGGCGCGACCTGTTCGAGACCATCGCGCGCCACGACGTGCTGCTGCATCACCCCTACGAGAGTTTCGCCGCGGTGGTCGAGCTGCTGCGTCAGGCCAGCGTCGATCCCGAGGTGCTGGCGATCAAGCAGACGCTCTACCGCGCCGGCGAGGATTCGCCGCTGGTGGAACCCCTGATCGCCGCCGCCCGCGCCGGCAAGGACGTCACCGTGGTGGTGGAGCTGCGCGCGCGTTTCGACGAGGAGGCCAACATCCGGCTCGCCACGCGCCTGCAGGAAGCCGGCGTGCAGGTGGTCTATGGCGTGGTCGGCTACAAGACGCACGCCAAGATGATGCTGATCGTGCGTCGGGAAGGCGCGACCCTGCGCCGCTATGCACACCTTTCCACCGGCAACTATCACTCGATCAACAGCCGCACCTACACCGACATCGGGCTGATGACCGCGCAGCCGCAGATCACCGAGGACCTGCACAAGGTGTTCCAGCAGCTCTCGGGCCTGGGCCAGGTGATCCGCCTCGAACGCCTGCTGCATTCGCCGTTCACGCTCTATCCCGGGGTCCTGGCCAGGATCGAGCGCGAGGCCGAGCATGCCCGCGCCGGCCGGCCGGCGCGGATCATCGCCAAGCTCAACGCGCTGGACGAGCCGCACGTGGTGCAGGCGCTCTACCGGGCGTCCCAGGCCGGCGTGGAGATCGACCTCATCGTGCGCGGCGCCTGCATCCTGCGTCCGGGGCTGCCCGGGGTTTCCGAGCGCATCCGCGTGCGTTCCATCGTCGGCCGCTTTCTCGAGCACAGCCGGGTGTATTTCTTCCTCAACGACGGCGCTAGCGAGATTTTCTGCAGCAGTGCCGACTGGATGGAGCGCAACCTCAAGCGGCGCATCGAGGTGGCCTTTCCGATCCTTGATCCGGCTCTCGCCGGACGCGTGTTCGACGAGACGCTGGCCAATTCCCTGGCCGACAACACGCAGGCCTGGCTGCTCGGCAGCGACGGCCGCTACGTGCGCGCCACGCCCGGCGAGGCGCCGCCCTACAGCGCCCAGCAGGCCTTGCTCGATCGCCTGTGCGGCTAGCGGCCAAGGCCGGCCGCGAGGGCATGCGAGAATGGGCCGCTTCCGCCACCATGCCTTCTTTGAGGAGCCGGACAGGTGAATCTCGCCGACCAGTCGCCGATCCGCGAAGGTGAGCTGATCGCCGCGGTGGACTTGGGTTCCAACAGTTTCCATCTGGTGGTGGCCCGGGTCGAACACGGCGAGCCACGGGTGATCGACCGCCTGCGCGACAGCGTGCGCCTTGCGGCCGGCCTGCGCGCCGACGGCAGCCTGGACGCCGCCCATCGCGCCCGGGCGATGACCTGTCTGGCCCGTTTTGGCCAGCGTATCGCCGGGATACCTTCCGCCAGGGTGCGTGCCGTGGCCACCAACACGGTGCGCCGGCTGGCCTCGCCGCAGACCTTCCTGAGCGCCGCCGAAGCCGCGCTCGGGCATCCGGTGGAGGTGGTTTCCGGGCGCGAGGAAGGCCGGCTCATCTTTCTCGGCGTCGCCCACGGCCTGCCCGCCTCGCGCGAACCGCGGCTGGTCATCGACGTCGGCGGCGGCAGCACCGAGTTCATCATCGGTCGCGGCCTTGCGCCCCTGCACACCGAAAGCGTGCAGGCCGGCTGCATCGCCTCCACGCTGCACTTCTTTCCCGGCGGCAAGCTGACCCGCAAGCGCTGGCAGCGCGCGCGGATGGAGCTGGGCGTGCTGCTGCAGCAGTTCGCCGAGGATTACCGCGAAGCCGGCTGGCAGGAAGCCTACGGCTCCTCCGGCAGCGCCAAGGCGATCGGCGCGGTGGTCGAGGCGATGGGGCTGTCGGACGACGGCATCACCCCCGCCGCGCTGGCGGCCGTGCGCGAGGCCCTGCTCGCACAGGGTCAGATCGCGTCCCTGCGTCTTCCTGGCCTTGCCGAGGAACGCGCGCCGGTGATCGCCGGTGCAGTGGCGATCTTCGAGAGCGCCTTCGAGGTGCTCGGCATCACCCACATGCGCGTGTGCGAGAGCTCGATGCGCGAGGGTTTGCTGTGGGACCTGCTCGGCCGCGCCGGCGGCAGCGATCCGCGCACGGCCAGCATCGACGCGCTGGCCAGCCGCTATGGCGTCGATCGCGCGCAGGCGCGCCGGGTCGAGTCGACCGCCCTGCAGCTGTTCGACCAGGTGGCACGCGCCTGGCAGCTGGACGGCGAAGCGCGCGAATGGCTGTCCTGGGCCGCCCGCGTGCACGAGATCGGACTTGCCATCGCCCACAGCCAGCACCACCACCACGGCGCCTACATCCTGCGCCACGCCGACCTCGCCGGCTTCTCGCGCCAGGAGCAGCAGCTGCTCGCCGCGATCGTGGAATCCCATCGCCGCAAGCCGGACAAGGCCGTGTTCACCGCCCTGCCCCAGCGCTACCGCCGGCTGGCACGCCACATCACCGCGCTGTTGCGGCTGGCGGTGCTGTTCCGCCGCGGCCGGCGCGCCGAATCGCTGCCGCCGCTCAAGCTGACCGCCACCAGCCGGCGCCTGCGCCTGAGCCTGCCGCGCAGCTGGCTGGAGCAGCATCCGCTCACCGAGGCCGATCTCGAACAGGAACACGCGCCGATGGCCGAACTCGGCCTGACTCTCGACGTGCAGCGCACCTGAAAGCCGTGCGTCAGCGCGTATCATCTTGCGCTGCCGCTTAACGGGCGTCATGCCATGAAAGCCTTCCTGCACCGTCTTCTGCCGCTCCTGTTCGCGCTGACCCTGCCCTTCGCGTCGGCCGCCCAGACCGCGCCGGGCGCGTCGGCGCCGGCGCATCCGCAGGTGCTTTTGCGCACCAGCATGGGCGACATCACGCTGGAGCTCTATCCGGACAAGGCGCCCAAGAGCGTGGCCAACTTCCTGCAGTACGTGCGCAGCGGTTTCTACAACGGCACCGTGTTTCACCGCGTCATTCCGGGCTACCTGGTGCAGGGCGGGCTGTACACGCGCGAACTGCAGCCCAAGCGCACGCGTTCCCCGGTACCGAACGAGGCCGACAACGGGCTTTCCAACCTGCGCGGCACGGTGGCGGTGGCACGCGGCAGCGACCCCAATTCCGGCACCGCGCAGTTCTTCATCAATCTGGTCGACAACCGCCGCCTGGACTACGCCGGCAACCAGAGCAGCCTGACCTGGGGCTATGCCGTGTTCGGCCGGGTGGTCAAGGGCATGGACGTGGTCGACAAGATCGCCGCGCTGCCCACCCGCGGTCTCGGCCCCTTCGTCAACGACGTGCCCGATCCGCTGGTGGTGATCGAAAGCGCCAGCGTGGTCGGTGAAACCGCACCCGCGCCGGCGAGCTCCGTCGCCGCCGCGCCGACGACGCCCAAGACGGCGGCGCCCGCAGCGCGTGCCCGGCACCCATGAGCACGCTGTTCGTCGCCGACCTACATCTGGATGCCGCCCGGCCGCAGATCACCGCGCTGTTCGAGCGTTTTCTGGCCGGGCCGGAGGCGCGCCATGCCGAGGCGCTGTACATCCTGGGCGACCTCTTCGAGGCCTGGATCGGCGACGACGACGATGCCGAACTGCCCGCGCGTGTCGCCCGTGCCACGCGTGCGCTGCGCGAGTCGGGCGTGCCGATCTACTTCATTCACGGCAACCGCGACTTCCTGCTCGGCGAGGCCTATGCGCAACGCGCCGGTTTCGAGCTGCTGGAAGACGCCACCGTGCACACGATCCAGGGCCGACCCACCCTGCTGATGCACGGCGATGCGCTATGCACCGACGATGTCGCCTACCAGGCGGTACGCCGGAACGTACGCACGCCGGCATGGAAGGCACAGGTGCTCGCCATGCCCCTCGACGCCCGGCGCGCGTTCGCCGCCCGGGCGCGCGAGGACAGCCGCGCCCACACCGGCAGCACCCAGGAAAGCCTGATGGACGTCAACGCCGAGGCCGTGGCGGCGGCCATGCGCCAGGCGGGTGTCGAGCGGCTGATCCACGGCCATACCCATCGTCCGGCGATCCATCACTTCGCGCTGGACGGCCGTCCGGCCGAGCGCATCGTGCTCGGTGACTGGTACGAACAGGGCTCGCTGCTCGCCTTGGACGCCGACGGCGTCGACCTGCGCACGCTGCGGGCGTAGGCATACGGGGCTGCATACCCCGCGCTTTCTCGCTCGCCGCGAAACCACAGGGCTTGCCCGGACGCCGCCGCAAGCCGCGTGCCGCTGCCACATGTCGGCTACAGCACGCCCAACAGCAGCAGCACCAACACGATCACCAACACCAAGCCAAGCCCCCCGCTCGGGTAATAGCCCCAGCCGCGGCTATAAGGCCAGGTCGGCAGCACGCCAATCAGTATCACCAGTAGCACCAGCAGAACGAGCAGGCTCATGCCCATCGCCTCGTGTCGAGTGGCGCGAGTCTGCGGAGGTCATCGTGAAGGCGCGGAGTGGTCTTCGTGCACGCACTGGCAAGGCGTGCTATTCGAAGGCGCCCACGAAGGAATCGGGCGCATAGTTCTCGAACTTGGTGTAATGGCCGAGGAAGGTCAGCTTGACGGTGTCGGTAGGCCCGTTGCGCTGCTTGCCGACGATGATCTCGGCCAGGCCCTTGTCCGGCGAATCCTTGTTGTAGTACTCGTCGCGGTAGATGAACATGATCACGTCGGCGTCCTGCTCGATCGCGCCCGATTCGCGCAGGTCCGACATCATCGGCCGCTTGTCCGCGCGCTGTTCCAGTGAACGGTTGAGCTGGGAAAGGGCGATCACCGGCACGTTGAGTTCCTTGGCCAGCCCTTTAAGCGAACGCGAGATCTCCGAGATCTCGGTGGCGCGGTTTTCCTTGTTGCCGGGCACCTGCATCAGTTGCAGGTAGTCGATCACGATCAGTCCGAGCCCGCCGTGTTCGCGGTGCAGGCGCCGCGCGCGCGAGCGCAGCTCCGCCGGTGAAAGTCCGGGCGTGTCGTCGATGAAGATCTTGGCTTCGGAAAGGATGGCGATCGCATTGGTGACGCGCGGCCAGTCCTCCTCGGCCAGGTCGCCGTTGCGCAGGCGCTGCTGATGGATGCGCCCGATCGAGGAGATCAGCCGAAAGGCGAGCTGCGAGGCGGACATCTCCATGGAGAACACCACCACCGCCTTCTTGCCGCGCAGCGCCGCGGTCTCGGCGATGTTGAGCGAAAACGCGGTCTTGCCCATCGACGGACGTGCCGCGACGATGATGAGATCGGAAGGCTGCAGGCCCGAGGTGAGTTCGTCGAGGTCGGCAAACCCGGTGGAAATGCCGGTGAGCTGGCCCTTGTTCTCGTAACGCTCGGAGAGGATGCGGAAGGCGTCCTTGACCGCGTCGCGTACCGAAACCACGTCCTTGCGGCCGCGGGCGCCCGATTCGGCGATCTGGAACACGCGCTGCTCGGCCGCCTCCAGCACCTCCTGCACTTCGCGGCCTTCAGGGCGGTAGCCGTCCTCGGCGATCGCGACGCCGGCATCGATCAACTGCCGCAGCACCGATTTCTCGCGCACGATGTCGGCATAGGCGCCGATGTTGGCCGCACTCGGCGTCGCGTTGGCCAGCTCGATCAGGTAGCCGGCGCCGCCGACCAGCTCGGCCAGGTCGTTGGCCTCGAACCAGTCGCCGAGCGTCACCGCATCGCACGGCATGCCCTTGTTGGCAAGCTCGTTGATCGCGCGCCAGATCATGCGGTGATCGCGACGATAGAAATCGTGCTCGGTGAGCCGGTCGGCGACCTTGTCCAGCGCGTCAGGCGCCAGCATCAGGCCGCCGAGCACCGCCTGCTCGGCTTCGATCGAGTGCGGCGGCACACGCAGCGCCTCGATCTGGGCGTTATGGCCGCCCTTGCGTTCCGGAACCAGTGCCATCGGCTTTGACCTTCGAAAAAAACCATCCCGCCGCCGCGCGGCCGGTCACGCCAGCATACGCAGGCCAGTCGCAGGGGTTAAGACAACAACTCTGGGGAATAGCTGTGGATAAGCGGTGTATATTGCTTTTTCATCTTTGACGAGCGCCCGCCGCCCGGCGGTGGCGATGCCCGGAACGACGATCATGCGCGCGATGGTGTTGAAGGCCCCAGGCCGCCCCCTGGTCCTGGATGAGCGCCCCGATCCACAGCCCGGTCCCGGCGAGATCCGCATCCGGGTCGAGGCCTGCGGTGTCTGCCGTACCGACCTGCATCTGGTCGACGGCGAGTTGCCGCAGGCGCGGCTTCCGGTGGTGCCGGGGCATGAGGTGGTGGGGGTGGTCGATGCGCTGGGTGACGGCGTGCGCTCGCCGGCGCTGGGCGATCGGGTCGGCATTCCCTGGCTGGGCGGCGCCTGCGGGGTGTGCGAGTACTGCCGTCGCGGCGAGGAAAATCTCTGCGACGCGCCCGACTTCACCGGCTGCACGCGCGATGGCGGCTTTGCCACGCATGCGGTGGCGCGTGCCGCGTTCTGTCTGCCACTGCCCCGCGAGCCTTATCCGGATGCCGTCGCCGCCGCGCCGCTCCTGTGTGCGGGGCTGATCGGCGGCCGCACGCTGAGCATGGCCGGCGACGGCCGGAACATCGGCCTGTATGGCTTCGGCGCCGCGGCGCACATCCTGGCCCAGGTACTCGTGCACCAGGGTCGGTGGGTGTTTGCCTTTACCAGCCCCGGTGACGTCGAGGCACAGGCCTTCGCACGCTCGCTGGGCGCGGTCTGGGCTGGCGATTCGACCGTGCTGCCACCCGAGCCGCTGGATGCGGCACTGATCTTCGCGCCGGTCGGCGCGCTGGTGCCGCAGGCGCTGCGCGCGGTACGCAAGGGCGGCAAGGTGGTGTGCGGCGGCATCCACATGTCCGACATCCCGTCGTTTCCGTACCGCTGGCTGTGGGAGGAACGCCAACTGCGCTCGGTCGCCAACCTGACCCGCGCCGATGGCCATGCCTTCCTCCAGCTCGCCGCACAGGCGCACGTGGTCACCCATGTGCGGCGTTACCGGCTGGAAAAAGCCAATCAGGCACTGGACGACCTGCGCCACGGCCGGCTGGAAGGCGCGGCGGTGCTGGTGCCCTGATGCGTGTCCGCGGTGCCCGTCCGGGCGTGCCGGGTTCGACGGCATGAAACGGCGCATCCATGCCCTGCCCGGCAACCAAGCGCTTGCCGAAGACCTCGCCAGACACGGCGGCTGGCCGTGGACGACGGTCCAGGTGCGCCGCTTCCCGGACGAAGAAAGCCTCGTCACCGTGACGCCGCCCGAGAAGGGCGAGGAAGCCGTGCTGGTCTGCACCCTGGACCGGCCGGATCCAAAGCTGCTGCCCCTGCTGCTGGCCGCGGGGACGCTGCGCGAGCTGGGCGCGGCACGGGTGGTGCTCGTCGCGCCCTATCTGGCCTATCTGCGGCAGGATGCGCGTTTCCATCCCGGCGAGGCGGTCGCCGCGGGGATCTTCGGTCGCCTGCTCGACGGCCTTTTCGATGCCGTGCTGACGGTCGACCCGCATTTGCATCGTCTGCGCACGCTGGCCGAGGCGGGGTTGTCGCGCGGGCGCGTGGTGCATGTCGCCGCCGACCTCGCGGCATGGATCGCGGCCCACGTCGCCCACCCGCTCATCCTCGGACCGGATGCCGAAAGCGCGCAGTGGGTGCATGAAGTGGCCGCACGGATCGACGCGCCCGGGGCGGTCGCCAGCAAGGTCCGGCATGGCGACCGCGCGGTGACGGTCACCCTGCCCGATCTCTCCGCCTGGCGCGGACGCACGCCGGTGCTGCTGGACGACATCATCGCCAGCGGGCACACCATGGCCGAGGCGGCGCGCGCCCTGCGTGCCGCCGGCTGGCCGACGCCGATATGCGTGGCCGTGCACGGCGTGCTGGCCGAAGGCGCGCTCGATCTGCTGCGATCGGCCGACGTGGCGAGGGTAGTCACCACCGACAGCATCGCCCAGCACACGGCCCGCATCCGGCTGGCCGGCGCGCTGGCCACCGCGCTCGATGCCTGACCGGCGTCAACGGCCGAAAGTGATCGGCAGTCCTTCGTGGTGTCGGTCCCACAGTCGAAGCTCGTCGCGGATGTGGGCGATGCGCTGGCGCCCAAGCGCATTGCGCTCGTCGTCCAGCACCTGACCGTCGAGCAATTCGGCCATGCGCTGCGCGGTGGGCAACATGGCGTCCCATGCGTCCAGCGCCGGCAGCGGCCCCGGCAAGGTCATGAAGAAGCTCAGCCCCGGCGTGCTCAGGCTCTCCAGACGGGTCAGGTCGAAGCTGCCCGGCTTGAGCATGTTGGCCACGCTGAACAACGGCCCCTGCTCGCGCTTGCCGTCGACCAGACGATGGAAAATCGCCATGTCGCCGAATTCGAGCCCGGCCTTTTCCGCCGCGACGATCAGGTCGGCGCCCTGGAAGCGCTGGCCGTCGCGGGCCATCACGAACAGGGTGACGATGCGCTCGACCGGCCATTCGCTCGGCCGCCGGCCCACGCTCGAGCGTGCGGGCGGACGCTCGGGCGCCGGGGCGGGCCGGGCGGCGGCGGGCGGGGTCGGCGTTTCCTGCGGCGCCGGTGATGGCGACGACGGCGCCGCAGCAGGCTGTGGCGCGACGGCCGGCGCACGCAGGGCGTCGACGATGGCCTGGCTGCTCGGTTCGAGCAGGGATGGTGTGCGCTGTCCGGCGAGCGAGGCGCCGAGTTTTTCCAGCTCCTCGCGCAGGCCGGCGCCGCCGGCATCGCGTGCGGCGGCGGAGGCCGTGGGCGCGCGATCGCGGTCGAGATCCTCGAACACCGGATCGTCGGCGAGGCTGCCGCCCAGGCTCGGCTCGCGACGCTCGCCGGGCGTGTCGTTCTGGACGCGGCGGCGGCCTTGCGCGTTGCGCGGCTGGCCGAAGAGCCAGATCAACACCAGCACGATGATGCCGGCGACGAGCATGGGCACGCCGACGGCGGGGTTCCAGGCGAGGGCAAGCGGGGACATGACGGTCATGGGTGTCCTTCAGGCGGCGCCGGCCAGTTTGGCCGCTTCGGCGAGATCGACCTGCACCAGGCGCGAGACGCCCGGTTCGCGCATGGTAACGCCGCAGAGCTGGCTGGCGGCCTCCATGGTGGCCTTGTTGTGGGTGACGAAGATGAACTGCACCTTTTCGCTCATCTCCCGCACCATCGCCGAGAAGCGGCCGACGTTGGCCTCGTCCAGCGGTGCGTCGACCTCGTCGAGCAGGCAGAACGGCGCCGGGTTGAGCTGGAAGATGGCAAACACCAGCGCCACCGCGGTGAGCGCCTTCTCGCCGCCGGACAGCAGGGAGATATTGGACGGCCGCTTGCCCGGCGGACGCGCCATGATCGACACGCCAGTATCGAGCAGGTCGTCACCGGTGAGTTCGAGATAGGCGTGGCCGCCGCCGAACAGGCGCGGGAAGAGTGCCTGGATGCCGGCGTTGACCTTGTCGAAGGTCTCCTTGAAGCGCTGGCGCGTCTCGCGGTCGATCTTGCGGATGGCCTCCTCCAGCGTTTCCATCGCGCTGGCCAGGTCGGCGAGTTGATGATCGAGGTAGGTCTTGCGCTCGCTTTGCTCGGCATGCTCCTGGATCGCCGCCAGGTTGACCGGCTCGAGCCGGGCGATCTTCTGCGCCAGCTCGGCTAGCTGGCTGCGCCAGAGGGCCGGATCGCTGTCTTCGTCGAGGTCGGCGAGCAGCGCCTGCGGCTCGAGACCGGCGGCATGGATCGCCTCGGCGAGCTGGCCGGCGCGCATGGCCAGCGCCTGCGCCGCGAGCCGCTGCTCGGCCAGCCCCTCGCGCAGCGCGGTGAGTTCCTGTTCACCGGCATGGCGTTGCTGTTCGAGCCGGCGCAAGGCCTGATCGCAGGTCTCGAGCGCCTGCCTGGCCTCGACCAGCTGGCGATCGACCAGCAGCCGCTGGTCGAGACAGGCCTGCCGCTGGGCGTCCAGCTCGGCGAGCGGGTCGGTGCCGGCGGCGAGTTGCTCGGCATAGTCCTGGCGACGGGCATCCAGCTGACGCAGCTGCGCCTGCATGCGTTCGAGCGACTGCGTCAGCGCGGCGAGCGCGGTGCGGCGCGACTCCAGCGTCAGGGCCAGGGCACGGGCCTGGTCGGCGACCTCGCGGGCGTTCATGCGCGCCTCTTCGCGGATCTCGAGTAGTTGGCGGCGCTCGTTTTCGAGTTCGCGCCGCTCGTCCTCGAGATCGCCCATGCGCTGGATGAAGGTGTCCAGCCGGGCGCGCGCCTCGCGCGCCTGGGCCTGCCAGTCCTCGGCCTGCGTCTGCAGGGTGGAAAGTTCCTCGGCGATGCGGGCGGCGCGCGCGCGTGCGGTCTCGACCTTGCCGCGCTGTCCCTGCCATTGGCCGGCCAGCTCGGACTGGCGGCGATGGGCCTGGTAGAGCTCGCGCTGGACCTCGTCGCGCGCCCGCTCGACCTGCGCCGCCTGCACGCGCAAGGCATCCAGCCGGCTGCCGGCATCCTCGATCAAGGCATGCCATTGCTCGACCTGCGCCTGCAGGGCGCGGATCTCGCGCTCGCGGGCCAGCACGCCGAGCCGATTGCCCTGGGCACGCCGGACCCGCGCCCAGCCGTACCCCAGCCATTCGCCGGCCGGGGTGATCACCGACTGGCCGGGCGCAAGCGCGCTGGCACGCTGCTGCGCCTGCGCCAGATCGGGCGCGGTGAAGACATGCGCGAGCAAGGCCATGGCCGCCGCCGGGCCGCGCACGTGGGCGGCAAGCGTGTCCGGCGGGGCGGACGTGGCGGCGTGCGCCGCCGCAAACAGGCTGACGTCGGCCTGGTCCAGTCCGGCCAAGGGGGCAAGCAGGCCGGCCAGATCATCGACCAGCACACCGTCGAGCAGGCCGGCCAGCACGGTCTCGACCGCCCGTTCCCACTCGGCATCGACGGTGAGCGCCGCGCCGAGCCGCCGCGCATGCGCCAGACCATGCGCGGCGAGCCAGGCGCTGGCCGCCCCTTCGTCCTGGCCCAGGGCCGCGTGCTGCAGGGCCTCGAGCGAAGCCAGCCGGCCGCTCGCGGTTTCCAGTTGCCGGCGCGCCTCGTCAAGACGCGTCTGACACTCCCGCGCCGCCTCCTGCACGCCGGCAAGCTCGTGCTTGTGTGCCTCGAGCCGCTCGGCCAGGAGCTCGACCCGTGCGCGCTGGGCGTCGTGTTCCTCGAGCAGCTGTCCGGCGGCCTGATCCAGCGCGGCGAGATCGATGGCCTCCTGCTCGGCGGCCAACGACTCGCGACGGCGGGAAAGATCCAGCAGCTGGCGGTCCAGATAATCCAGCCGCGTGCGCTCGACCTCGGCGGCGCGGCTGGCCTCGCCGGCGGCGCGGGTATGGGCTTCCCAGCGCTGTTGCCAGTCGGCGAGCCGCGCCTCGGCTTCGCGCTGGGCCTGCGCGGTGTCGTCCTCGCGTTGCGCGAGGGCTTCCAGCCGCGGCTCGCCCTCGGCCAGTTCGCGGCGCAGGCTCTCCAGCCGCGCCTCGTCGTCCGCGATGTGCGCGAGGAGCCCGGCCCGCTCGCGCTCGGCCTCGGCCTGGGCACGTTCCAGCCGCTCCGCGGTCTCGCGATGGTGACGCGCCTGCTGCTCGATCCGGGCGAGTTCGGCGCCGACCTTGTAGACCTCGGCCTGCGCGGCGTTGAGCTGATCGCTCGCCTGCACGTGGCGTTCGCGCATCGCCTCGAGTTCCGCCTCCACCTGCCGCTGGGCGGCCACGCGTTCTTCGATGCGAAGCTCGGCCGCCGTCAGGCCCTGCGTCGCCGCTTCGTGTTGACGCTGCAGGACGCGGTATTCCAGCGCGCGCAGTTCCGCCTCCTTGCGCAATTGTTCTTCCTTGAGCGCTTTCCAGCGCTCGGCCGCGCGCGCCTGGCGGTTCAGGTGTTCCAGCTGCTTGTCGACCTCGTCGCGCACGTCCTTGACGCGTTCGAGATTCTCGCGCGTGGCCTTGATCCGGCTTTCCGTCTCCTTGCGCCGCTCCTTGTATTTGGAGATGCCGGCGGCTTCTTCCAGATGCGTGCGCAACTCCTCCGGGTGGGCTTCGATGATCTGGCTGATCATGCCCTGCTCGATGATCGAATAGCTGCGCGGCCCGAGGCCCGTGCCGAGAAAGAGGTCGGTGATGTCGCGACGGCGGCAGCGCGTGCCGTTCAAGAAATACGCCGACTGGCCGTCGCGGCTGACCTGACGCTTGACCGAGATTTCGGCGTATTTGGCGTATTCGCCCTGGATCGCGCCGTCGGCATTGTCGAAGATGAGTTCCACCGTCGCCTGCCCCACCGGCTTGCGCGCGCTGGAACCTGAAAAGATGACGTCGGTGAGTGCGTCGCCGCGCAGACGGCTGGCCGCGCTCTCGCCCATCACCCAGCGGATCGCGTCGATGATGTTGGACTTGCCGCAACCGTTGGGCCCGACCACGCCGGTCATGTTGGTCGGCAGGTGCAGTGTGGTCGGGTCGACGAAGGACTTGAAACCGGCGAGCTTGATCGTGGTCAGGCGCATGGCAGGAAGGGACTCATGGGGCCCGGCAAGCGGCGTGGAAAACCTGTGTCAGAGGGCGACGGCGGCGGCGCGCTGCGCGGCCGCCACCCGATGCGAACCGCATCGCTAGACAGGCGGATGGGCCTCGATGCTCAAGGCATGGATGCCCTGCTCCAGCAGATCATCCAGCGCGGCATAGACCATGCGGTGGCGACGCAGGGGCGGCACGCCGGCAAAGGCGGCGCTGACGATGCGGACCCGGTAGTGCCCCTTGCCGGCATGCGCGTGTCCGGCATGCAGATGGCCTTCGTCGACCACCTCGAGCGTCTGCGGCGTCAGCGCCACGGCCAGACGCCGGCGGATCTCGCCGGCCACCGCCTCGCTCATGGCAGCGTCTTGCGGAACGGCTTGACCGTGATGTTCGCGTACACGCCGGCGGCGACGAAGGGATCCTCCGCGGCCCAGCGCTCGGCCTCGGCCAGGCTCGGGAATTCGGCCACGATCAGGCTGCCGGTGAAGCCCGCCGGACCGGGGTCCTCCGCCTCGATCGCGGGGAACGGGCCGCCCAGCAGCAAGCGCCCCTGATCGAGCAGCTCCTTCACACGGGCGATATGGGCAGGGCGCGCGGCCTGCCGGGCCGCGAGGGAATCCGGGTGCTCCGTGGCGATGATCGCAAACCACATGGCGCGTGCTCGCAATGGAAAGGAATAATCATTATAGCCGGCCGCCATGCCGCGAACCGAGATGGCCCCAGGTGCCATAATGGCGGCGTGTTTTCGAGCTTTTTCAAAGAGGACGAACACCTTGGCCACCGCCCTGCAAGACCTCGCCGCGCCGGACGGCATCTGCTACGGCTGCGGCAGCGCCCATCCGCACGGCCTGCACATCAAAAGCTACTGGCACGAGGATGGCGTGCACGTCGTCGCCACGCATACTCCGGACCCGCAGTTCACCGGCTGGCCGGGATTGGTGTACGGCGGGCTCATCGCCATGCTGGTCGACTGCCATTCCAACTGGACGGCGATGGCCTACCACTACCGCGCCGAGGGGCGCGAGCCGGGCAGCCTGCCGCGCATCGACTGCGTCACCGGCCGGCTCGGCGTCGAATATCTGAAGCCCACGCCGATGGGCGTGCCGCTCTCGCTCAAGGCCTGGGTCGAGGGGCCGGTCGAACGCAAGAGCCGGGTGCTCTGCGAGGTGCGCGCCGGCGAGGTGCTGACCGCGCGCGGCGACTCGGTGTTCGTGCGCGTGGACACCGCGCGACTGGCCGCCGCCGCGCACGGCCGCTGAACCCTGCGCGGCGCACGGGCCTCCTTTAGGCTTCCGGGCGCATGTAGGGAAACAGCAGCACGTCGCGGATGGAGGACACGCCGGTGAGCAGCATCACCAGGCGGTCGATGCCCACGCCGAGCCCGCCGGTCGGCGGCAACCCCACTTCCAGCGCGCGGATGTAGTCGGCGTCGAAATGCATCGCCTCGTCGTCGCCGGCCGTCTTGGCCGCGACCTGGGCATGGAAGCGCGCCGCCTGGTCCTCCGGGTCGTTGAGCTCGGAAAAGCCATTGGCGATCTCCTTGCCGCCGATGAAGAGCTCGAAGCGGTCGGTGAGGCCCGGATCGTCGTCGCTGGCCCTGGCCAGCGGCGAGACTTCGACCGGGTAGCCGGTGATGAAGGTGGGCTGGATCAGCGTGTGTTCGACCGTCGCCTCGAAGATCTCGAGCAGCAGCCGGCCCCAGCCGTAGTCCTCCTTGACCGCGATGCCGAGCCCTTGCGCATGTGCGGCGAGCGATTGCCGGTCGCGCAGTGCCTCGCGCCGGATGGCGGGGTTGTGCTCCAGCACGGCCTCCTCCATCGACCAGCGCTTGAACGGCGCGCCGAGGTCGATGGTCGCGCCCTCCCAGACCACCTGCGTGGTGCCGAGCACGTGGCGGGCGGTCTCGCGGATCATCGCCTCGGTGAGGTCCATGATCTCGCGATAGGTGGCATAGGCCTGGTAGAGCTCGAGCATGGTGAACTCGGGGTTGTGCCGGGTCGACACGCCCTCGTTGCGGAAGTTGCGGTTGATCTCGTACACCCGCTCGAAGCCGCCGACCACCAGGCGCTTCAGATACAGCTCCGGCGCCACACGCAAGTAGAGATCGATGTCGAGCGCGTTGTGGTGGGTGACGAACGGCCGCGCGGTGGCGCCGCCGGGGATGACGTGCATCATCGGCGTCTCCACCTCCATGAAGCGCCGCGGCGGCGCCTCCAGCCATTGGCGGATGAAGCCGATGATCTTCGAGCGCAGCAGGAACACGCGCCGGGCCTCGGGCGTGACGATGAGATCGACGTAGCGCTGGCGATAGCGCCGCTCGACGTCGGCAAGGCCGTGGAACTTGTCCGGCAGCGGCCGCAGCGCCTTGGTCAGCAGCCGCAAACGTTCGGCGCGCACCGACAGCTCACCGGTCTTGGTGCGCATCAGCGTGCCTTCCACGCCGACGATGTCGCCGATGTCCCAGCCCTTGAAGTCCTCGTAGGCCGCATCGCCCACCGTGCCCTGGTGGATGAACAGCTGGATGCGGCCGGTCATGTCCTGCAATTGCGCGAAGCTGACCTTGCCCTGCACGCGCTTGAGCATGAGGCGGCCGGCCACCTTCACGCGGCGGGCCGCCGTCTCCAGCGCCTGCGCCGTCCAGGTCGCCTGGTCGGCGAACTCGGCCTGCAGGTCGCCGGCGAAGCTGTCGATCGCAAAGTCGTTCGGGAAGGCCACGCCCTGCCTGCGCAGCGCCTTGAGTTTCTCGCGCCGCTCGGCGATCAGCTTGTTCTCGTCCTGCATCGTGGACTCGGTGACGGGCTGCGCGGGCGTGGCGTTTTCAGGGCTCATGCGGGTTTCCGATGATGTTGTCTTGCAAAGACCAAAAGTGGCGTGCGGGTGGCGCGGATCTCGTCCTGCAGACCCTGGCGCGGCCGTTGCCGTTTCCTTCCAGCCAAGTTCACGGCAGGCGTTCCCGAGGTCAGGCGTCGGCGCGCTTGGCGCCGGCGTCGAGTCCGGACTTCAGGCTGGCTTCGACGAAGGCATCGAGGTCACCGTCGAGCACCTTTTGCGTATCGGTGCGTTCGATGCCGGTGCGCAGGTCCTTGATGCGGCTCTGGTCGAGTACGTAGTTGCGGATCTGGCTGCCCCAGCCGATGTCGGACTTGGAAGCCTCCAGCGCCGCCTTCTCGGCGTTGCGCTTCTGCAGCTCGAGCTCATAGAGCCGCGCCTTGAGCATTTTCATCGCCCGGTCGCGGTTGGCGTGCTGGGAACGCTCGGTCTGGCAGGCGACCACGATGCCGCTCGGCACGTGGGTGATGCGCACCGCCGACTCGGTCTTGTTGACGTGCTGGCCACCCGCGCCGGAGGAGCGGTAGACATCGGTCTTGAGGTCGGCCGGGTTGATCTCGATGTCGATGTCGTCGTCCACTTCCGGCGAGACGAACACGCTGCTGAAGCTGGTGTGGCGGCGGTTGTCCGAATCGAAGGGACTCTTGCGCACCAGCCGGTGCACGCCGGTCTCGGTCTTGAGCCAGCCGTAGGCATGATCGCCCTCGACGCGGAACGTGGCCGACTTGATTCCGGCCACCTCGCCCGGACTCACTTCCATGAGCTCGGTCTTCCAACCGCGCGATTCGCACCAGCGCAGGTACATGCGCAGCAGCATCTCGGCCCAGTCCTGCGCCTCGGTACCGCCGGCGCCGGCCTGGATGTCGACGAAGGCGTTGGCCGCGTCCATCGGGCCCGAGAACATGCGGTTGAATTCCAGCCGCTCGACCTCGCCGGAGAGCCGGGCGACGTCGTCGGCGATGGACTTGAGCGAGGATTCATCCCCTTCATCGGCGGCCAGCTCGAGCAGCTCGCCGGCATCGGCCAGCCCGGCGCTGATGCGGTCGATGCCGCCGACGATGTGCTCGAGTCTGGCGCGTTCGCGGCCCAGTTCCTGGGCACGCTTGGGATCGTCCCAGACGGCGGGGTTTTCCAGCTCGCGGGTTACTTCTTCCAGCCGTTCGCGTCGGGCCGGATAGTCAAAGATACCCCCTAAGCGACTCGACGCGGGCCTTGAGGTCCGCGATCTGCGCAAGGATCGGATTGGTCTCGATCATGGATGTCGAACATTGGGAAAAAGAACTATGCATGTTAGCAGAGCGGCTGGTCGTCGCCGTCTCCCATGCCACCGTCGCCGCACAAGCATCCGGCCTTGGCGCCATCTTGGACAAGGCCGGATAGGGGTGCTGCGGCCAGGACGCTCAGGCCAGCGCCTGCGCATGCACGCCACGCACGGCGCGCCCGGACGGATCGGCCATGGCGGCGAAGGCCGGATCCCAGGCCAGCGCCGCGGGCGAGGAGCAGGCGATCGACTTGCCGCCCGGCACCGTGGCCGCGCAGGCCTCGCCGGGGAAGAAGCGCTCGAAGATCGCGCGGTACAGGTACGCCTCTTTGGTGGCCGGCGTGTTGTACGGAAAGCGCGCCGCAGCGGCGGCGAACTCGCGGTCGCTCACGGCGGCTTCGGCGTGCGCCTTGAGCCCGTCGATCCAGCCGTAGCCGACGCCGTCGCTGAACTGTTCCTTCTGCCGCCACAGGATCGTATCCGGCAACGCGCCGTCGAAGGCTTCGCGCAGCACGGCCTTCTCGATGCGTCCGTTGCCGGCCATCTTGTAGCGTGCGTCCATGCCCATCGCCACGTCGAGGAAGTCGAGGTCGAGGAACGGCACGCGCGCCTCCACGCCCCAGGCCATCATCGCCTTGTTGGCGCGCAGGCAGTCATAGCTGTGCAGCGCATCGAGCTTGCGCACGGTTTCCTCGTGGAAGGCTTCCGGCGACGGCGCCTTGTGGAAGTAGAGGTAGCCGCCGAAGATCTCATCAGAACCCTCGCCCGAGAGCACCATCTTCACGCCCATCGCCTTGATGCGCCGTGCGAGCAGGTACATCGGCGTGGAGGCGCGCACGGTGGTGACGTCGTAGCTTTCGATGTGACGGATCACCTCCGGCAGCGCGTCCAGCCCTTCGGCGAAGGTGTAGACGAAGCCGTGGTGCACGGTGCCGAGCGCGTCGGCGGCCACCTGCGCGGCGGCGAGGTCGGGCGAGCCTTCCAGGCCGATGGCGAAGGAATGCAGGCGCGGCCACCACGCTTCGCTGCGATCGTCGTCCTCGACCCGTTCGCGGGCGAACTTGGCCGCGCAGGCGGCGACCAGCGAGGAATCCAGCCCGCCGGAGAGCAACACGCCGTAGGGCACGTCGGTCATCAACTGGCGATGCACCGCCTGCTCGAAGGCCCGGCGCAGCTCGGCGGGCGCGACCTGCCTGCCGCGGGTGGCGGCGTAGTCGCGCCAGGGCTTGTCGTAATAACGATGCAGCGTGCCGCTGGCGCTGTCGTAGACGTGGCCGGGCGGGAACGGCGCCACGTCCGCGCACACCCCGACCAGCGACTTCATTTCCGAAGCCACGCACAGCCGGCCCACGCTGTCGTGGCCCCAGTACAGCGGACACACGCCGATCGGGTCGCGCGCGATCAGGTAGCGCCGCGTGGCGGCATCCCACAGCGCGAAGGCGAAGATGCCGTTGAGCCGACCGACGCCCTCGGCAGCGAAGCGTTCCGGGCCGAGCTCGCGATAGAGCGCGTTGATCACCTCGCAGTCCGAGCCGGTGGTGAAGTCGTAGGCGCTGGCCGCGCGCAGCTCACGGTGGTTGTAGATCTCGCCATTCACCGCCAGCGCGAGCGTGCCGTCGCGCGACAGCAAGGGTTGCGCGCCGCTGGCCGGATCGACGATGGCCAGGCGCTCATGGACCAGGATGGCGCCATCGTCGACGTAGACGCCGCTCCAGTCCGGGCCGCGATGACGCTGACGCTGCGAGAGCTCCAGCGCCAGCCGGCGCAGGGCGGAAAGATCATCGCCAGGGGCGAGGTCGAAGATGCCCAGGATCGAACACATGGAAGATTTGCCTGCCGGTGAGTTAAGTAGAGGGTGCTGGAAACGCGAAGGCCCGCCTCGGGTTCGAGGCGGGCCTTCGGAAGATTCATCAGGTTGCAGTTTGCCGATGATGTCTACGCGCAGGCCCGCCTTCGGCGATTGCCGTTATTGAGGCCGTTGTTGCCATTGCGCACGCGCACGCCGCCGTCGACGACGGCGAGATGAGTAAGGCGGGCAACGGATGGGGACATGGCTTTGGACTAAAGCAGAATCGCCGCGTCGATGCAAGCGTGATTTTTCAAAGACCCTCGCAGACCCAGCGGCGGGCCTGGTCGAGCTCGGCATGGGGAAAGACGCGCACCTCGCCGGGCAGCGCCAGGTCGATCAGGCGCGCCACCGGCCGCAGCCAGCCGATGTCGGTGACCACGGCCAGTCGTTCCAGTCCGCTGATGTGGCGTACGCGCAGGTTGATCTCGTCCCATACCGCCCCCGGGTCGAAGCCGGTGAAGTCCGGGCCGAGTTCGAACAGGACGCGCAGCTTGGGATAGAGCGCAAAGGCCGCCTCGATGTCGGGCATGATGACGTTCTTGAAGTCGTCGGCGGTGACCTGGCCGTGGGCGCGGAAACCGAGCGCGCCGGCCGGCAGGTCGCTCATCTGTTCGATCATGACGATGGTTCCGTGGGAGAGGTAAGTCGCCCATCCAAACGGAGCGGCCGTGCAAAAGCAAGCGCCGCGGGGAAAGCGGCCAAACCGTTCCCATCCCCGCCGCGCGGCACATGCACGGTGCCGTGACGACGGCTCATGCCATCGCTGCGCGATGCGAACCGTCCCGGATGAAACCGCCTCGTTCGGCTGCGTCTTCAAGCCGGCGCGATGTGCCGCAACCGCAGGCGCAGCCGCTCGCGTCCCTGCCAGGTGTCGAGCACGAGTTCGTAGGCGGCCCGCAGGCGCGGCGGCGGTTCCGCCTCCTGCGGGTTGAACAGTACCGCGTCGTAGCGGACGCCGTCGCGGGGATCGTGCAGCTCCAGTTGCCAGTGTCTGTCGCCCAGCAGCCGCCAGCGCCGGCAGTCGAAGACGTTGTCGAACAACGGCTCGGGAAAGCCCTGCCCCCACGGCCCGCCGGCCTGGAGCTGGCGCGCGAGGTCCACGCCAAAGGCGCCGGGCGGCAGCTCGCCGTCGGTGTGCAGCACCGCGTGCAAGGCCTCCTCCGGCAGGCGCTCGCGTGCCACCGCGTCGAAGGCATGGGCGAAACGGGGGAAATCCTCGCGCCGCAGCGTGAGGCCGGCGGCCATCGCGTGACCGCCGAAGCGGACGATGAGCCCGGGTTGCCGGGCGTCGATGAGCGCCAGCGCATCGCGCAGATGAAAACCGGCGATGGAACGCCCAGAGCCGCGCAGTTCGCTCGTTTCGCCGCCGTCCACCGGCGCGAAGGCGATCACCGGCCGATGCAGCCGCTCCTTGAGCTGCGAGGCCACCAGACCCACCACGCCGGCATGCCAGCTGCGTTCGTACAGCGCCACGCCGACCGCATCGCCCGCGAGGTCATCGGCGCTCACTCGCACCCGCGCCTCCTCGACCATCGATGCCTGCAGCGCGCGGCGCTCCTGGTTGATGGCATCCAGGCGTTCGGCATGCCGACGGGCGGTGGCGGCATCCTCGGCGAGCAGGCAGGCCACGCCCAGGCGCATGTCCTGCAGGCGGCCGGCGGCATTGATGCGCGGGGCGACCGCAAAGCCGAGATCGGCCGCGCTCAGCAGGGCCGGCTCGCGCCGCGAAAGCTCGAGCAGGGCACCGATGCCCGGACAGGCCCGGCCGGCACGGATACGCCGCAGACCGGCCTCGACCAGCACGCGATTGTTGAAGTCGAGCGGCACGAGATCAGCCACGGTGCCGAGCGCGACCAGATCGAGCAGCGCGGAAAGATCGGGGCGACCTCCCGGCGGCGTGCGGTCGGCAGGGTCCGTCTCCCGCGCAGCGCGACCGGCGGATTCCCCTTGCGGAAACAGCTGCGCACGCAGGGCGAGGAGCAGATAGAACATCACCCCGACGCCGGCCAGGTGCTTGCTCGGGAAACCGTCGCCCGGCAGATTGGGATTGACGATGGCGTCGGCCGCCGGCAACCGTTCGCCGGGCAGGTGATGGTCGGTGACGATCACGCGGATGCCGCGCGCCCGGGCCGCGGCCACGCCCTCCACGCTGGCCACGCCGTTGTCCACGGTGACGATCAGCTGCGGCGCCGGCTGCAGGGTGTCGACCAGCGCGGCGCTCAGACCGTAGCCGTGGAGGAAGCGGTTGGGAATGGCGTAATCCACGCGCCGCGCGCCGAGCATGCGCAGGCCGCGCACGGCGAGCGCCGTGCCGGTGGCGCCGTCGCAGTCATAGTCGCCGGCGACGACGATCGCCGCGTCGGTGCGGATGGCTTCGGCCAGCAGCGCGACCGCGGCCTCGAGCCCGCCGAGCCCGTCCGGACGCAACAGCCGCTGCAGCCGGTGTTCGGCGTCGGCCGGCGTCAAGACGCCGCGGGCGGCATAGACATTGCGCAGGACCGGATGCACGGCATCGCTCCAGCCGACGGGCGTGCCGAGCAACGGCCGTCGACGCCACTGCAGGCTCATCGCCGGTCCCGCCAGACACGCAGCCGGTGCCACGGCCGCCAGCGTCGGCGCTGGCCATCGGCCAGATGCAGCAGCAGCGGCTGACGGCACGCCCATCGCTCGACGTGCGGCCACCAGGTGCCGTCGATAGCATCGGCATCGAGGTCGGTGAGATCGAGCAGCCAGCCGGCAGGCAGCGCACTATCCGGATCGCGCGCTCGCCAGGGCATGCCCGCCCGCGCGGCGAGCGCGCGCACCAGCGCATCGTCGCTGCATGCGCCGGCCAGTGTGCTGGTCACGCGCGCCGGCAGCACGCCACCGCCCCACAGCCACAGACTGTTGACCGGCGGCAGGCCACGCCGGCGCCGCGCGGCATTCAAGGGATGCTGATGCAAGGTGACCTGGATGTCGGTGAGCAGCACGCGCCAGCGTCGCGCAGCCGGACCTTCCGGCAGATGGCCGATGAGCTGCGCGCCGAGCGCCTGTTCGGGGGCGGGAAAGTCCGGCAGCGGCAACCCGGCCGGCACGCGCAGGTGCCAGCGCTCGGGCGTGGTGGTTTCGAGCGTCATGCCCTGTTCGAGAAAAAGCGGCTGCAGCGCCTCGGCCAAGGCCGCGACCTCGTCGGGTTCGAGCGCGAGTCGCCCGCAGGCCAGGAGGCGCGCACCGGTGAGCTCGGGCTCGATCCAGGCCGGATCGGCGCACAGCCACGTGGCGTCGCCGGCATCGCCGCGGGCGAGCTCGCGGGTCAGCGCGGCGACGGGCACGGGTGTCGCGCCGGTCGCGAAATAGCCGGCCAGAGCGTCGAGGTGGCCGGCCGCGCCGTCGGCGAGTCGATCGGCGCGCGCAAACATTCGGCGCAGCGGCGAAGCGGCGGCGAAGCGCGTGAGCGCGGGCAGCCACAGCACCGATGGCGAGTCGGACATCAGGCCTCCAGCGTTTCGTAGAGCGCCAGCCACTCGTGCTCGAGGACCGTTTTTTCCTGCCTCAATGCGCCCTGGCGCTGGCCGAGTTCCAGCAGTGCCGCGGTCGGCCCCTGGTAGATGCCAGGGTCGGCCAGACTGGCTTCGATGGCGGCGAGTTCGGTGTCGATGACTGCCATGCGCGCCTCGATCTTTTTCACCCGCGCGCGTGCGGACTTGTCGCTCTCGCGCCGGGCGGCGGCTTCGCGGCGGCGATCGGCGGCCGATGGCGCAGGCGCGGCATCGGTTTGCGCATCCTTGCGCGCGCCGCTGCCGCGCGAACGCAGCCAGCGCGCGTAATCGTCGAGGTCGCCGTCGAACGGTTCGACGCGGCCGTCGGCCACGCGCCAGAAGCCGTCGCAGACCATGCCGAGCAGGTGGCGATCGTGCGCGACCAGCACCAGCGCGCCGTCGAAATCGGCCAGGGCGTCGGCCAGCGCCTCGCGCATGTCGAGGTCGAGATGGTTGGTCGGTTCATCGAGCAGCAGCAGGTTGGGTTTGTCCCAGGCGATCAGCGCCAGCGCGAGTCGCGCGCGCTCGCCGCCGGAAAAACCCTCCACCGGCTCGAACGCGCGCTCGCCGGCGAAGTTCCAGCCGCCAAGGAAGTCGCGCAGCACCTGCGCGGGCGCATCGGGTGCCTTCTCCTGCAGGTGCTCGAACGGTGTCGCCCCGGCGCGCAGGCTCTCCACCGTGTGCTGGGCGAAGTAGCCGAAGCGGACGTCCTTGTGCACCTTGCGCTCGCCGGCCAGGGTCGGCAATTCGCCGATCAGGGTCTTGACCAGGGTCGACTTGCCCTCGCCGTTGGGACCGAGCAGGCCGATGCGCTCGCCCGCCTCGAGGCGGAAACGCACGTCGTGCAGGATCACCGCCGGCTCGCGCAGCGGCGCCTCGTGGCCGGGCAGATGATCCTCGCCCTCCTCGCGCGAACCGGCCGGGTAGCCCGCCGCCACGCCCTCGAGCTGCAGCATGGCCTCGGGCACGCGCGCGGGCGCGGCGAACTGGAAGCGGAACGGCCGTTCGGCGCGCACCGCCTCGGTGCCGGCTAGCTTTTCCAGCCGCTTCATGCGCGACTGCGCCTGCTTGGCCTTGCTGGCCTTGGCCTTGAAGCGGTCGATGAAGGATTGCAGGTGTGCGCGCTCGGCCTGCTCACGCTCGTGCACAAGCTGCTGCTGGCGCAACTGCTCGGCGCGCTGGCGCTCGAAGGCGCTGTAGCCGCCGACGTACAACCGCGCACGGCCCGCATCCAGATGCAGCGTGTGCGTGCACACCGCATCGAGGAAATCGCGGTCGTGCGAGATCACCAGCAGCGTGCCGTCATAGCGGCGCAGCCATTCCTCCAGCCACAGCACGGCGTCGAGGTCCAGATGATTGGTCGGCTCGTCGAGCAGCAGCAGATCGGACGGCGCCATCAGCGCGCGGGCGAGATTGAGTCGCGCGCGCCAGCCGCCGGAAAACTCGCGCACGGCGCGCTCGTGGGTTTCCGCCGCGAAACCGAGCCCGTGCAGCAGCCGCCCGGCGCGGGCACGCGCGTCGTAGCCGTGCAGTGCCTCGATGCGGTGATGCGCCTTGGCCATCGCCTCGGCATCGCCGCGCGCCTGCGCCGCGGCCTCCTCGCGCAGGGCCGCGGAAAGTTCCGCGTCGCCGCCCAGCACGTAGTCGAGCGCGGCCTCGGCCAGCGCCGGGGTTTCCTGCGCCACCGCGGCCATGCGCAGTTTCGCCGGCAGCTCCAGCTCGCCGGCGTCGGCCTCGAGCGTGCCCTGCAGGGCGGCGAACAGGCTGGACTTGCCGCAGCCGTTGCGGCCGACCACGCCCAGCCGCCAGCCGGACTGGATGGTCAGGTCGACGTCGGTGAGCAGCAGCCTTGCGCCGCGGCGCAGGGCAAAATGGCGAAAACTGATCATTCGGCTCCATCTACCACTGCAAGCAGCCGCGCATGATAACCGGCACGGCAAATGCCCAGTGCTTGGCAACTTGCTGCATGGGCCGATGGCGGCAAAAGCCGGCTTCTGCTACAACGGCGCGGCCACGTAAGGGAGGGGATCCGGATGCGCAATCACCGCTTGCCAGGCATGGCGTTGTTCGCGCTCGCCCTCGCGGCAGGCTGGCCGGCGCGCGCGGATGAGCTCCTGCTGCGCCGCGTGCAGCAGGAACAGTCCCTGCAGCTGCCGCCTCGCGGCATGCGCATGGCGGAAGTCGAGCGCCGCTATGGTCCGCCCGTGCGCAAGCTCGATCCGCGCGGCGGCGACAGTCCCAAGCACCCGCTGATCCAGCGCTGGCAGTACGACGGCTACATCGTCTATTTCGAACGCGACCGCGTGATCCACAGCGTGCTCGACACCCCGGTGGCCGACGCGCACGCCAGGGCCGCCCCATAGACGCCTGCTCACGCATGCCCGTCGGGATGCTCCCGCGTTCGTCGTAAACTGTGCAGTCCGGCGCGCCGCCGGGCATACGATGGACACCACGAATGAGCGACGCTTCTTGGCGCCTGCCGGCCGAGTGGGAGCCGCAATCGGCCGTGCTGATCGCCTGGCCGCACGCCGGCACCGACTGGCACAGCCGCCTGGCCGAGGTCGAATCCACCTACGCCGCGCTGGCCGCCGCGGTGACGCGCTTCGAACCGCTGCTGGTGGTGACGGCCGACGCGGCCGTGCGTGCCCGCGCCCAAGCGCTGCTGCGCGCGGCCGGCGCGGAGGAGACGCGCCTGCGTTTCGTCCAGCTGCCCTACGACGACACCTGGCTGCGCGATTCCGGACCGATCACCCTGCTGGGCAGCGACGGCCGCTGCGAGCTGCTCGATTTCCGCTTCACCGGCTGGGGCGGCAAATTCGGCGCCGAACGCGACGATGCGCTGGTCGATGGACTGGTGCGCGCCGGCATCTTCGGCCAGGCCCGTCACCGGCGCATCGACTGGGCGCTGGAAGGCGGCGCGATCGAGAGCGACGGCCGCGGCAGCGTGCTCACCACCTGGCGTTGCCTGCACCAGCGCCATCCGCAGTCCGCGCGCAGCGAGATCGAAACGATGCTGCGCGAAAGCCTGCACGCCCGGCACGTGCTGTGGCTGGAACACGGCTATCTGGAAGGCGACGACACCGACGCGCACATCGACACCCTCGCCCGCTTCGCCCCCGGCGACGCCATCGTGTTCCAGTCCTGCGAGGATGATGCCGACCCGCACCACGCGGAACTTGCGCGCATGGCCGAGGAACTGGCCGCGCTGCGCACTTTCGACGGCCGGCCCTACACCCTGCACGCCCTGCCCTGGCCGCGGCCGATCCTCGACGAGGGCCGGCGCCTGGCCGCCTCGTACGCCAATTACCTGATCGTCAACGGCGCGGTGCTCGTGCCGGCCTATGGCGACGCCGCCGACGAGGCCGCCGCGCGCATCATCGCCGCCGCGCATCCGGATCGCACCGTGGTGCCGATTCCCTGTCGCCCCCTGATCTGGCAGAACGGCAGCCTGCATTGCATCACCATGCAACTGCCGGCGGGCCTGGTCTGAAAGATTCATCCATCCCTCGTTGATACCGATCTCCCCATGCCCATGACCGGCAAGCGCCTCAAAGTCGCCCTGTTGCAGGAAACCCATCGCGGCAGCCGCGAAGCCAATCTCGACGCCATCGAGGCGGGATTGCGCGAAGCCGCCGCGGCCGGCGCCGAGCTGGTGCTGCTGCAGGAGCTGCACAACGGCCCGTATTTCTGCCAGCACGAATCGGTGGACGCGTTCGAGCTCGCCGAGACGATTCCCGGCCCCGGCACCACTCGCCTCGGCAAGCTGGCCGAAGCATTGAAGCTAGTCGTGGTCGCCTCGCTGTTCGAGCGCCGCGCCGCCGGGCTCTATCACAACACCGCGGTGGTGTTCGACCGTTCCGCGGCGATCGCCGGCAAGTACCGCAAGATGCACATCCCGGACGACCCGGCGTTCTACGAGAAGTTCTACTTCACGCCCGGCGATCTGGGCTTCGAGCCGATCGACACCTCGGTCGGCCGGCTCGGCGTGCTGGTGTGCTGGGACCAGTGGTATCCGGAGGCGGCGCGGCTGATGGCGCTGGCCGGCGCCGAGCTGCTGCTCTACCCGACCGCGATCGGCTGGGATCCGAACGACACCGAGGACGAACGCGAACGCCAGCGCGAGGCCTGGATCACCGTGCAGCGCGGCCACGCGATCGCCAACGGCCTGCCGCTCATGGCCTGCAACCGCACCGGCTTCGAAGCCGATCCGTCCGGCGTCGGCGCCGGCATCCGCTTCTGGGGCTCGAGCTTCGTCGCCGGGCCGCAGGGTGAGTTCCTCGCCCGCGCCGGCACCGACGGCCGCGAACTGCTGATCGCCGAAATCGACCTCGCGCGCAGCGAGCACGTGCGGCGGATCTGGCCGTTCCTGCGCGACCGCCGCATCGACGCCTACGGCGACCTGCTGAAGCGCTTCCGTGACTAAGCCGACCGCGCCACCTGCGACCACCCTCGCGACGGACGAGGATCCGCTCGCCGGGCAGCCGATCGAGCGCGTCGTCCGCGACGGCGTCGAATACGTCCTGCTCGGCACCGCGCACGTATCGCCGCGCTCGGTGGCGGCGGTGCGCGCCCTGCTCGAACGCGAGTCGTTCGACGCCGTCGCGGTGGAACTGTGCCCCAGCCGTGCCCGGGCCATGCGTGATCCGGATCAGTTCGCGCATATGGACCTGTTCCAGGTGATCCGGCAGGGCAAGGTCGGCATGCTCGCGGCGAGCCTGGTGCTGGCGGCCTTCCAGGAACGCCTGGCCGCGCAATACGGCATCCGCCCCGGCGCCGAGATGCAGGCGGCGATGGACGGCGCCGATCGCCTCGGCGTGCCGTTCCTGCTGATCGATCGCGAGGTCGGCATCACCCTGCGTCGCGCCTGGCGCGGCGTCGGCTTCTGGCAGCGGCTGGGCCTTCTGGGCGGCCTGTTGGCCAGCGTGTTCGAACGCAACCATGTCGAGGAGGCGCAGATCGAAAAACTCAAACAGGGCGACCTGCTCGAAAGCGCCTTCAGCGAGTTCGCCACCGGCTCGCCGCCGCTCTACCGGGCATTGATCGCCGAGCGCGACGCGTACATGGCCGCGCGCCTGCGCGAGGAAGCCGCGCGCCGTGGGTCGCGGCGCGTCCTGGTGGTGGTCGGCGCCGGGCACCTGAAAGGCCTTTGCGAGCACCTGCGCACGCAGCGCGAGGATCCGGCCACCCTGCTCGCCGGCCTGGCTGCGTCGCCGCCCGCGTCGCGCTGGCCGAAAGGGCTGGCGGTCGGACTGGTCCTGATGATCTTCCTCGCCATCGCGCTGGCCTTCCGCCGCGATGCGGACCTGGGCCTCCTGGCCCTGCGTGACTGGGTGTTGTGCACCGCGGCCGGGGCGGGGCTGGGTGCGCTCGTCGCCGGCGCGCATCCGCTCAGCCTGCTGGTCGCGATGATCGCCGCGCCGCTCAAGCCGTTTCGCCCCGGCGTCCCCGCCGGCGGCCTCAGCGCGATGGTCGAGGCCTGGCGCCGCAAACCGCGGGTGGCCGATTTCCACGCGCTGCGCGCGGACGTCACCCACTGGCGCGGCTGGTGGCGCAACCGGGTGGCGCGCGTGCTGCTCAATTTTCTGCTGGTCAGCCTGGGCACCATCGCCGGGGAATACCTGGCCGGCATCCGCATCCTGAAAAGCCTGTTCTGAGCGCGTCTTTTCGGTTGTCCACGATGGCGTGCCACGTCTATACTTTCGCGGTTCCAATCGTGAACTTTCGTAGCCAGGGGAAGCCTGCCGATGACTCGACTGCCACTGTTCGTCCCGATCGCGGCCCTGATGCTTTTCGCCGCAGGCGCGCATGCGACCGGCGACAAGGCTGCGGGGCGCAAACTGGTCTACACCTGCCACGGCTGCCACGGCATCCCCGGTTACGAGAACGCCTATCCGCGCTATCCGGTCCCCAAGATCGCCGGGCAGAACGAGCAATATCTCATCAACGCCCTGCACGGATACCGCGACGGCGAGCGCACGCATCCGACCATGAGTGCGCAGGCGCAGAGCCTCTCCGAGCAGGAAATCGCGGACATTGCCGCCTACCTGTCCAGCCTCGCCCAATGAGCCCCGGGGAATCCTGCATGAAGCGCGCATCCATGTTGCTGTCCCTCGGCCTGGTCCTGGCCTTTTCCAGCGCCGCCGCGTCCGCCGCCGGCAGCATCGAGCAGGGCAAGACCAAAGCGGCCACCTGCTTCGCCTGCCATGGCGCCGACGGCAATGCGGTCGATCCGCAGTATCCGCGGCTCGCCGGCCAGTACAACCTGTACCTGCAGCAGGCCCTGCACGAATACAAAAACGGCCAACGCAACAACGCGATCATGAAGGGCTTCGCCGCCACCCTGTCCGAGCAGGACATCGCGGACGTCGCCGCCTATTTCTCCAGCCTGCCCGGCAAGCTCGCCACCTTGCAAGGTCATATCCAGGGCGACGGCAAGTAACCTCCCCCTCGGCCTTGTCGATAAGCACGCCGGTCCCTCGCCGGCGTGCTTTTTTCGTCGGCGTCAGCCGATCGCCGAGCGACCCTGCTGGCCGCGGTAGTAGGGCTGTTCGGCCGAGCCGTGGTCGGTGCCGTCCTCGACCGCGGTGATTTCCGGCACGCGCTCGCGCAGGGTCTTTTCCACCCCCTGGCGCAGGGTGACGTCGACCATGCCGCAGCCGTGACAGCCGCCACCGAAGCGCAGCGTCACCACGCCCGCGGCGTCCACGCCGACCAGGCTGACCCGGCCGCCATGCGCGGCCAGACGCGGATTGATCTCGGCCTCGAGCACGTAGCGCACGCGATCGGCGAGCGCCGCTTCCGGCCCGGGCACGCCGCCCTTGATGCGCGGCGCACGGATGTTGAGCTGACCGCCGGTGGCGTCGGGCTCGAAGTCGATGGTCGCATCCTCGAGCCAGGGCGCCGCATCGGCGTCGAGATAGAAGTCGAGCGTATCGAGATCGAGCCGGTGCTCGCGGCCGGAAAGCTCACCCGGTTCGCAGAACTCGAGCTCGCAGCGGGCGGCCGGCGTGCCGGCATCGAGGACGTGCAGGCGGATGCCGGTATCCGTGCCGCCCTGCCGGTCGAGCAGGCGGCGGAAATGTTCGAGGGCACGCGGGGAGATCGTCAGCATCGGAAGTCTTCAGGGTGGGTGTTCAATCAGGACCATTCTAGTCCCTATTGGTCCCCGGGGCGACGTTGCGTATCCTTGTCGGCCCGTCCAGAGAGTCCCGCGCGATGACCCTGCAGGAACTTGCCCGCCAACATTGCGTGCCGCGCAAGGGCGCCGAACATGCGCTCGACGAGGCCGCCGTGACCCAGCTGCTGGCACAGCTGCCAGGCTGGCAGCGCGAGGCGGACGGCAAGGCCATCGCCAAGTCTTACCGCTTCGCCGACTTCCACCGCACCATGGGTTTTCTCAATGCGGTCGCCTTCATCGCCAACCAGCAGGATCACCATCCGGACATCGCGGCCGGATACGGTCACTGCCGCCTTGCTTTTTCGACCCACGACGTCGGCGCCCTCTCGCTCAACGACTTCATCTGTGCGGCCAAGATCGAAAGGCTCATCGCCGAGCGCTGATGCGCGTCGCGTAGCTTGCGCGATCGCTTAAAATGTCGCGTTTCACGCTGCATCCGCCGTCATGTCCGAAGCCCAGCGACTCATCCAGCGTTACTACGATGCCTTCAATGCCGGTGACTGGGAGGCCATGCTGGCCTGCCTCACCGCGGACGTCGTGCACGACATCAACCAGGGTGGCCGCGAAACCGGCCGCGAGGCGTTTCGCGCCTTTCTTGCCCGCATGCGCCGCTGTTATCGCGAAACCCTGCGCGACATCGTGGTGATGAGCAACGCCGAGGGCGACCGCGCCGCCGCCGAATACGTGGTCCACGGCGAGTACCTGGCCGACGACGAGGGCCTGCCGCCGGCACACGGCCAGCGCTATGTGCTGCCGGGCGGCGCGTTTTTCGCCCTGCGCGACGGCCGCATCGCCCGCGTCACCAATTACTACAACCTCGAGGACTGGCTCGCCCAGGTCGGCCGATGAACGCACTGCGCGTCATCACCTGCACCGGCCCTGCGGTGGCGCCGCACCTGGACGATCTGGCGCGACTGCGCCTGGCGGTGTTTCGCGACTGGCCCTATCTCTACGAGGGCGATGCCGCCTACGAACGCGACTATCTCGAAGCCTATGCGCGCTCCCCGCGCAGCGTGTTCGTGCTGGCGCTGGACGGCGAACGGGTGGTCGGCGCCTCCACCGGCATACCGCTCGGCGATGACCAGGCGGCGTTCCAGGCGCCTTTCCGCGCCCGCGGCGATGCGATCGAAACGGTGTTCTATTTCGGCGAGTCGGTGCTGTTGCCGGCCTATCGCGGCCGCGGCATCGGTCATCGCTTCTTCGACGAGCGCGAGGCCCACGCGCGTGCCCTGGGCGGCTTTGCACTGACCGCCTTCTGCGCGGTCGAGCGTGCCGCGGACGATCCGCGCCGGCCGGCCGACTACCGGCCGAACGACGCCTTCTGGCGCAAGCGCGGCTATGTCCCGCAGGACGATCTCTTCTGCGAGCTTGCCTGGCGCGAGGTCGGCGCGACGGCGCCGGTGCCGCACCGGCTCAGGTTCTGGTTGCGTCCCCTGGACGCCCCGAGGATGACCGCCCCATGCCCGTGACCGTGGCCATCGCCCAATGGCAGATCGGCGCTCCCGCGCACTTCGATGACTTCGCCGCCCGCATCGAACGCGAGGTGGCGGCGGTGGCCGCGCGCGGGGCGCAACTGGTGCTGCTGCCCGAATACCTTGCGCTCGAGCTCGCGCACGGCTTCGGCGCCAAAGTGTACGGCGATCTTCACCGCTCCCTCGAAGCCGTGGACGGCTGCCATGCCGCCTGGGTCGATCTCTTCGCCAGCCTGGCCCGGCGTCATGCGCTGTATCTCCTCGCCGGCACTTTCCTGCGCCGCGTCGGTGCGGATTTTCGCAACCGGGCGATGCTGTTCGGCCCGACGGGCCGCCACGCCTGGCAGGACAAGCTGCGCCTCACCGCCTACGAGAAAACGGCCGGCTGCATCGTTCCGGGCGATGCGCTGCACGTGTTCGATACCGAACTCGGCCGGCTCGGCATCGCGATCTGCTACGACATCGAGTTTCCGCTCTTCGCCCGTGCGCAGTATGAGGCTGGCGCCGAACTGATCCTGGTGCCCAGCTGCACCGATACCCCGGCCGGCGCCACCCGCGTGCGCATCGGCTGCCAGGCCCGCGCGCTGGAAAACCAGTTGCCGGTGCTGTGCGCGGTGACCGCCGGCACGAGTGACTGGAGCCCGGTACTGGACGTCAATACCGGCCATGCCGCGGTCTATGTGCAGCCCGATCGCGGCCTGCCTGAAGAGGGCGTCCTGGCCGCCTGTGGCGAGACCGGGCACGCCTGGCTGATGGTCACCGTGGATCCCGCTGCCGTGCGCGCCGCGCGTGCCGAGGGTCAGGTCGGCGTCGCCGCCGATTGGGACGGCCAGCTCGCGCCCGGCGTCCAACGTGCCCGGCTGGCGGCCTGGCAGCAACCTTGAGCACCCCGCGTACCCTCGACGACTGGCTGGCCCATCAGCTGCGCCTGCACCCGCAGGGCATCGCCTTGGGTTTGGAGCGCGCCGTCGAGGTGTGGCGCCGGCTTGGCGCGCCGGCACCGGCGCGGTACGTGATCACCGTCGGCGGCACCAACGGCAAGGGTTCGACCGTCGCCATGCTGACCGCCATGCTGCGTCACGCGGGTTTGCGCGTGGGCAGCTATACCTCGCCGCACCTGCACCGCTACAACGAGCGGGTCAGTCTCGGGGGCATGGCGGTGGACGATGCCGCGCTGATCGAGGCCTTTGCCCGCGTCGAGGCTGCACGGGAGGCGACGCCGCTGACCTATTTCGAATTCGGCACCCTGGCCGCGCTCGATCTTTTCGCCCGCGCCGGTCTGGACGTCGCCGTGCTGGAGGTCGGTCTGGGCGGCAGGCTGGATGCGGTGAATCTCATCGACGCCGACGTTGCGGTGATCACCACCGTGGATCTCGACCACCAGTCCTGGCTCGGCGAGGATCGCGACGCCATCGGCCGCGAAAAGGCCGGCATCGCCCGGCCCGGACGCCCGGTGGTGATCGGCGAAGCACAACCGCCGGCAGGCTTGCTGCAGGCACTGGAGGCTTGCGGAGCATGCAGCGAGCGCGCCGGCGTGGCGTTCGAGATCGTCCGTCGTGCCGCGGGCTGGCGTTGGACGCATCGGGATGGCACCGCGCTCGAGCTGCCCGCGCTGGCGCTCGCCGCGCCGGTGCAATACGCCAATGCGGCCGCCGCGCTGGCGGCGCTGCATGCATTGGAACGCCTTCCCGGACAACCCTGGCCGGGCCTGCTCGCACGGGCGGCGGCCGGGCTGGCGCAGGCCACGCTGCCGGCGCGTCTGCAGATCCTGCCCGGACGGCCGCCGGTGATCGTCGACGTCGGCCACAACCCGCAGGCCGCCCGCGCGCTCGCAGACTGGCTCGACGCCGAACCGGGACCGCCCGTCCAAGCCGTCTACGGCGCGCTGGACGACAAGGACGTCGCCGGCGTGTTCGCCGCACTCGGCGCGCGCGTGGCGCATTGGCATCTGGCCGGACTGGACGCTGACACTCCGCGCGGGCGGACCGCCAGCGACCTGCGTGAGGCGCTGGCGAGCGCCTTGCCGGCGGCGTCCGGCTCCGTACACGCGAACGTGGCGCAGGCGCTGGGCGCGGCCATCGCCGCCGCGGGCAGCGGCGGACGCGTGCTCGCCTTCGGGTCTTTCTTCGTCGCCGCGGCGGTGCTCGAGGCGTGCTCCGGCGCGGCGCGCTAGAGACCGGGCTCCGGGCGCAGGTTCCAGCGCGCGATGGCACGCTGCTCGTGCTCGTAGCCCAGCACGCCGACCGCGGCGGTATCGAGCAGCAGATGCGCGCCGAGCCGGGCCTGGCCGGCCATCCATACGCCGGCCAGTACGCGCAGGACATGGCCGTGCGCGAAGAGCGCGATACGGCCGGTTTCCTTCTCGAGGCGCTCGATCAGCCGCTCCACGCGCTGCTGCAGCGCCTCCAGGGTCTCGCCCTGCGGCATCGGCGCGTCCCAGATCGTCCAGCCCGGCATCTCGGCGCGCATCTCTGCGCTCGTGCGGCCCTCGTAGAGGCCGTAGTCCCATTCCAGCAGCAGCGGCTCGGGCTGCATGCGCTCACCGAGTCCGGCCAGACGGCAAGTCTCCACCGCGCGCTGCAATGGACTGCTGAGCACCAGGTCGAAATGCTGCCCGGCAAGGAGCGGTTGCAAGGCCCGCGCCTGCTCGCGGCCATGCTCGGTGAGCGGCACGTCGGTGCGGCCCGTGTGTTTGCCCAACCGGCTCCAGGCCGTCTCGCCATGCCGGATCAACCAGATTTCGCGCTGCGTACCCTTCATGCGGTGATTTCCCATCGTGTCGGCCATAGCCTAATGGTCCCGCATGCCGCGCGAACGTGTACGCTGCGGACAGTCATGCGGGACCTGCCCTCGATGCCGCTTCTTCGCCTTGCCTGGAACATCGTCGGTCTCCGGCCCGGCCGGGCCGGATCTGGAGCGTTCGACGCGACGACCGCGGAACCCGTGCCCGTGCTTGCGCGGCAGTCCCGCCTCCGGAGGCATTGAGCGACGATGCTGCGTCAACTGCCACGCTGGGCCTGGATCGGTGGCGGGCTGCTGGCTTTCATCGCCGGCAGCATCAATGCGGTCGGCTACCTGTGCTTCCGGCATCAGCCGATCACCCATTTGACCGGCACCAGCACGGAACTCGGCATCGCCCTGGCACGCGGCGATGCGCGTGAATTCGCCCATTGGGGCATGGCCATCCTCGCCTTCCTGCTCGGCGCGGTGGCGAGCGGCTTCATCGTGCAGCAGCACACCCTCAAGCTCGGCCGCCGTTACGGCGTGGTGCTGATGATGGAATCGCTGCTGCTGTTTGCGGCCACTCCGCTGATCCACGGCGGGCATGATCTGGGCATCTATCTCGCCACCGCCGCCTGCGGACTGCAGAACGCGATGGTCAGCACCTACAGCGGCGCGACCCTGCGCACGACGCACCTTTCCGGCATCTTCACCGATCTTGGCATCTATCTGGGCCAGCGCCTGCGCGGCCTCGCCGTGGATACGCTGCGCATCCACGTGTGCGTGCTGATCGCCTCGCATTTCATTCTCGGCGCCACCGCCGGCGCACTGGGTTATGCCTGGATGGCCGAGCGCGTGCTGCTGGTGCCGGCGGGCCTGACCGGGTTGATCGGTCTGGGCTATGCGATCTATCGCCACCAGGCCCTGCGCCGCCAGGCAGAGGCTTGAGGCCGCCGCCTCAGTGGCCGGCCGGCGTGCCCGCGTCCTGGACGAGCGCCGCACGCAGGGCGCGCAGCTTCGCCTTCAGCCTGGCTTCGTTGTCCGGGCCCATGCGGATCATCAGCTTCTGCCCCGCCGACAGCGATTCCAGTGCAGGGTCGGCATAGGCGTAGTAGACCTTGGGTTGCACCAGGGTCGGCGGCTGCCGGGGTTCGGGGGCCGCGAGCAGGTCGTCGATGGCGGTCAACAGACGCTGGTGGAACTCGCCGTGCGGATAGCCGAGTTCACGATAGGCCTGCTGAAACAGCGGGTAATGCCGCGTGTACCAGGCGGCGACGGCCTGCGGGTCGGCGCGCTCGGCAAGCTGCACGTAGGGGGCGTAGCGCTGGGCATTGTCGGCGGCGACGGTCAGCGTGCCGTCGGCGTTGCGGTTCACGCGGAAGGCGCCGGGCGGGGTGCGCAGCGGCAGCAGGCGCACCGGCAAGGCCGTCCGCGGCAAGGCATCGACAGTGGCGACGATGCGGCGGATGAGTTCATCGGGAACGACCAGACCGCGCAGGCCCTCGCCGAACAGCGTCAGCAGGGAGGCGAGCGTGTCTTCGTCACTCGCCTCGAGCGCCGGCAGCACGGCGGTGGAAGCCGGTGCCGGGGCCGGCGCGGCGGCGACCGTGCGTGCCGAGGCAGGCGCCGGCACCGTGATGGCGTGATCCACCGTGACGGCGTGATCCGGCGCCGGGGGCGCGGACCTGGGCGCATGCATCCGCTGCCAGCCGAACCAGCCGCCTGCACCGAGCACGAGCACGACGAGCAGCCCGATGCCGAACTTACGGCTGGAGGAGGATCCGGTGCGGCGCATGTCGGTTTTTTTCATCGGTCGATGTCGTCATTCGCAAGCATTGCAGTTTGGGACCGGCACAGGCGTGGCAGGTTCCCGCCTCGCCTTCAGGCATAGTCCTGGTAGGACTTTTCCTCGATCAGCGGCGAGCCCAGCTTCAGGTTGATCTCGCGCTTGATCGCCGCGCGCTCGTCGTTGCGCAGGTAGACCGCGCGAGCCAGCTCGATGAATGCCTGGTCGAAGGTCTTGGCCTTCTCCTTCAGGCGGATGCGGTCCTCGATGTCCCACAGCGCCTCGTTGACCACACGCAGCCGGGCGCGCTCGGCGGCGATGTCGACGGCAGCGGCCGGATGGCCGGCCCAGGCGCGTTCGAGCGCTTCGAGTTCGGCACGGACGTTGGCCCGCTTGGCCTCATCGCCGATGCGTTCGGCCTTGATCTCGAGGATGGTGATCTTGTCGATCAATTCGCCGTAGGACACCGGCACCAGGATCGCGTTCATCGTTTGGGACTCCTCATCAAGACGTGGCGGCAGGTTCGAAACGGCGCTGGCGGACGAGTTTGACCACGCGGCGCACGTCGCCGTCCAGCGAGCGGTCGCGATGCAGGAAGGAGACCTGCCCGCGCAGCAGCGCATGTGCGCGACGCACCGCGGCACCGGCATGGAAATCGCCGGCGGCGGCCAGTGCCTCCGTCAATGCGCGCACCTCGGCGACGAACACCGGATGCTGTGGGTGATCCTCGCGCGGGGCGTTAGCGATTTTGCCGGCCAGTGCCTGCCAATCGCCGCGCATGGCCAGCCGACGCGCGGCATTGAGCATCTCCTGGCGGTAGTCGAGCGCCTGGCCCGCGACGTAGAGCTCGAGCGCCAGCACGTGGCCGAGATCCTCGGTCATCTCCAGCACGTGACGCGCCTCGTTGGTGCCCATCGACACGTGGTCCTCGGCATTGGCGCTGGTCGGCACCGAATACACGCTGGCCGGATGCGCGCGCGTGGCGAGATCGTTGACCAGCGCCGCGGCGGTGTACTGCACAATCATCAAGCCCGAATCGGTGCCGTCCTCGTTGCCGGTGAGGAAGGCCGGCAGGCCATCGTTGGTCGCCGGATCGACCAGCTTGGCGATGCGCCGCTCGGCGATCGAGGCCAGCACCGGAATCGCCGCCTTGAGGTAACTCATCGCCAAGGCGAGCGGCATGCCGTGGAAATGGCCGGCCGAGATCACCTGCTCCTCGATGAAACGCGCATCGACGTGGTCGGGGAAGATCAGCGGATTGTCGGTGACCGCGTTCAATTCGATGTCGACCACGCGGCAGGCCTGCGCCCAGGCATCGCGCACCGCCCCGTGCACCTGCGGCATGCAGCGCAGGCAATAGGCGTCCTGCGGTTGGTGCTTCTTGCCGCCCTTGAACGGCAGGAAGCGGCTGTAGAACGCCTCGCGGCCGTGACGCTGGTTGACCGGCACCCAGTCCCAGCCGATGTCGAAAGCCAGCGCCTGGTCCTCCGGCACGCGCCACGCTTCGGCAGTCCAGGGACGAAAGCGCGGCACCAGGTGATAGGGAATGTCGAGCAGCGTGGAACCGGCCAGCAGATCGCGCACGTGCCCGGCCACCGCCACCTGGCCCGGATGCGGGCGCAGCGCATGCACCTCGGCGCTCAAGGCGCCGCTGCGGCCGGCGAAGGCATCGAGCGTCATCGCCGCGGCCAGGTCGGCCAGATCCAGCAGGTATTGCAGCGTATCCAGCGCCAGCACAGCGGTGGCCAGCATCTGCGCGGTGCCGTTGTTGAGCGCCAGGCCTTCCTTGAACGACAGCCGCACCGGCGAAAGCCCCGCGCGGGCCAGCGCCTCGGCGCCGGGCAGGCGCTCGCCGCGATAGCACGCCTCGCCGCCGCCCAGCAGCACGATGGCCAGATGCGACAGCGGCGCCAGATCGCCGCTCGCGCCGACCGAGCCCTTCTCCGGCACCACCGGCACCACGCCGGCATTGAGCATCGCGACCAGCGCTTCGAGCGTCTCCACGCGGATGCCGGAATGGCCGCGCATCAGTGTATTGATGCGGATGGCGAGCATGGCCCGCACGACCTCGGGCGCGAGCGGGCGGCCGACACACACGGCATGGCTCAGGATCAGGTTGCGCTGCAGTTCCTCGGGCAGGCTCGCCTCCGCCTGCGGCACCGCGCCGGGAAGCTCGTCGCGTAGGCGATGCGCGCCCAGCAGCTTGTCGGCATTGCTGCCGAAACCGGTGGTGACGCCATAGATCGGTTCGCCGCGGCGCACCTGTGCGGCGAGGAAATCGGCCGCGTGCCGGACCTTGCCGAGCTGCGCCGGGTCGAGCGCCACCGGCGCGCCACGCGCCACCGCCAGCAAGCCGGCACGGGTCAGCGTTTGGCCGTCCAGAAGGATGGTCTGGCTCACGAAAGACTCCTGCGTGGTTTCGATGGCGTGGGAGGAGACCCCAAGGCGGGCTCAGCCCATCGCCGCCGCCTGCTCCAGCTCCACCCGTAGCGTCTTGACCAGCTCCGCGCGCGGCACCTCGAACTGGTCGCCGCGGCGCAGGTCCTTGACCGTCACCACGCCGCGGGCGATCTCGTCCTCGCCGAGCACGACCACGAAACGGATGCCGGCACGGTCGGCGTACTTGAACTGCTTGCCGAGCTTGCCGCCTTCGAGCACCACCTCGGTGGCGATGCCGCCGGCGCGCAGCTCGCCGGCGAGGGCGAGATAACGCGGCAACTGGGACTCGTCCATCTGCGTCACCAGCACGTCCACAGTGCTGCGTGCGCGGTCCACGAGCCCGGCCTCGCGCAGCTGCCAGTACAGGCGGGTCAGGCCGATGGAGATACCCACGCCCGGAAGCTTCGAAGCGGTGTACTGGCTGGCGAGGTTGTCATAGCGCCCGCCGGAACAGATCGAGCCGATCTGCGGATGTTCGTTGAGCGTGGTCTCGTAGACCGTGCCGGTGTAGTAGTCCAGGCCACGCGCGATCGACAGATTGAGCGCGAAATGCGATTCGGGCACGCCGAAATCGCGTACCAGGGCGAGCACTTCCTTGAGTTCGGCGCGCCCCTGCTCCATCGCCGCCGGGCCAGCACCCAGCGCATCGAGTTTTTCGAAGGCGTCGGCGAGCGAGGTCGAGCGCGTCTGCACGAAAGCGAGGATCTTTTCCGTCACCGCGGCGGACAGGCCGAACGGCTCGCCGGTGAGCGTCGCGCGCACGTAGTCGGCACCGCGCTTGTCGAGCTTGTCGACCTCGCGCAGCACCAGCATCTGCCGTTCGCCGTCGGCGATGCCCAGGCTTTCGAAGTAGCCGCGCATCAGCTTGCGGTTGTTGAGCTGGATGGTGAACGGCCCGATGTCGAGCTCGCGGAACACGCTGTGGATCACCGCCGGCATCTCGGCGTCGTAGCGGATCGACAGCGTGTCCTTGCCGATGACGTCGATGTCGCACTGGTAGAACTCGCGGAAGCGCCCGCGCTGGGCGCGCTCGCCGCGGTACACGCGCTGCATCTGGTAACGCCGGAACGGAAAGGTGAGCTCGTGTTCGTGCTGGGCGACGTAACGCGCCAGCGGCACGGTGAGGTCGAAGCGCAGGGCGAGCTCGGGCTTCTCGCCCTGCTCCAGCGCGCCGGTGGACTGCACGAAGTAGACCTGGCGCTCGGTCTCGCCGCCGGTCTTGGTCAGCAACACATCCGCGTATTCGATCGCCGGCGTCTCGATCGGCAGGAAACCGAAGCGCTCGTAGTTGCGACGGATGGTGTCGAGCATGCGCTGAAAGGCGATCTGGTCCAGCGGCAGAAGCTCGAGCACGCCGGGCATGGTGCGGGCCGGGGTAAGCGCCATGGATTCCTCGTGGCAAACGCGAAAACGGCAAGCCGCATAGCCTAGCAGCCCCGCCCCGCCGCTTCGCGGGCCACGGCATTCGTCACCGCCGACAGGCGCGGCATCGCCGGCCCCTGGCAAGGCCGGCGTCGTGTTGCCAAGGCCGACCCGGCTCGCCTAGAATGCGCGGCTCACGGGGTGTAGCTCAGCCTGGTAGAGCGCTACGTTCGGGACGTAGAAGTCGCATGTTCGAATCATGTCACCCCGACCATGACACAGACGAAAAAGCCGGCCTCGTGCCGGCTTTTTCGTTGCGGAAAGCAGCCCTCGTTCAATCGACCGGCATGCCCAGCCCGATCAGTTCCGCCTCCGCGAAGCCGGCCTCGCGCCGCGCAGGCAGATTGAACGGTCCGCGCGGCGTGCCACGCATGCGGCTGCGCAACAGTTCGAAAAAGGTGGCGACCGGCTCGCGGCCATCGCGTGCGCAGCACCAGCGGAACCAGCGCGTGCCGGCCGCCACGTGCGCCACCTCCTCGCGCAGGATGACCCGGAGTATCGCCGCGGTGCGCCGATCGCCCGCCGCTTCCAGCCGGGCGATCATGCCCGGCGTCACGTCCAGTCCGCGCGCCTCGAGCACGCGGGGCACCAGCGCCATGCGTGCGATCAAGTCATCCGCGGTCTGCTCGGCCATTTCCCACAGGCCGTTGTGGGCGTCGAAGTCGCCGTAGCGATGGCCGAGCTCGCCGAGCCGCGCGTCGAGCATGGCGAAATGGCGGGCCTCGTCGTCCGCGCAGCGCGCCCAGTCGAGGTAATACTCCTCGGGTAGACCCCGAAAGCGGTACACCGCGTCCCAGGCGAGGTCGATCGCATTGAGCTCGATGTGGGCGATGGCGTGGACCAGTGCCGCCCGGCCTTCGGCCGTGCCAAGCCCGCGTGCCGGCACGGCCGAAGGCGGCACCAACCGCGGCCGCGCGGGACGCCCGGGCATGCCGATGGGCCCGGGTGGCGGCGCGTCGGGTTCGATGCCTGCGCGTCCGGAACGCAAGGCGTGCCAGGCGGCATGCGTCAGCCGGCACTTCTCTTTGGGATCGGTCGCCTCGAGACAGCCTCTGGCGGCGAGAAACAGGCAGTCCATCGCGCCATGGTAGCGGCCGTTTGCCCGCGCCGGGCGCTTTCAGACGACGAGCGACAGCGCGTAGGTCAGCACCAGCCCGGTCAGCGCCAGCACGGTTTCCATCAGCGACCACGATTTGATCGTCTGCCCCACGCTCAGGCCGAAATATTCCTTCACCAGCCAGAAGCCGGCGTCGTTGACGTGCGAGAAGAACAGCGAGCCGGCGCCGATGGAGAGCACGACCAACGCGAGCTGCGCGGGCGGCAGATGCGCGGCGAGCGGCGCCACCATGCCGGCGGCGGTGACGGTGGCGACCGTGGCCGAACCGGTCGCCAGCCGGATCAGCACCGCCACCAGCCAGCCCAGCACCAGCGGCGGCCAGCCGGCCAGCAGGGCGAGCTTGGCGATGGCGGTGCCGGCGCCGCCGTCGACCAGCGCCTGCTTGAAACCGCCACCGGCGCCGACGATCAGCATGATGCCCACCACCGGTTTCAGGCTGTCGCCGAGGCGACGGCCGAGTTCGTCGAGCGAAAAGCCCACCGCGGTGCCGAAAGTGACCATCGCCAGCAACACCGCCGCGAGCAGCGCGAAGACCGGATCGCCCAGGAAATCGACCAGCCGGCGGAGCGGCTCGCCCTTGTCCAGTACGAGGTCGGCGCCGGCCTTGAACAGCATGAGACCGGTCGGCAGTAGCAGGGTCAGCAAGGTGGCCGCGAAGGCCGGGCTGCGCGTGCGGCCCGGCGTGCCGGCCTCGCCCTCGCCATGTTCCGCCGCTTGGCCGCGGCCTTCGTCCGCACCGACCGGCACCCAGCGCGCCACCCATGGCGCGAGCAGCGGCCCGCCGATCGCCACAGTGGGTGCCGCCACCAGCAGGCCCAGGGCCAAGGTCAGGCCGACGTTGGCGTGCAGCACCGCAATCGCCGCGATCGGGCCGGGATGCGGCGGGATGAAGCCGTGCAAGGCCGACAAACCGGCCAGCGCGGGCAGGCCCAGGCGCATGGCCGGCTGCCGCGCACGCCGCACGGCCAGCATCACCACCGGCATCAGCAGTACCAGCCCGATCTCGAAGAACATCGGGATGCCGAGGATGCCGGCCACCAGCGCCATCTTCCACGGCAGGCTCGCCGGCCGGCCGCGCAGGATCTTGTCGACCACCTGGTCGGCGCCGCCGGAATCGGCCAGCAGCCGGCCGAGCATGGCGCCGAGCGTGATCAGCACGCCGACATAGCCGAGCACGTCGCCCACGCCCTTCTCGTAAGTCGCAGGCACCTTGTCCAGCGGCATGCCGGACACGACGCCCACCAGCAGCGCACCCAGGCTCAGGGCCAGAAAGGCGTGCAGCTTGAGCGCCACCACCAGCACGATCAGCAGCGCGATGCCGGCGATGGCCGCGATCAAGGCCTGGACGTCGTGCGCAGACAGCTGGAGATTCATCGCGCGTCCCGGGCAAGTGCGCCCAGCCCCAGCCGGCCGATGATGGTGTCGGCGATCACCTCGGCCGGCGCGCCGATGTCGACGCGCAGCACCGGCTCGTCGGGCGAGGGTTCCTCCAGCGTCGCGAACTGGCTGTCGAGCAGGCTGGCGGGCATGAAATGGTCGTGCCGCCGGGTCAGTCGCCGGGCGATGAGTTCCTTCGCCCCGGCCAGATAGACGAACAGCACGCCCTTGCCGCGCCGGTTGAGCCGATCGCGATAGGCACGCTTGAGCGCCGAGCAGGTCACGATGCCGCTGCGGCCTTCGTCGAGGCAGCGCTCGATCCATGCGGCGATCCGTTCGAGCCAGGGCCAGCGGTCCTCGTCGGTCAGCGGATGTCCCGCCGCCATCTTGGCGACGTTGGCCGGCGGATGCAGGGCGTCGCCCTCCTGCCAGGGCCAGCCCAGGCGCTGCGCGAGCAACTGCGCAATGGTGGTCTTGCCGCAGCCGGAGACGCCCATCAGGACCAGCACCACGGGAAAGCCCGGGTGCGCCGGCTGGCTTTCCGTCGCGGCTGGCCGTGCTGGCGTTCCGTCATTCACTGCGTGCATCTCCGTTTTGGGACTGCGGCTGCGCGGATGCTCGGCCGGCCGATGTTAAGTCGACGCGAAATGCTCGACCCGTCCGCACGTCGTCGCGTCTTCTCCACGGGGGGCGTTCTCAAAATATGTACCGGTCGGTATAGTTGCTTTCTTTGTGACGCCGTCCCCGGTTTCCTGCATGGCAAGGCTCTCGACCGCGAGGCCGTGGTCCTTGCCAGCGCTCGTGCCGTCGTCCACATCCATCGCCCAACAACGCCCTGAAAAATCTGGAGTCAGCATGAAGACCTCGACACTGCGCCCCGTCGCACTGTGCCTGGGCCTGGCCCTTCTGGCCGCCTGCGGCGGCAAGGCACCGCCACCACAGGCGCCGCCGCCGGAAGTCGGCGTGGTCGAAGCCAAGCCGCAGACGGTGCCACTGTCGCGGTCGCTGGTGGGCCGGCTGTCCTCCTTCCGCACCGCCGACGTGCGGGCGCGGGTGGCCGGGGTGCTGCTCAAGCGCACCTATGTCGAAGGCAGCGACGTCCATCAGGGCGACACGCTGTTCATCATCGATCCGGCCCCCTACGAGGCCGAATTGGCCGCTGCCAAGGCTGCGCTCGCGCAGGCCCAGGCCAGCTACGCGAACGCGCACGTCAACGCCGAACGTGCGCGTCAGCTGGCGCCGAAGGGCTACGTGTCGCAGTCGGACCTCGACAATGCCGAGGCCACCGAACGTTCCACGGCCGCCACGGTGGAGCAGATGCGCGCGAACGTACAGTCGGCGCAGATCAATCTGGGCTATACCCACGTCACTTCGCCCATCGACGGCCGCGCCGGCGAGCAGCAGGTGACCGAGGGCGCGCTGGTCGGCCAGGGCGAGGCGACCTTGCTGACCCGCGTGGACCAGCTCGATCCGGTCTATGTGAACTTCACCCTGAGCGCGACCGAACTCGAGCAGATGCGCAGCGCCGCGCGCGAGGGCAACGTCACCCTGGCCAACCCGGACCAGGCGACGGTGAAGGTGCTGCTGCCCACCGGCAAGCCGTATCCGCAGCCGGGCGTCATCGACTTCTCCGACCTCACCGTCAATCCGGCCACGGGTGCGGTGAATCTGCGCGCCAAGGTGGCCAATCCCGACCGCGTGCTGCTGCCGGGCATGTACGTGACCCTGCAGGCCGACCTCGGTCAGCGTCACGGCGTCTACCTGCTGCCGCAGCCGGCCGTGCAGCGTGATCCCGGCGGCGCCTATGTGCTGACCGTGGGCGGCGACGGCAAGGTCGTGCGCAAGGACGTCGACCTCGGCGACACCCACGGCAACGACTGGATCGTCATGGGCGGCTTGAACGCCGGGGATCAGGTCATCGTTTCCGGTGTGCAGAAAGCCAAGCCCGGCAACCCGGCCAAGGCCACGCCCTGGCAGCCCGACGCCAAGGCGCAGGGCACACCGAATGCGGGTGCGCCGCAACAACCGGCAGGGCAGAACCCGGCCGCAGCCAGCAGCAGGTAACCGGAGCCGTATCCCATGCCGAGTTTCTTCATCGACCGCCCGGTCTTCGCCTGGGTGGTGGCCATCCTGATTTCGCTGGGCGGCGTGCTTGCGCTGCTCAATCTGGGCGTCGAGTCCTATCCCAATGTGGCGCCGCCGCAGGTCACCGTGACCGCCAACTACCCCGGCGCGGACGCCACGACCGCCGAGACCTCGGTCACCCAGGTGATCGAGCAGCAGCTGACCGGCATCGACCACCTGATCTACTTCAGCTCGCAGAGCAGCTCCAACGGCCGCGTGCAGATCACCCTGACCTTCGAGACCGGTACCGATCCGGACATCGCCCAGGTACAGGTGCAGAACAAGGTCTCGCTGGCGCAGCCGCGTCTGCCGAGCCAGGTGACCCAGCAGGGCATCGTGGTGGCCAAGGCCAGCGCCGGCTTCCTGGGGTTGATCGCGATCCGCTCGGAGAATCCCGCGATCGACCGCAACCGGCTAAACGACATCCTCGCCTCGCAGGTGCTCGACCAGATCGCGCGTATCCAGGGCGTGGGCAGCACGCAGCAGTTCGGTTCGGAATACTCGATGCGCATCTGGCTGGACCCGCGCAAGATGCAGGGTTACCACCTCTCGGCCAGCGACGTATCCAATGCGATCGGCACGCAGAACGTGCAGTTCGCCGCCGGTTCCATCGGTTCGGACCCGGCCGTGCCCGGCCAGGGTTTCACCGCCACGGTCGCCGCCGAAGGCCGCTTCACCTCGCCCGAGCAGTTCGAGAACATCATCCTGCGTGCCGAACCCGACGGCACCACGGTCAAGCTCAAGGATGTCGGCCGCGTCTCGTTCGGACCGGACAGCTATGGCTTCGACACCGAGTGGAACGGACAGCCGACCGGTGCCTTCGGCGTGCAGCTGCTGCCGGGCGCCAATGCACTGGACGTGATGGACGCCGTGCGCGCGAAGATGGAGGACCTGTCCAAGACCTTCCCGCCGGGCGTGTCTTGGTTCATCCCCTACGACACCACCACCTTCGTGAACATCTCGATCGAGGAAGTGGTGCACACGCTGGTCGAGGCCATCGTGCTGGTGTTCCTGGTGATGTTGGTGTTCCTGCAGAACTTCCGCGCCACCATCATTCCCACCCTGGTCATTCCGGTTGCCCTGCTCGGCACCTTCCTCGGCATGGCGCCCCTGGGCTTCACCATCAACCAGCTCACCCTGTTCGGCATGGTGCTGGCCATCGGCATCGTGGTCGACGACGCGATCGTGGTGATCGAGAACGTCGAGCGCATCATGACCGAGGAGAAGCTTTCGCCCAAGGAAGCCACGCGCAAGGCGATGGGCCAGATTACCGGCGCGGTGGTGGCGATCACCGTGGTGCTGGCGGCGGTGTTCGTGCCCTCGGCGCTGCAGCCGGGTGCCTCGGGCCTCATCTACAAGCAGTTCGCGCTGACCATCGCCACCTCGATGGGCTTCTCGGCCTTCCTGGCGCTTTCGTTCACGCCGGCGCTGTGCGCCACCATGCTGACGCCGACCCATCACGGCAAGCAGAACTTCTTGTTCCGCTGGTTCAACCGCGCATTCGACCGCGTGACCCACGCCTACACCGGCCGCGTCGACAGTGCCGTGCGTCACGCGCCGCGCTGGATGGTGCTGTTCGTGGTGCTGGCTGCGCTGGGTGGCTTCCTCTACACCAAGCTGCCGACCAGCTTCCTGCCCGAGGAAGACCAGGGCTATGCACTCGGCATCGTGCAGCTGCCGCCCGGCTCCACCATCCAGCGCACCAAGGGCGTGATGGCACAAATGCGCGACGTCCTTAACCAGGACCCGGCCGTGGATGGTGTGTTCCAGATCTCGGGGTTCAGCTTTCTCGGCCTCGGCGAAAACGTCGGCATGAACTTCATCCGCTTGAAGCCCTGGGGAGAGCGTGACTTCGGTCCGGGCCAGGAACAGGCGCGCCAGCGGCATGAGGCCCTGGTCAAACAGGGCAAGGCCGAGAAGGTCGATCCGGGCGTGACCGCCGAGGAATTCATCGGTCGCATGAACCGGGCCATGGCCTCGATCAACGGCGCCACGATTTTCGTCGTCAACCTGCCGACGGTGCAGGGCCTGGGCCAGTTCGGCGGCTTCGACATGTTCCTGCAGGACCGCGCGGGCATGGGCCGCAGCGCCCTCACCGACGCGCGCAACACGTTGCTTGGCAAGGCCAATGCCAATCCGGTGCTGACCGCCGTGCGGCCGAACACGCTCGAGGATGCGCCACAGCTCAAGCTCACCGTCGATCGCGTCCAGGCGCAGTCGATGGGGCTGTCGGTCAGCGACGTCTACAACGCCATCAGCCTCATGCTGGCGCCGGTCTACATCAACGACTTCGTCTACGGTGGCCGCGTCAAGCGCGTCACCGTGCAGGCCGACGCGCCCTACCGCATGTCGCCGGAGGCGCTACAGAACTTCTACACGCCAAGCTCGATCGCCACCGAGAACGGCCTGCCGCAGATGATTCCGCTGAGTGCGGTGGTCAATTCGAACTGGCAGATGGCCTCGCCCTCGCTCTATCGCTACAACGGCTACGCGGCGGTCGAGATCAACGGCTCGCCCGCGCCGGGCTACGCCTCCGGCCAGGCGATGAACGAGATGGAAAAGATCGTGCAGAACGATCTGCCCAAGGGCTTCGGCTTCGACTGGAGCGGTATGTCCTATCAGGAAATCCTCTCCGGCAACGCGGCGACGATGCTGATGGTGTTGTCGATCGTGATCGTGTTCCTGGCCCTGGCCGCGCTGTACGAGAGCTGGTCGGTGCCGGTGTCGGTGCTGCTGGTGGTGCCGCTGGGCCTGCTTGGTGCGGTGGTGTTCTCGCTGTTGCGGCACCTGCCCAATGACATCTTCTTCAAGATCGGCCTGATCACGGTGATCGGCCTCGCCGCCAAGAACGCGATCCTGATCGTGGAGTTCGCCATCGAACAGCAAGCCGAGGGCAAGAGTCTGCGTCAGGGCGTGGTCGAGGCCGCGCGGTTGCGTCTGCGCCCGATCCTGATGACCTCGCTGGCATTCATCCTGGGCGTGCTGCCGCTGGCCCTGTCCACCGGCGCCGGCGCCAACGCGCGCCACGCCATCGGCACCGGTGTGATCGGCGGCATGCTCTTTGCCACCTTTCTCGGCGTGCTGCTGATTCCCGTCTTTTACGTGGTGGTGCGACGCCTGCTCGGCGACAAGCTCGACGGTGAAGGCGGTCAATCCGGCCAGGGCGCGGGCGACAAACCGCCTGCACCGGCGCCCCAGCACTAAAAAAGCCCGCGTCATGGCGTTTTGCAAAAAGCCCCCTTCCCGGGGGCTTTTTGTCATGTGTCTGCCTTGCCGGTGCCTTTCCTGCAGCGCCGCAAGAAACCCTTGTCGCCACACTGAAAATTGCGCGGCCCGTCACGGCCATCCGTGCCGCCTCTCCGACATGGATTGACTGCGCAGGACTGGGCGGACATTAATTTATGCAATGCGGTCGCGTTGCGGCGGCCGCCCAAGCCAGCAGCGCAGCAAGGGGGGATTCTCATGAGCAATGACTTTGCTTGCCGTCGGCCGGCCCAACTCTTGGGCCTGTGGGTGGCAGGATTGACCTCGATCGGGGCCGTCCCCGTTCATGCCGACGATGCCGATCAATCCAAGCCTGCGGAAGTCAAGCAACTGCAACAGGTCGTGGTCACCGGCACCCGTACCACCACGCGCACGGTGGCCGAATCGCTAGCACCGATCGACGTCATCACGCCGAAGGATCTCGCCGCCACCGGCGCCAGCGATCTGCCCACGGCACTCAGCCGGCTGCTGCCTTCGCTGGATTTCCCGCGCCCGGCGATCAACGACGGCAACGACGCGCTGCGACCGGCTACCCTGCGCGGCCTTTCACCGGATGACGTGCTGGTACTCCTCGATGGCAAGCGCTACCACACCACCGCCCTGATCAACTACAACCCCGCCGTGGGGCGCGGTTCGGCGCCGGTAGACCTCGGCTCGATCCCGATGTCCGCGATCGACCATGTCGAGGTCCTGCGCGACGGCGCCTCGGCGCAGTACGGTTCGGATGCGATCGCCGGGGTGATCAACATCGTGCTGAAAAAGGGCGCGGCCTCGGGCAGCAACGACATAACCGCAAGCGCCGGCGGCATGGATCGTGGCGACGGCGACCAGAACGCCGTGGAAGGATCGGTCGGCGTACCGCTGGGTGGCGATGGCAAAGCCGGTGGCACGGCGCCGGGCTGGATGCGCCTGTCCTGGAACTACCAGAGCATCATGAACACCAACCGCGCGGCCAATACCGACCGCTCGACCACCGCGCCCGGCGTCCTGGGTCCCGATGACATCCCCTACGAGCGCTATGGCGATCCCGCCGTCAAGACCTACCAGGCACTGCTCAATCTCGACTACGCGCTGACGCCCGGCATCGAGCTCTACGGTTACCTCAACCTGAGCCGTCGCAAGGTGACTTCCAACGGCTATTACCGCAGCTGGGACGACAGCGACCGCAACGTGCGGGAGGTCTACCCGAACGGCTTTCTGCCGCAGATCGTCAATCCGACCAATGACTATGCCGGCGTGCTCGGCCTCAAGGGACAGACCGCAAACGGCTGGCGTTGGGACCTCTCGGCCGATTACGGCGAAAACCGGGTCAAGTTCGATCTGCGCGACACCATCAACACCAATCTCTGGCACACCTCCGGCTACTCGCCGACCGCTTTCTACGCCGGGGCCTTCAAGAACAAACAGGGCGTGGTGAATCTCGATCTCGGCAAGGATCTGGAATGGAGCTTCCTGCCCAATCCGGTGACGCTCGCCCTCGGCGCCGAGTATCGCAAGGACAAATACGCCATCGATGCCGGTGAGCCGGCGTCCTATTTTCTCGATCCGAACACCATCAATCCGGACACCGGCCTGGCCTATCCCGGTGGCTCGCAGGTATTCACCGGCATATCGCCCGACGTGGCCGGTACGTTTTCAAGGCACAGTTATGCCGCCTATGTGGATCTGGAAACCGACCTGTCCGAGCGCTGGTCGGCAGGCCTCGCCGGCCGTTTCGAGGATTACAGCGACGCCGGTCCGACCCGCTCGGGCAAACTCTCGCTGCGCTACCAGATGACCGACAGCTTCGCCCTGCGCGGGACCGCGTCGAACGGTTTTCGCGCCCCCTCGCTGGCGCAGCAGAACTACGAATCGATCTCCACCCTGCCCTACAACGGCCAGCTCTACCAGATCGGCACCTTCCGGGTTTCCGATCCGGTGGCCATTGCGCTGGGCGCCAAGCCGCTCAAGCCGGAACGCTCCTACAACTACAGCATCGGCGCGGTCTGGCAGCCGACCGCGACCTTCAACGCCACGCTGGATGCGTACCAGATCCGCATCCAGGACCAGATCCTCTATTCCGACCAGATCATGGTGAACCTGCCTGGCAGCCAGGTGCAGGGCGCGCAATTCTTCGTCAACGGTGCTTCCACGCGCACCCGCGGCGCCGATCTGGTGCTCAATTACCAGCGCGATCTGGAACGCTATGGGCAGTTGAACCTGACCGCGACCGGCAATTACAACAAACCCAAGATTCTGGACATTTCCACCCCGGCTTTTGGCCATGCCAGCGCGGGGCTGCTGACCGACGCCACGCCGCGCACCAAGTACGTGCTGGCCGGCGACTGGCGTCTCGACAGCTTCGGGCTGCATGCCAACCTGACCCGCTACGGCTCGGTCACCCGCACCGGAGACGCACCCGACGCGAGCCAGGACCAGACCTTTGCCGCGCGCTGGATCCTCGATCTCTCGGCCAGCTATCACTGGCAGTCCTGGACCTTCACCGTCGGTGCGGACAACCTGACCAACCAATACCCGACCAAGGCCGCCGCCTACAATCCGTATGAGGACCCGGCACACGGCCTCCAGTATTCGTATCTCTCGCCGTTCGGCTTCAACGGTCGCTATTGGTACGGCAAGGTGAATTACCGGTTCTGAGGCTCGGCATCGGCGGAAAGGCGTTCCGATTCCGCCGCTGCGGCCGCCGCCGCGGCTTCCGCGCGTTCCGCCTCGAGCCGGCGCTGCACCGCCTGGCAGACTTCGGTGGTGTGTTCGCGGCTGAGCGCCGAGACCATGAACCAGGGCGACGACCAGCCCAGCCGCCGCACGATGTCCTCGGCCAGCGGCTGGCGTTGCTCGGCGTCGACGAGATCGCTCTTGGTCAGCACCAGCCAGCGTGGACGTTCGAGCAGGCGGGGATCGAATCGGGCCAGTTCCTGTTCGATCGCCCGCACCTGGCTCACCGGATCGCTGCCGTCGACCGGCTGCATCTCGACCAGGTGCAGCAGCAGGCGCGTACGCGCCAGGTGCCGCAGGAACTGGATGCCGAGCCCCGCGCCTTCGGCGGCGCCTTCGATCAGTCCGGGAATGTCGGCGATCACGAAGCTCTGGTCCGGCCCCAGCCGCACCACGCCCAGATGCGGGTGCAGCGTGGTGAACGGATAGTCGGCCACGCGCGGCGTTGCGGCCGAGACCGCGCGGATGAAGGTCGATTTGCCGGCGTTGGGAAACCCGAGCAGGCCGACATCGGCGAGCACCTTAAGTTCCAGCTTGAGCTCGCGCTCGTCGCCCGGCGTGCCGGGCGTGGCCTTGCGCGGCGCCCGGTTCACCGAGCTCTTGAAATGGATGTTGCCGAGGCCGCCCTTGCCGCCGCGCGCCACCAGCAAGCGCTGGCCGTGGCGGGTGAGATCGCCAATCGTCTCGCCGGTATCGAGGCTGGTGACCACCGTGCCCACCGGCACGCGGATGCTGATGTCTTCGCCGCGCCGGCCATAGCGGTCGCTGCCCATGCCGTTCTGGCCGCGTTCGGCCTTGAACAGACGCTGGTGGCGAAAATCGATCAGGGTGTTGAGACCCTCGTCGGCGACCAGCCAGACCGAGCCGCCGTCGCCGCCGTCGCCGCCGTCCGGACCGCCGAACGGGATAAATTTCTCGCGGCGGAAGCTGGCGCAACCGTTGCCGCCGTCGCCGGCTTTCACCTTGATGGTGGCTTCATCGACAAATTTCATGGCTTGGATGCAATGGGGAACGCGAATAGAAAATGATGTGGAGGCAAGACTTCAGGGAACAGACAAGCCATGGGGACGATCCCGGCGTTTTCCATGGCTGACGCTTCTGGCATCGGCCATGCGAAAAAGCAAAAGCCCCGCCGAAGCGGGGCCTTACCGTGGCAGCTTTGCGCGCGGATCAGTGCTTGATCACGCTCACATACTTGCGATTGTTCTCGCCGCGGGTCTTGAATTCGACGATGCCGTCGGTCAGCGCGAACAGGGTGTGGTCACGGCCGAGGCCGACACCGGCACCAGGATGGAACTTGGTACCGCGCTGACGCACGATGATGTTGCCGGCCTCGATGGCCTGGCCGCCGTAGACCTTGACGCCGAGATATTTCGGGTTCGAATCGCGACCGTTGCGGGACGAACCGACGCCTTTTTTATGTGCCATGACTGATTTCCTCCGGCTCGATCAGGCGTTGATGCCCGTGATCTCGATTTCGGTGTAATGCTGCCGATGCCCCATCTGCTTCTTGTGGTGCTTGCGGCGGCGGAATTTGATGATGCGCACCTTGTCGGCGCGGCCATGGCCGCGCACGGTGGCCGAAACGCTGGCGCCGGCCACGGTCGGCGTGCCGATGGTGACCGACTCGCCGGAACCGACCAGGAGGACCTGGTCGAAGCTCACGCTGGCGCCCTGCTCGGCGTCCAGCAGCTCGACGCGCAGCACGTCGCCCTGTTGCACGCGGTATTGCCGGCCGCCGGTCTTGATGACTGCATAACTCATGGGAAACGCCCTTCTGTCGTTATTCTCGTGGGATCGGCCGGCCTCGTTCGGGCTGGCTGAACGCGAAAATATAGCCAACGACAGGCGCAAGGGTCAAGTCGGGCCCGCCGCCCGACACCGACGACGGCACATCTTTCAGGGCGGTGAGGCTGGCTTGGCCGCGCTGGCGGCGCCGGCCGGTTTGGCCGTGGACTTGACCGGCTTGCGGTGCGTGCCCGTACGGTGCGTCTTCTTGCCATGGCTGGCGCTGGCGGGTTGGCTCGAGCCTGTTTCCCCGGTGGCCGGGCAGCGGCCCTGGGCGTCGAGCGTGCCTTTTTGTTTGAGCTCGCCCAGCATGGTCTTGGTGCGCTCCTGGCCCCATTGCTGACCGACGGCCATCGCCTCGGCCATCACGGCGGGCATGTCGGCCAGCACCTTCTGCCCCAGCGGCGAGCTGTAGAACTTGAGCAGGCCGTCGACCTCCTCGGCGCTGAAGTGCCGCTGGAACACCGGCAGCATGCGCTCCATCACCGTCTTGGCGCCGTCGCCGTCGATGTAGTTCTGCCAGTAGCTGGCCGGCACGCAGGGAAGCTTTTTCTGCATCAGGCCGGCCATCTGCGTGTTCATCTGCCCGAGCGTCTCCTGCATGTGCATGACCTCGAACAAGGCGCGGATCTGCTCTTCGCTGGAGGCCACCGCCGCAAAGACAGAGGGACAGACGAGGCCGGCAAGGAAGGCCACGGCGAAGCGGAGGCGTCGATGCATGGGGCTTTGAACTTGGCGGCGGACAACGCGCCATTTAGCCACAGCCCAGGGCCGCCGGCATGCCGCACCGCAGGGTGAGACTGCGGCGGTTGGTATAGTTGGCCGCTCTCCCCATATTCTCGTGCGATGGACACCATTCGCATCCGCGGCGCGCGTACGCACAACCTCAAGAACATCGATCTCGACCTACCGCGCGACAAGCTGATCGTGATCACCGGCCTGTCCGGCTCGGGCAAGTCCTCGCTGGCCTTCGACACCATCTACGCGGAGGGGCAGCGGCGCTACGTCGAGTCGCTGTCGGCCTATGCGCGGCAGTTCCTGTCGATGATGGAAAAACCCGACGTCGACCACATCGAGGGCCTGTCGCCGGCAATCTCGATCGAGCAGAAATCCACCTCGCACAACCCGCGCTCGACGGTGGGCACGATCACCGAGGTCTACGACTACCTGCGCCTGCTCTATGCGCGGGTGGGCACGCCGCGCTGCCCCGACCACGGCACCACGCTGGAGGCGCAGACGGTGAGCCAGATGGTCGATGCCACCCTGGCGCTGGATGCGGAAAAACGCTGGATGTTGCTCGCGCCGGTGGTGCGCGAGCGCAAGGGCGAGCACGCGCAGGTGTTCGAGCAACTGCGTGCGCAGGGCTTCGTGCGCGTGCGCGTGGACGGCACGGTATACGACCTCGACGCGGTGCCGCCGCTGGCGCCGCGCAGCAAGCACACCATCGAGGTGGTGGTGGATCGCTTTCGACCGCGCGAGGACATCAAGCAGCGGCTGGCCGAATCGTTCGAGACCGCGCTGCGCCTGGGCGATGGCCTGGCCATCGTCGCCGCCATGGACGAGACCGCCACGCCCGAGCTCCTGTTCTCCTCGCGCTACGCCTGCCCGGTGTGCGACTACTCGCTGCCGGAACTGGAGCCGCGCCTGTTCTCGTTCAATTCGCCGGTCGGCGCGTGTCCGGCCTGCGATGGCCTGGGCGTGACCCAGGTGTTCGATCCGGCGCGGGTGGTGGTCCATCCGGAGCTCTCGCTCGCCGGCGGCGCAATCCGCGGCTGGGACCGGCGCAACCCGCATTATTTCCAGATGCTGCAGTCGCTGGCCGGCCATTACGGCTTCGACGTCGACGCGCGCTGGTGTGACCTGCCCGAAGCGACGCGCGAGGCGATCCTGTACGGCAGCGGCAGGGAGAAGATCGCCTTCCGCTATCTCACCGAGCGCGGCGGCCGGGTGACCCGCGAGCATGCCTTCGAGGGCATCCTGCCCAACCTCGAACGGCGCTACAAGGAAACCGAGTCGGCCGCGGTACGCGAGGAGCTGGCCAAGTACATCAGCGAACGCCCCTGTCCTGCCTGCGAGGGGCAGCGCCTCAACCGCGCGGCACGCAACGTGTTCGTCGCGGACTGTGCGCTGCCCGCGCTCACGCGGCGCTCGATCGACGAGGCGCTGGCGTTCTTCAACGCGCTCGAACTGCCCGGTTGGCGCGGCGAGATCGCCGCCCGGATCGTCAAGGAGATCCGCGAGCGCCTGGGTTTCCTGAACGACGTCGGCCTCAACTACCTCACCCTGGACCGCCAGGCCGACACGCTTTCCGGCGGCGAGGCGCAGCGCATCCGCCTGGCCAGCCAGATCGGCGCCGGGCTGGTGGGGGTCATGTACGTGCTCGACGAGCCCTCGATCGGCCTGCACCAGCGCGACAACGAGCGCCTGCTCGGCACGCTGGTGCGCCTGCGCGATCTCGGCAACACGGTGATCGTGGTCGAACACGACGAGGATGCGATCCGCGCCGCCGACCACGTCCTGGACATCGGGCCCGGCGCCGGCGCGCACGGTGGCGAGGTGGTCGCGCAGGGCACGCTGGCGCAGATCCTGGCCAATCCGCGCTCGCTGACCGGGCAATACCTGTCCGGCGCGCGCCGCATCGAGGTGCCCGAGCAGCGTCGGCCGCCGGTCGAGGGCGCCTGGCTCAAGATCGAAGGCGCGCACGGCAACAACCTCAAGCACGTGGACCTGGCCATTCCCGCCGGGCTGTTGACCTGTGTCACCGGCGTGTCCGGCTCGGGCAAGTCCACGCTGGTCAACGACACCCTGTTCCGCCTGGCTGCGCGCGAGCTCAACGGCGCCGGCACGCAACCTGCGCCATACCGGTCGGTCGAGGGGCTGGAACTGTTCGACAAGGTGGTCGACATCGACCAGTCGCCGATCGGCCGCACGCCGCGCTCCAACCCGGCCACCTATACCGGCCTGTTCACGCCGCTGCGCGAGCTGTTCGCGCAGGTGCCCGAGGCGCGCGCGCGCGGCTACACGCCGGGCCGCTTCAGCTTCAACGTCCGCGGCGGACGCTGCGAGGCCTGCGAGGGCGACGGCCTGATCAAGGTCGAGATGCACTTCCTGCCCGACGTCTACGTGCCCTGCGACGTCTGCCAGGGCAAGCGCTACAACCGCGAGACGCTGGAAATCACCTACAAGGGCCACACCATCGCCGACGTGCTCGAGATGACGGTGGAGGATGCGCTCAAGCTGTTCGAGAACGTGCCGGTGATCGCCCGCAAGCTCGACACGTTGCGCGCGGTCGGCCTGGACTACATCAAGCTCGGCCAGAGCGCGACCACGCTCTCCGGCGGCGAGGCGCAGCGGGTCAAGCTTTCGCGCGAGCTGTCCAAGCGCGACACCGGACGCACGCTGTACATCCTCGACGAACCCACCACCGGCCTGCATTTCCACGACATCGAGCAGTTGCTCGACGTGCTGCACCAGCTGGTCGACCAGGGCAACACCGTGGTGGTGATCGAGCACAACCTCGACGTCATCAAGACCGCCGACTGGATCGTTGACCTCGGGCCCGAAGGCGGCGACGGCGGCGGCCGCATCATCGCCGCCGGCACGCCCGAGCACGTGGCGGCCACGCCCGGATCGCACACCGGCCGCTTCCTGGCCCCGCATCTGGCTGCGACGATGCCGGCACGCAGACCCGCCCCACGGAGAAAACGCGCATGACTTCGCCTTCGTCTGGCCGGCGCGGTGCCGGCAAGCCCCACCCGTCCGAAACGGCTGTCGACGCGGACCGGCCACCGCTGTTCGTCGCCTCGATCGTCGTCCGCTGGCGCGATCTGGACGCCTTCAACCACGTCAACAACGCCACCTACCTCACCTATCTGGAAGAGGCGAGGCTGCAGTGGCTGCGTCACGTGCCCGACTGGTTCAACGACCACGCCATGCCGGTGTTGGCGGCCTGCCAGCTCAATTATCGGCGGCCGATTTCCTGGCCGGCCGAGCTCAAGGTGGCGCTGGGTTGCGAACACCTGGGGCGCAGCTCGATCACCATTACGCACCGCATCGTCGATGCCGCCGATCCGGCCTGCCTGTACAACGACGGCCACGTGGTGATGGCCTGGATGGATCCGGCCAATGGCCGCGCCGTGGCGCTGCCGCAGAGCATCCGCGAAGCCACCACGCCCAAGCCCTGACCTGCGGCGATCGCCGTTCCATCCACGATAGGTCCCAACGCGTCACACCGGGAATTGCCGCCATGCGACTGTCACGCCTCCTGCTCTCGGCCATGGCCGCCCTGGGCCCGCACGCCACGGCTTTCGCGGCCACGCCGACGACCGCGGTCACCGTGTATCGCGGCGACGACGAAACGCTGTACGCGGGCGATGGCGGTGGCCCGCTGCGCAGCGGCTATGCCGTGGTGCGCGAAACGCGTCGTCTCGCACTCGCCTCCGGCGCGCAGACGCAGGTCGTGGACGACCTGCCCGCCTTCGTCGACGCCGAGGCGCTGATTTTCGATCCCGGCGCGAAGGCCACGGTACTTTCCCGGCGCATGCTGGCGTTCGGCCGGTCATCCGCCGCCACGCTGGCCGGGTTGATCGGCCACAACGCCAACGTCGTCGGCGAGGGCGGACAGTTGATCGCCAGCGGCACGGTGCTGCGCGCCGACGAAACCGGCTTGCTGGTGCGCGGCGACGACGGGACCGACCAGGTGGTCCGCCATTACGCCGCGCTGCGCACGCACACCACGCTCGCCACCGGTGCGCGGCTTGAACTCAGACTCGACGCCGCCCAGGCCGGTGTCGTCGATGCGGTCATGAGTTATCCGACCGCCGGCCTCGGCTGGCGCGCCAGCTACACGGCGGTCCTGCAACCGGGCGATGCCTGCCGGCTGCGGCTGGACGCACAGGCCGGCATCGCCAACCGCAGCGGCCGCGATTGGCGCGCCGTGAAGCTCACCCTGATCGCCGGCGCGCCGCGCATCGACGAGAACGGCGGCCCGCGCCCGATGCTGAAAAGTACGATGGCCGCGCCTGCGTCCGCCGCCATGGACGCCCTGCCCCGGCAGGCCCCGCTCGACGATTACCGCAGTTACACGCTGCCCGCGCCGGTGACGCTGGCCGACGGCAGCCTGACCCAGGTGCCGCTGTATGCGCCGCACACGCTCGCCTGCGAGCGCACGACGCTGTACGAGATCGGCAACACGTGGTCGCCGCCGCGACCCGTGATCGCAGCGGATTTCGGCGCCACCGGCAGCGGCACGGTCACCGGCAGGCTGGCTTTCACGGCCTTCGACAGCCTGCCCGCCGGCAAACTGCGCGTGTTGGCCGACGATGCGGAAGGCACGCCGCAATTCATCGGCGAAGGCCGGGTCGACGACACGCCCAAGGGCGCACGCGTGGACCTGCCGCTCGGCACCGTGTTCGACCTGCGCGCGCAGCACGAGCGCACCGCGTTCGAGCTCGATCGCTCGTCGCGCAGTCTGGACGAGGGCTTCCGTGTCACGCTGCACCATGCCGGCGCGACGCCGCGCATGGTGACGGTGCGTGTGCATCCGGACCGCTGGCGGCAATGGACGCTGGCTTCGGCCTCGCTCAAACCTGCGCGGCAGACGCCGGACCTGCTGGAATTCCGCCTCGCCGTGCCGGCCGGCGGCGCAACCACCCTCGACTACGCCATCCGTTATACGTGGCCGGCCGAGCTGCAACCCCAGTGATGATGGAGCCTGCCATGCTCGAGATCCTTTCCCACGACGGCGATATCGTCGAAATCCGCCTCGCGCGTCCGCCGGTCAACGCGCTCAATCTGCCGCTGCTCGATGCGTTGCGCCTGGCGCTGACCAAGGCGGCCGCCGACGGTGCCCGCGGGCTGGTGCTCTCTTCCGCACCCGGTGTGTTCTGTGCCGGCGTGGACGTGCCCGAGCTGCTCACGCTCGACCGCCAGGGTGTGCAGGCCTTCTGGCGCGGGTTCTTCCGCACCGTCGGCGCGCTGGTCTGCAGTCCGGTGCCGGTGGTCGCGGCGATCGGCGGCCACAGCCCCGCCGGCGGCGCCGTGCTGGCGCTGGCCTGCGACTACCGGGTGATGGCCGAGGGCCCCTTCCGCATCGGCCTCAACGAAGTGCAGGTGGGCCTGACCCTGCCCGAATGCGTCCTGGCGCTGCTCGCCCGGTTGGTCGGCCCGCACCGGGCCGAGCGGTTGGCGGTCGCGGGCGCCATGGTGGAATCGGCCGAGGCGCTGGCCTTCGGGCTGGTGGACGAGCTCACCAACGCCGAGCAGGTGGTGACCCGCGCCCTGCACTGGCTGCAGGGCACGCTTGCCCTGCCCGGTCACGCGATGCTGGCGACCCGCGCCACCGCCCGCGCCGGCCTGGTCGCAACCTGGGCCCGGCCCGACGAACTGCCGCTGGACCGCTTCCTGGAAACCTACGAGCAGCCGCAGACCCAGGCCGTGCTCCAGGCCCTGGTCGCCAGGCTCAAATCCCGGCATTGACGCCGCGGCGCCGCCACGAGGTCCTTCGTGGCGGCGCCGCAAACCGATCGCCCGGCTCAGGCCAGCATGCGCACGCCCGGCTCGCGGTCCCATTGGCGCGTGGCCGCGGCGACGAGGAAGCCCTTGACGTCGCCGGCCGCGATCACGCCGGCATCGACCTCGACGCCGGCGATGTCGAGCAGTGGCCGGGCGCCTTCGTCGAAGGCGATCGCCTTCAGGTGCGCGAACGCATCGCTCACCCAGTCGCGCGCGGCGGACTCGCGCGTCAGCGTCTGGCCGGCCTTTTCGGCGAGCACCAGCGCGACGGCGTCGAAGATGACCGACGGCGTGCCGGCGAGCTGGCCGTCGGCGGCGAGTTTCTTGCCATCGCTCAAGGTCGCGCCGCCGACCTTGGGTGCGACGATCTTCACGGTGGCGCCGGCGCCTTCCGCCGCCTCGCGCAAGGCGAGCACGCGCGCGGCGTCGGAGCCGTCGTCGACGAGGATGCCGATGCTGCGGCCTTCCAGCGTGGGCCTGGCCTTGCCGATGATCTGCAAGGGCGGCGACGGCGGCAGATCCATCGGTTCGATCTTGAGCGGCGGCGCCGGTGGCAGCGCGTCGAGACCCAGGCCCGCGGCGACGCGCTCGGCGAGCTCGGCGTCGATGTGGCGCAGGTGGCCGACGATCGCCTCGCGCACGTGCGGCGTTTCCACCTTCGACAGCTCGAACACCAGCGCGGTGGCGATGTGCGCCTGCTCCGGCACGGTCTGGCTGCGATAGAACTGGCGCGCCTGGCTGTAGTGGTCGGCGAAACTCTCCGGCCGCGCGCGACCCTTGATGCCATCGTCGGGCCGCTGCGCGAAACTCGCGAAGCCGGCCGGCGTCTCGCGCGGCGTGTTGGCCTGCAGCGAGCTGGGTTCGTAGCTCACCCGGCCCTTGGGCACGTGCATCTGCATGTGGCCGTCGCGCTGCAGGTTCGCGAACGGACACTTGGGCGCGTTGATCGGAATTTGGTGAAAATTGGGCGAGCCCAGCCGCGAGAGCTGGGTGTCCAGATACGAGAACAGCCGTCCTTGCAGCAGCGGGTCGTTGCTGAAGTCGATGCCGGGCACGATGTTGGCCGGACAGAACGCGACCTGCTCGGTTTCGGCGAAGAAGTTGTCCGGCCAGCGCTCCAGCACCAGCCGGCCGATCGGCGTGAGCGGCACCAGTTCCTCGGGAATGAGCTTGGTGGCGTCCAGGTGATCGAACGGGAATTTCGCCGCATCCTCGTCGGTGAACAGCTGCACGGCCAGTTCCCACTCCGGCCGCTCGCCGCGCTGCAATGCCTCGAACAGGTCGCGGCGATGGAAGTCCGGATCGTAGCCGGCCAGCTTCATCGCCTCGTCCCACACCGTCGACTGCAGGCCGAGCTTCGGCCGCCAGTGGAACTTGACGAAGGTGGAGCGGCCTTCCGCGTCGAGCAGGCGGAAGCTGTGGATGCCGAAGCCTTCCATCATGCGCAGCGAACGCGGAAGGGTGCGATCGCTCATCGCCCACATGACCATGTGCATCGACTCGGGCGTGAGCGAGATGTAATCCCAGAAGGTGTCGTGCGCGGTCGCCGCCTGCGGAAAGGCGCGGTCCGGCTCCATCTTCACCGCGTGGATCAGGTCGGGAAACTTGATCGCGTCCTGGATGAAGAACACCGGGATGTTGTTGCCCACCAGATCCCAGTTGCCTTCCTTGGTGTAGAACTTCACCGCAAAACCGCGCACGTCGCGCGGCGTGTCGATCGAGCCCGCGCCGCCGGCGACGGTGGAAAAGCGCACGAACACCGGCGTCTTCTCGCCGACCTCGGTCAACACCTTCGCGGTGGTGTACTCGGCCAGCGACTTCGTGAGCTCGAAGTGACCGTGCGCGGCGCTGCCGCGTGCATGCACGATGCGTTCGGGAATGCGCTCGTGGTCGAAATGGGTGATCTTCTCGCGCAGGACGAAGTCTTCCAGCAGCACCGGCCCATGCGGCCCCGTGCGCAGCGAGTTCTGGTCGTCGGCGACCGGAATGCCCTGGTTGGTGGTCATCGGCGGATGCTGGCCACCCGCCTGTGGATGAAGTTCGCCGCCTTGGCCGCGCGGCATATCGCCGGCGTCGTTTTTCTTGCTGGCCATGAATGGTTCTCCGGGGATGGGCAAGCGTTTGCGTGGCAACGCGACCTTGAGAAAAGCGCCACGATGCGCAGGCCACTTGAACGCAAGCGGCGTGAAACGCAGGTATCCGAGGCCTCGGCTCAGCCGAGGTAATGAAGTGCGAGCGCCAGCAGCAAGGCCGCGCACACGCCGGCCACACCATCGTCGACCATCACGCCGAGGCCGCCTTTCAGGCGTCGGTCGAGCCAGCCGATCGGCCAGGGCTTGGCGACATCGAACAGCCGAAACAGCGCGAAGCCGAGCGCGACCGTCCAAGCGGGCCCATGCAGCGCCGGGACCAAGGCGATCCATTGGCCGATCCACTCGTCGATCACCAGCGCGCGGTGATCGTCCACGCCGAGCACGCGACCGGCGACGCCACAGGCCCACACGCCGAGGACGAACACGAAAAGCAGCGCGAGGCCGTACAGCCACAGCGGCAGCTCGCGCAGTCCCAGCCAGGGCACGATCGCCGCCAGCGAACCAAAACTGCCCTGGGCGAAGGGTGCCAGGCCCGAACCCAGACCGCAGGCGATCCAGCCGGCCGGCGTGGCCAGCAGCGCACGCCGCTGCGCCGGGGTGAGGCGCTTGCGTTCCAGACCGCCGTTCATGCGCCGAAATGATCCCAGCCGCGCCGCGCCGGTTCCAGCCAGGCGCCGTCCACATCGCGCACGCGCACGCCCGCGCCCTCGACGATGCAACCGATGCGGGTGGCGCCGCAGCCCAGCCGCGCCAGGCTTGCCTCGGCCTCGGCCATGCGCGGTTCCGGCACGGTGAAGCAGAGTTCGTAGTCGTCGCCACCGGCGAGCGCGAAATCGCGCGCGGCGGCATCGTCGAACAGGTCGAGCAAGGCGGACGAGCGCGGCAGATGGACGACGTCGATCTCCGCGCCCACGCCGCTGGCCGCACACACGTGCGCCAGGTCGGCGAGCAGACCGTCGGAAACGTCGATGCAGGCACTGGCGAGCCCGCGCAGCGCAAGCCCGGCGGCGATCCGCGGCTGCGGCCGGGCCAGGCGTTCGACCAGCGCCGCCGCCCGTGCGTCCGACGCGCGCGCGCCCCCGCGCAGCAGGCTCAGGCCGGCGGCGGCATCGCCCAGCGTGCCGCTGACCAACACCGCATCGCCGACGCGCGCACCCGAGCGGGTGAGCGCCTGCCCGGCGGGCACGAAGCCGTGCACGGCCACGCTGACGGCGAGCGGGCCGCGCGTGGTGTCGCCGCCAACCAGGGCCAGGCGTTGCGGCCGCGCCAGCGCGGCGAAGCCGTCGGCAAAGTCATCGACGAAGGCGACACGCGTCGCCGCATCCATCGCTTCGGGCAGGGTCAGCGCGAGCAATGCCCACGCCGGTTGCGCGCCCATCGCGGCAAGATCGGAGAGATTCACCGCGAGCGACTTCCAGCCGAGGTCGAAGGCCGCCGTGCCGACGGGAAAATGCACGCCCTGGACCAGCGTATCGAGCGCCGCCGCCAGCTCCACGCCGGCCGGCACCGCGAGCAGCGCGGCATCGTCGCCGATACCCAGATGCACGTCCTCGCGTGCCTGCGCGGTGCGCTCGCGGATGCGTTCGATCAGGCGGAACTCCATCGCCGTCTCCTTGGGACAACGAAAGGGCGCGCGGCTGCGTGGTCAGCCGCGTTTCTCGACGGCACGGGTGGCCGCGGCGAGCTTGTCGAGCACGCCGTTGACATAGGTGTGGCCGTGCTCGGCGCCGAAGCGCTTGGTCACCTCGATCGCCTCGTTGAGGATCACCCGGTAAGGCACGTCGGGGCGGAACTTGAGCTCGTAGGCGGCCAGCCGCAGCACGGCGCGCTCGATCGGGTCGATCTGGGCGACCTCGCGGTCCACATACGGCAAGAGCGCGGCATCGAGCTCGTCGACGTGCCGGGCCACGCCTTCGAGCAGGTCCTCGAAATAGGCCAGATCGGCCACTTCCATGTCCTGTTCGTGGCGGAACTGCTCGATCACCGCGCGCATCGGCGTGCCGCTCAGCTGCCAGGCGTAGAGCGCCTGCAGTGCGCGACGGCGTGCGCGCGAGCGCAAGGCCGGATCGATGCCGCCGTGGTTGCGGCCCATCAGCCGAGCTTCCCGTACAGGCTGGCCATCTCCAGTGCGGCCAGGGCGGCGTCGGCACCCTTGTTGCCGGCCTTGGTGCCGGCGCGCTCGATCGCCTGTTCGATCGAATCGGTGGTGAGCACGCCGAAGGCCACCGGCACGTCGCCGTCGAGGGCGACCTTGGCCAGCCCCTTGGCGCATTCGCCGGCGACATAGTCGAAATGCGGCGTGGCACCGCGGATCACCGCGCCGAGCGCGATCACCGCCGCGTACTTGCCGCTGCGCGCCAGCCGCTGCACGACCGGCGCGATCTCCCAGGCGCCGGGCACGCGGACGAGCTCGATGGCCTCGTCGGCCACGCCGTGTCGCAGCAAGGCATCGCGCGCACCGGCGATCAGCGGCTCGACCACGAAACCGTTGAAGCGACCGGCGACGATCGCGAAGCGTCCGCGTGGCGCGGTGAAATCGCCTTCGATGATGTGCATGGGAAACCTTGGAGTTAAGCCTTGCGGCATGGAATCGACGGCGGATTCTAACAGCGCGCGGCAACGATCCCGACCGGTTCGGGCCGCCACGGCGAGGCCAGCCGCGGATGCCCGGCAAAGCCGAGTCGGGCCGTCCCGTCCTCAACGACCAGCCACGCGGGCGTGCCGAAAGGCAGGGTGAACTTGTCCGCCTCATGGCCGAACGGCAGGCCCTCGACCACCGGCACGCCGCAGATCCGGCGCAGCTGTCCGATCACCGCATCGAGATCGTAGCCGGCGTCGTACGGCGTCGGACGACAGTTGCTGAACCGGCCGATCAGCAGCGCCCGCTGTCGGCGCAGCACACCGGACAGATGCAGTTGATAAAGCAGCCGCTCGACACGGTAGGGCGGCTCGCCGACGTCCTCGACGAACAGCAGGCCGCCGTCGATGCGCGGGAAATAATCGGTGCCGAGCAGGCTGCAGAGCATGGCGAGATTGCCGCCCCACAGCGTGCCTTCCGTGCGCACCGGCGGCGTGTCCGCGCGGGTGGGCCAGGCCAGCGCAACCTCAGGCTGCGAGATCGTCGCCCAGAAATGCGTCCAGGTGAACGGGCTCGGCGTTTGCGCGCCGAAGTCCGCTCCCAGCATCGGCCCCGCGTAAGTGACCAGCCCGCTGCGGGCGTACAGCGCCAACTGCAACGCGGTGAAATCGCTGTGCCCGACCAGGAGCGTGCCGACCTCGGCCAGACGGCGACCGAGCGCGCTCAGATCCAGCCGCTCCAAAAGCCGCGTCGCGCCATAGCCGCCGCGGATCGCCAGGGCGATGTCCGGCGCCGGCGGTTCGGCGAGGGCGGCAAGGTCGGCCGCCCGTTCGGCATCCGCTCCGGCGAAACGGCCCTCCTGGCGTTCGAGCACCGCCAAGCCCTCGACCGTGCAGCCGGCCGCGCGCAGCCGCTTCACGCCGCGCTGCATGGCTTGGGCGTCGTGCGGGTATCCCGAAGGCGCGATCAGGCGGATGGTCGGCATGAATGCCTTAGCTCTTTTGCGAGGGGCGCCAGCCTACACCGCCGCGGATCGCCACCGGGCAGCGCGGCTGACGATAAAGCGCGGGCGCCATGCGCCTTCGCCCTGCGGCGGCGTTGCCGCGCCATCGGGCGGGGTGGCTATACTGTTCCGTTTCCGCGCCAGCCCGTGCAGCGAATGAATCCGAACTTCCTCGATTTCGAACAACCCATCGCCGAACTTGAAGGGAAAATCGAAGAGCTGCGTCATGCCGGCCAGGCCGTGGACATCGACGATGAGATCCGCCGCCTGCGCGAAAAACTCAAACTGCGCACCGCCGAGATCTTCCGCAACCTCAATGCCTGGCAGGTGACCCAGCTCTCGCGCCACCCGGCGCGGCCTTACACGCTCGACTACATCGGCGTGATGTGCGAGGAGTTCCACGAACTCGCCGGCGACCGTGCCTATGCCGACGACGCCGCCATCGTCGGCGGCCTGGGCCGCATCAATGGCCGCGCGGTGATGCTGATCGGACACCAGAAGGCGCGCGACACCAAGGGCAAGCTCAAGCGCAACTTCGGCATGCCGCGTCCGGAGGGTTACCGCAAGGCGCTGCGGCTGATGAAGCTGGCCGAACGCTTCGGCCTGCCGGTGCTCACCTTCATCGACACCATGGGCGCGTATCCCGGCATTGGCGCGGAGGAACGCGGCCAGAGCGAGGCGATCGCGCGCAACCTGCTGGAAATGTCGGTGCTGAAGACGCCGATCATCTGCACTGTGATCGGCGAGGGCGGCTCCGGCGGCGCGCTGGCGATCGGTGTCGGCGACCGCATCAACATGCTGCAGTACGCCACCTATTCGGTGATCACCCCCGAGGGCTGCGCCAGCATCCTCTGGCGCAGCGCCGAGCGAGCGAAGGACGCCGCCGAGGCGCTCGGCCTCACCGCCGGCCGTCTCAAGGAACTCGGCCTCATCGACAAGGTGATCCGCGAACCGCTCGGCGGCGCCCATCGCAATCCGCAGGCGATGGCAGTGCGGCTCAAGGCGGTCCTGCTGCGCCAGCTCGACGAGCTCGGCGAGATCCCCATCCCCGATCTGCTGGAACGGCGCTATCGTCGCCTGCGCAGCTACGGCGCCTATCAGGAATAGCTTGGGCTGGACCGGCTCCGCCGTACGGCTTGCAGGGCCTTTCGCACATCGAACGCACTTTTCCCGGGTCATGAGCGCCTTGCGGCTTACCGAACGGCTCCGGCACGCGCTGCGCGAGCAGCCTGTCGGTGCCTTGTGCGTGGCCTTCAGCGGCGGCCCCGACTCCACCGCACTGCTGCACGCGCTGGCCGCCATGCCCGAGGCGCGCGTGCGCGGCCTGCGTGCGCTGCACGTGGATCACGGCCTGCAGGCGGACAGCGCCCGCTGGGCGCGGCATTGCACGGAGCTCTGCGACGGGCTCGGCATCGCCTGCGCGGTCGTGCGCGTGGACGTGGTCCGGCATGGCGAGGGTCTGGAGGCCGCCGCGCGCCGGGCGCGCTACGCCGCCTTCGCTGCCACGTTGCGAGCGGGCGAACGGCTCGTGCTCGCCCATCATCGCGACGACCAGGCCGAAACCGTGCTGCTTAAACTGCTGCGCGGCGCCGGACCGGAGGGCCTGGGCGGCATGCGCGAAACCCGTCCGCTCGGCCATGGCGTGCTGTGGCGTCCCCTGCTGGCCTTGCCGCGCGCGGCGCTGCGCGAGTATCTCGATGCACACGATCTCGTCGCCATCGACGATCCGGCCAATGCGGACACCACGCTTGCGCGCAACCATCTGCGTCACGTGATCCTCCCGCGCCTGGCCGTCCACTGGCCGCACGCCGCCGAGGCCATCGCGCACAGCGCCGCGCTGTGCCGCGCCGCCACCGACGCCTTGCGCAGGGAATGGCTCGCCGCCTTCGCGCGACTGCACGATGCGCGCACGAACAGCCTCGAGATCGCCGGCTGGCGCGCGCTCGATCCGGCCTTGCGCGACCCGTTGCTCGACCACTGGCTGCATGCGCAGGGCCTGCCCGCGCCGACCCGCGCCCAGCGTGCGCAGATCCTCCGGCAATGCAGCGCCCGCGCCGGACAGTCGCCTTGCATCCGCTGGCCCGGCGCGGAAGTCCTGGTCTGGAAGGGTCGCCTGTGGGCACGCCGGCCGCAGCCCGATTGCGATCCGGACTGGCAGGCCTGCTGGCACGGCGAACCGCTGCAGCTGCCCGACGGCGGCGAACTCGTGCTCGATCCCCCGCTACGCCTGAGCGTGCCGCTCACCGTGCGCCTGCGCCGCGGCGGCGAACGGCTGCGTCCGGTCGGCGACCGCCATACCCGCGAGCTGCGCGACCTGTTCCAGGCGGCGGACGTGCCGCCCTGGCAGCGGCGTGTCTGCCCGCTGATCTACGAGGAGACCACCCTGATCGGCGTCGCCGATCGCTGGCTGACCGCACGCGGCGCGGCGATCTTCGCCGGCACGCGGCCGCGCTGGCGGCTCGCGCGAGCCCCACACGAGGCTTCGGCGCCCGGCCCCGCCACGGATTGATTCGTTCACCCGGGCTGGGTTAGCGTTGCGGCCCATGGCCGCTCCCGTCCCTCCCGCCGAAACCGCTTCGGTCGCCGATTTCGAGCGCGCGCTCGACGAACTCGAGGCGCTGGTGATCCGCATGGAAACCGGCGAGCTCAGTCTCGAGGCGTCGCTGGCCGCCTTCGAACGCGGCATCGGCCTCTATCGCCAATGCCAGCAGGCGCTGGACCGCGCCGAGCTGCGCGTCCGCCTGCTGCTCGATCCCGACGCCCCCGAACACGCCGAACCCTTTGAGCCCGAAGCCTGAACTCGGCCCGGCGCTGACGGCGCTGGTCGAGCGTGCCGAACGTGCGCTCGCCGCCGCCCTGCCTCCGGACACCGCGCCTCCCGCCGAACTGCACCGAGCGATGCGCTATGCCGTGCTCGGTGGCGGCAAACGGCTGCGTCCGTTGCTGGTCTATGCCGCCGGCCACGCGCTCGGCGACGACGGGCCGGCACTCGACGCCGCGGCCTGCGCCGTGGAGCTGATCCACGCCTACTCGCTGGTGCACGATGATCTGCCGGCGATGGACGATGATGACCTGCGCCGCGGCCGGCCGACCTGTCACGTGGTCTTCGGCGAGGCGATGGCGATCCTGGCCGGCGATGCCCTGCAGGCGCTGGCCTTCGAGATACTCGCCCGCTGTCCCGCCATCGAGCCGGCGCGGCGGATCGACATGCTGCATGCCCTTGCCCGCGCCTGCGGCGCCGAAGGCATGGCCGGCGGGCAGGCCTTAGACCTTTCCGCCGTCGGTCGCGTGCTGAGCCTCCAAGAGCTCGAACGCATGCACGCCAGCAAGACCGGGGCGCTGATCCGCGCCGCGGTCCGGCTCGGCGCGCTGACCGCCGGCGCCACGGCGGAGGCGCTCGCCGCCTTGGATCGCTATGCGGCGGCGGTCGGCCTGGCTTTCCAGATACGCGACGACATCCTCGACGTGGAAGGCGAGGCCGCAGTGATCGGCAAGACCGCAGGCAAAGACGCCGCCGCGGCCAAACCGACCTTCCCGTCCATCATCGGCCTTGCCGCCTCGCGCGCCCGGCTGGCCGAGCTCACCGACGCGGCCTTGCAGGCCGTCGCAAGTCTCGGTTCCCCTGCCGCCTTGCTGCGCGAGCTGGCCCACTACGCCGCCGCGCGCGACCGCTGACCACAAGACCGGCTTCCGGCTTGCCCATGCCGTCGACCTTGGGTAAACTGCCGGGCTTGATCTTTTGTCCCCTCTCCTTTAGGAGTTCGCCGTGAAGGTGCTTTCCTCTCTCAAGTCCGCCAAGCAGCGGCACCGCGACTGCAAGGTTGTGCGCCGGCGCGGCAAGGTGTTCGTGATCTGCAAGAGCAACCCGCGCTTCAAGGCACGCCAGCGCTGACGTCTTTCGTCTACTGCATCACGCCAGAAAAAAGGCCGCGTCGAGCGGCCTTTTTATCTTTCCGGCACTGCAAGCGCCGCCTCGCAGCGGCGCTTGCCAGTACGCCTGTACGCCTTCCTTCATTGCTCGGGAAGAGTCACGGTAACGAAGCGGGTGACGTCGCCGCGACGCACCAGGAGCAGCACGGTATCGCCGGGCTTCAGGCCGCGGGTGGCCGACTCGAAGTCCGCCACGCTGCCGATCCGGCGCTGGTTGACCCGCAGGATCACGTCACCGGGCTGCAGCCCCGCCATGGCCGCCACCGGGCCGGTGACATCGGCGATCAGCACGCCCTCGCCGGCCTTGAGGCCGAGCTGTTCACGGGTGTCGCTGTCCAGCGCCTGCACACGCACGCCCAGCGCATTCGAGCCGGCCTGCGCAGGCTCCTGCTTGCCGGAAGCCGCCGATGACTTGGCGTCGCGCGGCGCCTCGCCGACCACCACGTTCAAGGTCATGCGCTTGCCGTCGCGCAGAATCTCGACCGGCACCTTGGTCCCCGGCTTGGTGAGCCCCACCAGCGGCGGCAGGTCCGAAGCGTCGTAGATAGGCTGGCCGTTGTAGCTCACGATGATGTCGCCCGGCTGGATGCCGGCCTTCTCCGCGCCGCTGCCCTTGCTGACGTCGGAAACGATGGCGCCGCTGGCATTGCTGAGCTTGAGCGCCTTGGCGACGTCGTCGGTGACCGGCCCCACCATGACCCCAAGCTGGCCGCGTGATACGTAGCCCTTGGCCTTGATCTGCTCCACGGCATGCATGGCGACATCGATCGGGATGGAGAAGGCCACGCCGAGATAGCCGCCGGTGTTGGAATAGATCTGCGAATTGACGCCGACCACGCGCCCCTGCATGTCGAACAGCGGGCCGCCGGAATTGCCGCGGTTGATCGGCACGTCGGTCTGGATGAAGGAGGTGTAAGGCTGATCGCCGCCGCCGAGGTTGCGGCCCACGGCGCTGACGATGCCCTGCGTCACGGTGTAGTCGAAACCGAACGGCGAGCCGATGGCGAGTACCCACTGCCCGGGCTTGAGCGTGCGCGATTCGCCGATGCTCGCCGCCGGCAGCCCCGTCGCGTTCACCTTGAGCAGGGCGATGTCGTAGGCCGGATCGGCGCCCACTAGCTTAGCGGTGAGCGTGCGGCGGTCCTGCAGTCGCACGCTGATCGTATCAGCCCCTTCGACCACGTGATTGTTGGTGAGGATGTAGCCATCACTCGAAATGATGAATCCCGAACCGAGCGAAATCTGCTTGCGTGCTTCCGGACTCGGCAGCATCGGCATGCCGAAGAAACGGCGGAAGAGATCATCCATCGGGTCCTGATCGGGACTTTCGCCGTGTGGATTGCGCAGCGCCTGGGATTTGCGCGGTTTACCCTCGTACTTGGCTTCCACGTGCACCACGGTCGGCGCATTGCGCTGCACGATCGGCGTGAAATCCGGCAGCGCGACCGCGGTCTGTGGCTGCGCTTGCGGCTGCTGCGCCTGCGAAGGCGTGGCGACCAGCGTGGTTCCCAGCAAGAGGCTGCACGCCAGGGCCGTCAATTTCGGTCGGGACATGAGGCTTTTCTCCTGAAGCGGGTTGCAAACGAAAGGCAATGGCTTGGGGGCGATCCCGATCGATCGCAAGACGCGCCCTCCCGTGCCGGCATGGGTTTGCCGACAGCAAAGGGACGCTGCGAGGGATCAATGCGCGCTGCGAACCACGGGAGCAGAGGCGGATGCGGCGGCCTGCGGCGCGTCGATGAGCAGCAGATAGCCGCCCTCGCCCGCACGACGCCATGGCGAGACGACCGAATTGCGTAAGTAGCGCTGCTCGCCCGGCTCGCCGAGCACGGCAGACGCGCGCTGGCTGTATTGGGCGGCCTGGTTGTCACCCTGGAGCAGCCACGGCGGCACCGCCGCCGGCTCCTGCTGCAGCCGGTCGTCGGTGGTGGGAGAGCGGTCCATCGGGTCCGCGCTGGCGACGATGGGGTTTTCACCGGGGGTCGCATTCCCCGGAGCCGAACCGGCGCCAGGGTGCACGCTCATCAACGCCGCGACGGCCACGCCGGCCGCGATGGCGCCACCGGCCGACCAGCGCAACCAGTGCGGCAACGTGCGCGCCGAGTCCGCTTCGACGCGGATCTGCGCCATGACCGCATCGGCAAAGCCCGCGTCCGCCGGCGGGCATGCCTGCCGGCGCAGGCCGTCGCGGATCAGGTGATAGCGGGCCCAGGCTTGACGGGCGTCGGCATCGTGCTCCAGGCGGCGCAACAAAAAGCGCAGCTCGTCGGCAGAGAGCTCGCCATCCATGCCGGCCGACAGGTGTTCTCGTTGCACAGGGGTCATGGCTCAGTCCTCGCGATCCGACAACAGCGGGCGCAGTTTTTCGTCGATGGCTTCACGCGCCCGGAAAATACGTGAACGCACAGTGCCTACCGGACAACCCATCGCCTCGGCGATTTCCTCGTAGCTCATGCCTTCGACCTCGCGCAAGGTAATGGCCGTCCGCAGTTCTTCCGGCAATCGTTGGACCGTGTCGAACACGGTTCGTTCAATTTCCTGGCGCAGCAGTTCGCGTTCGGGAGTGGCGCTGTCCTGCATGCGCTCGGCGTGCGCGCCGATGGCCGCCTCGTCGACGTCGATGTCCTCGGCCGGCGGACGGCGGCCCGCACTGGCCAGATAGTTCTTGGCGGTATTGACCGCGATGGTGTGCAGCCAGGTGGAGAAGGCGCTGTCGCCGCGAAAGGAACCGAGCGCACGCCAGGCGCGCACGAAAGCCTCCTGCGCGACGTCCTCGCACTCGCTCGGATTGCGGACATAGCGGGCCACCAGGCCCAGCACCTTGTGCTGGTACTTGCGCACCAACAGGTCGAAGGCGCGCCGATCGCCACTTTTGGCCCGTTCGACGAGCGCACTATCGAGTTCGTTCTCGCCCACCCGGGCCGTCTCCTTGAGTATCGCCGCGCCCATGGGTTCGTTCTGGGAGATCACCGGATGCGCGTGCCTGGGACCTCCGGCATCCGCGCAAGTTCAGCATGTCCGGGGTGCCCGGGCCAAGGGTTCTTGAAGGCTTGCCGGGTTTGCCGGCAGCCGAAGCTCCACACTGCCGCATGGACGCGAGCAGATGCGGGCACCCCCTCGCAAATGCAATCGTTGGCCCATACCTTCGCGGTCGGTACGACTTTTTTGCGCTGCGTACCCAGCGATAGGGCACTCGCCAATCATAGGCACGGACAATCGCTTCAATGGCAACAATTCATTGGAACGATTGAAGCCAGGGCGCTATCGTTGCATCACTCCCTTCACCCACAACGCGAGGAACACACCCATGTCGTTGATCAACACCACCGTCAAACCCTTCAAGGCGCAGGCCTACAAGGACGGCAAGTTCATCGAGGTCACCGAGGCCAGTCTCAAAGGCAAGTGGTCCGTGGTCGTGTTCTATCCGGCCGACTTCACCTTCGTGTGCCCGACCGAGCTCGAGGACCTGGCCGACCATTACGAGGAGTTCCAGAAGCTCGGCGTCGAGATCTATTCCGTGTCCACCGACACGCATTTCGCGCACAAGGCCTGGCACGACACCTCGCCGGCGATCGGCAAGGTGAAGTACACGATGATCGGCGATCCGACCGGCACCATCACGCGCAACTTCGACGTCATGATCGAAGAGGAAGGCGTGGCTCTGCGCGGCACCTTCGTCATCGACCCGGAAGGCAAGATCAAGGTCATCGAGATCCATGACAACGGCATCGGCCGCGACGCCACCGAGCTCCTGCGCAAGGTCAAGGCGGCCCAGTACGTCGCCTCGCATCCGGGCGAAGTGTGCCCGGCCAAGTGGAAGGAAGGCGACAAGACGCTCAAGCCTTCGCTGGATCTGATCGGCAAGATCTGACCCACACCGTGTCATGGCGGGTCCGGCACCCTGCCGGATCCGCCCTTTCCCCTCTCGTCCGCGTTTTCATCGGAGCCTGTCATGTTGGACACCGAACTCAAGACCCAATTGCGGGGCTACCTCGAAAAGGTCGTCCAGCCGATCGAACTGGTGGCCTCGCTGGATGACAGCGACGCCTCGCGCGAACTCGAAGCCCTGCTTGCGGACATCGCCGAGCTCTGTCCCAAGGTCAGCGTGCGCCGCGCCGATGACGACCCGCGCCGGCCGTCTTTCGCCATCCAGCGCGTGGGTACCGACATCGGGGTGCGCTTCGCCGGCATTCCGCTCGGGCACGAATTCACCTCGCTGGTGCTGGCGCTGCTGCAGGTCGGCGGCTATCCGCCCAAGATCGCGCCCGAGGTGGCCGAGCAGATCCGCAATCTCGAAGGCGAATTCCACTTCGAGACCTACTTCTCGCTCTCCTGCCAGAACTGTCCGGACACCGTGCAGGCGCTCAATGCGATGAGCGTGCTCAACCCCAGGATCCGCCATGTCGCCATCGATGGCGCCTTGTTCCCGCAGGAAGTCGAGGCGCGCCAGGTGATGGCGGTGCCGACGGTGTTCCTGAACGGCGAGGTCTTCGGTCAGGGCCGCATGAACGTCGAGGAGATCCTCGCCAAGCTCGACACCGGCGCCGCCGCCCGCAGCGCGGAGCGGCTCAAGGCCAAGGCGCCGTTCGACGTCCTCGTGGTCGGCGGCGGCCCGGCCGGCGCGGCGGCGGCGATCTATGCCGCGCGCAAGGGCATCCGCACCGGGCTCGTCGCCGAGCGTTTCGGCGGCCAGGTGCTGGACACCCTGGCGATCGAAAACTTCATTTCGGTGCCCTATACCGAAGGTCCCAAGCTGGCCACGGCGCTCGAGGAGCACGTGCGCGACTACGAGGTCGACCTCATGAACGGCGAACGGGCCGCCCAGCTCGTCCCGGCCGATGCCGACGGGCTGCACGAGGTCGTGCTGGCCAACGGGGCCTCGCTCAAGGCCAAGGCGCTGATCCTGGCCACCGGCGCGCGCTGGCGCACCATGAATGTGCCCGGCGAGCAAAACTACCGCAACAAGGGCGTCACCTTCTGCCCGCATTGCGACGGCCCGCTGTTCAAGGGCAAGCGCGTGGCGGTGATCGGCGGCGGCAACTCCGGCGTCGAGGCGGCCATCGACCTGGCCGGCATCGTCGCCCACGTCACGCTGGTCGAGTTCGACCACAAGCTGCGGGCCGACGAGGTCCTGCAGCGCAAGCTGCGCAGCCTGGGCAACGTCGAGATCATCGTCGGCGCGCAGACCACGGAGGTGCTCGGCGACGGCAAGAAAGTCACCGGCCTGCGCTATCTCGATCGCTCAAGCGGCGAGTCGCGCGAGCTCGCGCTCGAAGGCGTGTTCGTGCAGATCGGCCTGCTGCCCAACAGCGACTGGCTGAAGGGCACGGTGAAGCTGTCACCGCGCGGCGAGATCGAGATCGACGCCCGTGGCGAAACCTCCATCCCGGGCATTTTCGCCGCCGGCGACGTCAGCACGGTGCCGTACAAGCAGATCGTGATCGCGATGGGCGAAGGTGCCAAGGCGGCACTCAGCGCGTTCGATCACCTCATCCGCTTGCCGGTCGCGCCTGCCGCCACGGCCGTGGCGGCCTGAAGGCGGCGCGCGCCTCCGGCGTTTTCCACAGACGGCGTGGAAAGCTCGCGGGAAAGCCTGTGGATAGTGATGGCAAGCCCTTGATGGCGCAGGACGAAGCGACGTCCTGCGCAATTCCTGACCAGCTTTCCGGAAAGCTCAGACGCTGCGTGTCGGTCCCCGCTGCAGAGCGCGCTTGACCTCTTCCAGCGCCCCGGGATCATCCAGGGTGGACAGGTCACCGGGGTCGGCCGCCTGGCAGAGCGCCTGCAGCGAACGGCGCAGCAGTTTGCCCGAGCGGGTCTTGGGCAGGGCGTTGACCACGTAGATGCGTGCCGGGCGCGCCAGCGCACCGAGCTGCTCGACCACGCGCTGCTGCATCGCCTTGGCCACCGCCTCGGGCGGCTCGGCCACGTCCTGTTTCAAGGTGGCGAACACGACCGGCACCTGTCCCTTGATCTCGTCCTTGATGCCGACCACGGCGGCTTCGGCCACGGCCGGGTGGGTGGAGACCGACTCCTCGATCTCACGCGTGCCAAGCCGGTGGCCAGCCACGTTGATGACATCGTCGGTGCGGCCGAGGATGGTCACATAGCCGTCGGCGTCACGGATCGCCCAGTCGAGCGAGCTGTAGACCTGTTCCTTGAAATGGCTGAAGTAGCTGTTGACATAGCGCGCGTCGTCGCGCCACACGGTGGTGAGGCAACCGGGGGGTAGGGGCAGCTCGAACACCAGCACGCCTTTTTCACCCGGCGCGCTCTCACGGCCGGTGGCTTCGTCGATCACCTTCAGCTTGTAGCCGGGCGTCGGCAGGCCGGGCGAGCCGAACTTCACCGGTTTCAAGTCCAGCCCCGGCATCAGGCTGATCGCCGGCCAGCCCGTCTCGGTCTGCCAGTAGTTGTCGATCACCGGCACGCCGAGCCCGTCGGTAATCCAGTGCGCGGTGGGCTCATCCAGCGGCTCGCCGGCCAGGAACAGCCATTTCAGCGCTGAAAGATCATATTTCTTGAGCCAGCTCGGATCCTGCTTCTTGAGCACGCGGATGGCGGTGGGCGAGGAAAACATGGTGCGTACGCCGTAGCGCTCGCACAGCCGCCACCAGATGCCCGGGTCCGGATGGGTCGGCAGCCCTTCGTAGAGCAGGCCGGTGGCGCCGCCGATCAGCGGTCCGTAGACGTTGTAGGAATGCCCGACCGCCCAGCCCACGTCCGAGGTGGTGAACATCACCTGTCCCGGGGCGATGTCGAAGACGCGGCGGATCGACATCGCCATCGCCACCGCATAACCGCCGACGTCGCGCTGGATGCCCTTGGGCTTGCCGGTGGTGCCGGAGGTGTAGAGCAGATAGCTCGGCTCGTTGGATTCGAGCCAGGTCACCGGCACCTCGGCATCGAGGTGCGCGGCGCGGCGCTCGGCATAATCGACGTCGCGACCGGCGATGCGCGTCATCTGCGGATCGAGGCCACGATCGACGATCAGTACATGCGGCGGCGGCGAGCGGCTTTCGGCGAGTGCGGCGTCGACCAGCGGCTTGTAGGGAATCACCTTGCCGCCGCGCATGCCGGCATCGGCGCAGATCAGCAGTTTCGGCTCGGCATCGTCGATGCGCAGGGCGAGGTTGTGTGCAGCGAACCCGCCGAACACCACCGAATGGATCGCGCCGATGCGCGCGCAGGCGAGCATGGCGAAGACTGCCTCGGCGATGTTGGGCAGATAGATCACCACGCGGTCGCCGCGCCCCACGCCGAGCGACCCAAGCACCGCGGCAAACGCGTTCACCTCGCGATACAGCTCGCGGTAGCTCAATTCGCGGGTGATGCCGGTCTCGGTGGAGATCGCCACCAGCGCGGTCTGTTCGCCACGCTCGGCAAGATGGCGATCGACGGCGTTGTAGCAGAGATTGGTGGTGCCGCCGACGAACCAGCGGCGAAACGGCGGGGCTTGCTCGAGGATGCGTTCGGGCGGCCGTTCCCAATGGATGAGCCGTGCCTGCTCGGCCCAGAACTGTTCCGGCTGTTCGATCGACTGCCGGTAGAAATCCTCATAACGCATGGATCGCCCCCATCGCTTGCCCCGTGCCGGGGCAAGCCTAGACTAACGGCGGTGCGGCATCCTTGCGACCTTGGTCGAGCGGCGGCTCACAGACAGGCGATGGCGGCGTCGCGATAGCGCGCGTCGTATTTCTTGTCCGTGTCCTGGGTTTCGTACATCACCACCTGCGCCCCGCTGCCGTCGGCACTCAGTTCGATGAGCTCGCGGGCACCGTTGTCGTCGCGGGCGAAAAGACGCGCCTCCTGATCCTTGATCGAGGCCTCGGTCTTGACGCCCAAGCCATCCCAGCGGCCACGGACGCATTCGGCGTAGGCGGCCACGTTCTTGCCGGTATGGCTGCTCAGTTTCGGCGTGGTGTCGTGCAGTCCGCGGCCGGCACACGCCGCCAACAGGGCACAGGAAAACAATCCGAAGTATCGCTTCATTGCTCGATCCGCACGGTTGGGAAGCGCGGATGTTAGCAAGCCTTCCGGCCCGTGCCCGCGGCGAGCGGACGCCAGTCCGGTGGCGGCCGCGGATCCCCCATCGGCGGCGGTTCCGGTTCGGGCTCGGTCATCGGCGGGCGAGCCGGCTGCGGCACGGGCGGCTGCGCGGGCGGCGGGGCCGGCGGACTGGGTGGCGGCACCGGATGCGGTGGTGGCGCCGGCTCCTCCATGCACGTGATGGCCAACGGACGGTCGTCGCGGCTCATGGATCTGTCCGTTCAACCCCATGGGCCAGCCGGGCGGGCGCGGCCGCGTCGGGCGTGCATACCGGCAGGTACAGCTCGACGCGCGTTCCTTGGCCGGGCGCCGAACGCAATTGCACCCTGCCCTGGGACTGCAGCATGAAGCTGTGGATCATCGAGAGCCCGAGGCCAGTGCCCTGCCCCTGCGGCTTGGTGGTGTAAAAAGGCTCGAAGGCGTGCGCGGCGACCTCCTCGCTCATGCCAATGCCATTGTCCTCGACGATCAGCACGGCATAACCGTCGCCCTCGCCCGTCTCGTCGCGATCGGCACGGGTCTCGACGCGCAAGGTGCCGCCATCGGGCATGGCGTCGCGGCCATTGATGGCGAGGTTGAGCAAGGCCGTTTCCAGCAGACTCGGATCGCAGAAAACATGCAGCGGCGTTTCGGTGAGCGCGAACGTCACCTCGATGCGTGCGCCGACGGTGCGCACCAGGAGGTCCTGCATCGAACGCACCAGCGGGTTGAGCGCGACACAGGCTGGCATCAACGGCTGGCGGCGCGCGAAAGCCAGGAGGCGCCGGGTCAGATGGGCGGCGCGCTCGATCGACTGCATGGCGTGATCGACGTACTGCTCGGCGCGATCGACGTCACCGGCGGCAAGGCGCAGCCGCGCCACTTCCAGGCTGCCGGTGATCGCCTGCAGGATGTTGTTGAAGTCGTGCGCGACGCCGCCGGTCAGTTGCCCCAGGGCATCGAGCTTCTGCGCATGTATGAGCTGCCCGCGGGTGGCTTCGAGTTCGGCCTCGGTGGCGCGTTGCGCAGTCACGTCGCGGATGATTATCGCGTAGCCGTGCAATTGCCCGTTGGCATCGCGCAGAGCGCGCAGGGCGATTTGCGCGAGAAACCGGCTGCCATCCTTGCGCCGGCTCCAATGGTCGGTTTCATAAGTACCGTGCATGGCCGCCTGGGTGAACATTGGCGAGACGGCAGCCGGTTCGTCGTCCCGATCAAACAGCCGATCGGCACGCTGGCCGAGAATCTCCTCGCTGGCATAACCGGTGATGTGATGCGCACCCTCGTTCCAGTGCCGTATCCGACCTTCAGGGTCGAGCATGCAAATGGCGTAATCCGGCACGCCCTCGACGAACAGCCGGAAACGCCGCTCGCTTTCCTCCAGCGCCACCTGGGCCTGCCAGCGCGCGGTGATGTCGCGCGTGATCTTGGCAAAGCCGACCAGCCTGCCCGCGTCGTCACGGATGGCATCGATGGCCACGAGCGCGCGGAAGCGGCTGCCGTCGCGGCGGGTACGCCACATCTCGCCGTTGTAGCGGCCTTCGCGCGCAGCGATCTCGAGCACGGTCGCCGGCAGGCCGGCGGCGCGGTCCTCCACGGAAAAAAACATGGAATAGTGCCGGCCGAGGACCTCGGTGGCACTGTAGCCCTTGATCTGCTGCGCGCCGCTGTTCCAGCTGCTGACGTAGCCTTCCGGGTCGAGCATGTAGATGGCGTAGTCCACCACGGACTGCACCAGCAGCCGGTAACGTTCGTTCACGAGCGTGGTCGTTTCGTTCTGCGTGGGCGCGCCATGACAAATGTCGCAGCCGCAGCTCGTCGTTTCAGCCATCACCATCCCCCGCTCATGTCACACCTGGGATTTTCTCGCGCATGCTTCGGCCACGGCCGCCAGCAGGGTTTGCCGCCCATAGGGCTTGGCCAGGAAACGCATATCGGCATCGAGCTGCGTATCGGCCCAGCCGAGGTCGCCGGAAACCACCACGGTGCTCGCCCTGCTGCCGCGCTGTTTGAGCTGGCGCGCCAGCTCGATGCCGTTGACGGCGCCATGCAAATTGACATCGGTAAAGACGACATCGATATCGGGACGCTGCTCGACCAGCGCATGGGCCTGCTCGGCATTGCGGGCGCTCAGCACCTCGTAGCCGGCATCCTCGAGCAACAGGCTGGTGGCGTCCACGATATTGGCGTCGTCCTCGATGATCAGCACCACATTCATCCGCGAGGACCTCCTCTAGTTCTTAAGGAAGGTCTGAACAATCCGCCAAACCCACGTTATTTCCGAGCCTCGAAGGCCGAAATCCCGTCAATCCGCTCGGAATTCCACCTTTTGCCATGCCGCCAGACGGCTTTCCCCGTCCAGCGGACGCACTTATCCCGCCGCCGGCATCAAGCGCCGGCGCGACATCCACAGGTTCGACAGCGCGAACAGCGTCAGCACCTGTGCCGCGTTCTTCGCGATGCCGCGATAGCGCACCTTCGTATAGCCGAACTGCCGCTTGATCACACGGAACGGATGCTCGACCTTGGCACGGACGCTCGCCTTCAAGCGCTCCAACGCCCTCGCTTCCCGCTGATCGCGCTTGCGCTTCATCGCCTTGATCACCGAAGGCTTCTTCGCGATCAGGAACACCGCATCCACGTCCTGCATCTCCTCGCGCTTCTCGGCACCGATGTAGCCACTGTCGCCGAACACCACGTCCTCCTTGCCGTGCAGCAGCTTGTGCGCCTGCGTCACGTCCGCCACGTTCGCCGCCGTGCATTCCACGTGGTGCACCAGCCCGGAGGCATCGTCCACCCCGATGTGCGCCTTCATCCCGAAGAACCACTGGTTGCCCTTCTTCGTCTGATGCATCGCAGGATCCCGCTCGCCCTCCCGGTTCTTCGTCGAACTCGGTGCATTGATAATCGTCGCGTCCACGATGGTGCCCGAGCGAAGGCTCAGGCCCTTGCGCTGAAGATGCGCATTGACCTGCTTGAAGATCTTTTCGGCCAGACCGTGCGTCTCCAGCAAGCGCCGGAAGTTCAAGATCGTCGTCTCGTCCGGGATGTCGCCCATGCCACCAATCCGGGCAAAGCGGCGCATCACCGGCGTATCGACCAGCGCCTCTTCCATCGCCGGGTCACTCAAGGCATACCACTGCTGCAGGAAGTGGATCCGAAGCATCGTCGCCAAGGGGTAAGGCTGCCGGCCGGGCCGGCCCAGCTTCGGATAATGCGGCTCGATCAGCGCCAGCAGCGCCTTCCACGGCACGACCTGATCCATCTCGGCAAGGAACACCTCGCGCCGTGTGCGCTTGCGACCGACCAGATCCTCGGCATCACCAAACGAAAGCTGCATCGAACTCGCCCCTTGAAGCAATGGCCGATTGTGGCCGAAAGTGACGGAGTTGTTCAGACCTTCCTTAAGTACTGGACACGTCCGGGCGACAGTGCACCGCAAACGAAGTCGTCCGGACGTGATGACGGATGGGGTGCCGCATCGAGGGGCGGCGGGGATTGCTTGTGCCTATCGATTCGATAATAATTCTCATTACTAACCTTCCGAGGCGCCACGCACATGTACTCGATCGACCCGCGGCCAGATGCCGGCACGCTTCCTTCCGGTCTCAGGAGCCACCGGCGCCACGTGGGTCTTGCCGTGGTGCTCGCCTGGCTGGGCGCCCTGTCTGTGGCCCGTGCCGGCACGGATTCCGCAACGGCCGCCGCGCCGACATCCCTCGTCCAGGCGCCCACCTCCGGGACCATGGACGCAGCCACGGCGACCGGCACGGACGAAGACATCACGCGCTTGTCGGCGGTCAATGTGACCAGTCAGGCGACCGACCTGCAGGCCGTCGATACCGGAGCCACGCGCCTGCCGCTGACGATCCGGGAAACGCCGCAGTCGGTCAGCGTGATTTCGCGGCAGACGCTCGACGATTTCGCCCTCAATGACATCAACGCCGTGCTCGACCGCACCACCGGCGTGACGGTAGACCGCGTGGAAACCGACCGCACCGAGTACATCGCCCGCGGCTTCGAGATCAGCAACTTCCTGGTCGATGGGCTGGGCATGCCGTTCACCGACAACATCCAGAACGGCAGTCTGGACACCTCGGTGTATGAGCGCATCGAAGTGCTGCGCGGCGCCAATGGCCTGCTCTCCTTCACCGGCAATCCGTCGGCCACGGTCAATTTCATCCGCAAGCGCCCGACGGCTGAGGCGCAAGGCAGCGTCGGCATCGAGCTCGGCAGCTGGGCCGACCATCGGGCGCAAGCCGATCTTTCCGGACCCTTGAACGCATCGCGCAGCGTGCGCGGACGGCTGGTGGCGGCCGATGAGGAAAGCGACAGCTATCTCGACCGCTATCACCGCCGGATCAAGGTGATCGATGGCATCGTCGAAGCGGATTTGCGTCCCGGCAGCACGCTCAGCGCCGGCATCACCGGGCAGAAAAGCAAGCCGCGCGGCGTCATGTGGGGCGCCTTGCCGCTTTACTACACCGACGGCACGCCGACCCACTACGACCGTTCGACCAGCACCGCCGCCGACTGGTCGTACTGGAATGTCTCGGACGTGCGCAGCTTCGTCGAATTCAACCAGGACCTGGGCCACGAATGGACGCTCAAGAGCGCTCTGGACTACCGCCGCATCACCCAGGAAGGCGACCTCTTCTATGTCTATGGCACACCCGACCGCCTAACCGGTCGCGGCCTATACAGCTACCCATCGCGCTATGGCAGCGCCGAGAAACAGTACGTCGGCGACGTCTACGCCAGCGGCCCGTTCGAGCTCGGCGGTCAACGCCACGAACTGGTGGTCGGCGCGAACTGGGCACGCAGCGACGTCTCGCAACTGTCGCGCTACGCCTTCGGCTCGATCGGCTTGCCACTGCCGCCGCTGGAAGACTGGACCGGGGATTTCCCGCGCCCGGATTTCGATCAGGGTTACACCGGCCGTGCGCACTTCCGTAATGAACGGCAGAGCGGCTACGTCACCGTGCGGTGGAGCCTGGGCGACACGCTCAAGCTGATCACCGGCAGCGCGCTAACCCACGTCAGCGCCGATGGCGCCAATTACGGCGTGCCACACGTCTACAACCACACCGATGACACGCCCTTCATCGGTGCGGTCTACGACTTCGCGCCCCATTATTCGCTGTATGCGAGCTACGCCAAGCTGTTCAATCCGCAGAACCAGACCGACGTCAATAATCGCGTGCTCGATCCGGTGACCGGCGCCAATCTCGAGGCCGGCATCAAGGGCGCGTGGTACGACGATCGCTTGAACGCGACCTTCGCATTGTTCCGCACGCGGCAGGACAATCTCGCCGACTATGCTGGCCACAGCCTGGCGACCAATCAGGACTATTACCGCGGCATCGACGCCATCGCCAAGGGTTATGAGTTCGAGATCAGCGGTCAGCTGAGCGACGACTGGCGGCTCAGCGGCGGCTACACCCAGCTCGGCATCGTCGATCCGGACGGCCACAACGTGCGCACCTACGTGCCGCGCCGCACCCTGCGTCTGCTCAGCACCTGGCGCCTGCCGGCCACGGGGCTCAAGTTCGGCACCGCGTTGCGCTGGCAGGACGACATCCGGCGCGACCAGGCGGCGCAGACGGCGGATGGGCAGGAGATCTTCAGTCGCCAGGGCAGTTATCTCGTGCTCGACCTGATGGCCGGCTACGATTTCGCGCCGGGCTGGAATGCCACGCTCAACATCGACAACGTCACCGATCGCAAATACCTGGTCAGCCTGTACGAGACGCAAAGTTTCTACGCGGCGCCGCGCAGCTACCGACTCGACCTGACGTACCGGTTCTGAACGATGCCGATCACTCTGGCTGCCCTCGTCACCGGTGTGGCCGGCGCGAGCTGTCACTACCTCGCCAGCCCGCAGCAGCGCCTGCGCAAGCATCCCGCACCGCGCTGGCTACGTGCAGCAGGCATAGTCCTGCTGGCGTTCGCGTTTTGGTTGTGGCGTCCGGCGCTCGGCTCCGGTGCCGCGCTCGCCGCCGTGATGGCGCTCTGCATGACCGTCTGGGTGGCGTTGCCTTACCTCGCCTGGTGGCTGCGTGGCGGCGCCAACCGATGAGTACGCGTCTTCTGGCCGGCATCGTGCTGGGCTTTCCACTTGCCGGCGGGCTGCTGGCGCTCGCACTCGGGCTGCTGCCCGGCCACGGTCAGGCCTGGCTGCTGCCCATGCTGTGGCTGTTCTTTCCGCTGTGGTGGACGATCCTCTGCGTCAGTCTGATGTTTGCGCGCGGGCTGAAAGCATGGCTGGCACTGGGCGCGGCGAATGTCCTCGTCTTCGCCGTGCTGACCGGCCTGCGTCATCTTGGAGGTTGAGGGTATGCGGCTGTCGAATCGCACGCGGCAGACGTTTCTCTGGCTGCACTCCTGGACCGGCCTCCTGGCCGGATTCGCGCTGTTCATCGCCTTCTATGCCGGCGCATTCACCGTCTTTCGCGAGGACATTGCGCACTGGCAAAACCCGCCGTGGCGCACGACTGCCAGTGGACCGGCATCGACCGACATGCTGGTACGCAAGCTGCACGAGACCCACCCGGAGCTGGACGATTTCGGCATCGTACTGCCGCCGGCACTGCCGCCCTATGCCTACTGGCGCGTCGAAGGCCATGCACGCTACGCAACGCTGGAGACGATCGACCATCCCTCAACCCATCCGCCATCCGGCAGCCTGGGCGATTTTCTGTTTTCGCTGCATTACACCTTGGGACTCGGCGCCGGCGGCCAGTACCTGATGGGACTGGTCAGTGCGCTGTACGGACTGGCGCTGATCTCGGGCTTGCTGATCCATCTGCCGCAACTGACGCGACATCTGTTCGCGCTGCGTCCCGGGCGCAATCTCAAACAGCTCTGGCAGGATGCGCACAACGTGATCGGCGTGCTCAGCCTGCCCTTCCACATGGTATTTGCCCTCACCGGCGCCACCTTGTGCCTGTTCGCGCTCGTCCTTGCCGCCTTGAATGGGCTGGCCTTCGACGGACGGCTGTTCGGCGCCTATGCCCAGGCCACGGCCTTGGCACCGGCACGGGCAGCAAGCGGCGTGCCCGCAGCGATGCTGCCCGTCGACACCCTCCTCGAAAAAGCGCGCGTAGCGGCCGAGACGCAGGGCGTCGTCGGACTGCACCCCGACTATCTGCATTTCATCCATTACGGCGACCGCGCGGCGATCGTCGAGATACGCGGGGTGTCCGCGCGCACCCTGGCAAGCTACGGCCAGGTGGCCCTGGAGGGCGCTAGTGGTCGGGTACTCGCCGTGCGGGCCGGTCGCGCCCATGACGCCAACAGCGCCGTCACCTCGGCGCTCTATGCCCTGCACTTTGGCACCTATGGCGGACGGGTGGTGCAGGCCATGTATTTTCTGCTCGCCCTGGCCGGCGCCTTTCTGTTCTATTCCGGCAACCTGCTGTGGATCGAGTCACGCCGCAAGCGGCGGCAGGCGGAACAACCGCGCAAGGTCCTGCTGATGACGCGAGCCACGCTCGGCGTCTGCCTGGGGTGCTGCCTCGGCATCGCCCTGGCCGCGGCGGCGACGGCCTGGTCCGCACGGTTCGATGCAGCATCTGCGGCGATGCCACGCGCAGCCTTCTACGCAGGTCTCGCGTTCGCCTGCCTGCATACCCTATGGCGTCCCGTGCCGTACGCCGCCGTGGAACTGCTGGCCATGTGCGCCCTGGTCCATGTACTGACTGCGCTGGGCGACGCGTCGCACACTCTCCCGGCCTGGCATGGGCCGTGGCGCGAGGCTGCACGCACGGCGCTGGCGGTGGATGGCGTGAACCTCCTGCTCGCCGCGGCCTTTGCCGCGCTCGCGGTCGCCGTGCACCGCCGTGCTCGCCGTGACGACAGTCCCGGCCTCTGGTCGCACCCGGTGTGAACGCATGAAGGCGACCGACCGCGTTATGGTGAACACACCTTCGCGCAATCGCCTGCCCCATGCCCTCACGCCGCCTGTTGCTTGCCTGCCTCGCCCTTGGCGCATCGATGCCGAGCTTCGCCACCGAACCGGCGCATACGCCCACGCCGAGCGAACTGCTCGCCGCCTCGAGGCCGGATGAATGGCGGCGGCCCGATCCGCGCAATCTCCTGCAGATGGAGCTGCCGGGCGGCCGCGTATTGATCGAACTGGCGCCCGACTACGCGCCGCTGCATGCGGCCAACCTGCGTACGCTGGCGCACGAGCACTATTTCGACGGCCTCTCGATCAACCGCGTGCAGGACAACTTCGTCACCCAGTGGGACGATCCGGCCACCGACGCCGATCCGGTCGACACGCGCCACCTGAAGCCGCTCGGCAGCGCGAAGGCGAGCCTGCCGCCCGAGTTCACCCGCGCGATCGACCCGCAGCGGCCGTGGACGCCGCTGCCCGATGGCGACGTGTACGCGCCGCAGGTGGGCTTCGACCAGGGCTTCCCGGCCGCGCACGATCCGGCGAGCGGCCAGACCTGGCTCGCGCACTGCTACGGCATGGTCGGCGTCGCCCGCGACATCGACCCGCAAAGCGGCAACGGCAGCGCGCTGTATGCGGTGATCGGCCAGGCGCCGCGCGGACTGGATCGCAATCTCGCCGTGGTCGGCCGGGTGATCGAGGGCATGGAGCTGCTCTCGGGCCTGCCGCGCGGACCGGCGCCGATGGGCTTCTACACCCGACCCGAGCAGCGCGTGCCGATCCGTTCCCTGCGCCTGGCCGCCGACTTGCCGGAAAGCGAACGCGCGCACGTCGAGGTGCTGCGCACCGACAGCGCGACCTTTGCGGCACTGGTGGAAGCCAGGCGCAACCGGCGCGATGCGTTCTACCGCGTGCCGGCCGGCAAGGTCGATCTCTGCGCCATCGCCATTCCGAGCCGCACGGCCAGGCCGTAGCATGCGTCCGATCGGCCGCAGCGCAGTCCTGCGCGGCCGGCCCGCACCGCCAGGATCGCCAGCCGATGGCCAAGCTCATTCCCAGCCGCAACAGCTGCCTGCCGCGCATGACCGGCGGCGAGAAGCGCCTGTCCGAACGGCTCGAGCAGAAACTCGAGGACGACTACCTGCTCTGGTACGACGTGCCGGTCGGCCCGCGCCAGCTGCACCCGGATTTCATCGTGCTGCATCCGCGCCGCGGTCTGCTGGTGCTCGAGGTGAAGGACTGGAAGGCCGATACCATCCGCCGCGCCGACAAGACCCAGTTCACGCTGATCGCCGAGCGCGGCCTGACCACGGTGAACAATCCGCTGCTGCAGGCGCGCGCCTATGCGGTGGAAATCAAGATGATGCTGGAGCGCGACCCGGCGCTGCGCCATCCGCCGGGCCATCGCCACGCCGGGCAGCTGGTGATGCCGTGGGGCTTCGGCGTCGTACTCGCCAATATCCGCCGCGAGCAGTTCGAGGCCGGCGGCCTCGGCGAGGTGCTCGCGGCGCACCAGGTGATCTGCCAGGACGAAATGTTCGAATCGGTGGATGCCGAGGTTTTTCAGGAACGGCTGTGGGCGATGTTCCCGCAGGTCTTTCCGGTCGCCTTGACGCTGCCGCAGATCGACCGCGTGCGCTGGCACCTGTTCCCGGAGCTGCGCATCGAACCGGGCGACGGCCAGTTCGGCCTGTTCGGCAAGCCGGAGGCGCGCGACGCACTGGAAATCCCCCAGCTCATCAAGGTGATGGACGCCCAGCAGGAACAGCTGGCCCGCTCGCTCGGCGGCGAGCACCGCGTCATCCACGGCGTGGCCGGCTCGGGCAAGACCATGATCCTGGGCTTTCGCGCGTTGGAGCTTGCCCGCACGCTGGCCAAGCCGATCCTGGTGCTCTGCTACAACAAGACCCTGGCCGCGCGGCTGGAACAGTTGATCGGCGAGCGCGGCCTGGCCGACAAGGTGCAGGTCTACAACTTCCACCGCTGGTGCCGGCAGATGCTGACGGCCTATCACGTGCCGTTACCCGCCGGCAGTGGCCGCGAGTTCATCGACGCGCTGCCGCCGGCGATCATGGCCGCAGTCGAGCGCGGGCAGATTCCGCGCTTCCAGTACGGCGCCGTGCTGATCGACGAGGGCCACGACTTCGAGCCGGACTGGTACCGGCTGATCGTGCAGATGGTCGATCCGTCCACCAACGCGCTGCTGGTGCTCTACGACGATGCGCAGAACATCTACGGCCGCGCCGACCGGCGCAAGATCAGCTGGAAAAGCCTCGGCATCCAGGCGCAGGGGCGCACCACCATCCTCAGGCTCAACTACCGCAACACGCTGGAGATCCTCGCCGTCGCGCGCGGTTTCGCCGAGGATCTGCTCGCCGCGCGCGAGGAAGACGACGATGGCGTGCCGCTGATCGCGCCGGAAAGCGCCGGCCGGCGCGGCCCGCTGCCGGAACTGGTGCGCACCGACACCGCCGCCGCCCAGCTCGACTTGCTCATCGCCAGGCTGCGCGACGAGCACGCCCACGGCCGTGCCTGGTCGGAGATGGCGGTCATCTTCCGCAATCGCTGGGAGGGCGAGAAACTGCACGAGGCGCTGCGACGCGCCGGCATACCCAGCCGGCTGGCCGAGGGCGAGGGCAAGCGCACGCTGTATGCGGTGACCGAGGCGGTCAAGCTCACCACCATGCATTCGAGCAAGGGACTGGAGTTTCCCTTCGTCGCCATCCCGGGCCTGGGCTCGCTGCCCAAGGAGGGCCACGACGAAGCCGAGGAGGCCCGGCTGCTCTACGTGGCGATGACTCGCGCCACCGAGTCGCTGCTCTTGATCCACCACGACGATTCGATCTTCAGCCGGCGCATCCGCCTTGCCATCAACAGCGTGCAGGCGCAGCTGCGCCGGGGCGGCCAGGCCGATTGAGGACTTGTGCCGGGAAACCGCGCCGCCATATGGCCGGTGGTTCCTTCCGATGGAGCAAAGCCATGGCCAGCCTGACCGTTCCCTGCCCGCATTGCGGCACGCTCAACCGCGTCCCCGAAGAACGCCTCGCCGAAGGGCCTGTCTGCGGCCGCTGCAAGCGTCGCCTCTTCGAAGGCCAGCCGGTGGAACTCACCGAGGCCAACTTCGACGCCGTGGCCGCCCGCGGCGACCTGCCGGTGCTGATCGACTTCTGGGCCAGCTGGTGCGGCCCCTGCCGCGGCTTCGCCCCGGTGTTCGTCCAGGCCGCCCGCGACTTCGAGCCGCGCCTGCGGCTGGGCAAGGTCGACACCGACGCGCAGCCCAACCTGGCGCGCAGGTTCAACATCCGCAGCATTCCCACCCTCGTACTGCTGCGAGCCGGCCGGGAGATCGCCCGGCAAAGCGGTGCGCTCGGCCCGGCGCAGCTCAGTCAATTCATAAACCAGGCGCTGCGTGGCTGATGGTGCTGCGCTGCAGCGCGTGAAATTGCTGTGCAAACGAGGTGAAATTGCTACATTGGTCACCAGGGCCGCACAGGGGCGGCTCGGAGACCATCATGCACAAGCTTCTTGTTGCGCGCACCGCGTCGGAGTGCGGCGGTCTGCAGCGGGTGGCACGGATGCTTTCCTGCCTTTCGAGACTGTACCGCGGCATCGGGGCGCCGCCGCAAATCCCGCGCACGCCCAGCACAGCTTCGACGCTGGTCTCCTGGCACGCCGGCGCGCGCTCGCGGCGCGAGGACGAAATGGCTCGACGGCACGCCTCGCAAGACAGCTGACGGCCGCGGCTTTGCAGTGGCTCGCGAGGCTCCGCCCGGCGCGTACCGTGCTGGCCATTCGCCGATGCGAAAAACCGGTTCAGCCGGCCCCTTCCTGCGGCGGCTGGAACACCGCCTCGATCTCGCCCGGCGCCAGTACGCGCCAGGCGCCGGGCTGCAATCCATCCAGCGTGAGCCGGCCCATGGCCGCCCGATACAACGCCAGCACGTGGTTGCCGACGGCGGCAAACATCCGCCGTACCTGGTGGTAGCGACCTTCGGTCAGGGTCAGGCGCGCGCGGCGCGGCCCCAGCACTTCGAGCCGAGCGGGCAAGAGCGGCGTGGTCTCCCCTTCCAGGCGCAGCGTGCCGCTGGCGAACAGCGCGCCCTCGTCGCCACGCAGGTCCTGGGCGAGCTCGGCCTCATAGACCTTGGCCACCTGCGCACGCGGCGAGATGATCCGGTGCAGCAGCTGACCATCGTCGGTGACGAGCAGCAGCCCGGAGGTATCGCGATCCAGCCGTCCCACCGTCGAAAGCGCAGGCTGCCGGTGCCGATAGCGCGGCGGCAAGAGGTCATAGACCAGGCGCCCCGGATCCTTCCGCGAGCAGGTCACGCCGAGTGGCTTGTGCATCATCAGCACCAGGCCGGGCGGCGGATCCAGCGGTACGCCATCCACGCGCACCTGCGCGTGCGGCACGTCGTCGTCGGCGTAGAGCGCCCGGCCTTCAAGGTCGGTGATGCGCCCCTCGCGGAACATCTGCGCCACTTGCTTGCGGCTGCCATAACCCAGATTGGCGATCCGACGCAGCAGCTTCATGCACGCACGCCCTGGGCGAACAACGCCTTGAAGCCGTCGCGTTCGGCGAGCAGGCGCACATCGGCAAACCGCGCGGCGAGCGTCGCCTCGTACGGCAGGTGACGGTTGGCCACCAGCCACAGCTGACCCTGCGGTCGCAGGGCGTCGGCTGCGGCCCGGATGAAAGCCTGTCCCAGCGCGGGCAGGTCCGCGCGCCCCTGGTGGAACGGCGGATTGCAGACGATGGCGTCGTAAGTACGCGGCAAGCCGGCGGTGACGTCGTGCCAGTACACGCTGACGCGAAGGCTGCGCCCATGCGCCTGCATCGCCTCGGCGACGTTGATGCGCGCGGGCTCCAATGCCCGTGCATCGGCTTCATAGAGATCGACCGCGGCAAGCTGCGGGCAACGCGCGATGAGCTCGACGGCCAGATAACCATAGCCGGCACCGAGATCGGCGACCTCGCCGGCCAGCGTCGGCGGCAGGGTTTCGGCGAGCAGGGCCGAGGCCGGGTCGACGCGGTCCCAGGCGAACAGCCCCGGACGGCTGACGAAGCCGGCCGGATTGCGCCGCGGCGCGTCCAGTGCGAGCCAGTCGGCCAGCAGCACCGGATCCGGCCGCGCACCCGGCGCGTTCCAGAACACCCGGCATTTGTGCTTGGAAAGATGCCGCAACGGACCGGCCAGCCGGGCGAGGTCGGCCTCGGCGGCGCGGGCGCCTTGCGTGTTGGGTGCCGCAGCGAGCACCACGCCGCCGGCGGCGCAATGACGCCAGGCGCGGGCAAAGAGCGCGCGCGCCGCCTCGCGCTGACGCGGCGGCCAGACCACGACCAGGGCATGGCGCGCATCCGCCGCCGGCTCGTTCACCCGCAAGCCCATCCGCTCCAGGGCGGTGGCGAAGGGCCGGAAGTCCTGCTGGCAATGCAGGTCGATGCCGGCCAGCCGCCCCAGCACCGCGCCGGCGCGGGCATTGAGGAACAGCACGCGCCCGTCGGCCGGCCACGCCAGCTCACCGCTGAGCAGCGGCAACCACAAGGCGCTGAGGACGGCTTCGTCGGTGTCGGGCATGGCCGGTCGCAAGCTTTCGGCGCGCCATTGTAGGCGAAGGGGACGCGATGGCCCGGCGTCGCCTTTTTCAGACCACGCTGGCCCGGCCGAGGCAGAAGGCGGCGAACATGCCGTCCGGATCGGTCCACCGGTGCCGCACGGTGAGGCCGGCGCGGTTGGCCAGCGCGGCGAATTCGGCAGGCGCGTACTTGGCGCTGTACTCGACCAGCATCGCCTCCTGCGCGGCAAACCGGATGCGCATGCGGCCCACACGCACTTCCTGCGCGCGCTGGCTGACGAGGTGGGTCTCGACGCGTCCGGCCAGACGGTTGTAACGGGCGCGATGACGGAAAGCGTCGAGATCGAAATCGCAGCCGAGCTCGCGATTGAGCCGCACCAGCAGGTTGAGGGTGAAGTCCGCGGTGACGCCGGCGGCATCGTTGTACGCCGCCTCGATGACCGCGGGATCCTTTTTGAGGTCGACACCCACCAGCACGCCACCGGCCTCGCCCATCTCGCCGCGCATCTTGCGCAGGAGCGCGACCGCATCGCGGCTCTCGAAATTGCCCAGGGTGGAACCGGGGAAGTAGATCACCGTGCGGCGCGGCGCCCGCGGCGCCACCGGCAGCCGCAACGGCCGGGTGAAGTCGGCGCACAGCGGCTGCAAGGGCAGCTCCGGGAAAAGCCGGCCGAGGCGCTCCACGCTTACGCGCAGGGCGTCGGCCGCCAGCTCCACCGGCACGTAGCAGACCGGATCCTCCAGCTGCTCGAGCAACAGGCGCGTCTTGACCGCATTGCCGCTGCCGTATTCGACCAGCCGCACCTGCGGACCGAACGCCCGGGCGATGTCGGCGGCGTGCCGCTCGAGCAGCGCGATTTCGCAGCGGGTGAGGTAATACTCGGGCTGCTCGCAGATCCTCTCGAACAGCCGGGAACCGCGCTCGTCGTAGAACAGCCAGGACGGCAGTCGTTTGGGCCGCGAACGCAAGCCGCGCTGCACCAGCGCGAGCAGCTGCGCCCGCGACGGCTGGCCATCGTCGTCCTGATCGGGACGTACTGTGTTCATGGAGTCTCCGTCAGATATCGCGCGCCAGACGCAGGCCGGCAAACTGCCAACGCGCATGCGGCGGAAAGAAGTTGCGATAGGTGGCACGGATGTGGGCGGCGGGCGTCGCGCAGGAACCGCCACGCAGCACCCATTGGCCGTTCATGAATTTGCCGTTGTATTCGCCGAGCGACCCCGGCAACGGCTTGAAGCCTGGGTAGCCCACATAAGGCGAGGCCGTCCATTCCCACAGATCGCCATACATCTGCAGCAGGCCTTCGCCGACAGCCGATTGCGGCAGGCGGGGGCGATCCTCGAGCAAGTTGCCCGCCACCGGCAGCGTCTGCGCGCCCGCTTCCCATTCCATCTCCGTGGGCAGCCGGGCGCCGGCCCAGCGGGCGTACGCGTCGGCCTCGAAGAAGCTGAGCTGGCTGACCGGCGCATCCGGCAGCAACGCCACCTCACCGGCCAGGGTGAATTGCGCAGTGAGGTCCTCACTCCAGTACAGCGGGCGCGTCCAGCCTTCGCGCTGGACCACCGCCCAGCCGTCGGACAACCACAGCGGCGGCTTGCGATAGCCGCCGTCCTGCACGAAGGCGGCGTACTCGGCCTGACTGACCAGCCGGTTGGCCAAGGCGTGCGGGCCAAGCAAGGTCCGATGGCGCGGCCGCTCGTTGTCGAAGGCGAAACCGTCGCCGGCATGGCCGATCTCGACGAGTCCCTCGCGGCCCGGAACGTAGCGCAGCGGCGCGCACGGACGCGCCTGGACGGACAGGGCGGCGTCGTAGGCCGGGCGCAGCGGATTGCTCCAGAACGCATGCAGGATGTCGGTAAGGAATAGCTCCTGATGCTGCTGTTCGTGCTGGATGCCCAGCTCGACCGTGGCCGCCTGCGCCGGGTCGACCGCATCCGCCAGCCGGGTCGCCATCGCCTCGTCGACCCGCGCCCGCCAGGCGTGGATGTGCGCGAGCGTGGGCCTGGAAAGAAGCCCACGCTGCGGCCGCGCGTGCATCGGCCCCACCGTCTGGTAGTAGGAATTGAAAAGGTAATGCCAGTCCGGCTCGGCGATGCGGTAGCGGCTGTCGCCAGCCAGGACGAAGCGCTCGAAGAACCAGGTCGTGTGCGCAAGATGCCACTTGCCGGGACTGGCATCGGGCATGGATTGCACCTGCATGTCCTCCGCCTCGAGCCCCTGGCACAGGCGCATCGTCTGTGCCCGGACGGCAAGATAACGCTCGGCCAGCGAAGGAGACGCCATCATGCTCATCGAGAGCTCATTCCTGCCATGTCAGACGATTGCTGCGCAGCATCCGCCGATCTTGGACAGGCGCCCGTTCACTCGACGTGATATATCCCTTGCGCATGGCTTTTTGCGTGCACCGGTCGCTGGGCTGTACGCCGCCGGGCCGGGTTTGCGTTATCCAATGCACCGTTGACTGAGGAGAGCTGCCATGTCACGTGATCTTCCACGCCATCTGCTGGCACTGTCGCTCATCGCCGCCACCACCGGGCTGCATGCCACCGAACCGGCGCAGCCCGCGCATCATCCGCTGCGCCCCATCTCCGAATGCCTGCGTCCGGACCGGATCAACGAGTGGTATCTGGTCGACTCGCGCACCGCGATCGCACGCACCGGACCCGACCGTTACCAGATCAAGCTGGAGCACGACTGTCCGCGTCTGGGCATCGGCGTGCCTGGGCTGCTGTTCCATGCCAGCGAGGCCAATCGGCTGGTGGGCGAAAGCCGGATCTGCGGCGAAGTCGGCGAAACGGTGAGTGCCCGCAATCAGCCGCCATGCGCCATCGCCGAGGTCAGCAAGATCGACAAGGCCACCTTCGAGGCCCTGGAAAAACAGGCCTTGCGCAGCGGCAACGGCGCAGAACCGAAGAACCCGCCACCACCCCGCCGGTGAGACTTGCCCCCCCCCCTGCCCAGCAAAAAGCCCGGCCGAAGCCGGGCTTTTTCATGTTTCTCGAAACTTATCTGGCGTCAGTTGCCGTAGCCGTCGTCACGGATATAGCGCGTCGCATAGGGATCGTCGTAGACCACGGTGCGGGTTTCGACCACCCGCCGGGTCACTACCGGGCGGTCGTAGACCACCACCGGCGCGGGCGCGTAGTACACCGGCGCCGGACGCATGGCATCGACCACGAGGCCAGCCACCGCGCCCGTCACGATGGCCCCGGCGATCCAGCGGCCGCCATGCCAGTAACCGCCATGATGATGGTCGTAGTGGCCGCCGTAATAGCCGTGGTAACCGCCGCGATAGCCGCCATGGTACCCGCCATGACCATGGTCCCAGGCCTGGGCGGGGGTGCTCAAGGGCAGCGCCAGCGCCGCCATCAAGGCCCCGGCCAACCAGCGCATGCCGACTTTGTTCGTTCTGTTCATGACGTGATACCTCCCATCGGTACGTGCCCATCATCCATCCGCTCGGCTTAATTTGAACTTAAGGGTTCACTATTTGCCTTCGTGTTTCACGTGCGATCCAGCCGCCGTTCACCCAGGCTCGACCGGCCACTGCGCATATAGGACATCCCCATTGCGTGGAGAAGATTCGATGAAAGCCCTCTTTCCGCTGACTCTCGCCCTGACCTTGGGCGCATTCGCCAGCACCGCCGCCACCGCGCAGACGCAGCCGATGCCGACGGCAGCCACGAGCTCGGCCGCGCCGCAGGCGCTGACTCAGCAGGACATCCTGCTGCAACTGCAGAACCAGGGTTACACCCACGTCGAAGACCTCAAATTCGACGAGGGCATGTGGCGCGCCCACGCCCGCAGCGGCGACGGCCGCAACGTGACCGTGCGGGTGGATCCGGCCACCGGCAAGGCGTTCACCGACAAGCCGGTATCCAAGCTCAACGAGGACGAAATCCGCGCCGCGCTGGAGACCCAGGGCTACACCAAGGTGCACGATGTCGATTTCAAGGATGGCGTGTGGCATGCCGAGGCCAAGAATGCCGCCGGCAAGAGTGTGGATCTCAAGGTCGACCCGCAAACCGGCCGCGTGCTGGCGGTCGACTGAAGGCGCTGCCTGTCCGCGCATCGTCGACCGGTGCGCGGCCGGCGTGCGTCGGCGGCCCGTGCCATGCAAGCATCCTTCGCAGGATGATGACCGAGCTTCCGCACCACGCATCCGCGCCGCCGGGCACGACGGCGCTTGGCGCCTTCATCGCGCGCCACCGCAGGCTTTTCGTGCTCACCGGCGCCGGCTGCAGCACGGCTTCGGGGATTGCCGATTACCGCGACGAGGCGGGCGCCTGGAAACGTGTGCCGCCGCTCAGCCATCAGGCCTTCATGAGCGACGCCCTGCTGCGCCGACGGTATTGGGCGCGCAGCATGGTCGGCTGGCGCCGTTTCGGTGCGGCCGAACCCAATGCCGCCCATCATGCGTTGCGGGCGCTGGAAGATGCCGGACAGGTGGTGCTGTTGCTGACACAGAACGTCGACGGCCTGCACCAGCGGGCCGGGAGCCGCCGGGTACTGGATCTGCACGGGCGCCTTGATACCGTGCGCTGCACGGCCTGCCCCGCGCGCCTTCCCCGTGCGGCGATGCAGGATTGGCTGTACGCGCGCAATCCGGGCTGGCTGCCGCTGGATGCGTTCGCCGCCCCGGACGGCGACGCCGATCTGGACGGGCTGGATTTTTCCGGCTTCGACGTGCCGCCCTGCCCGCAGTGCGGCGGGGTGCTCAAGCCGGATGTGGTGTTCTTCGGCGAGCACGTCCCGCGCGAACGCGTGGAGCGCGCCTTCGAGGCTCTCGAAGCCGCCGACGCCGTGCTGGTGGTCGGCTCCTCGCTGATGGTGTATTCGGGCTACCGCTTCGTGCAGGCGGCCGCGCACCAAGGCAAACCGATCGCGGCGGTGAATCTCGGCCGCACCCGTGCCGATGCGCTGCTCTCGCTCAAGCTGACCCAGGCGTGCGAGGAGGCGCTGGCCTTCCTGCTGCATCGCCCCGTTTAACGCCGGGCGCGGAAGAACTCGCGCAGCAGCGTCGCCGAGGCTTCGGCCAGCAAGCCTCCCTGCACCGCCACGCGATGATTGTGGCGATCGGAAATCAGGATGTCGAAAACGCTGCCGGCGGCGCCGGTCTTGGGATCGGCGGCGGCATAGACCACCCGGCTCACCCGCGCGTGCACGAGCGCCATCGCGCACATCGCGCAGGGCTCCAGGGTGACGTAAAGCGTGGCGCCAGGCGGCAGCCGGTGATTGCCGAGGCGCTCGCCGGCGGCGCGCAGGGCCATGATCTCCGCATGCGCGGTCGGGTCATGCAGGGTGAGATTGCGGTTCCAGCCCAACCCCAGCACGGTCTCCGCCTGCACCAGCACGGCACCGACCGGCACCTCGTTTTCCGCATCGCGCGCGTGCGCGGCAAGTTCAAGCGCGCGGCGCATGTGCGCCTCGTCGGCCGGGGTGAAAGCGTCGCTTTGCAGGGTCATCTGGCATCGCCTGGCGGTCGGGCGTCGAAACCGCGCCGGGGCTCGATAATTTCAAGAAGGCAGCACGTATTGTCCCCGGGCGATGGCGGGCGTGCATCCGCGGCGATGCGGTCTGGCCTCCCGAGGCCGTCATGCGGTCAAGGATCGATCGAGCCCGCAGCGAGCGCCGCGGCCGGCAGCAGCCCCTCCCAGCCGTCGATGAGGTCGACCGCCGGCTGCGCCTGCGGCGGCAAGCGCCCGTGCGAGGCGTGGACCAGGACGAAACCATTGGGATGCCGGCGTGCCCAGTCGGCAGGATCACGCACCACCGGCAAGGGCCGGGGCAACCGGGCGAGATAACCGATCATGCCAGGCTCGTCCGGCAGCACGCCGACCGGAACGCCGCGGGCGAGCAAATCCTGCACGGCGCGGGCGATCGGACGGCCATCCAGGTGCGGCTTGAGCGGCGCGGTGACCAGCAGCACCAGCGAGATCGCCAGACACAGGGACGCCGTGGCCGTGCCCGCCAGCCTGCCGTCGGGAGAAGCGAGCCGCGGCGTCCGCGTGCCCGCCGCCCACGCCGCCGCGCCAAGCGCCAGGCCGAACGCGAGCACCACCGCCTGCCAGGCGGCGAACGGCCAGCTGCCACGCATCCAGTGGGCAAGCGGCCATAGCCAACCCACCAGCAGCAACAGCGCCACCCAGCGCGTTCTTGCCGTGGACAACAGCGCCGGCTCGACCGCAAAAAGCGCCGCAAGCCCGATCGACACACCGGGCAGCAACGGCAGGAGATAGTGAATCTGCTTGCCGCTGATCGCCGAGAACATCACCAGCGCCGGCACGCTGGCGGCGATGCCCAGACGCGCCGCCGGCAGGGCCATGGCGGCGCGGATCGCCCTGGGCACCATCCTCCAGCGCAGCCAAAGCATCCAGGGCAAGAGCAGTACGGGCAGCAAGGGCAGGTACCAGAACGGGCCGCGTCGATGGGCAAAGCTGCCGGCGACGCGGCCGAAGGCCTGGTGCAGCAGCGTCTGTTCCGGCGGCACACCCGGGATGCGCGAGGCCGCCGACCACGCCCACCAGGCCAGCGGCAAAAGACCGAGCAGGATCACCGCGACCCAACCGCAGGCGAAACGCCAGGGTCTTTCGATCGGCCGTCCATACCACCAGCGCACCAGCAAAAGCGGCGCGGCCAGGTGAACCAGGAACACCGGTCCCTTGGCCAGCAGGCCGCCGGCCACCGCGAGCCAGGCCAGCGCCGCCCCGTGCCAGCGGCGCGTGTGCAGCCAAAGCAGTAGCGCATCCAGCGCCAGCAGAAAAAAAGCGCACAGGGCGAGGTCGAACATGACCACCGCGGCAAAGGCGCCGAAGACGACGAACGGCAACAGAAACCAGCCGGCCCGTTCGGGCTGCGCCAACCCGAGCCGGCGCGCCACGCGCACCACCAGGGCCACGCTGCCGGCCGCGAACAGCACGTCGACGAGACGGGCGGCGAGATCGGAAACGCCGAACACCCACCAGCTCGCATTGATCAGCCAGAACATCAGCGGCGACTTGTCCATGTACGGCTGGCCGTTCAGGGTCAGCCCGACCAGATCGCCCGAGCGGCGCATCTCCCAGGCCACCGTGAGGTAACGGGTCTCGTCGATCGGCACCAGCGGCAGCAGGGCGGCGACGATCAGCCAGGCAAACGCCAGGCACCAGGGGTTCCGGGCGATCCAGATCAGGGCGGCGGTGGGTTTGCGCATCCGGCGCACGCTAAAGCGTCTTGCTTGCGGCAGACTTAACGACCACCGGCGGCATCGCACCTACGGGCCGGATGGGCAGGTCATTCATCGGAACAGGCCCCGGGACCGCGACGGGAAGCCAGCCGGTCGGCCAGCCGGGTCGGCTCGGGCAGTCGATAGCCGCGGCAGCAGGCCAGCACAATCTGCGGCGCCCGGACCAGGCTCACCCGGTGCCCCGGCGAGACGATCAGCGGTCGCACCTTGTCCTTGCTGCGCAGCACGCTGCCGATGACGCGGCCGCGATGGCGCAGCGGCACGCATGCGCCGCGCTGCGCGGGCAGCTCGTCATGGCTGCCGACCAGGATGCTCTTCGCCACGCCGATGGTCGGCAGGCCGGTGAGCACGCCCAGATGCGCGGCGATGCCCAGCCCCCGCGGATGGGCGATGCCATGGCCGTCCACCAGCACCAGGTCGGGGGATGCGGCCAGCCGGCCCAGCGCGACGAGCACGGCGGGCAGCTCGCGAAAGGACAGCAGGCCGGGGATGTAAGGCATGCGGGTCGGCAGGCGTGCCACGACCTCGTCGAGCGGGTCCAGGGTCGCCGCATCGAGCAGGACCGCCACCGCGCGGGTGATCGCCCCGCCCTCCTCGAAGCCGACGTCGACACCGGCGATGCGGCGCGGCTCGGACCCGGTGTCCTGCAGGCTCACCCTGGCCGCGAGTTCGACCTGCAGCGCGCGCGCGCTTGCGACATCACCGTCCCAGGGCGGCAGTTCGGGATAGCGGGCATGCGCATCGGCGGCGGGCATCGGCGCATTTTAGTCGTTCCCGGCGTGCATTGACCGTGCGCACGGCGGCGGCCGATCATGCCGGCATGCGCCTATCGTTCCGACTGTTGCTGTTGTTTGCCCTGTCCCTCCTTGCGGGCCTGCCGGTGCCTGCGCAGGCGCAGGATGCGGCATCGACCGCGCCCGCGCCCGACCGCGTGCTCGATACGCTGCAGAGCCAGCTCGATCAGGTCAAAGCCGCGCTCGGCAACCACCCGGCCGATACCGCCCTGAGCGATCTCGCCGCCGCGGCGCTGGCGGTACAGAACCAGGCCGACGCCCTGATCGTCACCCTCAAGCCGCGCCTGGACAGCCTGCAGGCGCGGCTCGACGTGCTGGGTCCCGCGCCGGCCGCGGGCAGCCCGCCGGAAGCCGCGGAAGTGGCCGCGCAGCGTCGCCAGCTCGGCCGCGAGAAAGCCAGCGTGGACGCCCAGATCAAGCAGGCCCAGCTGATCGGCGAAGAGGCCCAGCAACTGGCCGCGCAAGTGGCCGCATTGCGGCGCGACCGCTTCCAGGCGCAATTGACTGCGCGCACCGCCAGTCCGTTCAGCCATGCCTTCTGGAGCGACGCCGCACGCGTGCTGCCCAACGATCTCGCCCGTTTCGGCCATCTGCTCGGGCTGATCCGCGACGACCTCGCGACCGCCTGGCAACCGCCGCACCGCTGGCCGTTCCTCGGCGGACTCGGGGTGGCCCTGGCCTTGCTCCTCGGCGGGCGGCGGGTGATCGAACAGGCGCTGTTCGTGCTCGCGCGGCGTCTGCCGCAGGGTCGGTTGCGACGCAGCAGCCGGGCACTGGGCGTGGCGCTGGCCTACGTCAGCGTGCTCGGGCTTGCGGCCGAGTCGGTGTATCTGGGCCTCAACTGGCACGACACGCTGGATCCGGACCTGGCCGGTTTCGCACGCTCGGTGGTGCAGGTGCTGCTGTTTGCCGCCTATGTGGCCGGACTGGGTCGCGCGCTGCTGTCGGCGCGGCATCCGAGCTGGCGGCTGATCGGGTTGTCCGACGCGGCGGCCGCCCGGCTGCGCCCGGTGCCGCGGCTGCTCGCGATCGTGGTGCTGATCCTCGGCATCATCGAGCGCATCAATGCGCAGATCGGCGCCAGCCTGGTCGCCACGGTGATGGCGCGCGGCCTGTTGGCCTTGACGATCAGTGTGCTGATCGCGCTCACCCTGCGCCGACTGGCGCAGACCCGTCGCGTCCTGCTCGCGGCCGGCGAGTATCCGGCCCGGCGGCCGCTGTGGGTGGGGTTGCTGATGGCGGCCGCGGCGGTGGCGGTGGCACTGGTCTGGCTGGGACTGGCGACCGGTTTCATCGCCTTCGCCTCGTTCCTCGCCACCCAGCTGGTGTGGGTCGGCGTGGTGCTGGGCACGCTTTACCTCCTCACCCACTTGGCCCACGACCTCATCGAGGCATTGCTGACACCGACCAGCCGCAGCGGCAAGCGCCTGCAGGCCACCTTCGGCCTGGCCCCGGCGACGCTGGACCAGGCGGCGACCGTCCTGTCCGCGCTGATCCGCATCCTGCTCTGCGTCGTCGCCCTGACGCTGGTGCTCGCGCCCTACGGTGCCGGCCCGGACGCGCTGCTCGACCGCGTCGGCCAGCTCTTCAACGGACTCAAGCTGGGCGAGCTGGTGATCCGCCCCGGCGCCCTGCTCGATGCCAGCGTGGTGCTGGCCTTGGGCTGGCTCGGCGTGCGCGCGCTGAAACAGTGGCTGGGCACGCAGCTGCTGCCCAAGACCTCGCTGGATCCGGGCCTGCGCAGCTCGATCGTCACCCTTTCCGGCTACGTCGGCGGCGTGCTGGTCGTGGCGCTGACGCTGGCTGCGCTGCAGGTCAGCCTGCAGAGCATCACCTGGATCGCCAGCGCGCTTTCCGTCGGCATCGGTTTCGGCCTGCAGGCGATCGTGCAGAACTTCATTTCCGGGCTGATCCTGCTCGCCGAGCGGCCGGTCAAGGTGGGCGACTGGGTCAGCCTGACCGGCGTCGAGGGCGACATCCGCCGGATCAACGTGCGCGCCACCGAGATCAAGCTGTGGGATGGCTCGACCATGATCGTGCCCAATTCGCAGTTCATCACCCAGAACGTGCGCAACGTCACCTGGGGCCAGGCCCAGGGGCGGGTGCTGATCCGCCTGCCGATGCCGCTGGACACCGATGCCGATGTCGTGGCCCGCATCATGCTGGAGACCATGCGCAACCATCCCAAGGTGCTGGCCGCACCGACGTGCTCGGTGTCGCTGGATGGCATCGAGGGCGGCTCGCTGATCTTCGTCGCGGTCGCCTTCGTGGCCAATCCGCGCGATGCCGGCGGCGTCAAGAGCGATCTCCTGTTCGCCATCCTGGCCAAGTTGCGGGCCGAAAAGCTGCCCCTGCTGCGCCCGCAGGACATGATCATCCACCAGTCTCCGGGCGCCACGGTACCGGCCGCATCGCCCAGCCAGGTGCCGCCGGCCGGCGGCTGAAAAGACGCACTGCGGCGATCCGACGCGCCCACCGCGCCGGACGATTTGACCGGCATCAACTCCGGCCCGGCGCTGCCCGCTAGGCTGCGGTCATCTGCCGGAGCCTCCTGCCATGTCCCAAAGCACCGCCATCGACGCCCCGCTCATCGAATGGAACCCGAGCCTGAGCGTGGGCATCGAGGAAATCGACGCCCAGCACCGCGTGCTGGTGGATCTGCTCAACCGCCTGCACGGCGCCATGCTGCATCACCGCGCAAGCAGCGAGTCGCGGCTGATCCTCGACGAGCTGGTCGACTACACGCGCATCCACTTCGCCGTGGAAGAGAGTCTGATGCGCCTGTTCGCCTATGCCGAGTACGAGAAACACAAGGCCTCGCACGACCGTCTGGTCGAGGAGGTCCTGCGGCTTCGCGCACGGCTGCTCGACGAGGGCCATCCGGTCACCTTCGAGCTGCTGCATTTCCTCAAGAAATGGCTGACCCTGCACATTCTCGAGGAGGACAAGCTCTACACGCCGTTCTTCCTCAGCCAGGGCGTGCAGGCGCAGGCGCATAAGCCTTCCTGGCTGCGTCGACTTTGGAAACGCGGCGAATAGCGCTTCCGTCGCCGGCATGCGACCCTGGCATCCACGCATGCGCCGGCGAGTCAACAAACCCTGATGCCACGATCACTTATCGGTCTGCTGCTGGCGGCCATCGGTGCGGCCGCGCCGGCCCAGCAGCTCTCCTTCGCGCCGCGCGCCGATGGCGCCCAGGTGCCGATGATGGTGTACCCGGCCGCCTCGCCATCATCGACCGGCTGTCCGCCGCTGGCACTGCTGTCGCCCGGCGCGGGCGGCAGTGAGCAGGGGTTGCGCTACCTCGCCCAAGGACTGGGCGCGGACGGCTGGCGCGCCATCGTCATCGGACATCGCGAAAGCGGCATGGATGCGCTGAAACGGGACGTGCGCACCACGCGCGGCCTGCGTGCCGGTCTGGCCATGCTGGTGGATGACCCGGCCGCCTATCGTGCGCGTTTCATGGACATCGATGCCGCGCGGCAATGGGCGAGCGCGCCATGCAAGGCGCCATTCACCGCGCTGCTCGGGCATTCGATGGGCGCGCATACCGTGCAGTTCGAAGCCGGCGCGCGTAATACGGCGGGCCTGCATCCGGCCGGCGGATTCGACGCCTACGTCGCGCTCTCGCCCGCCGGCCCCGAAGCATGGCTGCCGGCGGATGCCGATGCCGCCATCACCGCGCCGGTATTGATGATCACCGGCACCCGGGATGCGGGCCTGGGCGGGGATGAGCGCTGGCGTGAGCAAGCCTTCGCCGCCCTGCCGCCAGGACAGTGCGATCGTCTGGCGGTGATCGACGGTGCCACGCACATGCAGCTCGGCGGCGGGAGCTTCGACGCGCGCACGCAGCAAGCCGTCGTGGCCCTGGTCACGACCTGGCTGGATGGGCTGCGCGCCGGCACGTGCAAACCGGCGCCGGCGCTCGAGCGCGTGCGCATCCAGGACAAGTGAGACCTTCCATGAACCTCGCCACGGTGGAAATCAAGGCCTTCGTGCCGGCCCTCGACATGCAGCTATCGCTGGCTTTCTACGCGGCACTGGGTTTTTCCATCCCCTGGTGTTCGCCCGAGCTGGCCTACGTGCACCGTGGCCATACCAGCTTCCTGCTGCAACAGAGCGCGGACGCGACGCAGGCGCCTACATGCAGGATGCATCTCCTGGTCGAGAACGTGGACGACTGGTACGCGCATGCGCTAGCTTCGGCGCCCGTGCGGGCATGCAACCCGCATCTGCCGCCGCCGGCAGAGCGCCCCTGGGGCATGCGCGACTTCACCCTGACCGATCCGGCCGGCGTGATGTGGCGCATCGGCCAGAACCTCTAGAAACACCAGTGCCGCGGGCATCTGGACCGATGTGGTCGACTGCTAGAATCGGCCGCCTACCCAAGTCGTCCAGCCAATCTTCGGAGCATCCATGTCGCATTCCATCCTGCAGGCGCTCGGCCTCGGCGAAGTGCAGTCGGGCACCTATCTCGGCCACGGCGAGTGGTCGCGCACCACCGACGCCGGCGAACTCGCGCCGGTCAATCCGGCCACCGGCGAGGTGATCGCGCGCGTCTACGCCTCCAGCGCCGCGGACTACGAGCGCATCCTCGAGCGCGCGCAGGCGGCCTTCGAAGTCTGGCGCACGACGCCGGCCCCGCGGCGCGGCGAGGCGATCCGCCTGTGCGGCGAGGCGCTGCGCCGGCACAAGAGCGCGCTGGGCTCGCTGGTGGCGCTGGAGATGGGCAAGATCAAGCCCGAGGGCGACGGCGAGGTGCAGGAGATGATCGACGTCGCCGACCTCGCGCTCGGCCAGAGCCGCATGCTCTATGGCTACACCATGCATTCCGAACGCCCCGGCCACCGCATGTACGAGCAATGGCACCCGCTCGGACTCGTCGGCATCATCAGCGCGTTCAACTTCCCGGTCGCGGTGTGGAGCTGGAACGCCTTCATCGCCGCGGTGTGTGGCGACATCAGCATCTGGAAGCCCTCGCCGAAGACGCCGCTGTCGGCCATCGCCGCGCTGAAGATCTGCAACGAGGCGCTCAAGGACGGCGGCTTCCCCGACCTCTTCTTCCTGTTCAACGACGCCGGCGACACCCTGGCGCAGCGCTTCGTCGACGATACGCGCATCCCGCTGATCAGCTTCACCGGCTCGACCCGCGTCGGCCGCCTGGTCGGCGAGCGCGTCGCCCGGCGCATGGGCCGCTCGCTGCTCGAACTCGGCGGCAACAACGCGATCATCCTCGACGAAACCGCCGACCTGAAGCTCGCCATCCCGGCGATCGTGTTCGGCGCGGTCGGCACCGCCGGCCAGCGCTGCACGACCACGCGCCGGCTCATCGTGCACGCCTCGATCCTCGACGAGGTGACGCAGAAGCTGGTCGCCGCCTACCAGCAGGTGGAAAACCGCATCGGCGACCCCACCGACCCGGCCACGCTGATGGGCCCGCTCAACAGCGCCGCCGCGGTCGAGGCCTATCGCGCGGCGATCGCGCAGGCCACGGCGGCCGGCGGCAAGGTGCTGACCGGCGGCAAGGTACTCGACGATCGCAAGGGTTTCTTCGTGCAGCCGACCATCATCGCCGGTCTCGACCATACGCATCCGGTGGTGCAGACGGAAACCTTCGCGCCGATCCTCTACGTGATGCCGTTCCACACGCTGGATGAGTCGATCGCGATGCAGAACGCGGTGCCGCAGGGCCTGTCCTCGGCGATCTTCACGCAGAACCTGAAGGCCGCCGAGCGTTTCCTCTCCGCCACCGGCAGCGACTGCGGCATCGCCAACGTCAACATCGGCACCTCCGGCGCCGAGATCGGCGGCGCCTTCGGCGGCGAGAAGGAGACCGGCGGCGGCCGCGAATCCGGCTCCGACGCCTGGAAGGCCTACATGCGCCGGCAGACCAACACCATCAACTACTCCGACGCGCTGCCACTGGCGCAGGGCATCAAGTTCGATCTGTGAGTCCACGGCTCCGGCGACCGCGCGGCAAGCAGGTCGACCGGTATTGACGTCAGCACCCAGACGGCGGCAGGCGCCCTGCCGCCGGCCTCCAAGGCCATCGCCACACATCGAAAGCTCGGCATCGCCGCGCCTGAGACACGGCTCGACCAAGGTGGAGATGCCGCTGCGACTTCGGCCTTGCTAGGCTCGCGCTTCATCGTCAGCCCGCAACGAGAACGGCATGTCCACTCCCCACGGCATCCATACCATCGACACCGGTTTCGTGCGCCCCGGTTTCGATGCCGCCTATCTGATCGTCGAAGCCGGCCACGGCGCGTTCATTGACTCTGGCACCGTCCACAGCGTGCCGCGGCTGCTCGCCGCGCTGGCCGAGGCGGGGCTGGAACCCGCGCAGGTCGACTACCTCATCCTCACCCACGTGCATCTGGACCATGCCGGCGGCGCCGGCGAGCTGCTGGCGCAGCTGCCCAAGGCCACGCTGGTGGTGCATCCGCGCGGCGCACGGCACATGATCGATCCCTCGCAGCTGTGGGCCGGCGCGAGCCAGGTGTACGGCGAGGAAGTCATGCGCCGCGACTACGGCCACCTGCGGCCGGTGCCGGCCGAGCGCGTACGGGAAGCCGCGGACGGCCAATGTCTGGAACTGGCCGGACGGCGCCTGCAATGCCTGTATACGCCCGGACACGCCAAGCACCACATGGCCATCCATGACGAACGGGCCCGGGCTTGCTTCACCGGCGACACCTTCGGGCTTTCCTACCGCGAACTCGATACCGACCGCGGGCCTTTCATCCTGCCCACCACCACGCCGGTGCAATTCGACCCCCAGGCGCTGCACGATTCGATCGACCGTCTGGTGGCGCTCAAGCCAGACCGGATGTACCTCACCCATTTCGGTCCGGTGGGCGACATCGAGCGACTGGCCGCCGACCTGCACGAGCAGATCGATGCCATGGTCGCCTTCGCCCAGGCCGCCGCCGGCAAGAGCGACCGCCACGCATGGCTGTGCGAGGCGCTGGCCGATCTCTACGCAGGCCGCGCCAGCGCGCATGGCTGGCACGGCGGCCGCAAGCGCCTGCGCGAGATGCTCAACATGGACATCGAGCTCAACGCACAGGGCCTCGAAGTCTGGCTCGACCAGCAGCGGCGCGCTCACGCCGACGCCACGCGCCGCGCCGCACACTGAAGTTTTCCGGTGAAAGAGCGACCTGCCATGTCCGCCGCCACGCGCCCGTGCTACATCGCCAACCGCCCCTGGCAAGGCGACGCCTGGCTCGACGTGCGCGACAAGTATGCCGGCGAGGTGACGTGCCGCGTGGCGGTGCCCGACCAGGCCGCGATCGAACGGGCGATCGCCGCCGCCGCGAAGGCATGCGCACCGATGCGCGCGTTCAAGCCCTGGGCCCGCCAGGCGGTGCTGCAGCATTGCGTGCAACGCTTCGACGAGCGGCGCGACGAGTTGGCCATGGCGCTGTGCATCGAGGCCGGCAAGCCGATCAAGGATGCCGCCGGCGAAGTCACCCGGCTGATCGAGACCTTCCGCATCGCCGCTGAGGAAGCGGTGCGTATCAACGGCGAAACGCTCAATCTGGAAATCGCCGCGCGGCTGGATGGCTATCGCGGCTACACGCAGCGCGTGCCGCTCGGTCCGCTGGCCTTCATCACGCCGTTCAACTTTCCGCTCAACCTGGTCGCGCACAAGGTGGCGCCGGCGATCGCGGCCGGTTGTCCGTTCGTGCTGAAGCCGTCGGAGAAAACCCCGCTCGGCGCGTTGCTGATCGGGGAAATCCTCGCCGAGACCGACCTGCCCGAGGGCGCTTTCTCGATCTTGCCGCTGGAAGGCGCGCACGCCGCGCCGCTGGTCGAGGACGAACGCTTCAAGCTGCTCTCCTTCACCGGCGGCCAGGTCGGCTGGGAACTGAAACAGCGCGCCGGACGCAAGAAGGTGACGCTGGAGCTGGGCGGCAATGCCGCCTGCATCATCGATGCCGATCAAGGCCCCAAGCTCGACCGCATCGTCCAGCGGCTGGTGTTCGGCGCGTTCTACCAGTCCGGGCAAAGCTGCATCAGCGTGCAGCGCATCTACGCCCATCGCGATGTCTACGCGCCGCTGCGCGAACGGCTGGTCGCCGCCACCCGCGCGCTCAAGGCCGGTGATCCCAAACAACCGGATACCTTCCTCGGCCCGATGATCGACGAGGCCGCCGCCGAGCGGCTGCACGGCTGGATCGAGGAAGCGCGCGCGGCCGGCGCCAGGCTGCTGTGTGGCGGCAACCGCCGCGGCAACATGCTGGAAGCCACGCTGATGGAGGACGTGCCGCGCACGGCCAAGGTCAACCGGCTGGAAGTGTTCGGTCCATTCGCATTGCTCGAGCCCTTCGATGCCATCGACGAGGCCTTCGCCAAGGTCAACGATTCCGACTACGGCCTGCAGGCCGGCATCTTCACCGACCGGCTCGGTCATGCCCTGCGTGCCTGGAATGAACTAGAACAAGGCGGCGTGATCGTCAACGACGTGCCCAGCTTCCGCGTCGACAACATGCCCTACGGCGGCGTCAAGCGCTCGGGCCTGGGCCGCGAGGGCGTGCGCTGCGCCATCGAGGACATGACCGAGCTTCGCCTGATGGTGATCCGCGAGGATGTCTGACGCTTCACCGCCGACTCACCCGGCGCTGCGCTAGGCTCTTGGCCATCCCGCCTGCACGGAGCCCGACGATCCCATGGCCCGCCCTCTGTGGAACGGCATTCTCTCCTTCGGCCTGCTCAACCTGCCGGTCGCGCTCATGCCGGGCGAGCGCCGGGTCGACCTGCATTTCCGTCTGCTCGACGCCCGCGACCGCAAGCCGATCCGCTACGAGCGGGTCAACACCGAGACCGGCGACGAGGTGCCCTGGAAGGACATCGTCAAGGCGTTCGAATACAGCAAGGGCAACTACGTGGTGCTGGAAGAGGACGACCTGCGCGCCGCCGCCCCGGAAAGCCACGAGACCGTGGAAGTGGAGCGCTTCGTCGATGCCGGCGCCATCCCGCCCAACTATTTCGACAAGCCCTACGTGCTGGTGCCGGCCCGGAAGGCCGAAAAAGGCTACGTGCTGCTGCGCGAGACGCTGAAGAAGACCGGCAAGGTCGGCATCGCACGGGTGGTGATCCGCACCCGCGAGCATTTAGCCGCGGTGATGCCGCAGGGCGACGCGTTGCTGCTGATGCTGCTGCGCTATCCGCAGGAGGTGATCGATCCGGCCGAATACCCGCTGCCCACCGGCAAGCCGGAAGACTACCGAGTGAGCGCACGCGAGCTGGACATGGCGGCCCAGCTGGTCGCCTCGATGAGCGGTCCCTGGCAGCCGGAGTCCTACCAGGACGAGTTCCGTGACCGCCTGCGCGCCGTGATCGAGAAGAAGATGAAGGCGAGCGGCGCCAAGACCGCGCTGGCCGAGGAAACGCCGCCCACGCCCGAGCACGCCAGCACCAACGTGGTCGACTTCGTCTCGCTGCTCAAGCGCAGCCTCGCCGAGAAGGGACCGGTCGCGCCGGCCAAGCGCGCCGCCAAGAGCGCGGCCAAGGCGCCCGCCAAGCGAGCCGCGCGCAGCCCGACCAAAGCCACTCCGGGCCGGCGGGCCGGCTCGCGGAGCAAGCGATGAGCCTGCGCGAGTACCGGCGCAAGCGGCATTTCGACCAGACGCCCGAACCTGCGGGCAAGGTGGCTGCGCGCCGGCACCGCGACCCGATCTTCGTGATCCAGCTGCATCATGCCAGCCACCGGCATTACGACTTCCGCCTGGAACTGGACGGCGTGCTCAAGAGCTGGGCGGTGCCGAAGGGGCCTTCGCTGCGGCCCGGCGAGAAACGCCTGGCCGTGCAGGTGGAGGATCACCCCCTCGACTACGCCACTTTCGAAGGCGACATACCGGCCGGCCATTACGGCGCCGGTCACGTGGCGATCTTCGACCACGGCACCTGGCATTGCGAAGGCGATCCGCACCGGCAGCTGGCCGAGGGCAAGCTGGTCTTCACCCTCGATGGCGAAAAACTGCACGGCGAATGGGCGCTGGTGCGCACCGCCATGCGTGGACGCCAGCCGCAATGGCTGCTGATCAAGCACGACGACGCCTACGCCGCGGACATGGAGGCGGACGACTTCCTCGACGAGGACGCTACCGACGAGCGCAAGTCGACCGCGAAACGCCCCACGAAGCGCACGGCCAAGCACGCCGCAGCGGCTCCGCCGACCCGCCGCGCCGCCACCAAGCGCGCACGCAAATCGACCGCCACCGATTGGCAGGCCAGCGCACGAGCACTGCCCGGCGCGCGTGCGGGCATGCCGTTCGGTTTCGCTCCCGCGCTGACCATGCTGCGGCCGGCCCCGCCGAGCGGCGAAGACTGGCTGCACGAGATCAAGTGGGACGGCTATCGCCTGCTGGTCGACCTCGAAAACGGCAAGGCCAGGCTGCGTTCGCGCGCTGACCTCGACTGGACCGCCACCTTTCCCGAAGTCGCCCGCGCGATCGAGGCGCTGCCGGTCGCCGACGCCTGCCTGGACGGCGAGCTGGTCGCCTTGGACGATGCGGGGCGCAGCGATTTTCCCGCCCTGCAGCACGCCATCGAACAGCGCGCCACAGCCGATCTGCGCTACATGCTGTTCGACCTGCCGGGACTGGCCGGCATGGACCTGCGGGGCTGCCCGTTGCACGAGCGCAAGCGCCTCCTGGCCGAGCTTGTCGCAGCCGCCGGCGAAGGGCCTCTCGGCTACAGCGAGCACCTCGTCGGCCATGGCCAGGAGCTGTTTGCCGAAACCCGCCGGCAGGGCCTGGAAGGGGTGGTCAGCAAACGCATCGACAGCACCTACCGCAGCGGCCGCAGTGGCGACTGGCTCAAGGCCAAACACGCGCACACCGACGAATTCGTCATCGTCGGCTACACGCCGCCGAAGGGCTCGCGCACCGGTTTCGGCTCGCTGCTGCTGGCCGCGCGTGACGAGAAAGGCGGCTGGCGCTATGTCGGCCGGGTCGGCACCGGCTTCGACCAGGCCACGCTCGACAGCCTGCAGCGCCGGCTCGAGGCGCTCGCGCGCAAGACGCCGACGGTCGCGCTGCCGGCCAAGCTGCCCTTCCCGACGCGCAGCGTGCAATGGGTGACCCCGCGCCTGGTGGCGGAGGTGGACTTCCGCGGCTGGACGCGCGACCGGCTGCTGCGCCAGGCGAGCTTTCTGCGCCTGCGCGAGGACAAACCCGCCGACCAGCTCGAACCCCCCGAGGAAATCGGCTGAGGCCCGGCCATGTCCACGCACATCACCCATCCCGACCGGCGCATGTTCGCCGGCAGCCCCTACACCAAGGCCGACGTCGCCGCCTATTACCGCGACGTCGCGCGCTGGATGCTGCCCGAGCTCGTCCGGCGGCCGCTGTCGCTGGTGCGCTGTCCGGACGGCGCCGACGGCGAATGCTTCTTCCAGAAGCACCATGCCGCCGCCCTCGGCAGGCACGTGCACGCCATCGCGCTGCAGCAGAAGAGCGGCACCGAGGATTACCTCTACGTCGACTCGCTGGACGGCGTGCTGGAACTGGTGCAGATGAATGCCGTCGAGTTCCACCCCTGGGGCGCACGCATCGACGATCCGGAAACGCCGGACCGGCTGGTGTTCGATCTCGATCCGGCCCCCGGTATCGCCTGGCCGCAGATCATCGATGCCGCCCGCACGGTCCGCGACCGGCTCAGGCAAATCGGGCTACAGAGCTTCGTGCGGCTCTCCGGTGGCAAGGGCCTGCACGTGGTGGTGCCGATCGCCCGCGAGCATGGCTGGGAGGAAGCCCGCCACTTTTGCGAAAGTTTTGCCCGCGCCATGGTGGCGCAGGCGCCCGGGACTTACATCGCCACCATGAGCAAGGCGCGCCGCGAGGGGCTCATCTTCATCGACTGGCTGCGCAATGCGCGTGGTGCCACCAGCGTCACCTCCTGGTCGCTGCGCGCACGGGCCGGCGCGCCCGTGGCCATGCCGCTGCGCTGGGACGAACTCGGCCGCATCGATCGCGCCGATGCCTTCGACCTTTCCAGCGCGCGCCAGCGTGCCAAGCGCCTGCGCAAGGACCCGTGGGACGGCATCGACCGCATGGCGCAACGCCTGCCGCTCTGAAGGCGGCGGCTCAGGACGGCCGTCCGCGACCGCGCCATGCCGCGGAAGCCACGACGCCCGGCGTACCCGGCAGGTCATCACCGCAACGGCCATCGGCGTCTTCTACTGCACGAGGCCCGTGCGGGTCGGCTTGCCTTCCGGCGCGGGCGCTCAGTCGGTCTCGGGTAGCGCCGTCTCGAGCAGGGCGCGGATCGGCGCAGCCTCGCCGGCCAGGGCATGCAGCACGGTCCGCGGGGCATCGATGGAGAGCCGCCAGCCCTGGGCGTCCACGCGCTCCTCGGCGATCGCCCCGACGGCCTTGAGCCGAGCGTGCAGACGCCCGGCGCTGAGCGGCAGCTGCAATTCGGAACGCACCCGCTCGCCGCCCAGGCGCTCACCCAAGGCCTGACGCAGCAGCTCCAATCCCGCGCCGGTCGATGCCGAGAGCCACACCGCCCGCGGCCGCCCTTCGGCGTCGCGCTCGATCCGCGGCCGGGCGCGCTCGACGGCGGTCTCATCGACCGCACCCACGACGGCATCGGCGGCGGACGCGGCGATGAGATCGATCTTGTTCATCACCAGCAGCTGCGGGATGTCGCCGGCGCCGATCTCCGCCAGCACCCGGTCGACCACCGCACGCAGCGCCTGGCCGTCCTCGTCGGCGGCGTCGCACACATGCAGCAGGAGATCCGCATCGCGCGCCTCGGCCAGGGTGCCGCGGAAGGCGGCGACCAGGTCGTGCGGCAGATCGCGCACGAAGCCGACCGTATCTGCGATCACCGCCGGTCCGCAGGCAAGATCCTCGATGCGGCGCACGGTGGGATCGAGCGTGGCGAACAGCTGGTCGGCCGCATACACGCCGCCGGCGGTCAAGGCATTGAACAGGGTCGACTTGCCGGCATTGGTGTAGCCGACCAGAGCCACCCGCGGCACGGTGTTGCGCAGCCGCGCGCGGCGCTGCTGGCCGCGCTGGGTCTGCACCTTTTCCAGCCGCTTGGTGAGCATCTTGACCCGCTCGCCGAGCAGACGGCGGTCGGTTTCGAGCTGCGTCTCGCCCGGCCCGCGCAGGCCGATGGCGCCACCGCGCTGGCGTTCGAGATGGGTCCAGCCACGCACCAGCCGGGTGGCCAGGTGCTTCAGCTGCGCCAGTTCCACCTCGAGTTTGCCTTCGTGCGAGCGGGCGCGCTGGGCGAAGATGTCCAGGATCAGGCCGGCACGGTCGATGACGCGCACACCGAGCAGCTTCTCCAGGTTGCGCTCCTGCACCGGTGAGAGCTGGTGGTCGACCAGGACGACGTCGGCCTCGACCGCGCGCACCAGCGCGGCGACCTCCTCGGCCTTGCCCGAACCGATGTAGTAGCGCGGATTGGGCTGCTCGACGCGGGCGCCGACACTGCCCAGGACCTCGGCGCCGGCGGAACCGGCCAGTTCGGCAAATTCCGCCGCGCGGCGCGCGGGATCGGTCTCGCCGCGTGCATACGGCAGGACCAGGACGGCGCGCTCGCCCTTCTTCTGACGATCAAACAGGGTGGGTCAACCTTCCGCTTCCGCGGATACCGGGTGCGTTTCGGCCGGGCCATCATGCTGGCCCTGCCCCTCCAGAGGGGTGCCGATGCGCACGTTGCGACTGGGGACGACGGTGGAGATGGCGTGCTTGTAGACCATCTGGCTCACCTGATTGCGCAGCAGCACCACGAACTGGTCGAACGACTCGATGGTGCCCTGCAGCTTGATGCCGTTGACCAGATAGATGGCCACCGGGATGCGCTCACGGCGCAGTGCGTTGAGAAACGGATCTTGCAAGGATTGTCCTTTGGACATATTGGCTTTCCCCCTGATAGGGACCGGCGAAAAACGCCTGTACGGCGCCCGGTCCAATGGCGGGGATGGTAAACGTTTTTTTACGCATCGTGTAAGGACGTCGCACGCACTTCGCCTGGCGACATCGAGGCTTATATGGAGTCGCCCAGGAAGCGCTGCAAGGCCCTCACGAGCTGCGTTTGCGCCGCCGGCCGGTCCGGGGCGATGACGCGGGCGTCGAGCTCGCCGCGCAGCCAGGTGATCTGCCGCTTGGCGAGCTGACGGGTGGCGAAAATCGCCCGTTCCCGGAAGGTCGCCCGGTCGGTCATGCCCGCCAAGTGCTCCCAGGCCTGGCGGTACCCCACCGCCCGCAGTGCCGGCAGCTCCGGATCGAGATCGCCGCGGGCGCGCAGCGCACGGACTTCGTCGAGAAAACCCGCCGCGAGCATTGCATCCAGCCGCCGGGCGATGCGTTCATGCAACGCGGCGCGGTCCGCGGGCAGCAGGGCGATCTTCAACACCCGCCACGGAAACGGCTCGCCGCTGCCGCCGCGTTGCAGCCTCGACAGCGGCTGGCCGGTGAGTTCGATCACCTCCAAGGCACGCTGGATCCGCTGGGCATCCTGCGGACCGATGCGCGCGGCCGCCGCCGGATCCCTCTGCGCCAGGCGCGCATGCAGGGCTGGCCAGCCGATCGATGCCGCCTCGGCCGCCAGGCGCGCGCGGATGTCCGCATCGGCTCCCGGCAGGGCGGACAGGCCGCGCTGCAAGGCGCGGAAATAAAGCCCGGTGCCGCCGACCAGGAGCGGCACGTGCCCGCGCGCGGTGATCTCCCGCATCGCCTGCCACGCATCGGCACGGAAATCGGCCGCCGAGTACGGTTCGGCCGGATCGCGCAGATCGAGCAGGGCGTGCGGATGGCGCGCCAGCGTGGCCGCGTCGGGCTTGGCTGCGCCGATGTCGAGACCGCGATAGACCTGTGCCGAATCCACGCTGACCAGTTCCACCGCGAACCGCTCGTGCAGCGCGCAGGCGAGCGCGGTCTTGCCCGCGGCGGTCGGGCCCATCAGGAACACGGCAGGCGGGCGGCGGTCGGCGGGCATCGCGCGATTGTAAGAGACTGCCGCAGCGCGCAAGGCATGGGGGCGAAGCGCTGCCTATAATCGCCACCCTTCCCGCCTTTCGAGAGCCGCCGAGCCCATGTCCGCGACGATGAGAGCCTTGGTCAAACGCCATCCGGAGAAGGGCATCTGGATGGAAGAGGTGCCGCGTCCGCAGCCGGGGCCCAACGACGTGCTGATCAAGGTCGAGAAAACCGCGATCTGCGGCACCGACCTGCACATCTATCTCTGGGACGAATGGAGCCGGCGCACGATCCGCCCGGGCCTCATCATCGGCCACGAGTTCGTCGGCCGCATCGTCGAGCTCGGGCCGGGCGTGTCCGGCTATGCGGTAGGCCAGCGCGTCTCGGCGGAAGGTCACATCGTCTGCGGCCACTGCCGCAACTGCCGCGCAGGACGCCAGCACCTGTGTCCGAACACCGTCGGCATCGGCGTCAACCGCGACGGGGCCTTCGCCGAGTACCTGGTCATGCCGGCTTCCAACCTGTGGCCGATCCCCGATCCCATCCCGTCGGAACTGGCCGCCTACTTCGACCCCTACGGCAACGCCGCCCACTGCGCGCTGGAGTTCGACCTGGTCGGCGAGGACGTGCTGATCACCGGCGCCGGCCCGATCGGCGTGATCGCCGCCGGCATCGCCAAGCACGTCGGTGCACGCAACGTGGTGGTCACCGACGTCAACGATTACCGGCTCAAGCTGGCCGCCGACATGGGCGCCACCCGCGTGGTCAACGTGGCCAACCAGTCGCTCAAGGACGTGATGGCCGACCTGCACATGGAAGGCTTCGACGTCGGCCTGGAGATGAGCGGCAATCCGCGCGCCTTCAACGACATGCTCGAATGCATGTACCACGGCGGCAAGATCGCCCTGCTCGGCATCCAGCCCAAGGGCGCCGGCATCGACTGGGACAAGGTGATCTTCAAGGGCCTCACCCTGCAGGGCATCTACGGCCGCAAGATGTACGAGACCTGGTACAAGATGACGCAGATGGCGCTGACCGGCTTCCCGCTCGGCAAGGTGCTCACCCACCAGCTTGCCATCGACGACTTCCAGAAAGGCTTCGACCTGATGGAGGCGGGCAAGTGCGGCAAGGTGGTCTGCAGCTGGCATTGAGCCGCCCGAACGGCGCGCTGTGTCCCGTCCCTCACCGTCTGGAGTCTCCCCGATGACCTACACCGCCCAGGCGCGTTTTCGCGCCGAACTCGACGCCCTGCGCCAGCAAGGGCTGTACAAGACCGAACGGGTGATCGTCTCGCCGCAGTCGGCGAAGATCATCCTCGAAGACGGCCGCGAGGTGCTCAATCTCTGCGCCAACAACTACCTCGGCCTGGCCGATGATCCGCGTGTGATCGCCGCCGCCAAGACGGCGCTGGACAGCCACGGCTTCGGCATGGCCTCGGTGCGCTTCATCTGCGGCACGCAAGACCTGCACAAGACGCTGGAACGCAAGATCGCCGAGTTCTTCGGCACCGAGGACGCCATCCTCTATGCCGCCTGTTTCGACGCCAACGGCGGCCTGTTCGAGCCGCTGCTCGGCGAAGAGGACGCGGTGATCTCCGATGCGCTCAACCACGCCTCGATCATCGACGGCATCCGCCTGTGCAAAGCCAGCCGCTTCCGCTATGCCAACGGCGACATGGCCGATCTCGAGCGGCAGCTCAAGGCCGCCGACGCCGCCGGCGCCCGCACCAAGCTCATCACCACCGACGGCGTGTTCTCCATGGACGGCTTCATCGCGCCGCTCGACCAGATCACCGCACTGGCCGAACGCTATGGCGCCATGGTGCACATCGACGAATGCCATGCCACCGGTTTTCTCGGCCGTAGCGGTCGCGGTTCGGCCGAGGTGCACGGCGTCATGGACAGGATCGACGTCTTCACCGGCACGCTCGGCAAGGCGCTCGGCGGTGCGCTCGGCGGCTTCACCACCGGCCCGCGCGAGCTGATCGAGCTGCTGCGCCAGCGCTCGCGTCCCTACCTCTTTTCCAACTCGCTGCCGCCGCCGGTGGTCGCCGCCGGCATCGCCGTGTTCGACATGCTCGGCGACGCCCAGGCCGACACCCTGCGCGCGCGGCTGGCCGAGAACACCGCGTATTTCCGCGAGCGCATGGTTGCGGCCGGCTTCGACATCCGCCCCGGCACGCATCCCATCGTGCCGGTGATGATCTACGACGCCGCCAAGGCGCAGGCGATGGCCGCCGCGCTGCTGGAGGAAGGCATCTACGTCACCGGCTTCTTCTATCCGGTGGTGCCGCAGGGCCAGGCGCGCATCCGCACGCAGATGAGCGCCGCGCACACCCGTGAGCAGCTGGACCGGGCGATCGAGGCCTTCACCCGGGTCGGCCGCCGGCTGGGCGTGCTCGCCGGCTGAACGGGACGCGCCGAAGCCGCGGGCTTGCGCAAACCGGCGCAGGCCCGCGGCCGGTGTCCGTCGTCTAAAGACCGCGCGAGGCGCGCTTGCGGTCGTTCTCGGTGAGATGCTTCTTGCGCAGGCGGATGGCCTTGGGCGTCACCTCGACCAGCTCGTCGTCCTCGATGAACTCCAGCGCCTGCTCCAGCGACATCTTGATCGGCGGCGTGAGGATGATCGCATCGTCCTTGCCGGCGGCGCGGATGTTGGTGAGCTGTTTCTCGCGCAGGGCATTGACGGTGAGGTCGTTGTCCTTGGCGTGGATGCCGACCAGCTGGCCTTCGTAGATGTCCTCGCCGGCATTGATCAGCAGGCGCCCGCGCTCCTGCAGGCCGAACAGCGCATAACCCGGCGCCTTGCCGGTGCCGTTGGAGATCATCACTCCGTTGGGCCGCTTGGCGATCGCGCCCTCACTCCTCGGGCCGTAATGGTCGAACACGTGGAACAGCAGCCCCGACCCTTGCGTCAGGGTGCGGAACTCGGTCTGGAAACCGATCAGGCCGCGCGCCGGAATCAGGTACTCCAGACGCACCCGCCCCTTGCCGTCCGGCTCCATGCTCTTGAGTTGCCCGCGCCGCTGGCCCAGGCGCTCCATCACGCCGCCCTGGTGGATTTCCTCCACGTCCACGACCAGCTGCTCGTAAGGCTCCATCCACTGCCCGTCGACCTCCTTGACGATGACCTCGGGGCGGGACACCGCCAGCTCGTAGCCTTCCCGGCGCATGCTCTCGATCAGCACCGACAGATGCAGCTCGCCGCGCCCGGAGACCCGGAACTTGTCCGGGTCGTCGGTCTCTTCCACGCGCAGGGCGACGTTGTGCAGCGTCTCGCGCATCAGCCGGTCGCGCAGCTGGCGGCTGGTGATGAACTTGCCGCCGGAGAAATCCTTGTTGCCGGCAAACGGCGAATTGTTGACCTGGAAGGTCATGGTGATGGTGGGCTCGTCGACGGTGAGCGCCGGCAACGCCTCGGGTGCCGCCGGGTCGGTGACCGTGTCGGAGATGCCCAGCCCCTCGATGCCGGAAATGGCGACGATGTCGCCGGCCTGCGCCTCGGGCACTTCCAGCCGCTCCAGGCCGAGGAAGCCGAGCACCTGCAGCACGCGGCCGCTGCGCTTCTTGCCCTCGCGGTCGATGATGGTCACCGGCATGTTGCCGCGCACCGTGCCGCGCTGGATGCGGCCGATGCCGATCAGGCCGACATAGCTGTTGTAGTCGAGCTGGCTGATGCGCATCTGGAAGGGCCCCTGCGGGTCCACACGCGGCGGCGGCACATGCTGCATGATCGCCTGGTAGAGCGGCGTCATATCGCCCTCGCGGGCTTCCGGGTCGAGGCTGGCATAGCCGTTCAGCGCCGAGGCGTAGATCACCGGGAAATCCATCTGCTCGGCGGTGGCGCCAAGGCGGTCGAACAGATCCCAGACCTGCTCGACCACCCAGTCCGGCCGTGCCCCGGGGCGGTCGATCTTGTTCACCACCACGATCGGCTTGAAGCCCATCGCGAAGGCCTTCTGCGTCACGAAACGCGTCTGCGGCATCGGGCCGTCCATCGCGTCCACCAACAGCAGCACCGAGTCGACCATCGACAGCACGCGCTCCACCTCGCCGCCGAAATCGGCGTGACCGGGCGTGTCGACGATGTTGATGCGGTTGCCGGCCCAGGTGATCGCGGTGTTCTTGGCCAGGATGGTGATGCCGCGCTCCTTTTCCTGATCGTTGCTGTCCATCACCCGCTCGGCCAGCACGGTACGCTCGCCGAGCGTGCCGGATTGCTTGAGCAATTGATCGACGAGGGTGGTCTTGCCGTGGTCGACGTGGGCGACGATGGCGATGTTGCGCAGGTTTTCGATGGACATAAGTGGATCGGCGGCATGTAGCCGCCTCAAGAAGCGCTTTGGCGTAGGGAAGCCGCCCATTATACGTCACCGGCGGCTCCTCCGCGGGCGTGCACGCTTGTCTTCGTCCCCGCGCGGACGCTATGCTTCCGCGCCTTTGCCGGGCGGCCCGGTGCGCGGGGAAAGCCTCAAACACCGCTGCGCGGCAAGAGCCAGGACTTTCTAGTCACGCCTAGCGACAGGGGCGCGACGGAAGTCCTTGAAAGGAGAGGTGTCCGAGTGGTTGAAGGAGCACGCCTGGAAAGTGTGTATACGGCTTATCCCCGTATCGCGGGTTCGAATCCCGCCCTCTCCGCCAATTTTGACAGCGCGCGACGGCTGGATGCTGGCGCGACATGAGCAGGCAACGGAAGGGCGGGTGAAAACCCGCGCGGTTCGACAAATTCGTCTGGAACGAATTTGGACAGCCGGCAGGCTGGCCCCGCAGCGCGCAAGCGCGAAGGGGTGAGGCCCAGGACGGGCCGAGCCATCCCGCCCTCTCCGCCAGTTTTGGATTGATCGCGGCGGCGCAAGCCGGCGCGGCGTAAAATCAGACGGGCCAAGCGCCCGACGTCCATGGTGGCCCCGTCGGTCCCCCCGCGACGATAGTCCGCAAACCCCGCCAGGTCCGGAAGGAAGCAACGGTAGTGGATGATTCGGGTGCCGGGGTGTGGCTGGCGGGGCCGCCGCCATCTGGCGGCCTTTACTGACGGACGGCTGCCGCCTTGGCACAATGCCGTTTTGCCGCAGGTTGCAAAGAGCCCATGTCCTACCAAGTCCTCGCGCGCAAGTGGCGCCCCCGCCGGTTCGCCGAACTGGTGGGACAGGAGCACGTGGTGCGCGCGCTCACCCATGCGCTGGACAGCGGCCGCATGCACCATGCGTATCTCTTCACCGGCACGCGTGGCGTGGGCAAGACCACCATCGCGCGCATCTTCGCCAAGTCGCTCAACTGCGAGCGCGGCGAATCGGCCGACCCGTGCGGCGAGTGCGCGGTGTGCACCGCGGTCGATGCCGGCCGCTTCGTCGACCTGCTCGAGATCGACGCCGCCAGCAATACCGGCGTGGACGACGTGCGTGAGGTGATCGAGAACGCCCAGTACGCACCGGCGCGCGGCCGTTTCAAGGTGTACCTCATCGACGAGGTGCACATGCTCTCCAAGCCGGCCTTCAACGCGCTGCTGAAAACGCTGGAAGAACCGCCGCCACACGTGAAGTTCCTGCTCGCCACCACCGACCCGCAGAAGTTGCCGGTGACGGTGTTGAGCCGCTGCCTCAAATTCAACTTGAAGCGTCTGCTGCCCGAGCAGATCACCGGCCAGATGCGGCGCATCCTCACCACCGAGGGCATCGTTTTCGAAGACGCCGCGCTCGGCGAGATCGCCCGCGCCGCAGACGGCTCGATGCGCGACGGTTTGTCGCTGCTCGACCAGGCGATCGCCTACGGCGGCGGCACGCTGAAGGCCGACGAGGTGCGCGCGATGCTGGGCAGCGTGGCGCGCGACCAGGTGCTCGGCGTGCTCGAGGCACTGGCGGCCGGCGACGGCGCGCGGCTCATGCAGGAGGCCGAGCGCATCGCCTCGTTCGCTCCGGATTTCGGCGGCGTGCTGGACGATCTGGCCGCCACCCTGCATCGACTGCAGTTGATCCAGCTGATCCCCGGCCAGCGGCCGGCGGAGGACATGGCCGAGGCGGCGGCGCTGGCCGCGCTGGCCGAGCGCATGGCGGCGGAGGACGTGCAGCTCTATTACCAGATCGCCACCACCGGCCGGCGCGACCTGCCCCTGGCCCCGGACCCGCGCATCGGTTTCGAGATGAGTCTGCTGCGCATGCTCGCCTTCCGCCCGGCGGTGGAGACCGCGGAACCGCCGGCACCATCGCCGGCGCGCTCGGCAGCGACACCTGCGGCCAGCACACCGCCGCGACCGGCGACGCCGATGCCGGGGTCGCCTCCGGTCCAGGCCATTGGCGTGGCCGAGCCGGCACCGGCCACCCACACGCCGGGCGCCTTACCCGACTGGGAGACGCTGATCGAACGCGCCGCGTTGCGCGGGCCGCAGGGCCAGCTCGCCCGTCACGCCGTGCTGCACGGGCGCGAGGGCCAGACCTTGATCCTCAAGCTCAAGCCGATTCACATGCACCTGGCCGTCGAGCCGATGGTGAGCCAGCTCGCCGAACGGCTCGGACAAGCGCTCGGCGAAGCCATCCGGCTGCGCTTCGTCGCCGATGAGACGGTCGGACACACGCCTGCCGCCCGCGCGGCCAACGCCCGCGAGGCGGCACAGGCCGCGGCCGAGCAGGCGATCGAGGAGGACCCACTGGTGCAGACGCTCAAGCGTGAATTCGGCGCGCGCGTGCTGCCCGGCTCGATCCGGCCGCTCGACGCCTGAAGCCCAGCTCCTCATTCTTAAAAAATCGCTATCCCGGAGTCGCACGATGAGAAATCTCGGTCAACTGATGCAGCAGGCCCAGCGCATGCAGGAGGAAATGCAGCGCGCGCAAGCCGAACTGGCCAGTCTGGAAGTCACCGGCAGTGCCGGCGGCGGCCTCGCCAGCGTGGTCATGACCGGTGCGCACGAGGTCAGGCGGGTGACCATCGACCGCAAACTGCTGGCCGAGGATCCCGACATGGTCGAGGATCTGCTCGCCGCCGCCTTCAACGACGCGGTCAACAAGGTGGCCGAGGCGAGCCGCGCCAGACTCGGCAACGTCACCGCCGGCCTCAACCTGCCGCCCGGCTTCAAGATGCCGTTCTGACAAGCTTTCCCAGGACGCGATTCATTCAACGCCCCGCCCGGGGCAGTCTGCCCGGGCAGACATCCGCCAAGGACGGCAAGCTCTTTTGGATAACTGGCGTGATGCGGCGTGTACCGCGCCACCGTGATCCCCAAAAAACCCAAGGACGGGGTTTTTCAGCCGCTCCCGGGCAGGCTTTCGTGGCATCACGCAAAGCGCGTAGCCGAATCCTGATCCTTTTCCCGATGCCCCGCCTCCCATGACCGGCTCGCCCCTGCTCAACGAACTCATCGAAGCCCTGCGTTGCCTGCCCGGGGTCGGCAGCAAGAGCGCGCAGCGGATGGCCTTCCATCTGCTCGAGCGCGACCGCGAACGCGGCCTGCGGCTGGCCGGCGCGTTGGAGGAGGCGCTGCGGCGCGTCGGCCATTGCACGCGCTGCCGCAATTTCAGCGAGACGCCGGTGTGCGCACTGTGCGCCAGCACCAGCCGCGACCGTCACGTGCTGTGCGTGGTCGAATCGGCAGCCGATCTCACGGCGATCGAGCAGGCCACCGGCTACCGCGGCCAGTATTTCGTCCTGCTCGGGCGGCTCTCGCCGCTCGACGGCCTGGGGCCGCAGGAACTGGGTCTGAGCTTGCTCGCCGAGCGGCTGGCCGAAGGCGAGATCGAGGAGATGATCATCGCCACCAATCCCACCGTAGAGGGCGAGGCCACCGCGCATTATCTGGCCGAGCTCGCCCGCGCCGGCGGCGTGCGGCCGACCCGGCTCGCGCACGGCGTACCGCTGGGCGGCGAGCTGGAATACGTCGACCGCGGCACGCTGGCCCACGCCTTCGGCAGCCGCCAGCTGCTCGGCTGACGTTTCAGGCCTCGCGCGCCCGGCCGTCAGGGCGGCGGCGTGCTCATCGGTCGTCGCGGCGCATCGCCGCTCGCCACGGCGCGCAGTGCCTCGAGCGCTTGCTGGCGCGCGGCTGCGGATTCGCGGGCCAGTTGCCCGGCGGCGGCATAGAAATCCGGCCAGTGCCGTCCGCAGCGCACGAACAGCGCGGCGAAGGCCCCCTTCCAGCGGTCGTACAGGCCGAACGGCACCAGCCGGGCATTGTTGATCGGCGCGGCGACCCAGGCATCGTAACGATGATCGCCACCCCACTCGCGGTCGCGCCAGCGCGCATAACGGGCACGAAAGGCTGCGATCTCGGCCGCCTTGGCCGCAGCCAGTTCGGCCTCGCTACCACCGCGCGCATAGGCCGCACGCAGCCGCTCGCGCAGATCAAGGACCAGGGCGGCGAAGGCGTCCTGCATCGCCCGGGCTCGCTCGTCCGGCGGCGGCAGCCCGCGCGCGGCATGCCAGGCGCGCAACCCTTCCTCCTCGACGAAACTGGCGAAGGATTCATTGAAGGCGGTGTCATCCTTCACATACAGCCGCTGATGGGCGAGCTCGTGGAAGATGGTGCCGGCGAGCTCGTCATCGTCCCAGCGCAGCATGCTGGAAAGAATCGGGTCGGCGAACCAACCCAAAGTCGAATAGGCCGACACGCCGTCGATCCACACGTCGTCCCCCTGCCGCCGCCAGCGTGACGTCCAGTCCTGCGCATAAGCCGGGTCGAAGAAACCGCGGTAGGCGACGCAACCGGCAATGGGAAAACAGTTGAGTCGCGGCTCCACCGCATAAGGCGGCGTGACGAACACGTTCCACACCACGTACGGTCGGTGGAGCTCGACATAGCTGGTGTAGCTGGCGTTGTCGGGCAGTGCGAGCGCGGCCGAGGCGAACCGTCGCGCAGCCAGCGCCAGGGCAAGCCGTCGCGCCAGCTCGGGGTCGGTATGCGGATCGGCGATCACCCGCTCGATGGGCCGGCGATGCAGGACCAACCCGGCCTGTCCGCGCGCCACATGGGCGAAGTAGCGCAGGTCCGAGCAGGCCGGAAGCAGCGCCATCATCAGCGCGGCCAGCGCGATCCTCGACCATCGCCCTGCCCGATGCGCCCGCACGCGCCGATCCTCACCAACGCGGCCGGGCCAGCTCGCCGATGAAGTGCGCCAGCGCCGGCGGATAGACCAGCACGGTGCACAGGACCCCGTAAGCCGCGCCCCACAGATGCGCGCTGTGGTTGACGTCGTCCTGCCCGCTGCGATCCATGTACAGCGAATAGACCACGTACAGCGCGGCGTAGAGGATCGCCGGCATCGGGATCACGAACACGATGATCCGCGTCCACGGCGCGAGCAGGATGAAACCGAACAGCACCGCGGACACCGCGCCGGAGGCGCCGAGGCTGCGATACCCCGCATTGTCACGGTTGCGCAGGTAGCTCGGCAGGATCGACACCACCAGGCCGCCGAGATAGAACAGCAGAAAACCCAGCGCACCCAGCCGCATCGCGTAGAAGCGCTCCATCACCCGGCCGAAGAAAAACAAGGTGAGCATGTTGAAGAGGAGGTGCCCCAGATCGGCGTGCACCAGACCGTAGGTCACCAGCCGGTGATATTCGCGATGCCGCTTGATCGCCGGCGGCCACAGGATCAGGTCATCCAGCAGCCGCCTGTTGTTGAAGGCGATGAAGGAAACGATCGAGGTCACGGCGATGATGGCCAGGGTAATCATCCGGCTTCCCTTGAACGAATGGCGTTGGGCGAACCGCGCATCTTGATGGCAAGCGGCGGGGCTTGTCGATGGCAGGACCGGCCGACCTTGCGGGTACCATGAGCCGGTCTTTTCCTGCTGCGAGTCGACCCATGGCTGCGGATCGCTACCTGCATCTGGACGTCTTTCCGGCCTCGCCCGGCGGTGGCAACCATCTGGGCGTGGTGGTCGATGCACGCCACTGGAGCGATCGGCGCATGCAAAGCTTTGCCCGCTGGATCGGGCTAGTGGAGACCGTCTTCCTGCTGCCGCCGCGGGACCCGCGCGCCAGTTACCGAGTGCGCATCTTCACCCCGGAGCGGGAAATCCCCTTTGCCGGGCACCCGACCATCGGCAGCGCCCATGCGGTGCTCAGCTGCGGGCTGGCCGAGCCGGTCGACGGCAAGTTGTGGCAGGAATGCGGTGCGGGCGTGCTGCCGCTGCGCATCGAAGGGCACGGCGAGCAGCGGCTCTTGTTCTTCGGAGCCCCGCCGGTACGCATACTGCGTCAGGGCAGCGGTGCCCATCCGCTGCTGGCCGCCGCCCTGCGCGGGCTGGAAAGCGGCGCACTGCCGCCGGTGCTGATCGAGGGCGGACGGCGCTGGTGGCTGGCCGAGGCGGTGGACGAAGCCAGCCTGCGCACCTGGCAGCCCGACCACGCCGCGATCGCCGCCCTGGCCCGCGCCACCGACAGCATGGGCCTGTGCGTCTTCGCACGCAGCACGCGGCCCGACTACCAGCTGGCGACGCGCGCCTTCCCGGCCGGCGCCGGCATCGTCGAGGATCCGGCCTCTGGCGCAGCCAACGGCCTGCTCGGCGCCTACATCGCGCTCACCGGCCCTGACGGTGCGCTGGCGCGCGGCTATGCGGTGAGCCAGGGCCGCGAGATGGGCCACGACGCACGGCTGCACGTACGCATCGAGGACGGCCGGATCTGGGTCGGCGGCAGTGCGCGCACCGTGATCGACGGCACCCTGGACTGGCCGTGAACGGCGCCCTTGCTTCAGCTCTGCCCGGCGACGATGTTCACGCTGAAGGCGATGATGAAGGCGCTGAAGAAGAACGCGATCACGCTGTGCAGGAGCACGATGCGGCGCAGGTAACTGCTGGTCACGTCGACGTCGGAGACCTGGAAGGTCATGCCGATGCAGAAGGCGAAATAGGCGAAATCCCAGTAGTCCGGGCGCTCGGTCTTCGGAAAGGCGAGCCCGCGGTGTTCCTCGCCATAGTCGCCGTAGTAGCCGTGCGCGTAGTGCAGGGTGAACATCGTATGGATGTAGAGCCAGGCGAGCAGGATGCTCAGGATGGCGCCGGCGATCGACGGCAGGCCGCCGGAGCGGCCCTTCTGTATCTCGGCGGCAAGCGCCACCAGGATCACTCCGCTCAGCACCACGCTGCTCCAGAGCAGGCCCCAGCGTCCGCTGGCCTGTGCCAGGGCGTGGTCGCGCAGATGCGCGGGCGTGGCCCGGTTGAAGATGCGCGGCAGGCTGCCGAGAAAGACCAGGGCACCGAGATCAAAGCCGTACAGCACCGCGCTGATCGGATGCACGCCGAAGCCAAACAGCAGTGCGGCGGTGCATACGAAAGTGGCGGCGGCCACGCTGAGCTGCGGGCGCCCGCGGAACACGCGCCAGCCGTGCGAGCGTTCTCGTTGCCGGGATGACATGTGGCAGGCTCCTGTGCGTCCTTCGCGTGGGTGCAGGGTTCAACGCAGGCCTTCGGCTTCCTGCGGGTGGCGTTTCAGCCAGGCTTCGGCATACGAGCAGGCCGGCACCACTTTCCAGCCCCGTGCCCGCGCCGTCGTCACCGCGGCGCGCACCAGCTCGCCGGCGATGCCGCGACCGCCTACCGCCGCCGGCACGCCGGTGTGGGTGATCGTCATGACCCCGTCTTGCAGCGTGTAGTCGAGCTCGCAGGTGACGGCATCCACTTCGACGGTGAAGCGCCGCCGCGTTTCGTCGTGCTTGATGTCCAGGGCCATCGAACCGTTCCCCTTTTGCGTTGCAATGTGCGCAGGAGGATAACCCGCCGGCGTGTCTTCGCATCGTCTGCATGTTTTCTCGGCGATGCTTTCCGGCACGTCGATTCCACGCCTGAGGATCAAGACCATGAAACGTTCCGCCTCTGCCGTATGGAAAGGTGGCCTCAAGGATGGCCACGGCTCGGTCAGCACCGAGACGGGGGTGCTGCGTGAAGCCGGCTACGGCTTCAACTCCCGCTTCGAGAGCGGCCCGGGCACCAATCCGGAGGAACTCCTGGGCGCGGCGCATGCCGGCTGCTTCAGCATGGCGCTGGCCCTTGCGCTGGAACAGGCCGGACACAAGGCCGAGCGCATCGAGACCCGCGCCGCGGTGAGCCTGGACAAGGACGGCGATGGCTTTGCCATCAGCGCGATCGCCCTCACCTGCCGTGCCCGCGTACCCGGTTTGAGCGCGGACCAGTTCAAGGAACTGGCCGAGGCGACCAAGACGGGCTGCCCGGTATCCAAGGCACTGCGGCCGCCGATCAGCCTGGATGCGGCGCTGGAGTAAGCCGGTGGCGGCGCGCCTGGCCTGCAAAGGCGGCACGGCATGGCGTCGGTGAGGCCCCGGCGCTGGCCACGCTGGATCATGCGCATCGCGCTGGCACTGCTGGCGCTGATGCTGCTGGTGGTCGTCGCCGTCGCGTTGTTCGACTGGAACCGCCTGCGTCCCTTCATCGACGACAAGGTCAGCCAGGCGCTGGGCCGGCCATTCACCATCACCGGCGATCTCACCGTCGACTGGAGCCGCGAACGCGAGGCCGGCGGGCTGGCCGCCTGGGTGCCGTGGCCGACCTTCACCGCCCGTGACATCCGCATCGGCAACCCCGACTGGGCAAAAAGGGCGCAATTCGCCCAGCTGGAGGCGGTGCGCTTCCGGCTGGCGCTGCTGCCGCTGCTTGCCCACCGCATCGTGGTGCCGCTGGTGGAGCTGCAGCGGCCAGCGGTAGACCTGGAACGCGACGCCCAGGGCCGCGCCAGCTGGGATTTCGCGCTGGCGGATGATGGCCAACCCTCGGCCTGGAAGCTCAAGCTCGATCGCCTCGGTTTCGATCGCGGCACGCTGCACGTGGATGATGCCCTGGGCCGCATCGTCCTCGACATCGAGGTGCAGCCGCTATCTGGGCCGATTCCCTATGATCGGCTGGTCGCCCAGGCCAGCGAGGAGGCCCGCGCCGATGCGAGCGCGGCGGTAGGTGCCGACGCGCGCCGCGCCATGGCCGGCAAGGCGCCACGCGACGAGCACATCGGTCAGCCGCAGGCGGGCCTCACCTACCGGTTCGCCTGGCATGCCCACGGCACCTATCATGGCACGCCGGCGCAAGGCAGCGGCCGGATCGGCGGACTGATCGCCCTGCGTGATCCGCATGCGCCGTTCCCGCTGCAGGCGCGGGTGCACATCGGCGACAGCCGCATCGCCCTGGTCGGCACGCTCACCGACCCCCTGCACCTGGCCGCGCTGGACCTGCGTGTGTGGTTCGCCGGATCGAGCATGGCCAGGCTCTATGCCATCACCGGCGTCACCCTGCCCGACACGCCACCATTCGCCACCGAGGGACACCTCGTCGCGCAGTTGCGGCGCGGCGGCAGCCATTACGCCTACCACGACTTCCGCGGCCGGGTGGGCGGCAGCGACCTCGCCGGCGATCTGGATTACGACACCGGCGGCACGCGGCCCAGGCTGAGCGGCACGCTGCACTCGCAGGTGCTGCGCATGGCCGATCTGGCGCCGCTGGTCGGTGTCAAGGCCAGTCCATCGAAGGATGCTTCGGATGAGACGATCACCCCGCAGCCGGCCGACAAGGTGCTGCCGGTCGAGCCCTTCCGCACCGATCGCTGGCAGGCCATGGACGCGGACGTGCGCTACCGCAGCGCGCACCTGCTGCACGACGACGACGCATTTCCCCTCGACTCGCTCGATACTCACCTCACGATGCGAAGCGGCGTGCTGACGCTGGACCCGCTAGAGGCCGGCCTGGCCGACGGCACCGTCCAGGGCCAGCTGCGTCTGGACGGCAGCCGGGAGCCGATGCAGGGCTCACTCGATCTCACCGCGCGTCATCTCAAGCTCAAGCGCCTGTTTCCGGGCTTCGCGCCGATGCAGACCAGTCTCGGCGAGATCAATGGCCAGGCCGTGCTCCGGGCGAGCGGCAATTCGGTAGCGACCCTGCTCGGCAGTGCCGACGGCGCGGTCCAGATGGTGATGAACGACGGCGCCATCAGCCGCAACCTGCTCGAGATGGCCGGACTCAACGTCGGCAACATCATTCTCGGCAAGCTGTTCGGCGACCGCACGGTGAAGATCCGCTGCGCGGCGACCGATCTGGAGGCACGGCGTGGCCTTTTCACCACGCGCCTGTTCGTGTTCGATACGGAGGATGCGCTGATCGAGGTCGAAGGCAGCGTGGATTTCGCCAGCGAGCGGCTGAATCTCGACATCTACCCACACACCAAGGGCATGCGCGTGCTCTCGCTGCGCTCGCCGCTGTATGCCCGCGGCACGTTCAAGCATCCGGACGTCGGCGTGCACAGCAGTCCACTGCTGGCCCGCGGTGCCGGCGCCGCCGCCCTGGGCGCGGCCGTGGCGCCGGCGGCCGCCCTGCTCGCCCTCATTGCCCCCAGCCATGGCGAAGAAGAGGACGCCTGCCGCGACGTCCTTAAGCTGCGCCGCCCCGCTTCCCTCTGAAAAAAGCCTCGCGGCGCGTGGCCACGTGGCACGACGTCCATGTCCAGCGAAGCGCGACTGCTGCCGCCTTCAGGCCGGCTGAACCTCGACCGCCGTTTCACCCAGCAGCGCATCCAGCGGCAGCGGCTTGCCGATCGCGTAGCCCTGCGCGTAATCGACGCCCAGCGCCCGCAGGGCCTCGACGTGCGCCTGGGTCTCGGCGAACTCGCCGATGGTGCGCTGACCCATCACATGGCCGATGCGGTTGATCGCATCGACCATCGCCGCGCTGGAGCGGTCGTCCAGCATGTCGCGCACGAAGCTGCCGTCGATCTTGAGATAGTCCACGCGCAGCTGCTTGAGATAGCCGAACGAGGCCATGCCCGCACCGAAGTCGTCCAGAGCGAAGCGGCAGCCCATGCCGCGCAACTGCTCGATCAGACGCACGGCGTTGGAAAGATGCGCGATCGCGCTGGTCTCGGTGATCTCGAAGCAGAGCTGGCGCGGATCGAGACGATGGCGCTCGATCTGCACGGTGAGGAAATCGAGCAGGTCCTCGTTGCCGAGGCTGTTGCCGGAAAGGTTGATCGCGCACACGTGCAGGGGCGGCAGATCGCGCCTGGCCGAACGCTCGGCCAGCACCGCAAAAACCTGCTGCACCGTCCAGCGGTCGATCTCGGACATGAGTCCGTACATCTCCGCCGCCGGCACGAAATGGCTGGGCTCGATGATCTGGCCGTTTTCGCCGCGCAGACGCAGCAGCACCTCCAGATGCAGGCCGGGCGAGGCGCCGCGCAGCGGCACGATCGGCTGGCCATACAGGCAGAAGCGCTGTTCCTCCAGCGCCTTGCGCAGGCGCTGCACCCAGTGCATGTAGCCCATGCGCTGCTTAAGGTCGGCATCGTCGGGCTGGTACAGATAAACGGTATTGCGTCCGCGCTCCTTGGCGCGATAGCAGGCGATGTCGGCCACCCGCAGCACTTCCTGCACGTTGCCCGGCGCCGGGCCGAGCTCGACCAGGCCGATGCTCAGGGTGGTGCCGAGCAACTCACCCTGCCAGGCCACCCGCGCGTGCGCGGCGCTCTCGCGCAGCTGCTCGGCCAGCCGGCTGGCGGCGAGCGGCACACAGTCGAGCAAAAGCACGCCGAACTCGTCGCCACCCAGCCGGGCCAGCACGTCATCGGCGTGCAGGTGGGCACGCATCAGGCCGGCGATGTGACGCAGCAGCGCGTCGCCCGCTTCGTGGCCGCGGGTGTCATTGATCACCTTGAACTGGTCGAGGTCGATGTACAGCATCGCCCCGGGGCCACGCACCGCCGCCGGCTCGGCGAGCCAGGACTCGAGCCGCCGTTCGAATTCGCGGCGATTGGCCAGCCCCGTCATCGCGTCGTGGCTGGCCTGCCAGGCCAGCTGCTCGACGTAGTTCCGCTCTCCGGTGACATCGCGCAGCACCAGCACCGCACCCGCGGCCTGCCCCTGCCGGTACAGCGGCGACATCGCCAGGCGCACGATGCGCCGTTCCGCGCCGGCGACGAGATGCCAGGTCCGCAGGTCATCGGCCGGCAGCGTGGCTTGCCTGATCTCGTCGAACAGCGCGGCGACTTGCCCCGGCGGATGGACCGCCTGATCCAGTGGCAGCAGGGTCTCGAGCGCCCCGGAAAAGGCCGCTGTGCGGCCCAGCAGGCGGATCGCCGCCGGATTGGCATAGACCACGTCGCCCTGCGGGTCGAGCGTGAGCACGCCATCGCCGATCGCCGCCAGGGTGGTTTCGGCGGCCTCCTTCTCGCCGGCCAGCTCGCCTTCCACCCAGGCCTGGCGGCGCAACAGACGATCGGCGTGGCGGATCGCAAAGACGACGATGCCGGCCACCAGCAGCAGGTTGGCCAGGAACAGCAGGGAGACGATCCCGCTCGCGCTCTTTCCGAGCGCCTCGCGAAAGGCATGGATGCCGGGCAGCATGGCCTCGTTCAAGGCGCCGATGCGGCTACGCCAGGCTTCGATGGTGCGCTCATCCGGAGGCGGCCCCTGATGGCGGCGCGCGGCGATCTCCGCGGCCAGCGCCCCGACCTGGTCGAGATAGTGATCACCGATCTCCCACTGCCGGATCGGCTCCTGCACCATCGGGAAACGCCGGAAATGGCGCAATAGCCAGAAGATGGCGGCGAAATCCGCCGGGTGATTGTCGCCCTCGAGATAGCGCCGGCGTATGTACGCCACGTCGGGATGCGCCTCGTCCAATGCCTGGCGCGCATCGCGCACGGCCAGCGGTAGGCGGATGTTCCTGCGGTAGGCGGCCAGGTCCTCCTCGCGCCCGTAGGCGGCGTAGCGGTCCAGGTGATAGAGCGCGTCCTTCTGGCCGATCACCCACGGTACTTCACCCGAGGTCAGCGCACGCACCGCCGAGAGCACGTAGATGCTGAGGCAGGCCAGCGCCGCCTGCACGAAGACCATCAGCAGGAAAGGCCAGACCATGCGCAGCGCCGCGCCGATGCGCCGAATGCCTTTCCGGACTGGCATAGCCGTGGGCATCATCCTGTGGCAGGCAAAAACCTGAGTGGGTGGCATGGAATCGGTGGCGAACGCTCCAGTGCACCGACGTTTCATCAGAAGACCATATCGGCAGAGCTGGCGACATCTAAAATGGTCACCCACCTTCAAGACGCATGTCCGATGCACGCCCACGGCAAGGCCCGCCTCAAGATCCATTTCTGCGTGCTGCTGTGGGGCTTCACCGCCATCCTCGGCAAGCTGATCACGCTGCCCGCGCTCGGACTGGTGTGGTGGCGCATGCTGCTGGTCAGCGCCGCCCTGCTGCTGTTGCCCGGCGTGCGCCGCGCCCTGGCGGCGATGCCGCCGCGCCGGCGCCTGGCCTATGCCGGCGTCGGCGTGCTGGTGGCGCTGCACTGGCTCACCTTCTATGCCGCGATCAAGCTGGCCAATGCCTCGGTGGGCGCCACCTGCATCGCGCTCGGGCCGGTGTTCCTGGCCTTCGTCGAACCGTGGATCGCGCGCCGTCCCTTCGATCCGCGCGAGCTGTTGCTCGGGGTGGCGGTGGTGCCCGGCGTGGCGCTGGTCGCCGGCGGCGTGCCGCACGGCATGTGGCCGGGCATCGCGGTCGGCACGCTCTCGGCGCTGCTGGTCGCGCTGTTCGGCGCCTGCAACAAGCGGCTGGCCGAGCATGGCGATGCGCTCGCGGTCACCTGCCTGGAACTCGGCGCCGGCATGGTCTTTCTCACTCTGCTCGCACCCGCATGGCCGGGCGGCTTCGCCACGCTCACGCCGCCCGGACGCCACGACGCGCTGCTGCTGCTCGTGCTCGCCTTCGGCTGTACGCTGCTGCCGTTCGCACTGGCGCTCTCGGCGCTGCGCCAGGTCAGTGCCTTCGCCATGCAGATGGCGACCAATCTCGAGCCGGTGTACGCGATCGTGCTCGCCGTGCTGTTGCTCGGCGAGCAGCGCGAACTCGACCTGCGCTTCTATCTCGGCGTGGCGGTGATCCTGGCGGCGGTGTTCGCCCATCCGCTGCTGCACCGTGAACGCCACCCTCCGGAACACGCCGAGCTGCTCGGTACCGCCGAGAACCGCGGCGTGACCGACTGAAGGCGGCGATGCTCAGAACCAGAACCGCAGACCGGCGACCCAGGCGAATTCGCGCGCGGGTTCCCGTCGCCAGGGCACGTCGAAACGACCCAGACGCCGACGCCAGTCGATGCCGAGATAAGGGGCCAAGCGCCGGCTGAACTCGTAGCGCAGGCGCAGACCGGCCTCGGCATCGCTCAGACCTGCGCGGACGCCGCGTGCCGGATCGCGCTTGCCGTAGGCGTCGAGTTCCAGTTGCGGGCGCAGGATCCAGCGCTGCGTCAAGTTCAGCTCATATGCCGCCTCCAGGCGCGCGGCCGTGCGTTCCTGCGTGCCGGCATACAGCGTGGCCGCAAGCTCGAACCAGTAGGGCGCAAGGCCTTCGATGCCGACGGCAACCCAGCGCCGCGAAGGGCCGGCGCCGTGATCGACGCGCAGGCCGAGCTGCGCATCCCAGAACGCAGCGACGGCATGGCTCCAGGCCAGCTCGCTGCGCGCCTCGCGCAGTCCGTCCGCGCCGCGCTCGCCCTCGCTCTTGAACCAGGCCCTGTCGAGATCCCGGCCCCACCAGGCCTCGGCCTGCCAGGCGGCGCCATCCTCGCCGCGCGTGGCCTGGCGATATTCGAGCCGCTGCACCAGCAGCGTCGCGCGCGCGGCATCGTCGTGCATCTGCATCATCGACATCGTCGCCGTGACGGCACGCGCGGGCGGCGCCGGCGGCACGTGGTCATTCGGCGGACGATCGCGGTCCGTCATCTGCGGCGTACTGGCCGGCGCATTCTGCTCCGCATCCATGTGCGACTGGTCCGAAGACGCCCGCTGGTGTGCGCCGGCGTGGTCCGGCGCCATCGGCATCGTGTCCGGCAGGGGCGGCGTCCGTTCCGGTGCCTCGCGCGGCACGACAGGCGGTGGCTGTTCCTGCGCGAACGCGCCAGCGGCGAATACCCATAACGACGTCAGGACGAGGCGGGCGGCAATGCGCGGCCTCATGCCACCACCAGCTCGCGGAACATGCCCGCCTCCATGTGGTAGAGCAGATGGCAGTGGTAGGCCCAGCGCCCCAACGCGTCGGCGCAAATGCGGTAGCTCAACTGCTGGGCCGGCTGCACGCTCAAGGTGTGCTTGCGCAGCTGGAACCGGCCGTCCTCGTCCTCGAGCTCGCTCCACATGCCATGCAGGTGGATCGGGTGGGTCATCATGGTGTCGTTGATCAGGGTGATGCGCACCTGCTCACCCTGGGCCAGCCGCAAGGGCGGCGCCCTGGAAAACCGCGTGGCGTCAAACGACCACAGATAGCGGTGCATGTTGCCGGTGAGACGCAGGGTCAGCTCGCGGTCCACGCGCGGCGCGATCGGCGCATCGAGCGTGCGCAAGTCGGCATAGGTCAGCACGCGCCGGCCGTTGTCGCGCAGGCCCACGCCCGGATCGTCGAGGTTGGTGCGCGGCTGCGCCACGCGCATGTCCGCCTCGGGCCCGGTGGCGAGCACCGGCGCAGCCGACGCTGCGCCGTCGTGGGCATGGTCCATCGCCATGCCGGCGTGATCCATTCCGCCGCCTGCATCGGCGGACATCGGCGCAGACGCCATGTCCATCGCATCGGCCATGGCCATCGCCCCCATCATGTCGATCATCGCCAGACGCGGGCGCGGATCGAGCGCCGGCACCGGCGCGCGCAGGCCGGGGTGCGGCGTCAGCGTGCCGCAGGCGTAACCACTGCGGTCCATGCTCTGCGCGAAGATCGTCCAGGCGCGGTCGGCCGCCGGCTGCACGATCACGTCCAGCGTTTCGGCGACGCCGAGCCGGCATTCCTCCACGCTGACCGGTTCCACGTCCTGGCCGTCGGCGGCGACCACGGTCATCGTGAGGCCCGGGATACGCACGTCGAAGAACGTCATCGACGAACCGTTGATGAAGCGCAGCCGCACCCGCTCGCCGGCGGCGAACAGGCCGGACCAGGGCGCTGCCGGCGGGCTGCCGTTCAGCAGATAGGTGTAGGTCATCGCCGAGACGTCGGCGAGGTCGCTCGGATCCATGCGCATGCGCTGCCACATGCGCCGCTCCCCGAGCGCCGCGGCCAGCCCCCTGGTCCGCGCATCGCGCAGGAACTCGCCCGCCGTCGGCCGCGCGGTGTTGTAGTAGTCCGATTGTTGCTTGAGGTTGGCGTAGATGCGCTCGGGATCCTCGTCGGTCCAGTCGCTGAGCAGCACCACGTAGTCGCGGTCGGCCGCATGCCGCTCGCCGCCGCGCGGCTCGATCACGATGGGGCCGTACAGGCCGGTCTGCTCCTGGAAACGCGAATGGCTGTGATACCAGTAGGTGCCCGCCTGGTTCACCGCGAAGCGATACACGTAGGCGCCGCCCGGAGGGATGCCGGCGAAGCTCAGGCCCGGCACGCCGTCCATGTCCGCGGGCAGCACGATGCCGTGCCAGTGGATCGAGCTGGTCATCGGCAACGCGTTGCGCACGCACAACGTCACCGTGTCGCCCTGCCGCCAGCGCAGGAGCGGCGCGGGCAGCTGGCCGTTGACCACGGTGGCGCGCCGGCGGCGGCCGGTGAAGTCGACGGCCAGCTCGCCGATGGTGAGGTCGAACGTCGTGCCGCGAAGCTCCGTGCGCGGCGCGCCCAGCACCTGCGCCCGCCCCGGCGTCCAGCCGAGCCCGGCGGCCACGCCACCCAGCGCCAGTCCCTGCACGAAACGCCGGCGCGACAGCGGCATGCCGCGGGCCCTTTCAGTCTTCATCCTTTCGCATCCGTCAGTGATGGGGCTGCCACATGCGGCCATCGGAGTCGGTCTGCCGCCCTTGGCGCCGCTATACTTTGCCATTGCGGCCGGCCCTTGCCATGAACTATCGCCACGCCTTCCACGCCGGCAACCATGCCGACGTCCTCAAGCACCTGGTGCTGTACGCCCTGCTCGAGGCGCTGCGGGTGAAACCCGCGCCGTTCGCCTTCGTCGACACCCACGCCGGCAGCGGGCTTTATGCCCTCACCGGCGCGGAAGCCGAGCGCACCGGCGAGTGGCGCGAAGGCATCGGCCGTCTGCTGCATACCGATCCCGGCGCGCAGGGCGAGCTCGTCACCCTGCCGCCGTTGCTGCGGCGCTGGCTGGACGCCGTGCTCGCCCTGCCCGGCAATGCCCACGGACTCAAGTGCTATCCCGGTTCGCCCTTGCTGGCCGCGGGCCTGCTGCGCGAGTCCGACAGCGCGCAGCTGTGCGAATTGCAGGCGGAGGAAGCTGCCAGGCTGCACGCGCTGTTCCGCGACGAGCCGCGCGTGCACGTGCACCGGCGCGACGGCTACGAGGCGCTGAAGGCCCTGCTGCCGCCGAAGGAAAAACGCGGCCTGGTGCTGATCGACCCGCCCTACGAGGCACAGGAGGACGAATACCGCCGCATCGAGCAGGCGCTCGCCTCGGCGCTCGTCCGTTGGCCGGGCGGCATCTATGCGGTGTGGTATCCGATCAAGCAGCGCAGCCAGGTCCAGCCTTTTCTGCGCTGGGCGCGGGACACCAACGCCAAGCGCGTGCTGCGCGCGGAACTGCTGGTCCGTCCGGCCGATTCGCCGCTGCGGCTGAACGGCTCGGGCGTCTTGGTGTTCAACCCGCCCTGGCGGCTGGACGACACCCTGCGCGAACCGCTGCGCGCCCTGGCGCGGCGTCTCGCGCCGACGGCTCCGGCGCCCGGCTGGACGCTGGACTGGCTGGCGACCGAAGCCGCCGACTGAAGCGGCCGGCGCGACGAACGTCGCGATCGCCCCTGCCGTGTCAGCAAAGTCCAAGCCCGCTCGCCACGCAGCGGCCCCGGATGCGTTCCACCATGACGTACGGCGGCCCATCTCGCCTTCCACGACGGCGATGCCACAGGGCAGGCCGCTGCATGGTGTAGCGTAATCCAGTCGTGTCCATGCCTATCCCGAGGAACTCCGCATCATGCGCCTTGCCGCCCGCCTTGCACTCATCGCGCTGTCCGCTCTCGCACTGGCCGCCTGCGCACCGGCGCCGATCTACCAGCCCGCGCCCGGCACCTTGACGGCGCTGCCCTACCAGGTGGCGCAGACGCCGGAGCGCTATGCCGGCGGCGCGGTGATCTGGGGCGGCCGGGTGGTCAAGGTCGACAATCTCGCCGACCACAGCGAAATCGAGATCCTCGCCTATCCGCTGGACAAATCGCAGCGCCCCAAGCGCAACGACAGCGGTGCCGGGCGTTTCATCGCGGTCATGCGCGGCTACGTGGAGCCGCTCGACTACCCGCCCGGCGCGTTGATCACCGTCAACGGCCGCCTCGCCGGCAGCCGGGCGGGCAAGGTCGGCGAGGCTTCCTACGTGTTCCCGCTGGTCGAGGTGGCGCAGTCGCACGTGTGGACCGAGCGTGAACTGGGCCAGGGCGGCTCGAACGTGCATGTCGGCGTCGGGGTCGGCGTCATCCGCTGACGCCCGTTACACGCCAGCCGCGTACAAGCCCCGCTTCCCGTTCGACGGAACCCACACATGTCCGGTCACGCCAACTCGCTCAAGGCGATCTTTTTCGCGCTCGGCGCCAACTTCGCCATCTTCGTCAGCAAGCTCGCCGCCGCGATCGTCACCGGCTCCGGCGCGATGCTGGCCGAGGCGGTGCACTCGCTGGCCGACTGCGGCAACCAGGGCTTGCTGCTGCTCGGCCTGCGCCAGGCCGAGCGGCCACCCTCGGAGGAGTTTCCGCTCGGCTGGGGACGTGCGCTGTACTTCTGGTCGTTCCTGGTCGCGATCCTGCTGTTCACCGTCGGCGGCATGTTTTCGATCTACGAGGGCGTGCACAAGCTGTCCCATCCCGAGCCGCTGAAATGGCCTTGGCTCGCGCTCGGCGTGCTGGTGTTCGGCATCGTCGCGGAAGGTTTCTCCATGCACGGCTGCCTCCGGGAAGTGAACAAGGTCCGTGGGCAGCAGAGCCTGTGGCGCTGGTTCCGCACCACCCGTTCGAGCGAACTGCTGGTGATCTTCGGCGAAGATCTGGCCGCCCTGCTCGGCCTCACGCTGGCCGCGCTCGCGGTGGCCGCCACCATGGCCACCGGCGAGCTCATCTACGATGCGCTCGGCACCATCGCCATCGGTATCCTGCTGGTGGCCGTGGCGGTCGCGGTGGCCAACGAGGTCAAGTCGCTGTTGATCGGCCAGGCGATGGAGCCGGCCCGCCGTGCCGAACTCGACGCCTTCTTGCGCGCCCGGCCCGAGATTGCCGAACTGCTCAACCTCATCACCCTGCAGATGGGGCCGGACGTGATGGTGGCGGTGAAGGCACGGATGGCGCCAGCCGGCGACGAATTGGCGCTGATCCGGGCGATCAACACCGTCGAGGCGGCGATGAGGGCGCAGTTTCCCGAGGTGCGCTGGAGCTTCTTCGAACCCGACGTGAGCGACTGAGGCCGAGGCGGCCGCGGGCTCCGCGCAGTCCGACGCTCCCAGCCCTGCGGCATCTTTCCGCACCGCGGCAAAACGCCATGCGAAAAAGCGTATCCATGCGTTAAACAATGGAAAATATGCCATCTTGAATGATGCTGCAGCGCACACAATACGTTAAAGTATGGACATGAACGCTGCTGCCATCGATCTAGCCGGTCCCGGTCGTCACGGCATCCTGCCGCCCCCCAGCCGGGAACGCTTCAACACGCCTCCCGCCGCCCCCGAGCCACGGCCGGGCGAGCGTGTCTTCACCCACGACGGCCGGCCTTTGTGGTTGCGGCCGATCGATCCGGGCGACGTCGCCGCCATGCGCCGCTGTTTCAAGCGCCTGTCGCCGGAGGAGATCCGCCGGCGTTTCCTGCATGCCATGGCCGAGCTGCCCGAACCCATGGCGCAACGCCTGTGCCGCATCGATCCGGCGCGTGAAACCGCCTTCGTGCTGATGGACGACACGACCGACCCGCAGGAGATGCGCGGGGTCGGCCGCATTTACGTGGACGAGACCACGCACGGCGCCGAGTTCTCCGTGCTGGTGGAGCACGACTGGGCCCGCAAGGGACTGGGCGCGCTGCTGATGCGCCGGCTGGTCGAGGACTGCCGGCGCCGTGGCCTGGACGAGATCTGGGGCTACGTGCTCTTGGAAAATCGCCCCATGCTGCACCTGTGCAAGGAACTGGGCTTCACCCGGCGCTTCTGTCCGGACGAGCCGGGCGTGATCCAGCTCGCCCTGCTGCTGTAAGCCCGCTTCCCGCGCGCTCGCTGCCCGCCGGCTGCCACGCGCTAAACTCGTCCGCTTTGACCTGCCCCGAGGTCGCGACGGCCAGCCGCCGACGCGGCCTTTTTCCGCTTTCGCCTTCCATCCGATGCCTGATCCGATCGTCCATCCGCCGCTGCCCACTTCCGCCAAACACCGCCGCTACTGGACGCCGCCGCACGGCTCCTCGCGCGCCCTGTTGCTGGCCGAGGCCGCGCGCGTGCACCAGGGATTGCTGGTCGCGGTGAGCCGCGACGCCCAGCGGGCGAGCGCGCTGGAGGAGGAATTGCGCCTGTTCGCCGGCGACCTGCCGGTGCTGCATTTCCCCGACTGGGAAACGCTGCCCTACGACGTGTTCAGCCCGCACCCGGAAATCGTTTCCCAGCGCATCGCCACGCTCTATCGCCTGCCGACGGTGACGCGCGGCGTGCTGGTGGTGCCGGTGGCCACGCTGATGCAAAGGCTCGCGCCGCGCAGCCACATCACCAGCGGCCTGGTGGTCAGGCGTGGCCAGCGCATGGACCTGGCGACCGAGCGCCGCCGGCTGGAGGCGGCCGGTTACCGCAACGTGCCGCAGGTCGGTGATCCGGGCGAATACGCCGTGCGCGGCGCGCTGATCGACATCTTTCCGATGGGCGCGGCCGAGCCCTACCGCATCGAGCTGTTCGACGACGAGGTCGACTCGATCCGGAGCTTCGACCCGGAAAGCCAGCGCTCACAGCATCCGGTCGACGCGGTGGAACTGCTGCCCGGGCGCGAATTCCCGCTCACCGAGGAGGCGGTGCGCGACTTCCGCAACCGCCTGCGCGAGCGCTTCCCGATCGACGTGCGCCGCTGCCCGCTCTATCAGGACATGAAGGAAGGCGTGACGCCGGGCGGCATCGAGTACTACCTGCCGCTGTTCTTCGACGAGCCCCGCCAGGACGGACACGACGCGGCGTCCGACCCGCACGCCCACGGCACCGCGACGCTGTTCGATTACCTCGCCGAGGATGCGCTGTTCGTCCTCGGCGAAGGGGCGCTGGAGGCCGCCGAGCAGTTCTGGGCCCAGACCGGCGAGCGCTATGCGCAGCGCGCCCACGACATCGAGCGTCCGGTGCTGCCGCCGGCCGAGCTCTATCTGCCGCCCGAACGCCTGCGCGAACAACTCAACCGCAAGCCGCGGGTGGAGATCGTCGCCGCAGGCCACCCGCATGCGCTCGATACCGGCACCGAGGCCGCGCCGGAACTGCCGCTCAACCGCAAGGGCGAGGCCGCCGGTGCTTCACTGCGCCGTTTTCTGACCGACTATGCCGGCCGCGTGCTGATCGCCGCCGATTCGGCCGGCCGTCGCGAGGCGCTGCTCGAAACCCTGGCCGAAGCCGGATTGAAACCGGCCGCGGTCGAGCACTGGGCGGCGTTCCTGGCCGGCGACGCACCGCTCGCCATCACCGTCGCCCCGCTGGAGCAGGGCTTCGCCCTGCGCCGACCCGCGCTCACCGTGCTCACCGAACGCGAGCTCTACGGCGAGCGCGTGCGTACCGAGCGGCGGCGCCGGCGCGGCGCGGCGCGTGATCCGGAAGCGGTCATCCGCGATCTGACCGAGCTTTCCATCGGTGCGCCCATCGTCCACGTCGACCACGGCGTGGGCCGCTACCAGGGCCTGGTGACGATGGAGCTCGGCGGCATGGAAGGCGAGTTCCTGGTCATCGAATACGCCAAGGGCGACAAGCTCTACGTGCCGGTGGCGCAGCTCGGCCTGGTCAGCCGCTATTCGGGCACCGCGCCGGAACTGGCGCCGCTGCACTCACTCGGCGGCGACGCCTGGGAACGCGCGCGACGCAAGGCGGCGGAAAAGGCCCGCGACGTCGCCGCCGAATTGCTTGCCATCTACGCCCAGCGCGAGGCGCGCGGCGGTCAGGCACTGGCGATCGACCGCCCGCTGGTCGAGGCCTTCGGCGCCGGTTTTCCGTTCGAGGAAACCCCCGACCAGCAGCAGGCCATCGACGCCGTGCTGGCGGATCTTGCCGCGCCGCGCGCGATGGACCGGGTGATCTGCGGCGACGTCGGCTTCGGCAAGACCGAGGTCGCCCTGCGCGCCGCCTTCGCCGTCGCCACCGCCGGCAAGCAGGTGGCCGTGCTGGTGCCGACCACCCTGCTCGCCCAGCAGCATTACCGCACCTTCGCCGACCGCTTCGCCGACTGGCCGGTGAAGGTGGACGTGCTCTCGCGCTTCAAGTCGACCAAGGAAGTGAACGACGCGCTCAAGCGCCTGGCCGCCGGCGACATCGACGTCATCATCGGCACCCACAAGCTCTTGCAGCCGGAGGTCAAGTTCAAGGATCTGGGCCTGGTCATCGTGGACGAGGAACAGCGTTTCGGCGTGCGCCAGAAGGAACAACTGAAGAAACTGCGCGCCGAGGTGGACCTGCTCACCATGACCGCGACGCCGATCCCGCGCACGCTCAACATGGCCATGGGCGGCCTGCGCGACCTCTCGCTGATCACCACGCCGCCCGCGCACCGCATGGCCGTGCGCACCTTCATCTCGACCTGGGAACCGGCGCTGATCCGCGAGGCCTTCCAGCGCGAGCTCGCCCGCGGCGGCCAGGTGTATTTCCTGCACAACGAGGTCGACTCGATCGAGCGCACCGCGCGCGAACTGGGCGAACTCATCCCCGAGGCGCGCATCGGCATCGCCCACGGCCAGATGCCCGAACGCGAGCTCGAACGCGTGATGGCCGACTTCCACCGCCAGCGCTTCAACGTGCTGGTGTGCACCACCATCATCGAGACCGGCATCGACATCCCGACCGCCAACACCATCATCATCGACCGCGCCGACCGTTTCGGTCTGGCCCAATTGCACCAGTTGCGCGGACGCGTGGGCCGCTCGCACCATCGCGCCTATGCGTACCTGATCGTGCCCGACCGCAAGGCGATGACCGCCGACGCGGAAAAACGCCTGGAGGCCATCGCCTCGCTGGAGGAACTGGGCGCCGGCTTCACCCTCGCCACCCATGACCTCGAAATCCGCGGCGCCGGCGAACTGCTGGGCGATGAGCAATCCGGGCAGATCCAGGAGATCGGTTTCGGCCTCTACACCGAGCTGCTGGATCGCGCCGTGCGCGCGCTCAAGAGCGGCAAGGTGCCCGATTTCGACCTTTCCAGCGAACACGAAACCGAGGTGGAACTGCACCTGCCGGCCCTGATTCCGGACGATTACCTGCCCGACGTGCACACGCGCCTGACCCTGTACAAGCGCATCGCCAGCGCGCGCGACGGGGAAGCCCTGCGCGAACTGCAGGTGGAAATGATCGACCGCTTCGGCCTGCTGCCCGAACCGACCAAGACCCTGTTCGCGGTCGCCGCGCTGAAACTCGCCGCCACGCCGCTCGGCATCCGCAAACTCGATTTCGGTCCCAACGGCGGGCGCATCACCTTCCGCGAAAAACCCGACATCGACCCGATGGCGATCATCCGGCTGATCCAGAGCCAGCCACGCGTCTACAAACTGGACGGCCAGGACAAACTGCGCATCACCCTCGACCTGCCCGGCGCCGCCGAACGCCTGCGTGCGGCGCAGGACGTGCTGGTGCAACTCGGCGCGCGCCGGCCCCTCTGAATCCTTGGGTTCCATTCGAGCACCGACCGCCATGTGGCCCTACGTCCTCAAGGTTTTGATCACCGCCGTGGTGGTCGTCGCGGTGTCCGAGCTCGGCAAGCGCAGCCCGCTGTGGGGCGCGGTGCTGGCCTCGCTGCCGCTGACTTCGCTGCTGGCTTTCATCTGGCTGTACGCCGGCACCGGCAGCACGAAGGAGGTGGCCGCGCTGGCGCAGGGCATCTTCTGGATGGTGCTGGCCACCCTGCCCCTGTTCGTGCTGCTGCCGGTGTTGCTGCGCCACCGCGTCGCGTTCTGGCCGGCGCTGGTGGCGTCCTGCCTGGTGATGCTGGGCGCGTACTTCGCCCTGGTCCGGGTACTCGCCAGGTTCGGCGTCCGTCTCTAGCCCGGCGCGCCGGGCGCTCAGGCCGGTGACTGATCGTCCACCGCGACGAAACCGCCGGTCTGGCGCCGCCACAGCCGCGCGTACAGGCCGTCGCGGGCCAGTAGCTCCGCGTGCGTGCCGCTTTCCACGATGCGGCCCCTGTCCATCACCACCAGCCGGTCCATGCGCGCGATGGTAGACAGCCGATGGGCGATGGCGATCACCGTCTTGCCCTGCATCAGCACGTCCAGGCTGTCCTGGATCGCCGCCTCGGCCTCCGAGTCCAGCGCGCTGGTGGCCTCGTCCAGCACCAGGATCGGCGCGTCCTTGAGCAAGACGCGGGCGATCGCGATGCGCTGGCGCTGGCCGCCGGAGAGCTTCACGCCGCGCTCGCCGACTAGGGCGTCGAAACCGGTACGCCCCTCGCCGTCGACCAGCTGCGGAATGAACTCGTCGGCACGCGCCTTGCGCACGGCCTCGAGCAGCGCCGCCTCGCTGGCGTCGGGACGGCCGTAGAGGATGTTGTCGCGGATCGAGCGGTGCAGCAGCGAGGTGTCCTGGGTGACCACGCCGATCTGCGAACGCAGGCTGTCCTGCGTCACCCGCGCGATGTCCTGGCCGTCGATCAGGATGCGCCCGCCTTCGAGGTCGTACAGGCGCAGCAGCACGTTGACCAGCGTGGTCTTGCCCGCGCCGGAGGGGCCGACCAGGCCGATCTTCTCGCCAGGACGCACGTGCAGGTCGAGCCCGGCGATCACGCCGCGAGGTTGGGATGCCGGAAGGGCGCCTTCCTGCGCGGTGCCGGCCCGTCGCGTCCGGCGCCCGTCCGGGCCCGGCTCCGACGGGTCGGGAACGGCAACTTCGAGTGCCCGCTCCGCGCCAGGCGCGCCGGCATCGCCAACCCGCGGCATGAGGCGACCGTAGTGGAAGTGGATGCCCTCGAAGCGCACGTCGCCGCGGGTCACCACCAGCGGCACGGCGTCGGGGCGATCCTGCACCGTGCGCGGGCGCGCGATGGTGGTCAGGCCGTCCTGTACGGTGCCCACGTTCTCGAAGATGCCGTTGACCACCCACATGATCCAGCCGGACATGTTGTTGATGCGGATCACCAGGCCGGTGGCAAGCGCGATCGCGCCCACCGTCACCCGGCCCTGGCTCCACAGCCACAGCGCCAGGCCCGAGGTGCCGACGATCAGAAAGCCGTTGAGGGTGGTGATGGTCACGTCCATCGCGGTGGTCATGCGCGTCATCCGGCGCGTCTTGTCCACCTGCTCGCCCATGGCCTCGGCCACGTAGGCCTCCTCGCGGCGGGTGTGCGCGAACAGCTTGAGGGTGAGGATGTTGCTGTAACCGTCGACGATGCGGCCCATCAGCTTCGAGCGCGCCTCCGAGGCCTGCCAGGAACGCGCCTTGGTGCGCGGAATGAAATACACCAGCGTGGCGACGTAGGCGACGATCCATGCCAGCAGCGGCAGCGCCAGCCAGCCGTCGGCGTGGGCGAACATCACGATCGCGCTGCCGGTGTAGATCAGCACGTACCAGATCGCATCGACGATCTGCACCGCCGATTCACGCAGCGACGCGCCGGTCTGCATGATGCGGTTGGCGATGCGCCCGGCATAGTCGTTCTGGAAGAAGCCCAGGCTCTGGCGGATCACGTAGCGGTGGTTCTGCCAGCGGATGCGGCCGGTCAGGCTGGGCACGATGGCCTGGTTGACCAAAAGATCGTGCAGACCGTTGAGCAGCGGCCGCGCCACCAAGGCGACCAGCGCCATCCACAGCAACACGCGCCCATGCTCGCGGAAGAACGCGGCACCGGGCACGCCATGCGTCATGTCCACGATGGAACCGATGAAGCCGAACAGCGACACCTCCACCACCGCCACGCCGAAGCCGACCACCAGCGTGGCAGCGAGCACCGGCCACACCTGGCGCAGATAGAACAGGTAGAACCGTCCGACCGAAGCCGGCGGCATGGCGTCGACCGGCTCCTTGAAAGCGTCGATCAGGGATTCGAACCAGCGGAAGATCATCGAGCCATCCGGGGAAAGGGCGGCACACGGCAGCCCGGACCGGTCTACATGCGGACGCCGGTCGACCCATGCAATGGCTCGGCCTCGAAGCACCCGGCGGAACTATGGGGCTGCCACGGTGCCGCACGATCTGCGGGGCGGCCCCATTGCGCTGGACGCAACCGGCGCATCCATATCCCGTCCACTACCGGACATGCGCCGGCGGGGTGGCCAGCCAGGGCGCAGACCGATGGACAAACGGCAAGCCCAAGCCGCCGCACGGGCCTTGCTGGAGCCTGCCATCCAAAGACGCGAAGCCCGGGCCCGGGCTCAGAGACGTGCCGTCCTGGCGCAAAAGCAGGCGCGCGACACGGCCGTGAGACGCAAGATCGCGCTCTCCACGCTGGCAGGAGGCGCCATCGGCCTCGCCGTGGCGCACGTTTACCGGCATGCCCCTGGCGCACGAGGCCTGGATGGGATGCGTGCTCGGCGTGCTGATCGGCCGATGGGTGGCCCAATGACGGTAAAGCCCGGCTGCGTGGAACATCGCCCTGATCGGCTTGAGGCGCGCGGTTTCTGTTAGTTTTGCAGACCGCAACCTGCCGCCGTCGGAGTCCCGCATGTTCGATCGCGTCCTGATCGCCAACCGCGGCGAAATCGCCTGTCGGGTGATCCGCAGCTGCCGGCGGCTGGGCATCCGCACCATCGCGGTGTATTCGCAGGCCGACCGCGATGCGCAGCACGTGCGTCTGGCCGACGAGGCGTGGCCGATCGGCGGGCCGCGTCCGGCCGAATCGTACCTGCGCGCGGACGTCATCCTCGACGTGGCCCGGCGAAGCGGCGCGCAGGCGATCCATCCCGGCTACGGTTTCCTTTCCGAGAACGCCGCCTTCGCGCGTGCCTGCGCGGAGGCCGGCATCGCCTTCATCGGCCCCAAGCCCGAGAGCATCGAGGCGATGGGCTCCAAGGCCGCGGCCAAGGCGCTGATGGAAAGCCACGGCGTGCCGCTGGTGCCGGGCTATCACGGCGAGCGCCAGGACGCCGAGTTCCTCGCCGACGCGGCGCGGCGGATCGGTTTTCCGCTGATGATCAAGGCCGCGGCCGGCGGCGGCGGCAAGGGCATGCGCATCGTGCGCGGTGCGGGCGACTTCGCCGACGCGCTGGCCGCCGCGCAGCGCGAGGCGCAGTCCTCCTTCGGCGATGCGCGGGTGATCCTGGAGCGCTATGTCGAGCATCCGCGCCACATCGAGTTCCAGGTGTTCGGCGACCATCATGGCCACGTCATCCACCTGAACGAGCGCGAATGCTCGGCGCAGCGGCGCTATCAGAAAGTGCTGGAAGAGACGCCCTCGCCGTTCCTCGACCAGGCGCGCCGCGCCGCGATGGGCCAGGCCGCGGTGGCCGCGGCGAAGGCGGTCGATTACGTCGGCGCCGGCACGGTGGAGTTCATCGTCGCGCCGGACGGCGCGTTCTTCTTCATGGAGATGAACACGCGCCTGCAGGTCGAGCATCCGGTCACCGAGATGACGCTGGGGCTGGACCTCGTCGAATGGCAGCTGCGCGTGGCCGCCGGCGAGCCCTTGCCGCTCGCCCAGGAAGCGATCCGCGCGCGCGGCCATGCCATCGAGGTGCGCCTGTACGCCGAGGATCCGGAGCAGAACTTCCTGCCCGGCTCCGGCCGTCTGCAGCGCTTGGATCTGCCCGCGCCGTCGCCGCACGTGCGCATCGACGCTGGCGTGGCCGAAGGCGACACGGTGACGATCTTCTACGATCCGATGATCGCCAAGCTGATCGTGTGGGACGAAAGCCGCGCGCTGGCGCTGGCGCGGCTGCGCGAGGCGCTGGCCGAGTGCGAGATCGCCGGGCCCAAATCCAACGTCGCTTTCCTGGAACGCCTGATCCGCCACCCGGTGGTGGTCGAAGGCCGCATCGACACCGGTTATCTCGATCGGCACCTGGAGGAGTTCCTCGCCGGCGACACGCCGCCGCCGGCGCCGGTGTTGTTCGCCGCCGCCACCGCCGCGCTGCTGCGCGAGGAGGCCGACGCGCAGGCCGACCCGGCCGATCCGCATTCGCCGTGGGCGCGTGCCGACGCCTGGCGCATGGGCCACGCCGGCCGGCGCGTCATCGCGCTGGCGCTGGGCGGTGCACGGCATACGGTCGAGGCCAGCGGGCATGACGGCGACTACGCCATGCAGCACGACGACATCGCCTGCCAGGTGCGCGGCGCGCGCCTCGACGGCCGCGTGCTCGGCGCACGCTTCGACGACGAGGCGTTGCGACTGCCCGCGCGGGCGGACGCGCAGCATGTGCGGCTGCACGACATCGACGGCCGGCGCTGGACGTTCGATCGCGTCGCCGCGTTCACCTGGACGGCGGGCGACGACACCCGCGCCAACGACGTGCGGGCCCCGATGCCCGGCCGCGTCGTGCTGGTGCGGGTGACCCCCGGCGAGACGGTGCGCGCGGGCCAGGAGCTCATGGTGATGGAGGCGATGAAGATGGAGCTCTCGCTCAAGGCGCCGCGCGACGGCACGGTGGAACGCGTGGCCGCCGCGGCCGGCGATTTCGTCGAGGCCGATACGGTGCTGCTCGCCCTCGCCGCCGAGTCCTGAAAACCCGAGCGACCACCCGCGCCGCCTGCCAAATCGAGCCATCACCATGCCTGCAACCCAACCCGCCACCGACCACGTGCGCATCGTCGAGGTCGCCCCGCGCGACGGCCTGCAGAACGAGAAGACCCTGCTGCCCACGGCGACCAAGATCGAGCTCATCGAGCGGCTGGCCGATACCGGCCTCAAGGCCATCGAGGCGACCAGCTTCGTCAGCCCCAAATGGGTGCCGCAGATGGCCGACGCGGCGGAGGTCTATGCCGGCATCCGCAAGGTGCCCGGCGTGAGCTATCCGGTGCTGGTGCCCAACCTCACCGGCTACGAGCGCGCGCGCAGCGTCGGCGTCACCGAGATCGCGGTGTTCACCGCCGCCAGCGAGGCATTCAGCCGCAAGAACATCAATGCCTCGATCGACGAGTCCATCGAGCGCTTCGAGCCGGTGATCGAACGCGCGCGCGTCGACGGCGTGAAGGTGCGCGGCTACGTCTCCACCGTGCTCGGCTGCCCCTATCAGGGCGAGGTGCCGGTCGCCGACGTGGTGCGCGTGGCCGCGCGGCTGCATGCGCTCGGCTGCTACGAGGTCTCGCTCGGCGACACCATCGGCGTCGGCACGCCGGCCAAGGCGCGCGCGATGCTGCGCGCGGTGGCCAAGGAAGTGCCGATGAGCGCGCTCGCGGTGCACTTCCACGACACCTACGGCCAGGCGCTGGCCAACATCCTCGCCTGCCTGGAAGAAGGCGTGCGCACGGTCGACAGCGCGGTGTCCGGCACCGGCGGCTGCCCGTATGCCCAGGGCGCCAGCGGCAACGTCGCCACCGAGGACGTGGTCTACATGCTGCACGGCATGGGCCTGCACACCGGCGTCGATCTCGACCGGCTGGTCGCCGTCGGCGCCTGGCTCGCCGCCCGGCTCGGCCGCGAAACCGCCAGCCGCGTCACCCGCGCGCGCACGGCGGCCTGACCGATGCGCCCGTCACGACATACGGCGACGAAACGCCGGAAATGGGCATGGCCGGTCTGCCTGTGGCTCTGGCTGCTCGGTCTGAGCCTGCCGGCGCCGGCGCAGGAGCTCGCGACCGAAACGCCCGGCGACGTGCTGTTGCTGCCCGCGCGGATATGGACCGGCGAAGGCGACGCCGTGCACGAGGGCTGGGCGGTGCGGGTACACGAGGGCGTGATCGTCGCGGTCGGGCCGCGCGCCGCCGTCGATGCGCCGCCTGGCGTGCGCCGCATCGAGCTTCCCGGCGCGACGCTCACGCCCGGGCTCATCGATCTGCATGCGCACCTCTTTTTGCATCCATACGATGAGACCCCGTGGAACGACCAGGTGCTCACCGAGGCGCAGGACTACCGCACGCTGGAGGCCGCCGCACACGCAAGGGCCACGCTGCGCGCCGGTTTCACCACGCTGCGCGATCTCGGCACCGAAGGCGCGGGCTTTGCCGACGTGGCGGTCAAGCACGCGATCGAGCAAGGCTTGATCCCCGGCCCGCGGCTCTTCGTCGCCACCCGCGCCATCGTCGCCACCGCCAGCTATGGACCCGGCCCGCGCGGTTTCCGTCCGGATCTCGCGCTGCCCGGCGGCGCGCAGGAAGTGAGCGGTGTCGACCAGGCGATGGCGGCGGTACGCGAACAGGCTGCGCGCGGCGCCGACTGGATCAAGCTCTATGCCGATTACCGGGTCGGTCCGGACGGGGCCACCGTCCCGACCTTCACCGCCGCGGAGCTCAAGGCCATCGTCGAGACCGCGCACCTGCTCGGCCGGCCGGTCGCCGCACATGCGGCCAGCGATGCGGGCGTGCGCATGGCGGCCGAGGCGGGCGTGGACAGCATCGAGCACGGCTACGGCGCGAGCGCGGCGACCTTCCGGCTGCTTGCGCAAAAGGGCATCGCCTATCAGCCGACACTGACGGCGGTGATCGCCACCGAGACCTACTTTCATCACTACCGGCCCGGCATCGATCCGCCGACACCGCGCATCGAGGAAGCCATGCACGCCCTTGAGCGCGCGCTTGCCGCCCACGTCACCGTCGGCAACGGCAGCGACGTGGGCGTGTTCGCACACGGCGACAACTGGCGCGAGCCGGCGGCGATGGTGGCCGCCGGGATGACGCCGGTGCAGGCCCTGCATGCGGCCACCGATGTCGCCGCACGCATCCTGCGTCAACAAGACCGTTTCGGCCGCATCGCGCCCGGCCTACGCGCCGACCTCGCCGCCTTCGCCGGCATGCCGGACCGGCACATCGAGGCGCTGGCCCGGCCGTTGCTGGTGATGAAAGACGGCACCCTCTTCCGCACCCCTGCCCAGCCATGACGACACCCTTCCAGATCCGTCCGATCGCACCGGGCGACGACGCCGCCGTCGCCGCCATCATCCGCCGCGTGATGCCCGAATTCGGCGCCGACGGCCCCGGCTTTGCGCTGCACGATGCCGAGGTCGATGCGATGTGCGCGGCCTATCGCCGCCCGCGGCACGCCTACTTCGTGGTGACGCTCGAAGGTCGCGTGGCCGGCGGCGGCGGCGTCGCCCCGCTCGCAGGCGGCGAGGACGACCTCTGCGAGCTGCGCAAGATGTACTTCCTGCCCGAGGCGCGCGGCATCGGCGCCGGCTCGGCATTGCTCGAGCGCTGCATGGAGGCGGCCCGCGGCCTCGGCTTCCGTCGCATGTATCTGGAAACGCTCACCGGCATGGACGCCGCGCAGGCGCTCTACCGCCGCCACGGTTTTACCGAGCTTGCCGCCCCGCTCGGCGGCACCGGGCACTTCAGTTGCGACCGCTATTACCTGCGCGCACTCTGATCACCCCACCCACGCTTTCGCCGCCCCCACCGGCCTCCGCCACGATGCCTTCTCCCCCGCTGCTGCAATTTGCGATCGACGACCCGGCCGCGCCGGACCTGGTGCCGCTCATCGACCAACTGGGTCGGCGCGACGGCCTGTCCCAGAGCGGCCGTGCCGGGAACACCCTGCTCGCCGAGCTCACCCGACCGGGCGTCACCTTTCTCACCGCCCGGGTCGATGGCGTGCCGATCGCCTGCGGCGCCTGCGCCGCGCATCCGGGTTATGTCGAACTCAAGCACATGTACGTGCTGCCGGCCTGCCGTGGGCTCGGGCTGGGCAAGCAGCTGCTGGAAGCGCTGGAGCGCGAGATCCGCAAAAACGGCGGCGACACCGTGCGCCTGGAAACCAGTGCCACCGAAGGCCCGGCGATCGAGCTCTACGAACGCGCAGGCTACCGGCGCTGCCCGCCGTTCGGATCTCTGCGCGGCGTGTGCATGGAAAAGCACCTGGCATGATCCGCACCGCCACGCCCGGCGATGCGCCGGCGATGCTGGCCATCTATGCGCCGCACGTCGCCCACGGCGCCGCCACCTTCGAGACGGAGGTCCCGAGCCTGACGGCGATGCGCGAAAGGATCGAAACCCGGATGCGCCATTATCCCTGGCTGGTCTGGGAGGAGTCCGGGCAAGTGCTGGCCTACGCCTACGCCGGACGCTTTCGCGAACGCGCCGCCTACGACTGGATCACCGAGACCTCGATCTACGTCGATCCCGCCGCGCAACGCCGCGGCATCGCCCGCCGGCTCTATGGCGCGCTCTTCGACGTCCTGCATCGGCAGGGCTTCACCCAGGCCATGGGTGTCATCACCCTGCCCGGCGCGGCGAGCGTGGCACTGCACGAGGCGCTCGACTTCGTGCCGGCCGGCCGCTGGCGCGACGCCGGCTACAAACTCGGGCGCTGGTGGGACGTGGGCGTGTGGCAGAAGACACTCGCGCCCTCCACGACGCCGCCGGCGGCGCCCGTGCCGTTCGCCGATCTGCGGAAAGCAGTCTGAAATCCGCCCCGCCCGCGGGGAACTAATGCGTCAATATGTCGATGATGACGCCGGTCGCCAGCGCCACCAGCAAATAATCGCCGTTGTCACTGCGGATCCAGGCGCATCCGTGTGGCGGCTCGCGCAGATGGGCATGGCGCCAGTCGACCACGATGTAGCGCCGGTCGAGGTATTCCCGCGGCACGTGGCCGCCGCGCTTGTACCACCCCTCGTGCCGGCCGCGGTCATGCATGCCCGGCGGTGGTGGGCCGCGTCCGTGGTCACCCGGACCGCCACGATCATGGTCCACGTGCCCGTGCCCGCGGCCCTGGGCATTGGCCACCTCGATGTCCGGCAGCAGCAGGGGTGGCGCGGCAAACCCAAGCAAAGCCATCGCGAAAACGGCAGGCATGCGCATGGTTTTTCTCCCGGTGTGGAAACCGTCGCGGCGCATCCGCACCGCTACAATGATCGATCCAACCCTTCGAATGCAGAGAGTGAACTCCATGGAGCTTGCACAGGTCAAGGCGGTGATCACCGGCGGCGCGTCCGGCCTCGGCCATGCGGTGGCACAGCATCTGGTCACGCACGGCGCGAAGGTGGCGCTGTTCGACGTCAACGAGGACAAAGGCGGACACGCGGCCGCTGCGCTCGGCAGCAGCGCGCGTTTCTTCCGTACCGATGTCACCAGCGAGGACGGCGTCGCCGCCAACGTGGCCGCCGCGCGCGAATGGATGGACGGGCTCAACGTGGTGGTCAACTGCGCCGGCATCATCGGCGCCGGCCGTGTGCTCGGCAGGGACGGCCCGATGCCGCTCGGCACCTTCAGCACCACGGTGATGGTGAATCTGGTCGGCAGCTTCAACGTGGCCAAGGCCGGCGCGGCGCTGATGCAGCACAACGCGCCCGGCGAGGACGGCGAGCGCGGCGTCATCGTCAACACGGCGAGCGTGGCCGCCTACGAAGGCCAGATCGGCCAGGCCGCGTATTCGGCGTCGAAGGGCGGCGTGGTCGGCATGACCTTGCCGATGGCACGCGAGCTGGCGCGCTTTGGCATCCGCGTGGCGACCATCGCGCCGGGCATCTTCTGGACGCCGATGGTCGACGGCATGCCGCCGCAGGTGCAGGAGTCACTCGCCGCCTCGATCCCGTTTCCTGCGCGGCTGGGCCGGCCGGAGGAATTCGCGCACACGGTCGCCTTCATCCTGACCAACCGCTACGTCAACGGCGAGACCATCCGC